>NZ_JBIVVA010000002.1:473720-860027 GCF_044757465.1 Streptomyces sp. NPDC091279 | reverse complement strand
AGGGCGCGGTGTGGCACATCGACTCCTTCGACCAGTGGGGCGTGGAGCTGGGCAAGGTCCTCGCCAAGCGCGTCGAACCCGCCCTCACCGAGGGCGCCGACGTCCCCGGTCTCGACCCCTCCACCCGCGCTCTCGTGGCCGCCTACCGCGAACTCAAGGAAGTGAACTGACATGACAGCCATGCAGCTCGGCCTCATCGGCCTCGGCAAAATGGGCGGCAACATGCGCGAGCGTGTCCGCAACGCCGGGCACACCGTCGTCGGCTACGACCGCAACCCCGACGTCTCCGACGTGGACAGCCTCACCGAACTGGTCGGGCAGCTCCAGGCGCCGCGCGTGGTCTGGGTGATGGTCCCGGCCGGCGCCGCCACCCAGTCCGTCGTCGACGAACTCGGCACCCTCCTCGAAGCGGGCGACATCGTCGTCGACGGCGGCAACTCCCGCTGGACCGACGACGAGCAGCACGCCGAGGAGCTGGGCGCCAAGGGCATCGGCTTCGTCGACGCCGGTGTCTCCGGCGGCGTCTGGGGACTGAAGAACGGCTACGCCCTGATGGTCGGCGGCGACAAGGAGCACGTCGAGCGGCTCCAGCCGATCTTCGAGGCGCTCAAGCCGCAGGGCCCCTACGGCTATGTCCACGCGGGCAAGGTCGGCGCCGGGCACTTCTCCAAGATGGTCCACAACGGCATCGAGTACGCCATGATGCAGGCCTACGCCGAGGGCTGGGAGCTGCTGGAGAAGGTCGACTCCGTCACCGACGTGCGCGAGGTCTTCCGCTCCTGGCAGGACGGCACCGTCATCCGCTCCTGGCTGCTCGACCTCGCCGTGGACGCCCTCGACGCCGATGAACACCTCGACAGGCTCAAGGGGTTCGCGCAGGACTCAGGCGAGGGCCGCTGGACCGTCGAGGCCGCGATCGACAACGCCGTACCGCTGCCCGCGATCACGGCGTCCCTGTTCGCGCGGTTCGCGTCGCGGCAGGACGACTCGCCGCAGATGAAGATGATCGCGGCGCTGCGCAACCAGTTCGGCGGGCACGCCGTCGAAGCGAAGGAGTAAGTCACCGTGGGGGACCTTCTGTTGGTCCGCCACGGCGAGACGGAGTGGAGCGTGTCGGGCCAGCACACCAGCTGGACCGACCTGCCCCTCACCCACCACGGTGAGGACCAGGCCAAGTCCCTCGCTCCTCTCCTGTCGCGGCGGACCTACGCGCTCATCCTGACCAGCCCGCTCGAACGTGCGCTGCGCACCGCCGAACTCGCGGGCCTGACCGGGGCCGTGACAGACCCCGACCTGCACGAATGGGACTACGGCGGCTACGAGGGCATCACCACCGTGGACATCCACCGCACCCGGCCCGACTGGGACCTGTGGACGGACGGCGTCCCACCGGGCACCGACGGCCATCCCGGCGAGTCACCGGCCGAGGTGGGCGCCCGTGCCGACCGCGTGCTGGGCCGCGTCGAGGCCGCCCTCCCGGACGGGGACGTCCTGCTTGTCGCGCACTCCCACTTCCTGCGCGTCCTGACCGCCCGGCGGCTCCGACTGCCGCCCGAGGAAGGGCGGTTGTTCCAGCTGGCGACCGGTTCGGTGAGCCGGTTGTCGACGGAACACGGCCGGCCCGTGATCGCCGAGTGGAACGCCCGTACGTCATAGGGCCGTTGACAGCGCGCGCCCGCCGCACCAGAGTCCAGGCTGATGGAGATCGACGATCTGACCCCGGCCGAGACCAGCGTGTGGCGGGCGTTCGCCTGCGGCCACCCGGTGGATTTCCGCACCGGACCCGACGAGGACGCCACCGGCGAGGACACGTGGGGGCCCGAACGGACCCTGCGCGCCTCGGTGTTGAAGACCCTCCTGGTCTCGGCGCCACAGCGGGAGGGCGAGATCGCCGCCCTCAAGGTGCGGGGCGCCCGGATCACCGGCACCCTCCGTCTCACGCACGGGGTGCTCGACCATCCGGTCAGCCTCACCCACTGCCGCTTCGACGAGACCCCCGAGCTGTACGCGGTCCGGCTGCGCCAGCTCAACCTGCGCGGCAGCGTGCTGCCCGGCCTCAACCTCGGCGGCTCCCGCATCGACGGCGTCCTACGCCTCACCGACTGCCACCTCAACGGCCCGCTGCGCCTGGGCGGCGCCCAGATAGCCGCCGCCCTCTTCATGGAACGCGCCCGGCTCGTCGCGTCCGACGGCACACAGGCCGCCCTCCAGCTCACCCAGGCGGTGATCGGCGACGACCTGTGGGCGCCCGAGCTGTCCGTGCGGGGCGAGACCCGGCTCAACGGCACCTCGGTCAGCGGCACCCTGAACATCGAGGGCGCCCGCTTCGACCACCCCGGCGCCACCGCCCTCAGCGCCCTCACCCTCGACGCGAGCGCCGACGTGAACGCCCGCCAGGTGCGCACCCGGGGCCAGGTGGATCTGCGGGGTGCGCGGATCGCCGGGCGGCTCGACCTGTCCCACTCCCGGCTCCGGCACCCCGGCGGGGTCGCCCTGCGGGCCAGCAGCTGTGTGATCGGCGAACTCTGGCTGAGCGGCGCCGAACCCGTGCGCGGCACGCTGCATCTGCGCCGCTCCCGCATCGACGTCCTCAGTTTCGCGCCCGAAGTGGTGCCGGGCGAGGTGCTGTTGAACGAGCTGACGTTCACCGCGCTCACCCCGCACGAGCCCGCCGAACGCCGGCTGCCGCTCCTCGAACGGGACGGTGAGGGCTATGTCCCGTACGCCTACGAGCAGTTGACGGCCGCCTATCGGCGTATCGGCGACGACCGCGGGGCCCGCGCGGTCCAACTCGCGGGGCAACGCAGGCTGCGTGCCACCCTTCCCTGGTACGGGCGCCTCTGGGGCCACCTCCAGGACATCACCGTCGGCTACGGGTTCCGCCCGCTGCGGGCCGCTGCCTGGCTGGTGTCGCTGCTCGCGGCCGGGTCGCTGGTCTACGCGCTGCATCCGCCGCGCCCGCTGAAGACGTCCGAGTCCCCGCACTTCGACGCGGTGTTCTACACCCTGGACCTGCTGCTGCCGGTCATCTCCTTCGGTCAGGAAGGGGCGTTCGCACCCGACGGCTGGTACCAGGCGCTGTCCTACGCCTTGATCATCACCGGCTGGGTGCTCGCCACCACGGTCGTCACCGGCGTCACCCGCAGCGTCAGCCGCCAGTGAGTCGGCGTGCGCCGTGCTGGGCCGCCAGCCGTACCGGTGCGTTCTGGGCGCCGTAGCCCCGGTAGCCCCCGTCGCGCTGGACGAGTTCGAAGAAGACGCGTCCGACGGTCTGCGTGTAGCAGTGCCGGAACTCGCCCTGCGCGTCCCGGTCGTAGAGGATGCCGAGGTCCCGGAAGGTCGCCAACTCGCCCTCGGGGAGGTCGAATCGGGCGGCGAGGTCGTCGTAGTAGTTCGCGGGCATCGCCAGCAACCGGCCACCGGCGGCGCGGAACCGGCGGGCGGCGGCGACGATGTCCGAGGTGGCGAGGGCGATGTGCTGGGCGTGCACGGTGTCGTCGGCGGGGGCCGCACCGACCGACAGCACGATCCGCACCCGCTCCTCGGTGTCCGTCACGGCGCGGCTGCGCAGCAGGCCGTAGGGGTCGGCGACGTCGACGCTCTCCTGGGCGCGGAGCCCGAGGACGCTGCGGTGGAAGAGGGCCGCCTCGTCGAAGTGGTGCCAGGGCTGGGTGAGGGCGAGATGGTCGACGCGGGTGATGACCGCGCCGTCGGCGGCGGCCCGGATGTCCTCGAAGTCGCCTCGCCAGCCGGGGAGTTCGGGGTGGTCGGCGGCGCAGAAGAAGAGTTCGGTGCCGTCGGGTGCGGCGACGGCGTCCAGCGGGGCGTCCTCGGGGGCGCGGCGGCGGGGCAGTACCGGGGCGAGGAGGGCCTCGGCGCGGCGGGCGGCGGCGGCCGGGTCCGGTGACTCCAGGCCGATCGCGGCGAGTCCGGTGCCGTCCCGGCGGGCGGCGGGGCCGGTGTTGACCAGGACGCGGGCCTCGCCCTGCTGCCAGAGGTCGACCGGCTTGCTGCGGTGGCGGGCGGTGCGGGTGAAGCCGAGGGCGGCCAGCACGGAGGTGACGGGTTCGGCGTCGGGCGTGGTGAGTTCGGCGAAGGCGATGCCGGTGGGGACGACCGGGGCGGGCAGGTCCGCGAGGCCGACGCTCTCGCGCAGGACCAGCAGGGAGCGGTGCGCGTCGACGGCGGTCGGTCCGGCGTCGGCCTGCCGGAAGACGTCGTTGAAGACTTCGAGGGAGAGCGGTCCGGTGTATCCGGCGCGCAGCACGTGCCGGACCAGGTGCGCGACGTCGAAGCCGCCCTGTCCGGGGAAGCAGCGGTAGTGGCGGCTCCACTGGAGGACATCCATGGCGAGCAGCGGGGCGTCCGCCAGCTGGAGGAAGAAGATCTTCTCGCCGGGGATGTCCTCGATCGCCTTGGGGTCGGTGCCGCGCGAGAGGATGTGGAAGCTGTCGAGGCAGGTGCCGAGGGCGGGGTGGTCGGCCGCCTCGACGATCCGCCAGGCGTGGTCGTAGGTGGAGACATGGCGGCCCCACGCGAGCGCCTCGTAGGCGACCCGGACCCCGAAGTCCTGCGCGAGGTCCGCGAGTTGGGTGAGGTGGTCGGCGGCGAGGGCGTCGTCGTCGACGGCCTGGGGACTGACGCTGGAGCAGACCAGGACGGTGTCGGCGCCGAGCCGGTTCATCAGCTCGAACTTGCGCCGGGCGCGGCGCAGGTTGGCGGCGAGGAGGTCGGCGGGGACGGCCTCGATGTCCCGCATCGGCTGGTAGAGGTCGATGGTGAGGCCGAGGTCGGCGCAGCGGGCGCGCACCTCCTCGGGGGTGAGGGGGCTGGCGAGCAGGTCGTTCTCGAAGATCTCGACGCCGTCGAAACCGGCCCGGGCGGCGGCCGTGAGCTTCTCGGTGAGCGAACCGCTGAGGCAGACGGTGGCGATGGAGGTGCGCAGGGCGGCGGGCACGGGCGCGCTGCCCGGCCGGACGGCGGGGGTGGGGAAGGGGGAGGCTGAGGGGCGGGTGGACATGGCGGGGCCTCGCTTCACTTCGGTGCGCTGCTTCGCTTGGGTGCGCTGCTTCACTTGGGTGCGCTGCTTCGCTTCAGACGGTGCGTCGCCGCTCGCGGCCCTTCATTTCTGACGGCGCGTCATTTCCCACGGCGCTTCATCTCTGACGGTGCGTCAATTCTGACGTTCCGTCACTTAACCTGCCAGGCTTCCCTTTTGGCTCCCGTGCCGCTCGCCCCGGGGTTCACTTCGGCGTAGTGACGGCGTCCGCGAGTTCCTCGATGTCGGTGAGCATCCGGGCCGTGTCGGGGTCCTCGCCGGTGAACAGGCGGAACGCGTCGGCGGCCTGGAAGACGGCCATGCCACCGCCGTCGAGGACAGAGCAGCCCACGTCCCGTGCGGTACGGAGGAGTTCGGTCTCCAGCGGGCGGTAGACCACCTCGGCGACCCACAGCTCGGGGCGCAACAGCGCGGCGGGCAGGGGCAGTCCGGGGTGCGCGGCCATGCCGGTGGGCGTGGCGTGGACGATGCCGTCGGCCGTGCCGGTCAGCTCGGGCAGGGCGTCGGGGGCGGCGCCGGTGGCGCGGCCGGGGCCGAAGTGCCGGTTCAGGGCGGCGGCGAGGGCGGTGGCCCGTTCGGGCCGGGCGTCGACGAGGGTGACGCGTCCGGCGCCGAGGGTGAGCAGGGCGTGGGCGACGGCCGCGCCCGCACCGCCCGCGCCGAGCTGGACGACCCGTTCCAGCGGGGCGTACGGCAGACCGCGCGCGAAGGACGCGGCGAAGCCCGTGACGTCGGTGTTGTGGCCGATGGCGCGGCCGTCCTCGAAGACGACGGTGTTGACGGCGCCGAGCGCCTCGGCCTGCGGGGCGAGCGCGTCGAGGTGGTCCAGGACGAGCTGCTTGCAGGGGTGGGTGATGTTCAGCCCGTCGAAGCCCAGGTCACGCGCGGCCCGCAGCAGATCGCCGACCGCCTCGGGCGGTACCCCGAGGACGTCGATGTCGATGAGCCGGTAGAGATAGCGCAGCCCCCGCCGGTCGGCCTCGCGCTCGTGCAGGGCGGGGCTGAGCGAGGGGCCGATGCCGGAGCCGATCAGCCCGACGAGATACGAGTCCTTGGCCACGGCGGCCCTCCCAGCGGCTGACTAATGTACGAACTAGTACGTTAGTGATAGCAGCCGGGACGGCTCAGGGGAACCCCCCGGCCGCGACGAACGGGCGTCCGGGCCCACCTCGCCGCAGCCGCCCCGGCCCCCGGCTTCTACAATCGCGGGCACCGGCCTCTCCCCCGAAGGAACCCGATGACCAGCGTCGACGAACCGGCACGACCCCACGGGCGCATCCGTGACGCCGCCCGCACCAGGGCCGAGATCCTCGACGTCGCGACCGGCGAGTTCGCCCGGGTCGGCTACGCGGGGGCCCGGGTCGACGACATCGCCGCCCGCACCCGCACCACGAAGCGGATGATCTACTACTACTTCGGCGGCAAGGAGCAGCTGTTCACGGCCGTCCTGGAGCGGGCCTACGGTGTGATCCGGGAGGCCGAACAGACGCTGGACGTCGAGCATCTGGACCCGGTCGCGGCCATCCGGCGGCTCGCGGAGGTGACGTTCGACCACCATGAGCAGCACCCCGACTTCATCCGGCTGGTCAGCATCGAGAACATCCACGAGGCCGAGCACATCGCCGGCTCCGAGAAGCTCGGCAGGATCGGCTCGCCCGCGCTCGACGTGATCCGCCGGATTCTGGCGGCCGGACAGGAGTCCGGGGTCTTCACGGCGGACGTGGACGCCGTCGACCTGCACGCGATGATCAGCTCGTTCTGCTTCTTCCGGGTCGCCAACCGGCACACCTTCGGCGCGCTGTTCGGCCGCGACCTGGTCGACCCGGCCCGGCGCGACCACTACCGCACCATGCTCGGTGACCTGGTGATCGCCTACCTCACGGCGGACCGTACGGCGGGCTGACGGGCCCGTGCGCGACCTCTTGACAGCGGGGAAACACGGGCGCAACATCCCTACCCATCACGACTAACTACCCAGTGGGTTAATTAAGCCCCCGGTCCGCCGACCCGCCATCCCTGGGATTCGGCCTCCTCCCGCCGCTCACTCCGTCCCTGCCGGAGCCCCCGAAGGAGTACCGCCGTGCCCGTCCCCGCCACGCCCGCCGAACCCGCCGCGCCTCCCGGCCAGCCGGGGAAGGCGGCGGCCGCCGCCTGGATCGGCAGCGCCCTGGAGTACTACGACTTCTTCATCTACGGCAGCGCCGCCGCGCTGATCTTCCCGAAGGTGTTCTTCGACGAGTCCGACCCGGCGAACGCGACCCTGCTGTCGCTGGCGACGTTCGGGGTGGCGTACGCGGCGCGGCCGGTCGGCGCGCTCTTCCTGGGCCACTTCGGGGACCGGGTCGGCCGCAAGAAGATCATGGTCTTCACGCTGATCCTGATGGGCGTGTCGACGTTCCTCATCGGCTGTCTGCCCACCCGTGCCCAGGTCGGCGGCCTCGCGCCGGTGCTGCTGGTGGCGTGCCGGGTGCTCCAGGGCATCTCGGCGGCGGGCGAGCAGGCCAGCGCCAATTCGATGACGCTGGAACACGCGCCGCCCCGCCGACGCGGCTTCTTCACCAGTTTCACGCTGGGCGGCACCCAGGGCGGGCAGTTGCTGGCCACGCTGGTCTTCCTGGTCATCGCCCAGTTGCCCGAGGAGCAGTTGCTGTCGTGGGGCTGGCGGGTGCCGTTCTGGCTGAGCATCGGGGTGGCCGTGGTCGGCTATGTGATCCGGCGCCGGCTGGCGGAGACCCCGGCGTTCACGCGGCAGGCCGCTTCGGCGGGCGCGGTGCGGCTGCCGTTGGTGGTGCTGATGCGGGAGCACTGGGCGGATGTGCTGCGGGTGGTCGCGGGCGCGCTGGTCGCCTCGGTGTCGACGATCTTCACGGTGTGGGCGCTGGCGTACGCGACGAGCGACGCGGTGGGCATGTCCCGTTCGTCGATGCTGTGGGTCGGCGCGCTCGCCAACCTGGTGGCGCTCGGCGCGATCCCGCTGTGGGCGACGCTGTCGGACCGTGTCGGGCGCCGCCCGGTGTATCTGTTCGGCGCGGTCGGCAGCGCGGTGACGATGTTCCTCTACCTCTGGGCGATCTCCACCGGCTCCTACCCGCTGGTCCTGCTGCTCGGCATCGTCAGCTTCGGGGTCGTCTACAGCGCCGCGAACGGCGTGTGGCCCTCCTTCTACGGCGAGATGTTCACCACCCGGGTCCGGCTGTCCGGCGTGGCCATCGGCACCCAGACCGGCTTCGCCGTGGCCGGGTTCGCGGCCACCTTCGCGGCGCGGATCGCCGGTCCCGACGGACGGGGCTGGTCGGCGGTGGGGCTGTTCACGGCGGCCCTGTGCGTCCCGCCGGTGATCGCCGCCCTCACGGCCCGCGAGAGTCACCAGATCCCGACGGAACGGCTCGGCGAGCGCACACCGGAGCGGGCGGCCCGGAGGGAGCGGGTCACCGCCTGACCCGCTCCCTCCGGAGGCGTACGGGGGGGGCGGCCCGGTGCGGGTAAGGGGCGCCCCTGATGTCGATGTCAGGGGCGCCCCTTACGCCTGCCGCGCCCCGCTGGCTCCCTGTCGTACCGGAGGGTGAGCCCCGTAGTACCGGAGCAGCAGGGGCCCCGTAGCCGCTCCGGCCGCCCGGGGGTCACTCCCCCTCGGTCCGCCGGGGGATGCCGTAGGCCCGCTCCACCGGGAGCCTGACCACCAGGCGCCGGTCGCGGACCATGGTCGCGCGGTAGTCGTCCCAGTCGGGGTGCTCGCCGAGGACCTCACGGTAGAGCCGGATCAGTTCCTCGACCGTGTCGTCGTGCGGGTCGGCGGCGACCGGGGACAGCTCGGCGGTGCCCTCGACGACCGTGAAGGCCCAGCGGTCGGGGGCGGTCACGTGGTAGGAGGCACGGGGGTCGCGGCGCAGGTTGCGGGTCTTGGCGCGGTCGTCGGTGACGGAGATCCGCACGATCCGCTCGTCCGGGTGGTAGCTGTGCACGACGTTCGACAGCTGGGGCCGGCCGTCGCGCTTCAGGGTGACCAGCACCCCGTCCCTGCCCTCGGTGAGCAGCTTGAGCAGTGCGCCCTCGGTGGTCTCTTCGCTCATGTCCGCCGTCCTGTCCGGGGTTCCGTGTGCGGGCTCGTGTGGGGTCAGAACCGTGCCGTCCGCCGCCGCATTCCCGGGCGGGCGGCTTCCTCGAAACACCACGGCCCCTCCTTCCACCATGCCGAGTAGACAGTGTCTACGCCTACCTGGTAGACACGGTCCATGCCTGAAACGGAAGCGGGACTGCGGGATCGGCTGGTCGACGCCGGGGTGGAGCTGGTCGCCCGGGAAGGGGCGCAGGCGTTGACCCTGCGGGAGATCGCACGCCGGGCGGGCGTCTCGCACGGGGCGCCGCGCCGCTACTTCCCGACCCACCTGGAGCTGCTGTCGGCCATCGCCCGCCGGGGTTTCGCCGACCTCGCCGGGCGAACGGCGGTGGCGGCCGCCGCCGATACGAGGCCGCCCCGCGCCCAACTGGCCGTGCTGGCCCGCGTCTACCTCGACTTCGCGTGCGGGAACCGTGGGATGTACGAGCTGATGTTCCGTCACGACCTGCTGGAGAGCGGCCACTTGGGGCTCCGGGACACCAGCCTGCCACTGTTCGCCCGGCTGGTGGAGCTGACCGCCCTCGCCCGTCCCGACCTCGACGCCCGGACGGTCGCGGGCGCGCTCTGGGCCAACCTGCACGGCATCGCCCAGCTGTGGAGCTGGGGCAGCCTCCAACTCGCCACCGGCACCGAGGACTTGGCCCCGCTGCTGCGGGCCGCCCTGGACGCCCACCTCGGCCCGGAAGGTGCCCGGTGAACCGTCGGCTGACGCTGGCCGGGAGCGTCGTCGGGGCCATGGTCGTCGCGCTGGACGGCACCGTCCTCACCATCGCCCGGCCCACCCTGCAACAGGATCTGGGGGCGTCCCTCGTCGAGGCGCAGTGGACCGGGACCGGGTATCTCATCGCCGTCGCGGGCCTGTTGGTGTTCGCCGGGCGGCTCGGGGACCGGTACGGGCAGCAACGCCTGTTCGGCATCGGCATGGTGGGCTTCGGCCTGACGTCGGCCGCCATCGGCCTCGCGCCGGATGTCGGGTGGGTGATCGGACTGCGGGTCGTGCAGGGCGTGTTCGGGGCCCTGCTGCAACCGGCGACGCTCGGGATGCTGCGGGCCGCGTACCCGCCCGACCGGCTGCGGATGCCGATCGCCGTGCGGACCAGCTCGATCGGGCTCGCCGCCGCGGCCGGTCCGGTGCTGGGCGGGGCGCTGGCGGCGGGGCCGGGCTGGCGGGCGGTGTTCTTCCTCAACGTCGTCCCGACCCTGCTGCTCGGTGGGCTCGCGCTCGTCATCCGGGACCCGGGCGGGCGGCCCGCGCCGCGTCCGGTCCCGCTCGACGTGCCCGGTGTGGTCCTGCTCGCGGTGGCCCTGGCCTGTCTGACGCACGCCCTGGTGACGCTGCCCGCCGGTTCCTGGGCCGTGGCCGCCCTCGGCGTCGTCGCCGCCGTCGCCTTCGTCGCCCATGAGCGGCGTGCCGCAAGCCCGTTGGTGCCCTCGGACGTCATCGGCCAGCCGTCCGTCGCCGCCGCGCTCGGCGTCCTGGTGGCCGCGTCGGCGGCGCTGAACGGCACCCTGTTCGTGGCCGCCTATCTCCTCCAGGACACCTTCGGCCTGGACCCCGTGCAGACCGGGCTGCGCGCGCTGCCGCTCGCGGCGGCGATGATCCTCGCGGCGCCCCTGGCCGCCGTTCTGCCGGGGCGGTTCGGGCCCCGGGTGACGACGGTGACGGCGTCGGGGGTGCTCGCGGCCGGGATTCTGGTGCTGCGCGCGGCGCACGGGACGCCCGCCGTCTGCACCGGGTTCGCGCTGATCGGCGCCGGGTTCGGCACGGTGATGGTGACGGCCACCCATGTCGTGGTCCGGCGGGCACCGGTCGGGTCGGCCGGGGTGGCGGGCGGGTTGCAGCAGACGGCGATGAACGTGGGGCCGACGCTCGGCGTGGCCGGTGCCGCCACGCTCACCGGGGCCGGGGGCGGCCACGCGGTGGCGCTGGGGGCGCTCGCGGGGGTCGCCGGGGTGGCCGTATTGATCGGACGTCTCCTGCCGAAACGTTCCGAACTGGCGCTCCATCCTGATCAACCGGAGGACCGGGCCCCCGTTCCTGAGCGACGATGAGGGTTGAGACCGGGACGGCGGGGCAGCCGGACCGCGCCTCGACGAACGTATTCGGAGGAGAACGATGGCACTGCTGCGACAAGAGATCGACCCGGACGAGGTCGGGCTGGACGAAAAGGCGTTGGACCGCCTCGACCAGCACCTGGCCGACCAGGTCGACGAGGGGCGGCTGCCGGGCTTCCTGCTGGCCGTGGCCCGTGGCGGTCGCGTCGCCCACCTCACCGCGCACGGCCACCGTGACCTCGCGGCCGGGGAGCCCGTCGAGCCGGACACCCTGTGGCGGATCTACTCGATGACCAAGCCGGTCACCTCGGTGGCCGCGCTCACCCTCGTCGAGGAGGGCCGCCTCTCCCTGGACGACCCGGTCGAGCGCTATCTGCCCGCCTTCGCCGACCCGCAGGTGTATGTCAGCGGTGCGGGCGCCGACCTGCGCACCCGTCCGGCGTCCGGGCCGATATTGATCCGGCATCTGCTGACCCACACGGCGGGCCTGACGTTCGCCTTCTACCACTCCCACCCGGTGGACGCCCTGTACCGGGAGGCCGGTCTGGAGTCGTCGGTGCGGCCCGGCACCGACCTCGCCGGGACGGTCGACGTGTACGCGAGCCTGCCGTTGCAGTACGAGCCGGGCACCGAGTGGAACTACTCGGTCGCCACCAATGTGCTGGGCCGGGTCCTGGAGGTGGTGACGGGGCAGCCGCTCGACGTGTTCCTCGCGGAGCGCGTGTTCGGGCCGCTCGGCATGACCGACGCCGGGTTCGAGGTCTCGGCCGAACAGGCGCCCAGGCTCTCGGAGTTGTACGGCGAGACCAAGGACGGCGGCATCGAGCCCATCAAGGGGCTGCCGCTGCACGGGCGGCCCCGGTTCCTGTCCGGCAGCGGCGGCATGGTCGCCTCCGCCCACGACATGCACCGGTTCGCGGAGCTGCTGCGCCGACGCGGTGAACTCGACGGCGTCCGGCTGCTCTCGCCCGAGACGGTGGACCTGATGACCCGCAACCACCTTCCCGACGGCGCCGACCTGCGCGCCTTCGGCAGCCGCCCGGCCCATGACGAGGTGGGCAACGAAGGCGTGGGCTTCGGCCTCGGCGTCTCCGTGGTCGTCGACCCGTCCCGCACCAAGGCGCCGTCCGGGCTGGGCACCTACGGCTGGAGCGGGGTGGCGACGACGACGTTCTGGGTCGACCCGAGCCGTGACCTGAGTGTGCACTTCTACACGCAGGTGCGGCCGACGTCGTCGCACACGCTCTACCCGGACATCAAGCGGCTGGTCCACACGGCCGTTCTCGACTGAACGGCCCTTTGCCGTACGGCCGTTGTCAGGACAGGTGGGCGACCGCGTCCAGGTGGGGCAGGTGGTGGTCGAGCCGCTCCCGCTTGGTGCGCAGGTAGGTGATGTTGTTCTCGCACGGCGGTATCAACAGCGGCACGGTCTCGGCGACTTCGATGCCGTGCCGCACCAACGCCTCGCGTTTGCGCGGGTTGTTGGACATCAGCCGGACCGAGTGCACACCGAGGTCGTGCAGCATCCCGGCGGCGACCCCGTAGTCCCGGGCGTCGACGGGCAGTCCGAGGGCCAGGTTCGCCTCCACGGTGTCCAGGCCCTCGGCCTGGAGGGCCATCGCCCGCAACTTGCCGAGCAGCCCGATGCCGCGCCCCTCGTGGCCGCGCAGATAGACGACGATGCCCGCGCCCTCGGCGACGACGGCCCGCAGCGCGGACGCCAGTTGGTCGCCGCACTCGCAGTGCTGGGAGCCGAACGCGTCGCCGGTCAGGCACTCCGAGTGCAGCCGGGTCAGGACGCCCTCCGCGCCGATGTCACCGTGCACGAGCGCCACCTGTTCGTCACCGCGGTCGTGGTCCAGGTAACCCATCGCCCGGAATTCCCCGTACACGGTGGGCAGCGGCGCATTCACGATCCGTTCCACGCCCGTGCGCTGCGGTGACTTCGTGCCGAGGACGCCGATTTTTTCTGTCATGATCTGATTCCTAAACAGAGACGAAAGGCCGTGGGGAAATGACTGGTTCGGGCGCGTATACGGCGGCATACGGCTGGGTGCCGGCGGACACTACGGAAGAAGTACGGGCCAGGGCGGCGGGCGTCTCAACGCAGGTCGCCGTTCTTCCGGTGGGGAGTTTCGAGCAGCACGGCCCCTACCTCCCGCTGGCGACGGACACGCTGGTCGCCTGCGCGGTGGCCCGCGAGATCGCCGCCGCCTACCCGGTGCACCTCCTGCCTCCGGTGACGATCGGCTGCTCGCACGAACACGCCGACTGGCCCGGCACCGTGAGCGTGTCGGCCGTGACGCTGCACGCCGTGGTGAGCGACATCGCCGCCTCGCTGCGCCGCTCGGGCGTCGAGGCGCTGGTGGTGGTCAACGGCCACGGCGGCAACTACGTGCTCGGCAACGTCGTCCAGGAGGCGTCGGCGCGCGGTGAGCGGATGGCGCTGTTCCCGGCCGCCGAGGACTGGGAGGCGGCGCGGCAACGGGCCGGTGTGACCAGTTCGCTGCTCACCGACATGCACGCGGGGGAAATCGAGACCTCCCTCCTGCTGCACACTCATCCGGAATTGCTCAGGCCCGGATATGAGACCTCGGATTTCATCGCGGACGACCGGCGTCATCTTCTGACTCTCGGAATGTCCGGCTATACCGATTCGGGCGTCATAGGCCGCCCTTCACTGGCTTCGGCGGAAAAGGGGAAGGCCATGCTCGCGAGCTTCGTGGATTCCTTCGGCGCGTATTTCTCGCTGCTCGCCCCCGGCGACTCGGACGGCTCCGCGGACGAGTGAGCGGCGCCGGGTTCCGGGACCGCCACCGCCGTGGTGGGGCCCGCCCGCAGGCCCGTCCACCAGCGGACGACGAGCACGGCGACGCCGGGCAGCGCGGCCACGAAGCTCAGCACCCCGTAGACGACGGCGACGGCGAGGCCGTTGCTCGCGCCGAGCCCCGCGGCCCCGAACGCCCAGGCGGTGACGCCCTCCCGGGGCCCCCAGCCGCCGACGTTCAGAGGCAGGCCCATCGCGAGGAGCGCGAGCACCGCGATCGGCAGCAGCGCGGCCACCGACGCCCCGGACCCGGCGACCCGGGCGGCCAGCACGAACATCCCGAGGTGTCCGGCCAGCACCAGCAGCGACGAGACGACGATGCCGGGGGCGTTGCGGCGGGACAGCAGCCCCGCGCGGGCCTCGGCGAGGGACGCGCGCAGCGCCCCGCCCCGGCGTGCGGGGGTGCCGTTCATCCGCAGTGCGAGCCCGACGGCGAGCGCCCCGACGACCGCGAGCCCGAACAGCGGCGCGAGATCGCGGGCCTCGGTGAGCACCGGGGACTCCATGGTGAGCAGGACGACCGCGCCGACGACCGCCAACGCGGCCTGCCCCGCGGCCCGTTCGAGGACGACCGTGCGTACCCCGCGCCCGAGGTCGCCCTCGCTGCGGCCGTGCCGTACCGCCCGGTGCACATCGCCGAGGATGCCGCCGGGCAGCGCCGCGTTCAGGAACAGCGCCCGGTAGTAGTCGGCGACGGCGGCCCCGAACGGCAGCCGGATGTGCAGTCCCCGCGCGACCAGCGCCCACCGCCACGCGCTGAGCACGGTGGTGGCGAGCCCGATGGCGAGGGCCGGCAGGAGGGTCGGCGCGTCGATGCGGCGCAGTCCGTCGGTGAAGACGCCGGTGCCCATCCGCCACAGCAGGACGGCGAGGATGACCACACCGGCGACCGAACCGGCGTGGGTGCGTACCGCGCGGGAGTTGAGGACGCTCAGGGTGGCGCGCACCGCCGTTCGCACGCCGAGGGCGCCGGGCCTGATGCCGGGGCGGGCCACGTCGACGATCACGCCGATGTGGGCCGGGGAGACGGCGGCGGGGGCGGCCGGGGTGGTCTCGGCGGCCGGTGCGGGCCGGGCCGGCGTCCGCGCCTCGTCCCGCCGGGCCGCCACCGGCAGGCCCACCGACCGCACCACCACCGGCAGGCGCACCGCCCGCGCCGTCTCCCCGCTCATTCCGCACCGCCCGCCGGTCGGCTCAGGGCGAGGAGGTCGTTGTGGTGGACGACGACGTGGAGTTCACCGGCGGCGCAGGCGGCCAGGCGGTCCCGCAGGTAGGGCTCCGCACGGTCCTTCAGTTCGGGGCGCTGTTCGACGGCGGCGCCGACCCAGCCGCGCAGCCACTGCGCCGTCAACGCGGCCTCGGCGGGCCCGAGCCGCCAGGCGCTCGGGTCGACCCGCACGGTCGCGCCCCGCTCGGAGAAGGCGTCGCAGGCCGCCGTGACCGAGTCCGGGCCGAGCAGCCCGCCGCGCCGCTGATGCGCGTTGAACGCCTCGGCGATCTCCTCGTCCAGCGGGTGCGCGGGCGTCAGTTGGACCCGGCCGGCCACCGAGAGGGTGAGCAGCGCGGGGCAGCCGGCGTCGGTGCAGGCGGCGGCGAGGGTGTCGATCTCGTCCCGGGTGAGGACGTCGAGGAGCGCGGACGCGGTCACCAGGGACGCGCCGAGCAGCGCGTCCGGGGTGAGGCGGGCGACGTCGCCGCGCCGGGTCTCGACGCTGACCCGGCTGCCGTCGGCGGCGGACTTCGGGGAGGCGACGGCCGCGAAGTGCAGCAGGTAGGGATCGCGGTCGTGCAGAATCCAGTGCTGGGCGCCGTCGAGGCGGGGCGCGAGCCAGCGGCCCATGGAGCCGGTGCCGCAGCCCAGGTCGTGGATGACGGTGCCGGAGCGGCCCGGCAGGTTGGCGAGCCGGATGCGCAGCGGGTCGAGCAGACCGTGGGCGCGGGCGGCGGCGTCGGCGGGTTCGCGCAGCTCCAACCACTCGGGCGCGTACCGGGGTTGGTCCTCGGGTCCGCCGTCGCGCAGCCGTACGGTGGCCCGCTCCCCCGGGCGCGGTGTGGGGCCCGCGCCCGGGATCACGCCGTCGCCCGGACCCGGGTCCGGTGTCGGCATCGCCACCTCCTGCTCGACGGGCCGCCCGGGTCCGGCGACGACTGTGCCAGCCATGTCGGCCGTGTCAGCCGGGTCGGCCGGTCCCGACCGGCCGGGGATCATGTCGATCTGCGGTGTCACGGTCGGGTTCTTCATGCCGCCCTCCGGGGTTCGCTCGGGAGCCGGCCCAGGACTCCGGCGAGGCTGCGGGCCGTGGTGGCCCAGCCGTCCAGGGCGGCGCGTCGGCCGCGCGCGGCGGCCTTGAGGCGGCGGCGCACATCGGCCTCGCCGAACCAGCCGCGCAGTTCGTTGGCGAGGGCGGTGGGGTTCTCCGGCGGGACGAGGAGTCCCGGCACACCGCCGTCGGGGGCCCGGCCGACCGCCTCGGGCACGCCGCCGACGTCGGTCGCGAGCACCGGGATGCCCCGGGCGAGGGCCTCGGTGACGGCCATGCCGTAGGTCTCCGCGTAGGAGGTGAGGACCATCAGGTCGGCGGCGGCGTAGCTGGCGTCGAGGGCGGCGCCGGAGCGCGGGCCGACCAGGTGGATGCGGTCGTCGAGGCCATGGGCGCTGATGAGGCGGCGCAGGTGACCGACGTACTCGGGGTCCTGGCCGAGGCCGCCGACGCAGACGCAGCTCCAGGGCAGGTCGGCCGCGGCCGCGAGGGCCTCGACCAGCCGGTGCTGGCCCTTGCGCGGGGTGACGGCGGCGACGCAGAGCAGCCGGGAGACGCCGTCGGTGCCGGAGGCGAGCGGCGCGATGTCGGCGCCGGGGGCGGCGACATGGACGCGGTCGGGGGCGAGGCCGTGGTGGGAGACGAGGCGGCGCACGGCCCAGTCGCTGGTGGCGATGGTGGCGGGCGCGGCCCGCAGCACCTCACGCTCCTTGGCGTCCAACTCCCGTGCCACGGCGGGCTCCAGGCCGGTCTCGTCGCCGAGCGGCAGATGCACCAGGACGGCGAGCCGCAGCCGGGCGGCCTCGGGGACGACGATCTCGGGGACGCCGCACGCCACCAGGCCGTCGATGAGGACCACGGTGTCGTCGGGGAACTCCCCGAGGACGCGGGCGAGTTCGGCGCGGGCGGCGCCACCCGGGCGGGGCCAGCTGCCGTGCACGGCGTGCTGGTGGACCTGCCAGCCGAAGCCGGGCAGGTCGAGACAGATCCGCCGGTCGTAGGCGTTGCCGCCGCTCGGTGCGGCCGGGTCGTCGACGCCGCCGGGCAGCACGAAGTGCACGGAGTTGAGGGACATGCGGAGAATCTCGGCGTTCTTCCAGGTGGCGTGCTGTGCGGGCACGTAGTCGAGCCGGGCCCGGTCCAGGGTCAGATCGGTCACAGCGCACGCTCGTAACTCGCCCAGGCGATGTGCGACTCGTGCAGGGTGACGGAGATCGACGCGATCCCCCGGGCGCCTTCGCCGAGCGCGCCCTGCTGGACTCGGTCGGCGAGCCGGTCGGCGATGACCTTGGCCAGGAACTCGGTCGAGGTGTTGACACCGGCGAACTCGGGCTCGTTGTCGAGGTTCCGGTAGTTCAACTCGCCGGTGAGGGCGCCGAGTTCCTGCGTGGCGAGGCCGATGTCGACGACGATGTTGTCGTCGTCCAGCTGCTCGCGGCGGAAGGTGGCGTCCACGAGGAACGTCGCTCCGTGCAGGCGCTGCGCGGGGCCGAAGACCTCGCCGCGGAAGCTGTGGGCGATCATGATGTGATCGCGGACGGTGACACTGAACAACGGACGACCCTCCAGGTACGGAGCCTTGGGTCCCCCTGGCTGATCCCTGCCGGGGGATGCCCACAAGTACGGCTCTTGCGTTCCCCGTGTTCAGCCCGTTCTCACTCTTTTCTCAGGTCAGGCGTGCGGGCCTGGTGACGTCAGGGGTAGCGGATGCGGTGGCAGAGCGCCGGGACGGTCCCGTCGGCCAACTTCGGGAGCAGCGCGGGCAGTTCCTCGAACGCCGACTCTCCTGTGACGAGGGCGTCGAGGGCCGGGTCGGTGAGGAGTTCCAGGGCGAGGGCGAGCCGGTCGGCGTAGCTGCGGCCCGGGCGGGCGGCCGGGGAGACGGTGCCGACCTGGCTGGCGCGGATGACCAGGCGCCGGGAGTGGAAGGCCTCGCCGAGCGGCAGGGAGACGGTGCGGTCGCCGTACCAGCTCAGTTCGAGGACGGTGCCTTCTGGGGTGAGGAGTTGCAGGGCGCGGGCGAGGCCCTGTTCGGTGGCGCTGGCGTGCACCACGAGGTCACGGTCGCCGAGGGCGTCGGCGGGCAGCGCGAAGTCCACGCCGAGCGCGGCGGCGACGGCGGCGCGCGCGGGGTCGGCGTCCACCAACTGCACGCGCACGCCCGGGAATCGGGCCAGCAGCGCGGCGACCGAGCAGCCGACCATGCCGCCGCCGATCACCGTGATCCGGTCGCCGACCAGGGGGGCCGCGTCCCACAGGGCGTTCACGGCGGTCTCGACGGTCCCGGTGAGGACGGCGCGCGACGCGGGTACGCCGGCCGGTACGGGGGTGACGGCGGCGGCGGGAACGACGTAGCGGGTCTGATGCGGGTGGAGGCAGAACACCGTCTCCCCGGTGAGGTGGTCGGGGCCCTCCTCGACCACGCCGACGCTGAGGTAGCCGTACTTCACGGGGGCGGGGAAATCGCCCTCCTGGAACGGCGCGCGCATCGCCGCGTACTGGCTCTCGGGGACGCCGCCGCGGAACACGAGGGTCTCCGTGCCCCGGCTCACTCCGGAGTACAGCGCGCGGACCACCACGTCGTCCGCGCCGGGTTCCGGCAGGTCGACGTCCTGTATCGCGCCCTCACCCGGACGGTTCAGCCAGAACGCGCGTGCGGTCCGGTTCATCGGAAGCCTCCTGAACGATCGGGAAGTTGTTCACGTACCGAGGTGTGCACAGGCCGCGGACAGTACGCGGCGGTGATCGACTCTGTCACATGGCCGGAGGGTGAGCGGTGGCCCTGAACAACACGTACGACGCGAGGCTGGTCCAGCAGGAGACCGCGGTGGGAGCGGGCGTCCAGATCCTGTTGCTGGCCCTGCTCGGCGAGGCATTCGGGCTGGGGCCCGCGGGCTGGCTGACCGGCCTCGTCTTCGCCGTCGCGACCTGGGCGGTGCTCTCCCGGGCGCTGCACCGGACCCGGCCGAGGTCGTTCGGCCCGGCCAACCGGGTGACCCTCGGACGGGCGACGCTGGTGGGCGGGGTGACGGCCCTGGTCGCGGACTCCTTCCAGAGTTCCCCGCCGGTCACGCTCTTCGTCGGTCTGACGGCGGTGGCGCTGATCCTGGACGGCGTCGACGGCAAGGTGGCCCGCCGCACCGGCACGTCGACGCCGCTCGGCGCGCGCTTCGACATGGAGGTCGACGCGTTCCTGATCCTGGTCCTGAGTGTGTATGTGTCGACGAAGCTCGGTCCGTGGGTGCTGGCGATCGGCGGCATGCGCTACGCGTTCGTCGCGGCGGCCCGTCTCTGCCCGTGGCTGAACGCGCCGCTTCCCCCGAGCATGGCCCGGAAAACGGTCGCGGCTCTCCAGGGTGTCTTCCTCCTGCTGGCCGCCTCCGGCTGTCTCCCGTTCGCGGGCACGTTCGCCGTGACCGCCGTCGCCCTGGGCACGCTGGTGTGGTCCTTCGGCCGTGACATCCGCTGGCTGCACCGCACGTCCCGGCTCGGCGCCCACGAGGTGGAGCGCCTGCTGGAACTGACGCCACGCCACCCGGTGACGTCCTGACCGCACCGCCCCACCGTGACCTCCCCGGCGACACGTTCTGGCAACGGCCCGCGTCAACGGCCCTGCCGCCGAGGCACGTCCCCCTCCGCCGCCGGGATCGCGGAACGCGTCCTGGAGCGGACCCCGCGCGAGCCGGTGACGTCCTGACCGGTCCCGCCCGGCCGCCCGCCGGCCTCCACCGGGTTCGCCACCGCGACGCCCTGACGGCAACCGCCCCGCGTCAACGGCCGTCCCGCCGAGGCAACGCGCACACCGCCACCGCCGGGATCGCCGCCAGCGCCAGCCAGGGCACCGCTGCCGGGAGGCCCGCGTCGAGGAGAGTACCGGTGGCCGCGCTGCCGACCAGGACGATCAGTCCGGAGACCGAGGACAGCGCGCCGGTGTAGAGACCGAGGCGGCCCTGTTCGGCGAGGTCGGGGACCCAGGCCCGGGCCACCGGGGCGATCAGCATCTGGCCGACGGTGAGCAGCACGACGAAGCCCGCGCCGGGCAACAGGCCCATCACGCCGGTCAGTTGGGCGGGTCGGGCGGCCGCGACCACGGCGAAGCCCGTCGAGATCAGCAGCAGGCCCGTCGCCATCGAGCGGCGTGGGGTGAGCCGGAGTCCGGCCCAGCGGGTGACCGGGAGCTGGGCGGTCACCACCAGCAGCGAGGACACGGCGAACAGGAAGGCCAACGGCGCCTGGGAGCCCGTCGCGCGTTCCACCTCGGCGGGCAGCGCCAGGTAGAGCTGGTTGTAGGCGAGCAGGTAGGCGCCGTAGGCGCAACACAGGGCGAGGAAACGGCGGTTGCGGATCAGCAGGCCCAACCCGCCCTTGGCCGGGGTGCGTTCGCGGCCGGGGATGTGCTGCGGGAGCATCCAGGCGTGTCCGGCGAGGACCAGCACGAAGATCCCGGCGCCCGCGAGGCACACGGCGCGGAAGTCGACGGCCAGCAACAGCCCGCCCAGCAGGGGCCCGACGAACGCGCCCGCCTGCCCGGCCACCGTGAACAGCGCGAGCACCCGGGTGCGTGAGCCGCCGCCGTTCTCCTCCAGGGCGACCGCCTGCCGGGCCACCTCGGACTCGACGGCGGGTGAGAAGAGCGCGGCGGCGAACCCGATGAGCAGCACCGCCCCGATCACCGCCCCGGTGTCCTCGGCGTACCCGAGCCAGCCGAACCCGGCGATGCGCAGCACGCATCCGGCGAGGACCACTGGCCGGATGCCGTACCGGTCGGCGAGCGCACCGCCGACCACGAACAGCCCCTGCTGGCTGAAGGTCCGCAGCCCGAGCACGAACCCGACGAGCCAGCCCGCCATGCCGATGGCCTGCCCGAGATGCTCGGAGAGGAACGGCACAACGGCGTAGAAGCCGATGTTGAAGGCGAGTTGGGTGAGGATCAGCAGCCGCAGCAACGGCGTCATGCGGGCCGTGTCGCCGGTGCGACGCAGCCGGAGCGAGGTCATCAGGCTCACTGGACGCCCACCAACTCCCGTGCCAGAGGCTGCCGTTGACGTACGCACCGGAGCCGCAGCAGGGATGCCACCGGTGCCGTGTCCCCAGCACCGCGCGGCCGAGGGGAGGTCGGCGAGGTCACTTCACCCTCACCAACTCCCCTACCAGCGGCTGCTGTTCGCGTGGGTCCCGGTGGCCCCGGAGTCTGGGCAGCCGGACTCCCCCGGCCGTCGCGACCGCGAGGGCGCCGAGGAGGGCGAGGACGGCGGCGGGGGCCAGGACGGCCCAGGGGGCGCGTTCGGCGTAGGGCTGGTTCTCGGCGAGGAGCAGGCCCCACTCCGGGGCGGGCGGCTGGGCGCCGAGGCCGAGGAAGGCGAGGGAGGCGAGGGCGAGCGCGGTACCGGGCAGCCGCAGCAGGGCGTGCCGGGCGACGGGCGGTACGACGGCGGGCAGCAGGTCGTGCCGGAGCAGGTACCAGGGGCCCGCGCCCAGCCCCCGGGTGGCGGTGAGGTGCAGGGCGGCGCGTTCCTGGCGCAGCAGCGCGGAGGTGTGCGCGGCCAGCGGCGCCCAGGCGACGACGCCGACGGCGAGCGCGGGCGTGGCGGGGCCGCCGCCCGCGACGGCGGTGACGAGGAGGGCGCCGAGGACGGGCGGCACCGCGTTGACGGTGTCGACGAGCGGCCCGGACAGCCGGGGCAGCAGTCCGAGGAGCACGCCGGTCAGGAGGGCGGCGGCGCTGATCCCGGTGGCGAGGAGCAGGGTGTCGAGGGCGCCGTGGGAGACCCGGGCGAGCAGGTCACGGCCGAGCGCGTCGGTGCCGAACGGGTGCGCGGCGGACGGTGGTCGCAGGCGCCGGGTGGTGTCGAGGGCGAGCGGGTCGCGGGGCAGGCCGAGCGCGACGACGCCGAGGACGAGGCCGCCGTAGAGGAGCGGGAGCCTGCTGCGGGCGGGTGGGCGGCGCCGGTGCAGGGTGGGCAGGGCGTTGTCGCGCAGGGCGGGGCCGATGAGCAGCCGGGTGGCGAGGTGGGCGGCGCCGGTGGAGCACGCGGCGAGCAGCAGCAGGAGCAGGGTGCCGGCCTGGAGGACGGGCAGGTCCTGGGCGAGGGCGGCTTGCAGGGTGGTGCGGCCGAGGCCGGGGATGTCGTAGATCTGCTCGACGGCGACGGCGCCGCCGGTCAGACCGACCACGAACAGACCGGCGTTGGGCAGCAGCGCGGGCAGGCACCGGCGCACCGCCTGACGGGCGATGGCCGCTGCGGCGAGGCCGCGGGCGGCGGCGGCCCGGGCCCAGGGTTCGGCGAACGCGCCGGGCAGCAGGTCGTCGAGGAGCCGCCCGAGCACCGCGCCCGCGGGCAGCCCGAGGGCGAGTCCGGGCAGCACCGTCCACCGCGGCCCGTACCAGCCGAGCGCGGGCAGCCACCCCAGCTGGACGCCGACGACGGTGGCGAGCACGGACGCGGTGAGGAACTCGGGGAGCGCGGCGAGCATCGCGGAGCCGCCGTTGCCGCCGGGGCGCCGGTCGCCGAGGCGGCGGTGCGCGCCGAGCCACAGGGTGCGGGCGCAGACCGCTCCCGCGGTGAGGACGGCGATGCCGAGCGCGACCGTCATCAGCAGCAGGGACGCGCCGAGGGCCTGGAGGACGGCGGGCGTGACCGCGTCGCCGGAGAGCCAGGACCGTCCGGCGTCCCCGCGCCACAGGCCACCGGCCCACCGCCCGAGGAGCGTCAACGGGCCTTCGTCGAGGCCGAGTTGGTCCCGGATGGCGGCGAGCACCTCGGGGGTGGGGTCGCGGTCGGCGGAGCGCGCCTTGAGGACGGTGAGCGCCGGGTCGGTGCGCGCGAGCCAGGGCAGCAGGCCGATGCCGCACACCAGGGCGAGGGCGAGGCCGGCGCGCCACAGCAGCGCGGTCGTACGGTGCCGCACGGGTCAGCGCCGGGTGCCGGTGGCGACGAGGGTGCGCTCGTACGGGTCGAGCAGGGCGCCGCGCACCGAGGGGGCCACGCCGGTGATGACGCGCTGGTGGACCAGCGGAACGACGGCGTCCGTGCCGAGGATCGCGGCCTCGGCCGCCATCGCCGCGTCCTCGCGCCTGCCGGTGTCGGCGATGCCCTCGGCCTCGGCGACGGCACGGTCGACGCCCTGGTCGCAGAGTTGGGCGATGTTGTAGCCGCCGTCGCAGGTGTAGTCGCTGGCGAGGACGGCGACGGGGTCACCGGTGTCGACGAGGGTGTTGCGGGCCAGCACGAACGCGTCGAACTTCCCGTCGAGGGCGTCGCTCTCCAGCCGTGAGTACTCGCGCACCTGGAGGTCGACGGTGAACCCGGCCTTCTCCAGCTGCTGCTTCAACACCTGGGCGGCCTCGGGGAGTTCGGGCCGGTTGTCGTAGGTGGCGAGGCTGACCTTCGTGCCCTTGGCGGAGCCTGCCCCGGCGCGTCCGGTGGGCTGCTTCCGCTTGCCCTCGGCCCAGGTGACGGCGGGTCCGTAGATGCCGGCGCCCGCGTCGGCGTGTCCTTCGTAGACGCCCTCGGCGAGTGCGGCGGTGTCGACGGCCTCGCGGGCGGCGGCGCGCAGCTTCGGGTTGGCGAACGGCCCTGACGCGGTGTTGAGCAGGAGGCTGGTGGTGCGGGTGGTGGCCGTCTCCTTGCGGGTGGCGGTGTCCAGGGAGGCGGCCTGCGCGACGGGTATCGCCTCGGCGAGGTCGACCTCCCCGGTGCGCAGCGCGGCGGTCCGGGCGGTGCCGTCGGCGATGAACTTCACGTCGATGCCCGCGGATTGGGCCCGGCCGCCCCAGTAGTCGTCGAAGCGGTCGAGGGTCGCGGTGGTGGAGCCGGTGACCTTGGTGAGGGTGAAGGGGCCGGTGGCGGTGCCGACGGGGTTCGCGTCGCCCTGCCGGTCGTAGCCCTTGGCGGACAGGACGGCGAGCCCGGGGCTTGACATGCGCAGCGGCAGTACGGGGTCGGGCCGGTCGGTGGTGACCTGCACGCCGGTGCTGCCGTCGGCGGTCGCCTTGAGGGTGACGCCGGTGAGGGCGGCGGGGGCGGGCTTGGCCTCGGTGGCGTGGGTGAGGGAGGCGGCGACGGCGGCGGGGGTGACGGCGGTGCCGTCCTGGAAGGTGGCGTCGCGCAGGGTGAACAGCCAGGTGCGGTCACTCTCGCGACGCCAGGAGGCGGCGAGCGCGGGGGCGGCGGCGCCGTTGGCGTCCAGGGCGGTGAGGCTCTCGGTGACACCGAGGCGGCTGAGGATGGTGGCGTCGGCGCCGTACGGGGAGAGGTGTTCGGCGGGCGGGAAGGCGAGGGCGACGCGGAGCCGGGAGCCGGACGCGCGGTCGCCGGACGCGTCGTCGGCGCCGTCGGCGGCGAAGCACCCGGTGAGGGCCGGGGCGAGCAGCAGGGCGAGGAGGTGGTGCAGGCGGCGCATCGTTTTCAGTACCCCATGGGTATCTCGAAGTGGACGATCCCCTGACCGCCGCCGGGTTCGTCGCGCTCGTCGAGCACGGCCTTCCCGAGCGACCGCCAGAAGGGCTCGGCACCCGGCACCGCCGGGTCGGTGTGCAGGTATACGGAGCGGTAGCCGCCGTCGGCCACGGCGAACGCGAGCAGGTCGTCGACCATCCGCCGGGCCAGGCCGCGCCGCCGGTGTTCCGGGCGGACGTAGACCCGGCGCAGCTGTGCCGTCTCGCCGGAGGGATAGCGGTCGGCGAGGTGGCGGGGGTTCGGCGGGTGCGCGGGACCGCGTGAGTCGAGGGCGCCGGTGCCGACGACCTCGCCGTCCGGGCCGATCGCCACCAGCAGGGTGTGGCGCCTCGAGGCCAGGTAGGCGGCGCCGGGGTCGACGATGTCGCCGTGCCAGCGCGGCACGTACCCGGTCCCGAAGTCGCGGTACACGGTGTCGAGCATCACCGCTCGCGCCCCGTCGAGGTCGTCCGGCCGCGCGGGCCTGATGATGTATTCACGCACTTGCGAATCATACGCATTAAGCCCCCCACGCCAGATCGACGGCACCCACTCCGGATGCCGCCGATCAATGTACCTACATGACATTCATTTTCAAAACGACGGTCCCTCTCACCCCTCCCGACCGAACCGCCCCTCCCCCTCCCGGACTACTCCTCTCCGGGCGGTACATCGAGCAGTCCGGCCGTCTCCAGTTCCGTGAACGCTCTGCGGATGGCGGCGAGGTCGGTCGGCGGGTGGGTGCGGGTTACGGCCTCGGTGATGTCGGGGAGCGTACGGGTGCCGTCGGCGAGGTGGAAGACGGTGGCGCTCAGGGGGCCGAGAAGGTGCCCCTGTTCGGCGTGTTCGTCGTACACCGCGAGGCGTCCGTCGACGGTCTCCTTGACGCGCAGCCCCTCGCGGCGTGCCCTGGGCGGCCTCACCCGAGCCCCACCGGCTGCGTCCGGTCGGTCCGGTCGCAGACCCCCGGAACGGTGCGATAGCGGTCGGGTCGGCTCCAGCTGGCCAAGTACCTCGCCAATCCGGCGT
The DNA here is from genome assembly GCF_044757465.1 of Streptomyces sp. NPDC091279. Taxonomy (NCBI): domain Bacteria; kingdom Bacillati; phylum Actinomycetota; class Actinomycetes; order Kitasatosporales; family Streptomycetaceae; genus Streptomyces; species Streptomyces sp. NPDC091279. The sequence goes on along the minus strand of NZ_JBIVVA010000002.1, from coordinate 834,241 downwards.
GTTGATGAATCCAGGACGTCATCTCGTGGACGTTGTCCGGGAGTTCGTCGAGCAGGGGGCCGAACGCGCTGCGGTGGTAGGCGAGGGCGTGGGTGGCGGTGACGTCGGTGACGGCTTCGATGTGCGCGCGGCCCGGGACCGCCGTTCCCCTGGCGCCGCCCAGGTGGAGCAACGACCAGGGGAGGTCCGCGAGTTCGGCCAGGGCGGCGCTCAGCGTGGCGGCGGCGTCGGGGAGGAAGAGGGCGTCGTCCTCCAGGACGAGGAGGGACTCCAGGCCGTCGATGTGGGCCTGCTCGACGGCGCGACGGTGGGACAGGGTGCGTCCGACGCGGGGGTCGGCCGGGGTCGGGGTGGCCGGTTGGCGGTGGATGCGCTCGGGGCGGATACCGAGGGCGATGAGCCTGCCCCGCAGGGCCTGCCAGCGGTCGGCGCGTTCGTCGAGGTTGATACAGGTGATGCCGTCGAAGGCGTGGAGGGGGTTGCGTCGCTCGGCCCGGTGGTCGGCGACGCCCTGCTGGACGGCCTTCTCACCGAGGACGGCGGTGAACTGGGCGACGGCCTCCTCGTGGCTCTGGCCGAGTTCGTCGAAGCCGGTGAGGTAGTTCAACAGGGTCTGGTACCAGGTCGAGTCGGTCCAGCTGGTGCGCGGCCGGTCGAAACGGTGGGCCCAGCGCACGGCGGGCAGACACCGGGTGGTGTGCCCGGCGCGGCGGAACTTCTCGTGCAGATGGCCCTCTTCACCGCCGTGCCGGGCGAAGGCGGGGTTGAGTCCGGGCCACGCGTCGGTGCGGCAGGCGAACAGGCCGAGGCCCTGCATGCCGATCTCGAAGGGCGGGGCGGCCGGGTCGAGGCCGCGCGGGTCGGTGGCCCAGGACCCGAACATCAGCCGTTCCCAACGGGGCTCCCAGTGGGTCGAGACCTGGCGCCCGTCGGCCGAGACCAGCGGGCCCTGGAGCAGGTCGCCGCTGTCCGGGTGGGCGTCGATGTACGCGAGGAGCGCGGCGAGGGCGCCGGGGGCCAACTGGACGTGGGAGTCCAGGCACAGGACCCAGTCCGAGGCGGCCTCGCGGAAGATCCGGTCCCGGGCTGCCGTGCCCACCCGCCGGTCGTAGGGGACGTACCGCAGCTGCGGGAAGTCCAGCTCCAGCCGCTTCAGCGCCCACGCGTGCGGGCCGCAGGGGTGGTTGTCGATCACCAGGAGGTTGACCCGGTCCCGCACCTCGGGGTGGTGCAGGAGCAGGCTCGCGACGGTGAAGTACACGCCGTCGTAGTCGTCGTACGTCGCCATGCCCACCGTGAGGGTGCGGGACTCCTGGGCCCCTCCCGGCTCCGGGCGCGGCCGGAACCGTTCGCCCGGCGCGCTCACCAGCTCCCGCAGCGCCGCGAGACCCACCTCGTCCGCCACCGCCACCCACCCCCGCTCGCTCGACTCCCGTTCCCTGCACAGCCGTTGACGCCGACTGTCACGGGGGCGTGGTGACGCAGTCGGTGCCGATGGTGATCGCCCCGTGCGCCGAGGCCTGGGTGTGTTCACCGTCGCCGACCAGCATGGCGGTGTAGCCGGCCAGGAGTTCCTGGATGGTGCCCGGGCCGAAGTTCTCCGGGGCGGTGATGCCCGCGATGCCGCTGTAGTTGGTGTACGCCGAGCCGAGCAGCCGGCCGCCCGCGCTGTAGAAGCGGACCAGCTCACCCGCCATCGGCCGCCCGCTGCGGGCGTCGGTCACGGTCGCGGAGATGTTCTCCAGCTGCATCGACGTGATGTTCAGCGTGCCCTGGCTGGCGCTCAGGCTGACCGGCGTCTGGGTGGGGCAGTCGGCCTGACCGCAGACGGGCGGCTGGGCCATCGCGGGGGCCGCCGACGCGACGATGGCACCGAGCGACAGGGTGCTCACCGCGACGGCGGCCAATCCGGCGAACTTGTTTCCAGCGAACTTCATAGGTGCCGCTCCACGGGGGCTCGGTGAGGACGCGTTCGGGGTGCCATCACACCCGAACGGCCCCTCACCCGGGTACGACAATCGCGACATAGGCCGCAACGGCTCTCCGGTTCGCCCCATCGGGTGAACGTCATGGTCGGGGCCGCGTTCGGACCCCGGGCCCGTGTCCGAGGGGGAGCCGGTCCCGGGCGCCCGGAACGAGAGGTTCCACCAAGGCGGCCCAACGGCCTCTCTGGTCGACGAATCCGCAGACCTTGCACGCGAAGGCACCCTGGGAGGGCCGGTTGTGGCGTGCGGTGTGATGACACTGCGCGCATTCCTGGCTGGTGTACGCCGGATCGACGTGGACCACCGGCACCCCGGCGCGCTTCGCCTGGTAGGCGATGAACGCGGCGCGGGCAGGGCGCGAACTTCCGCGAAACGGTGGGAACTTCTCCCCCGCCCCATGAGTTTCTACGGTGTTGTAGATACCGATGACCGACGGGGGATCGGCCGCCTGCCGGGCGGACCGGCCGCCGTTCCGAGGATGTTGGAGATGGCCATGGCTCTGTGGGACCGCATCAAGGATTCCGCGTCGACGATGCAGACCCAGCTCGTCGCGAAGAAGAACGACCTCAAGAGCGGCGCCTTCCGCGACGCCAGCATGGCCATGTGCGCCCTGGTCGCCGCCGCCGACGGCACCATCGACCCGGCCGAGCGCCAGCGGGTGGCGCAGCTCATCGCCACCAACGAGGTCCTTCAGAACTTCCCGGCCGACGACCTGCGCCGCCGTTTCGAGGAGAACCTGAACAAGCTGACGACGGACTTCGACTTCGGCAAGGTCAGCGTCCTTCAGGAGATCGCCAAGGCGAAGAAGAAGCCGGCCGAGGCCCGTGCCGTCGTCCAGATCGGCATCGTCATCGGCGGCGCCGACGGCGACTTCGACAAGACGGAGCAGGGCGTCGTCCGGGAGGCCTGCTTCACCCTGGACCTGCCCCCGCACGAGTTCGACCTCTAGGACCTGCGGGGCCGGACCCGTCTCACAGCGGGGTGGCGGTCTTGAGGATGAGGAACATGGTGACCGCCGAGTTCGCGGACGACATCGCGGACAGGGCGGCACCCGCGGCGGCGGTCCACACGGCCATGCCGACGGAGGTGAACGTCGGGGGCCAGGTGCGGGCGGTCGGGGCGGGGCCCAGCAGGGCGGCCACCCGGCGCGGCACCGGGCCCGGTTCGCCGCCGACCGCGGCCATCGTGGGCGCGGGGGCCGGGCGGGAGACGAGGGCGGCCTTGGCGACGGCGCGGGCGGTCAGCCGCCGGTCGCCGACCGCGCGGGCCGCGTCCTCGTCGGCCCAGCGCTCCACGGAGTAGGCGACGGTGGTGCGCAGTGGGCGCAGGAAGGGGTTGGCGCGGGCCGCGAGGCCGGCCAGCAGGAGGTAGCGGTGATGACGGCCGGTGAGATGCGCCCGCTCATGGGCGAACAGCACGCGCCGCTCGCGGGAGTCGAGTCCGGCCAGCATGCCGGTGGAGACGAGGATGCGGGCCGCCCGGCCGCGTCCCGGCAGGGTGTGCGCGTAGGGGCGTTCGTCGTCGAGGACGGCGACCTGGGTGCCGGGCAGTCCGCGCAGCGCGCGGGCGGTGGCGCGGCGCACCCGGTAGTGGCGCAGCAGCAGGGCGGCGCAGGCGGTGGCGGCCGCGGCCAGCGCGCCGACGGCACTCTTGCCGACGACCTCGTCGTGCGGCACGGCGGCCCGCACCTCCGGGTCGGCCCAGCCGTCCGGGAGCGGGTTGCCGGGGAGTTGGGCGGTGCCGACGATCGCCAGCAGCGCCAGGCACAGGATGCTGCACAGCCCGAGCACCCCGGCGACGCCGGAGAGCAGCAGGGTCGCGACGCGCGGATGCAGCCGGTGCTCGGCGAGGCGCGCGACGGGCCAGGCGGTCAGGGGCAGCACGAGCGGCAGGAACACGAACGTGCCCATGGATCAGCGGTCCCCGCTCTCGCCGTCCACCGGAATCTCGGCCTCCGCCTCCAGGAGCAGCCTGCGCAGCAGGGATTCGTCCTGGCGCGGCAGGGAGGACACGAAGCTGGCGAGGACGGCCTCCCGGTCGGTCTCGCCGTCCAGGACGCGGCGCATCCGGTGGGCCGCGAGTCCCGCCTCGCCGGTGGCCGCCGTCCACACGAAGGAGCGGCCCGCCCGGCGCCGGGTGACCACGCCCTTGGTGTGCAGGCGGGTCAGGATGGTGACGACGGTGGTGTAGGCGAGGGTGCCGCCCAGCCGCTCCAGGACCCAGGCGGCCGGTACCGGTTCCTGTGCCGTACGCAGCGCGGACAATACCTGGGCCTCCAGCTCGCCCTGGCCCCGCCGGCCACCGACCCGCTCCGCCACGCCGCCTCCCTGATCGATCGCCGCCGCGCGCAACTCATACGGCGTCCTGCCCATCGTAGTCAGGGGGATGGTCCCCGCCCACCACCCAACTTCTACAGTGTTGTAGATTCAAGGTGGTCCGAAGAGGTATCCGCAGGGGTATCCACAGAGCGCAGCAGGAGGAGAACACCGTGGGAGTTTCCCTGTCCAAAGGCGGCAACGTCTCGCTCAGCAAGGAGGCGCCCGGTCTGACGGCCGTGCTCGTGGGCCTCGGCTGGGACGTGCGGACCACGACGGGCACCGACTACGACCTCGACGCCTCGGCGCTGCTGTTGCAGTCGTCCGGGCGGGTCCCGTCCGACCAGCACTTCGTCTTCTACAACAACCTCACCAGCCCGGACGGCTCGGTCGAGCACACCGGCGACAACCTCACCGGTGAGGGCGAGGGCGACGACGAGTCGATCAAGGTGAACCTGGCCGGGGTTCCGGCGGACATCGACAAGATCGCGTTCCCGGTCTCCATCCACGACGCCGACAACCGGGGCCAGAGTTTCGGCCAGGTCCGCAACGCGTTCATCCGGATCGTCAACCAGGCGAACAACCAGGAGATCGCCCGCTATGACCTGTCCGAGGACGCGTCGACGGAGACCGCGATGGTCTTCGGTGAGCTGTACCGGCACGGCAGCGAGTGGAAGTTCCGTGCCGTGGGCCAGGGGTACGCCTCCGGCCTCGCCGGGATCGCCGCCGACTTCGGCGTGAACGTCTGAGAACCCGCGGCCACCGGCCGAGTCCAGCCGTCGTCCGTGTCTGACGGTTCACACCCCCGTTTACCGCACGGGAAAGCGGTGAGGCGGCGGAGATGTCTCTCCGTCACCTCACCGCCGTGAACCCCGCCGGACCCCCGCCCACAGCCGATCGTGAGGGCCGTCCGCATGGTGACCGGGAGGCGGGGTGAGCCAGACCACCGGAGCCAGCCGCAGCGACCGGACCGGTCACCTCACCGAGGCCACGGACAACGGCCGTACGGCCACGGAGAACGACGCCGCGGCCCGCGCCGATCGCCCCGCGCCCGGCGCGACGCCGGACCGCTCCCGCCCGCAGCCCGCGCGCGACGCCTCCTTCGACAACGCCAAGTACCTGGCGATCGTGCTGGTGGCCGTCGGACACGCCTGGGAGCCGCTGCGGGACGGCAACCCCACGGTCACCGCGCTCTACACCGTCGTCTACGCCTTCCACATGCCGGCGTTCATCGTGATGTCCGGCTACTTCTCGCGCGGCTTCGACGCCGGCCCGCGCCGTATCCAGCGCCTGGTGACCGGGGTGGCTGTCCCGTACGTCGTGTTCGAGACCGCGTACACCCTGTTCACGCGCTGGACGGACCACGCGCCGGACCGGCCCATCAGTCTGCTGGACCCGCTGTTCCTGACGTGGTTCCTGGCCTCGCTGTTCGTATGGCGGCTGACCACCCCGCTGTGGCTGCGGCTGCGGTGGCCGTTGCCCGTCGCGCTGGTCGTGGCGGCGCTGGCGACCACCTCGCCGGCCATCGGCGAGGACCTCGATCTGCAACGGCTGCTCCAGTTCCTGCCGTACTTCGTGCTCGGGCTCTGTCTGCGCCCGGAGCACTTCCGGATGGTGCGCGGGCGCCGGATGCGGGTGCTGTCGATCCCGGTGTTCGCGGGCGCGTTCGCGCTGGCCTACTGGCTGGTGCCGCGCTTCACCGGCGCCTGGTTCTTCCACCGCGACAGCGCGCCGGAGCTGGGCGCGCCGACCTGGGCCGGGCCGCTCATGACGCTCGCCCTGTTCGGCTGCTCGACCCTGCTGACCGCGTGTTTCCTGGCCTGGGTGCCGGAGCGGCGGACCTGGTTCACGGCGCTGGGCGCGGGCACCATCGCGGGGTATCTGCTGCACGGGTTCTTCGTGGTGCTGGCCAAGTACCTGGGCTGGTACCGGCCCGAGTGGGTGCACGGCCCGGTCGGCACGGTCGTCGTCACCCTGGTGGCCGCCGGTGTCGTCACCGCGCTGTGCACACCGCCGGTGCGCCGGGCGGTCCGGGTCGTCGTGGAGCCGAAGATGGCGTGGGCCTTCCGCGCGGCCCACGACCGGCCGCCCGAGGGGCCGGGAACCCGGACCGGCACCCCTTCGTTGTCCTGACAACCCCACCGGCCGTATCCCGGACCGCCCGGCGGTACCCCGGAAAGAGGAGCACGACCTTGTCCGCCAGACCGACGGACCCACCGGAATCCGAGGGGCACAGTCCCCGACCACCCCGTCACAGCGAGCGTGCGCGCGGCACCCGGCGGGGTGGTGTCCGATGAGTGCCGCGACCGCTCTGCTGGGCCTGCTGGCCGTGCTGGTCCTGACCGCAGGCACCGGCTACTTCGTCGCCCAGGAGTTCGCGTACGTCTCCGCCGACCGGCTGGCGCTGGCCCGGGAGGCCGAGGCGGGCGACCGGCGGGCGGCCCGCGCGCTGACGGTCCTCGAACGGCTGTCGTTCATGCTGTCCGGCGCCCAGCTGGGCATCACCGTGACCGGTCTGGTGGTCGGTTTCATCGCCGAGCCGTCCGTGTCGGCCCTGCTGGAACCGGCGCTGTCCGGTCTCGGGCTGCCCACCGGCGCGGTGAGCGCCACCTCGGTGGTGCTGGCCTTCGTGGGCGCCACCGTCGTCCAGATGGTGCTGGGCGAGCTGGCGCCGAAGAACCTCGCGATCGCGGCGCCGGAGCGGCTCGCCACGTCGCTGGCCGCGTCCACGCTGGCGTATCTCAAGGTCGTCGGGCCGCTGGTGCGGGTCTTCGACAGCGCCGCCGACCGGCTGCTGCGCCGGGTCGGCATCGAACCCGTCGAGGAACTGCACCACGGGGCCACGCTGGAGGAACTGGGCCATCTGATCGGCGCGTCCCACCGGCACGGTGAGCTGCCCGAGGACACCGCCGCGCTCCTCGACCACGCCCTGGAGTTCTCCGAACGCACCCTGGCCGAGGTGCTGGTGCCGCGCGCCGACGCCGTCTTCGTGCGCACGGACGCGAGCGCGACCGAGGCCGTCGAGCTGATCGCCCGGCACGGCCACTCCAACTACCCGGTGCTGGGCGACCATCCGGACGACGTGGCCGGGGTGGTCGGCGTGCGCGAGCTGATGCGGCTGCCCGCCGCCGCGCTCACCGGCTCCACCGCGGGCGACCTGGCCAGGCCGCCGCTGCTGCTCCCGGACACGCTGCCGTTGCCGGTGGCGGTGGAGCGGATGCGGGAACGGGACGACGAGTTCGCGGTCGTCCTCGACGAACACGGCGGGGTCGCCGGGATCGTCACCTACGAGGACATCGCGGAGGAGCTGGTCGGGGACATCGCCGACGAGTCCGACACGGTCACCGAACTCGCCGTCGCGGACGGCACCGGCTGGCTGGTGGACGCAGGACGGCGCCTGGACGAGGTGGCCGAGGCGACCGGCGTCGAGCTGCCCGAGGAGGACGACTTTGACACCGTCGCCGGTCTGATCGTGGACCGTCTCGGGCGCTTCCCCGCCGTCGGTGACCGGCTGACGGTCGACCTGCCCGGCGCGGGCCGCGCGGTGATCGACGTGCGGACCCTGGACCGGCATGTGCCCGAGCGGGTGCGGATCGAACGACTGGACACGGCCCGGACGACGGCGCACGAACCGGCTGAGGAGCAGGCATGAGTTTCCCGATGGCGCTCTTCGTCACCGTGCTGCTGCTGATCGGCAGCGGGTTCTTCGTGGCCGCCGAATTCGCGCTGGTCGCCGCCAAGCACCACCGGATGGAGAAGGCTGCCGCCGACGGCCGACGCGGCGCGCAGGCCGCGCTGGCCGGGATGCGCGAACTGTCCCTGATGCTCGCCGGTGCCCAACTCGGCATCACCATCTGCACCTTGGGCCTCGGCTCGGTCTCCAAACCGGCCATCTCGCACGAACTGGACCCGCTGCTGCACCGGTTGGGCCTGCCGAGCACGCTCAGCTACGCCGTCGCGTTCGCGGTGGCGATGGCCGTCGTGGTGTTCCTGCACATGGTGGTCGGCGAGATGGCCCCCAAGTCCTGGGCGATCGCGCACCCGGAGCGCTCCGCGATGCTGCTGTCCCCCGCCTTCCGGGCCGTGGTGCGGGTGGTGCGTCCGCTGATCTCGCTGCTGAACCGGGTCAGCAACGCCCTGGTGCGGCTGTGCCGGGTCACTCCGCGCGACGAGCTGGCCCCGGTCCACAACCGGGAGCAACTCACCCGTCTCGTCGCGGAGTCGGAGCGGCTCGGCCTGATCAGCGAGGTCGATTCCGAGCTGCTCACCCGCTCCCTGACCGAGCCGGACACACCGGTCGGTGACCTCACCGTGCCGACCGCGCGGATCACGTCGGTCGACGGCGGGGCGGACGTCGAAACGCTGCTGCGGGTGGCCGCCGACAGCGACCGCACCCGGCTGCTGGTGCGGGACGGCGAGGTGTTCGTCGGCTCGGTGCACGCCCGTGACGCCCTGGTCGCCCGGGCCCGGGGCCGGGCCGGTACCGCCCGCGACCTGGCCCGCCCGGTGCCCGAGGTGCGCTGCGACACCACGGTCACCGACGCGATCGACCTGCTGCGCGGGCGCCGTGCATCCCTCGCCGTGGTCCGCGACGACGAGGGCGCCGTCCTCGGCATGGTGACGCTGGACGACCTGCTGTCCCGGTTCCTCCAGCCGCAGTCGGCGTGACCGGCCGCCGGACACCGTCCCCGGAGGCGTTGGCAGGCGGATACGGTGTCCGGCGGAGCGAGTCGGCGGCGGCGGAAGCGGGGCCATGAGCGAGCAGGGCACGACCACGGGGACCGAGTTGGGCGAGCGGCGAGCCCCAACGCCGTTGAAGACGCCGTTGATCGGGGTGCGCAGGGCGGTCAACTCGCTGGTGTGGGCGGTGGGGCTGACCCTCGCGATGATCATCAGTACCGGGCTGGCCCAGTGGCTGGTGTGGCTCGGGGTCGTCCTGGTGCTGGCGACGGTGGCGGTCGCGGCCTGCCTCGTCGGCAGCGCCTGGAACCGGGCGGGGGCGGCGGCGCTGGCGTCGTTCTCCGGGTTCGCGCTGACGCTGTTCGCGGGGCCCGCGCTGTACGAGGTGTACATGAAGACGTTCGGGGACCCGGTGCCCGCCGTGGTCACCGAGGTGGGCGAACGGCGCAGCGGGCGCGACACCGACCTGTTCTGCTCGCTGCGTGAACTCACCGGCGCGCGCCGGGCGTACGAGGTCTCCCAGATGCAGAACTGTTTCGGACAGGCCGAGGTGGGCGACCGCGTCGTCATCCGCCAGGACCCGCTGGGCCTGCTGGAGCCCCGGCTGCCGGACAGCGCCGACCAGGAGGGCACCACCGACCTCACGGTCGGCATCAGCGCGGGCCTGGCCCTGCTGACCGCCGGGACCGTGTTCTACGGCGGTCAGCGACGCCGCAACGGCTAAGACCTGTCCGGCGGTTCAGGCGCGCGGGGCGGTCTCGTCCGGGCGGCCGACGACGGTGCCCTCGACGACCCTCGGCGTGCCGGGCGCGTCCTGCTCCTTGAGGGCCTTGGCCTCGCTCTTGAAGATCCGCGCCGCCTTGCCCGCCGAACGCGTCAGCTCGGGCAGCTTCTTGATGCCGATCACGACCGCGACGACGATCAGGATCACGGCCAGTTCACTCAAACCGAACATCAGGTCTGCTCTCTCCCAGGCGACACACGCCATCTACAGTGCTGTAGAAGTCTCTCCCGAAAGGCGACGGCACAACAAGCCCGCTGTTTCCAGCCGGACCCGCACAGGCCACCCGGCCCGCCCTCAGTCGTGCGGGGCCTGCCCGCTGACCCGGTGGTCGGCGTGGCTGAGGGCCTCCATCACCAGCCGCCGCAAGTGCCCGTCGCGCAGGCTGTAGTGGACGTGCCGCCCCTCGCGCCGGGTCTCCACCAGGCCCGCGAGCCGCAGCTTGGCGAGGTGCTGACTGACGGCGGTGCGGGAGGCGGCGCAGTGTTCGGCGAGCGTGCCGACGTCCGACTCGCCCTGGGCGAGCAGCCACAGCAGATGGAGCCGGGTGGCGTCCGAGAGCAGCGCGAAGACCCCGGTCGCCTCGGCCAGCCGCGCGCTGTCGGGGGCCCGCAGATGCGTATCGGGCGCAGGTGGCGAAGGGTCGCGTGGGGACATGGGGTCAGCCTAGGCGCTGCGCGGGCGGCGGGGAGCCGGGACCCCGGCCGACCGGGACGCCGTTGCCGCTGGTCACGCAGGGCGCCACCCGGCGCCTCATCGTCCGCCGGGAGGTGACCTGATCCTCATGTGCGCAGATGCGCACACGACTATTACACTGGTGGTCTGCCGTGTCCGCTCCGATCGTCAGGGAGCCGCCGCATGCTCGCCGTCCTGCGTGACCGTGTCTACCGCCGTCTCTTCACCGCCCAGGTGATCGCCCTGGTCGGTACGGGCCTGGCCACCGTGGCCCTCGGGCTCCTCGCGTACGACCTCGCGGGCGCCGACGCCGGTTCGGTGCTCGGCACCGCGCTCGCCGTGAAGATGGTGGCGTACGTCGGGATCGCCCCGCTCGTCGGCGCGGTCGCGGACCGGCTGCCGCGCCGGGCGCTGATGGTGGGCGCCGACCTCACCCGGGCCGGGGTGGCGTGCGTGCTGCCGTTCGTCGACCAGGTTTGGCAGGTGTATGTGCTGGTCTTCCTGCTCCAGTCGGCGTCGGCCGCGTTCACGCCGACGTTCCAGTCGGTGATCCCGGACGTGCTGCCCCAAGAGCGGGACTACACACGGGCGTTGTCGATGTCCCGGCTCGCCTACGACCTGGAGAGCCTCCTCTCCCCCGCGCTGGCCGCCGCCCTGCTCACCGTCATCGGCTACAGCTGGCTGTTCACCGGTACCGTCGTGGGCTTCCTCGGCTCGGCCGCGCTCGTGGTGTCGACGGCGCTCCCGAAGCGGGCCGCCGCCCCGACGCACCGGCCCGCGCGGGCGACGGCGGGGCTGCGGCTCTTCCTGAGCGTCCCGCCGCTGCGCGCGCTGCTCGCCCTGAACCTCGCGGTGGCCGCCGCGAGCGCCATGGTCACCGTCAACTCCGTCGTCTACGTGCGGGACGTGCTCGGTCTCTCGGCGAGCGTGGTGCCGCTGGCGCTCGGCGCGTACGGCGCCGGTTCGATGGTCGTCGCGCTGGCCCTGCCCCGGCTCCTCGACCGGGGTGCGGACCGGCCGGTGATGCTGCGCGGGGCCCTCCTCATGACGGTGGTGTTCGCCGGGCTCGGGGTCATCACGGCGTCGGGGAACGGGAGTTGGCGGCTGGTGGCGCTGCTGGTGCTGTGGGCGGCGTTCGGTGCCGCGTGCTCGGCGGTGCTCACCCCGGCCGGGCGGCTGGTGCGCAGGTCGGCGCCGGCCGGGGAGCGGACGGCGGCGTTCGCCGCGCAGTTCTCGCTCTCGCACGGCTGCTGGCTGCTGACGTATCCGCTGGCGGGCTGGCTGGGCGCGGAGGCCGGGCTGCTCACGGCGGTGGTGGTCCTGGGCGCCCTCGCGCTGGCCGCCTCGCTGCTCGCGGTACGGCTGTGGCGGGTGCCGTCGGCGGCCGTCGAGCACGAGCACCACGACCTGCACGCCGGGCACCCGCATCTCGCCAACGCCGTTGCGGTGCGGGCGGGTTGGCGGCACCGGCACGGCTACGCGGCGGACGGCCTGCACCCGCTGACGTCGGCGTAGCCGGGCCTCACGGGTCAGGCGTTCTTGCGGGCCACGCCGCCGTAGAAGCCGATCTCGTGGGAACGGGGCGGGGGTTGGCTGTCGGGGCGCCAGAACGGCGCCTGCGCCAGGCCGGGTTCGAGAAGGTCGAAGCCGTCGAAGAACCCCTCGACGGCGGCGCGGGGGCGCAGGGTGAGACTGGCGCTGGCCTTGCTGTAGACGGCCTGCGCGGCGGTGCGGTCGGCGAAGTCGCCGGTGGCGTGCGTCAGGACGAGGTAGCTGCCGTCGGGCAGGGCGTCGCGCAGGGTGGCGATGATGCCGGCCGGGTCGTCCTCGTCGGTGAGGAAATGGACGACGGCGACGAGGAGCACGGCGACCGGTCGGCCGAAGTCGATGACGGCGCGGACGTCCGGGTGGTCCAGGATCGCGCGCGGGTCGCGCAGGTCGCCGAGGATGATGCTGGTGGCGCCGGAGCGGCTGAGCAGGGCGTCGGCGTGGGCGTTGACGATCGGGTCGTTGTCGACGTACGCGACGCGCACGTCCGGGGCGACCTCGTGCGCGGTCTCGTGGACGTTGGGCGTGGTGGGCAGCCCGGTGCCGATGTCGAGGATCTGGCGGACGCCGCTGTCGACGACGAACCGGACGGCGCGGCGCATGAAGTCGCGGTTGGCGCGGACGCCGATGCGGACCTCGGGGGCCGCTGCCGCGAGGGCGTCGGCGGCGCGGCGGTCCACGTCGTAGTTGTCCTTGCCGCCCAGCAGATAGTCGTAGATCCGCGCGGGGTGCGGCTTGCTGGTGTCGATCGCGTCGGCACTGCCGCCGTCCTGTGGCACCCTGTGCTCCTCTCGCCCTGTTCGGCTGCGGACAGCTTGCCACACCAATTCCGGCCCGGATGACCGCAGTTGCGGGCGGCGAGCGGCGCCACCAACCCCAACTGCGGCCGGACGGCGGGGGCTAGCTGCTCCAGGTCTGGGTGGCGTTGCCCAGGGGCGTCCACAGCTGGACCCGGGAGCCGTTTGCGGTGCCCCAGGACGTGACGTCGAGGACCAGGCCGTTCGAGCGGTTGGCGATCGTGCCCTTCAGGGTGAAGGGGGCGGCGGTGGGCAGGGGGTCCTGGAGGGGCTGCCACTCCTGGGAGCCGTCGGTGGTGGAGGCGGCCACGGTGACCGGGCCTCCCGCGCTCGCGCCGGTGAGGTAGAGGGCGGTGTTCTTGACGGAACGGAGCCGGTAGTAGCCGTCGGTGGTGGCGACGAGCGTCCACTTCTTGTCGTCGGCGCCGTCGTCGACCCATTGCGCCACGCGCTGTCCTGCCGTCGCGGCGCCGGTCCAGACGGCGACCGCCCGGCCTCCTGCCTTGTTGAGGAGGGTCACGTCGGAGCCCTTGGCGGTGAGGTGCCAGCGCTGGGTGGCGGCGCCCGCGTCGGCCGCGTTCAGGACGAGGTCGGGGGTGTCCCCGGTGAAGACGGCGTCCTGCGTCTTGCCGGATTCGGGGGCGAGCACCTGCCCGGTGCGGCGGTTGACCAGGCGGTAGTAGGCGCCGTCGGAGTTGCCGAGGTCGACCTCGGCGTAGGTCACGGGGCCGACGGCGGTACCGCTCCAGGAGGCCTGGAGGATGAGGACGCGGCCGGTGCCGTCGACGTACTGGAGGGTGCGGCTGTATCCGGCGGCGATCGGGGTCTTGTACTGCTTCCAGGTCCCGGTGCTCAGGCCGGAGGCGTTGACCCAGACGTCGCCGCTGCCGGCCGCGTTGTAGACGAGGCGCCCGTCGGGCAGCGCGAGCAGCACCGGACTGCCGCCGGTGGCAAGGGAGTTGGCGCCCGAGGGCACCGGCAGCGAACTGATCGGGGCGTCCGTGCCCGAGAAGAACGACAGCGGGTCGTCGGCGATCCGGTAGCGGACGTTGCTGCCGCCGCCCCAATACTCGTACGTCATCAGCCACTTGCCGTCGGTGGTGGGGACGACGGTCGTCATGCCGGGCCGGCCGCCGCCGATCTCGGTGCGGCCGCCCACGCTCACCGTGCTGCCGGGGACGTCGACGACCGGGTCGCTCCACGCGGCGGAGGTGCCGTTCCAGGTGCGGTGCAGGAGGACCTGGCCGCCGGAGTCGGTCGCGGTGTCGTTGTCGGCGGCGAGGGTCGGCCTGCCGGTGCCGGTGTCGTAGCCGGTGTAGTCGTTCTCGTCGGAGTAGTAGGCGATCAACTGGCCGTCGTGCGCGAGCAGATGGGGTTCCCAGACGGGGTCGAGCTGGGCGTGGGTGTTGGCGGTGGCGACCCGGCCGGGGCTGCCCGCGCTGCCGCCCTGCCAGCCACCGGCGGCGATGATGTTCTCGAACGTCCAGGTCGCCCCGTCGTCCCCGCTCGCGTACAACGCCAGGGCGACGTTGGCGCGGTCGCCGTCACTGGTCGGTCTCCAGGCGGAGTTGGCCGCCTTCTGCTCCTGGTAGTAGGCGTCGTCACCGGAGACGACACTCGCGAGCAGCAGCGTCCCGGCGCTCAACTGCCCTACGGCGTGCGGGAGTACGTACAGATACGGGTTGGTCCAGTTGCTGGTGTACTTCGCGTACCGGGAGTCGGTGGAGAGGGCGGCGGGCGCCTTGACGTCCGTGAGCTTGGCCCAGGTCGTGCCGGAGTCGTCGCTCTTGTAGATCGGCAGGGTCTGGCCCACCGGGGCGCTCTGACTGTTCTCGAACGTCGCCACCAGCCGTCCGTCGGGCAGTTGGGCGGACTTCGGGTAGAGCACGCAGGGGCTCTTGTTGCAGTCGGCGGTGTGGTCGGCGACATACAGATTCGCCGGGCTGGGCTGATAGGCGGCGGCACTCTGCGCGGTGACGGCGCCGAATATCACGGCCATTCCCAGGGCGGCCGCCGAGGCGAGCGCCTTCCGTACCAGTTCTTTCATCAATGGGGGAACCCTTTCGCGGCTCACCGCTCGGGGAGGGGGAATTCCACTGAATGCGCCCGGGCGGGATGGGGGCAGTATGGGGACGCCGTCGTGCGATGTCATCGGCCGGTTCCCGAAAGTGTTTCGCGGTCCGGGCGTGCCCGAATATTGACGTGGAGAAAGGCGGTGCAGCGCTCTTGCCTTTTCTCACCCGGCCCCGCTATTTTGCGGCTCGGCTCCAGGAACGGAACGGGTATCCGGTGACAGGTCGCGGAAAGGAAAGGCAGGAGGCGCAGTACGGTCTCCTGACGAACATCGCCGAGGAGGCCGGGGTCTCGCTGAGCACGGTGTCCAAGGTGGTGCACCGGCGCCGGGACGTCGGCGCGGCGACCCGGTCCCGGGTGGAGGAGCTGCTCGCCCGGCACGGATATCTGCGCCCGTGGGAGCCGAGCCCGGCGGCGCCCCGGCAGTTGATCGCCGTCTTCCGTGACCTGTCCGGCCCCTACACCCTGGAGGTCGCGCGCGGAATCGTCGACGCGGCCGGGGAGTTGGGGATCGACGTGGTCGTCGGGACCACCAACCGGCGTTCGATCTCCGGGTGGTTGGAGGAGAGCGTCGCGTTGGGCGCCGCCGGTCTGGTGATCGTGATCTCGATGCTCGCGGGCGACGACCAGCGGCGGATCGTCGAACAGCGGCTGCCGGTGGTGCTGATCGACCCGCTCAGCGCGCCGACCGAGGACATCCCCAGCATCGGCGTCACCAACTGGAGCGGCGCCCGCGAGGCCGTCCACCATCTGCTGGGGCTCGGCCACACCCGCATCGGCATGGTCGCGGGCCGCTCGCACTCGCTGGCCGGGGCGGCGCGGCTGCACGGGTACCGGGCCGCGCTGGAGGAGGCCGGGCTCGGCTACGATCCGGCGATCGTCCGCTCGACGGACTTCGACTACGCCGAGTCGCTCGCCGCGAGCCTCCAGATCCTGCGCGACCCGGCACCGCCGACGGCCGTCTTCGCGGCCAGCGACGCCCAGGCCCTCGGCGTCCTGGAGGCCGCCCGGCAACAGGAGTTGCGGGTCCCGGACGACCTCGCGGTCATGTCCTTCGACGACACCCTGGTCGCCGCCATGGCCTGCCCACCCCTGAGCGCGGTCCGCCAACCCTTCGAACAACTCGGCCGGGAAGCGACCCGTGTCCTCCTCGACCTCTCCGAGGGCCGCCCACCCGCGTCCCCCCGCATCGAACTGGCCACGGAACTGGTGCTGCGCACGTCCTCGGGGGTGCGGCGGGGAGGGAATGAGTGAACGGGGGGCGTGGTCAGGCTGGTTGGGGGCGAACGGCGGCCGCCCGTGGCGCCGGTGCGGCTTCGGCCAAGGTCCGCCGCCGTGCTGGGGGCGCCTCAACGGGGGCCAGCGCGGCAGCGCCGTCGCGTGGACGAGGGGCCTCCCAGCGTCGACGTTGGGTGAACTGGCCTGTTGGTCAGGGCCGTTCGATGCTGACCTGGACCGTGTGGTGCCGTAGGGATGTGGCGTCTCTCTCCTCGCCGGTGAGGTGGATCGTGGTCCGGGCCGGGGTGTTCAGGCTGGAGGGGCCTGCGTGGAGGTGGATCTCGCCGGGTTCGACGATCCGGCGTCCCGACAGGCCGGTGAAGGCGAGGCGGTCGGTGTGGACGTGGAAGACGGCCGTGGCCTCCTCGCCGGGTTCCAGGGCGACCTTGGCGAAGCCCAGCAGTTGGCGCACGGGCCGGGTGACGTGGGCGACCGGGTCCACGGCGTACAGCTGAACCGTCTCGGCGCCGGGCACCCGGCCGGTGTTGCGCACCCGGACACGGGCCGTGAACTCGCCGTCGGTGGGCACCTGTTCGGCGTCGACGGTCAACCCGTCCGTCTCGAACGTCGTGTAGGAGAGACCGTGCCCGAAGGGGAAGGCGGGGGTCGGGTCGAGGTTGGACAGGAAGCTCTGCCGGTCGGCGAGCGGCGGGTGGAGGTAGGTGTAGGGCTGGCCGCCCGGAGTGGTGGGGATCTGGACGGGCAGCTTCCCACTGAAGTTGGCGGCACCGGCGAGGAGTTGGGCCACCGCGCGGCCGCCTTCCTCGCCGGGCAGGAAGACCTGGACCATCGCCGCCGCAGCCGACGCGAACCGGCCGACCGCGTAGGGCCGGCCACTGCTGACCACCAGCACCACCGGCCGCCCCGCGTCGAGCACCGCCGTCACCAACTCCTCCTGCACGCCGGGCAGTCGGAGATCCTCCACGTCGCAGCCCTCACCCGAGGTGCCGATGCCGAACATGCCGGGCCGGTCACCGACCACGAGAACCGTGAGGTCGGCGGACACGCCGGCCGCGACGGCGGCGGGGATGCCGGAGCGGTCCTGCTCGCGGATGGTGCAGCCCTGCACGAACTCCCACTCCACGCACGGGAGTTCCTCGGCGAGGGCGGTGCGCAGGGAGACCGCCTCGACGCCGTCGCCGAGGTCGTCGCGGTCGGCGAGGACATGGTTGGGGAAGCTGTAGCAGCCGAACATCGTACGGACGTCGTCGGCGCACGGCCCGATCAGCGCGATCCTGCCGCCCGCCGGGAGCGGCAGGGTGCCGTCGTTCGACAGCAGGACGGCGGCGGAGCGGGCCACGGCGTGCGCGAGCTTGCGGCTCGCCGGTTTGTCGAGGTCGAGTGCACCGGCGTGCAGGCCGGCCGGGCGTGGGTCGAAGTCGGCGTCGAGCAGGCCGAGTTCGGCCTTCTGGCGCAGGACCCGGCAGACCGCGCGGTCGACCAGGCTCTCCGCCACCCGGCCCGCCCGTACCGCCTCCACGAGGGCGGGTCCAAAGCCGCGCTGGTCGGGGAGTTCGACGTCGAGCCCGGCGCTCAGGGCCAGCGCCCCGGCGTCGGACAGGTCGGCGGCCACCCGGTGCGAGTCGACCAGGAACGGCAGCGACCAGTAGTCGGAGACGACCGTGCCCTCGAAGCCCCACGCGTCGCGCAGCACCTCGGTCAGCAGCCAGCGGCTCGCGGCGGGGGCCTCGCCGTCGATCTCCGCGTAGGAGTTCATGACGGACCGCACCCCGGCGGCGACCAGGCGTTCGAACGGCGGCAGGATGACGTCGAAGAGTTCACGGCGGCCCGCGTGCACGGGGGCGTGGTTGCGGCCCCCCATCGAGGCCGAGTACCCGGCGAAGTGCTTGAGCGTGGCGTACACGCCCGCGCCCTGGAGTCCGCCGACGTAGGCCTCCGCGATCTCGCCGACCAGGTGCGGGTCCTCGCCGTAGGTCTCCTCGCAGCGCCCCCAACGGTAGTCGCGGACGACGTCGACGACCGGGGCGAGGGCCTGGTGGACGCCGGCCTCGGCCATGTCGGCGCCGATGGCCGCGCCGACCTGCCGGATCAGTGCGGGGTCGAAGGTGGCGGCCATCGCCAGTGACGTGGGGTAGATCGTCGCGCCGTACGCGGTGAAGCCGGTGAGGCACTCGTCGTGGGCCATCGCCGGGATGCCGTGTCTGCTCTGGCCGATGATCTGGCGCTGGCGGCGGGCCAGGTGCTCGGCGTGTTCCAGCGCGGGGCGGGGCAACGTGCCGTACGGGCGGGTGAGTTGGCCCAGTCCGTGGGCGGCGGTGGCGGTGAGGGGGCCGACCGGCTCGAAGACGCTGGTGCCGGGGGCGACTTCGGGGCCTGCGGGTTCGACGTCCTCCCAGGCGCTGGTGAGTTGGGCGACCTTCTCTTCGAGGGTGAGGCGGGTGAGCAGGAGTGCTGCGCGGGCGTTCGCGGTGAGGGTGGGGTTGGTCCAGGGGCGGTCGCCCTCCGGGTGGGTGGGGTCGCCTGCGGTGGGCAGGGTGGTCGTCATGCGCGGCTCCTTCGGAGGGGCGGGGTGGGTGAGCGGTCAGGGGGTGACGGTCTGCGGGGGCCGCCGCCCCCACGCCTCACTTGGAGAACCCCGCCGTCAGCCCCGCGACCAACTGCCTCCGCGCCAGGATGAAAAGGGCCAGCATCGGGAGGGTCGAGAGGACGACCGCGGCCATCGTCGCGGGGACGTTGATGCCGTACTCGCCTCGGTAGAGGGTGAGGGCGAGGGGCAGGACCGCCTTGTCGGCGCTCTGGGTGAGGATCAGGGGGAAGAGGAAACCGTTCCAGACCTGGAGGCCGTCGTAGACGGCGACGGTCATGAGGGCGGGGCGGGCCAGGGGTGCGGCGAGGGAGAGCAGGAGGCGCCAGTCTCCGGCGCCGTCGACGATCATCGCCTCGAAGAGCGAGCGGGGTACGTCGCGCAGGAAGCTCACCAGGATCATCACGGTGATCGGGAGGGCGAACGCCGCCGAGGGGAGGACGATGGCCGCCAGGCTGTCGTACAGGTGCAGGCGGATGATCAGCAGGTAGACCGGGATGATCACCGCTTGGAGGGGGATGGCCAGGCCCAACAGGTAGACGCGGAAGGTCAGTTGGGACAAGCGCGTGCGGTGGCGGACGATCGTGAACGCCGCCGTCAGCGCGGCTGTCACCGTGAGCGCGACCGTGGTCACCGTGACCAGCACGCTGTTGAGGAGGTACGTGGTGAAGTCACCGGCCAGGACGGTGCGGTAGTTGTCCAGGGTCGGGTGGGTGGGCAGCGCCAGCGGGTCGCCGGTGGTGAAGTCGGCGCGGGCGCGCAGGCTGGTCACGACGAGCCAGTAGACGGGGACGATGACGATCGCCGTCCACAGGAGCGCGGCGGCGCCGGTGGCCGTCCGGCGGGCGGCGCCGGTCGTGGTGCGTCGTCGGGGGTGGGGCGAGGGCGCGGTCGGGGAC
Organism: Streptomyces sp. NPDC091279; assembly: GCF_044757465.1. Classification (NCBI taxonomy): domain Bacteria; kingdom Bacillati; phylum Actinomycetota; class Actinomycetes; order Kitasatosporales; family Streptomycetaceae; genus Streptomyces; species Streptomyces sp. NPDC091279. The sequence goes on along the minus strand of NZ_JBIVVA010000002.1, from coordinate 814,665 downwards.
GTTTTCCCTTGGGGGGTACGGGACGTGGGCGCGGTGATGGTCACATGCCCTCCTGTTGGCTGTCCATCCGGCTGAAGCCGGACAGGCGGGTGGTCAGGAGCGACAGGCCGAGCCCGGTGGCCACCAGGAGGGTGGCGACGGCGCTGGCGCGGCCCATGTCGTGGGCCTGGAACCCGGTGAGGTACATGGCGAGGGGCAGGACCCGGGTCGAGGTGCCGGGGCCGCCCGTGCCGCCGGACAGGACGAAGATCAGGTCGAAGTAGGTGAGGGAGCCGACCAGCATCAGCGTGCCGGAGGTGACCATCGTGTACTTCAGCTGCGGCAGCGTGACGTGCAGGAACCGGCTGGCCGGGCCCGCGCCGTCCAGGGCCGCGGCCTCGTACAGGGCGGTGGGGATCTGGCGGATGCCGGCCTGGTAGAGCAGGGCGTGGAACGGCACGAACTGCCAGGCGATGACGGCGATCACGGTGGAGAGGGCGAGGTCGGGCGAGCCGAGCAGCGGTCGGGCCAGCCAGTGCAGTCCCGGGGTGGCGCCGATGCCGAAGGAGGGGTCGAGGAGCGCCTGCCAGGTGAGGCCGATCGCCACGGCGGACAGCAGCAGCGGCAGGAAGTACAGCACCGCCAGCAGGGCGCGGAGCCTGCCCCGGGGTGCCTGGAAGAGGCCGAGGGCGAGCGCGAGGGGCGTCTCCACCAGCCAGCTGACGGCCATCACCTTGAGGGTCAGGCCGAACGCCTGCCAGGTGGCGGCGTCGGTGAGCACCCCGGTCCAGTTGGCGAGTCCGGCCCAGCCGAGGGAGCCGAGGCCGTCCCAGTGGGTGAGGCTGAGGGCGACCACGCCGACCAGCGGGACGAGCCCGAACAGGCCGAAGAGGATCAGCGCCGGTGCGGCCATCAGGAGCCCGGCGGGACCGCGCCGGGTGCGGCTGGCGGAAGGAAGGGTCGCCGTCACGGCGTCGCCTTGCTCAGGGTGACGCCGAACGCGCTGGGCGAGATCTCGCGCAGGAACGACTTGTCGGTGGCGGTCAGCAACGCGTCCGACTGCTCGGACGGCAGCGCCTGGTCCCAGGAGAGCTGGAAGCCGGGGGCGTCGCGCACCAGGTCGTAGACGAAGGTCAGCCACTTCTTGTCGGACGCCGAACTCACCTTCGCCAGGCGGGAGTCGAGGTCCTTGACCGGTGGCACGCTGCCGCTCTTGAGGTAGGCGGCGATCTGGTCGTCGTTCATGACGTAGTCGTTGAGGTAGGTCAGCGCGGCCGTGCGGTTCTTCGTCGCGGCGTTCAGGGAGAGGAAGTTGGACGGGTTGCCGGTGATGCCGCGGGGGTCTCCGGAGCCGTCGGGCAGGGACGGGAAGGCGGTGTAGCCGAGGTCGCCGCTCTTCAGGAAGTCGGGTGCGGCCTTGGCGATGTTGGCGTACTCCCAGGTGCCCATCAGCTCCATGGCGGCTTTGCCGGTGTAGAGCAGGGCGGTGGAGGAGCCCTGGTCGTAGGCGACGGAGGACGCGCCTGTCCCGAACGCCCCTGCTTTGGCGAGGCCTTGGAGATCCTGGTTGGCCTCGGTGACGGCGGGGTCGCGCCAGGCCGAGGCGTCACCGGCGGCGATCTTCTTGAACACCCCGGACCCGCCGATCCGGTCGAGCAGATATTGCAGGTATTGCAAGGTGGGCCACTTGGAGTTGGCGGCGAGGGAGAGCGGCGTCACGCCCTTCGCCTTGAGCTTCGCGACGGCGGTCAGGAGGTCGGCGTAGGTCCCCGGCGGCTGGAGGCCCGCGTCGGCCAGTACCCGCTTGTTGTAGTAAAGGACCACGGGGGCAAGGCCGTTGACGGGGACGCCGTAGACCTTGTCGGCGAAGGTGGCGGTGTCCATGACGCTCGGCAGGAAGCGGTCCGTCTGCACCTCGGAGGCGCTCAGCGGGGCGGCCTTGCCCGCCTTGACGTAGTCGTCGAGGGCGCCGCCGCCCCAGTTGAAGAAGAGGTCGGGGGCCTGCCCCGCGCCGAAGGCGACCCGCAGTTTCTGCTTGTAGTCGTCGTTGGCGAACACCCGCAGGGTGATCTTGGCCTCCGGGTGGTCCTTGTTGTAGGCGTCGACCGAACGCGTCAGGATCGGCTGGTCGTTGAGCGCCCACAGGGTGAGCCCCTGGGCCGACGTCGTCGCGGACGGCCCCGCCGTCCCGCACGCCGCGAGCCCCGCCACGGCGGCCAGCGTGAGCGCGGACGCGATGGCGCGGCGCCCTCGGGGACCTCCGGGATGTGTGACGGACGGGATGGCCCGCATGGAGCACCTCTCTTCTGTCGGCATGCCCTCGGCATTGGCGGACGGCCGCGCCCGGAAAGGGATCACGAAAGACTTTCGGGTGGAGTGCCGAGGCCGGTCCGTCTGCTGGCCGGGACACTGACACGGGATTCACGTCCACGACAAGGAAAGGAAATTCCTCGGTTACGAAAGACTTTCGCGCCCGGCCCCCGGTGACCGTATGCCGGAGGGGGCCGGGAGATCGCCCCGGCCCCCTCGTCGTGTGCGTCGGCTCAGACCCTGCCGGCGGCGAAGGTGGCCGCCTGATCGGCGTCGGTGGTGTAGCCGAGGTGGGCGAGGGTGTCGGTGCCGCCCTTCTCGCAGACGGGGTCGCCGGTGGCGCAGAGGTCGAGGGTGCGGCTCTGGTAGATGCCGGTGACGCTTCTGCCGATCGCCCGGATCGGGTTGCCGAACAGCAGGACGGCGGCGACCTTCGGCTCCACGGCGGCCGGGAGGGTCGCGACGATACGGCTGCCGACGACCGCGCCCTCGCTGCTGATACCGAGGGAATTGTCGACGACGTTGGCGCCCTGCGAATAGCCCACCAGAATGAACCGTTGGTTCGGGCAGGCGGCCGACTGCGAGGTCACGTGGTCGACGAGTTCCGCGTTCCCGCGCGCGGCCGAGGTGAGGGAGAGGTCGGCGGGATAGTCGACCCGGTGACTCGACAGGGATTTTCCGGTGATTTTCCGCTGGAGCGCCGCGTACACCGGGTCTCCGACGATCGTGCCGAGGGTGCCCGGCTCGAAGGTGCCGCGAGCGGCGACGACATCGAGATCCGCGCAGGCGGCGGCGGTCGCGGTGGGTGCCGTGAGACTGGTCAGGCCCGCCCCCGCCACCAGCGAGAGGGCGGCCAGACACCATCGAATACGCATGGGGAATTCCTTCGGGTGAGGGCGCTCTCAGCGCCTCGGTGGGGACATTCCCGAAGGTATTCGCGGGCGCTCATTCCTTGTTATGCACGGGATGATCGAAACGCGGTGAGTTTTTGTCCACGGGTGAGGATTCCGATGCGCACCAAGGGATTCGGGTGCGCAGTGCGAGCAGGAGATCGAGGCGGGTCGTGGTGTCGCGCAGGCCCGGCCCGAACAATTTCTCCAGCTGCCGCATCCGGTAGCGGACCGTCTGCGGGTGCACATGCAGACGGGCGGCGACGTCGGGGACGTTGCTGCCGCTGAGGAGCCACTCCAGGAGGGTTTCGGCGAGCCGGGCGCGCGGGCCCTCGGCGACCGTGTCCAGGGGGGCGAGGACGCGGGCGGCGAGGTGGGCGTGGAGCGGCTCGTCGCCGTACAGGAGGAGGGTCGAGAGGTGGTCGGCGCAGCGCACCACGCCCTGGCGGGGCAGGATGCCCCGGCCCATCAGGCCGAGCGCGCGGCTCGCCCAGTGCAGGGAGCGGGCGGCGTCGGTGAGCGGGACGGTCGGGCCGACGGCGGCGGGGCGGCCGCGCAGGGCGGCGCCGAGGGCCCGGCAGCCGATCCGGCCGGTGCCGTCGGGGTCGGGCAGCAGCATGCGCGGCGGCCGGGCCGCGAGATCGACGAGCGCTCCGGTGCCGGGCGGCGGCCGGTCGTCCTCGCCGTGCCGTGAGGTGGCCACGAACACGACGACGGCGGCCTGTTCCGGTACCGTCCAGCGCGCGCTGTGCGCGAGGTCGCGGACCGTCTCCGGCGGCACCGGGCCCTCACCGAGCAGCAGACGCAGCAGTCGGCGTCGGCGTCTGTCCCCCTCGTCCGTGGACCGGAGCCGGGCCTCGGCGTACCCGGCCGTGGCGGCCTCGGCCACCTCGTGCACGGTACGGAAGGCGAGTTCACCGAGGGCGGTGACCGTGCCGCTGTCCAGGCCGAGTTCCTCAGCCGTGCGGCCCATCGCCCGCCAGGCCTCCAACCCGCCGATGCGCAGGGCGGATTGGAGGGCGTCGAGGCCGCGCCCCTCCAGGGCCTCACCGCGCCCGAGTTCGCGGTAGGTCGCCGTGATGGTGTCGCCCTGCCCGGCCGCGTCGGCGAGTTGGTCCACGAACAGGGTCAGGGCGAGAACGACGCCCTCGCGGAGGTTCTTGCGGTAGGCGTCGTCGGCCGGGCGCGCGTACTCGGGCACCTGTCGGCGCACCTCCGCCTCGACCGTGTCGGCGACGGTGTCCAGCCGCGCGCGCAACAGTCGGACCAGGTCCGGCGGGACCAGTGGGGCCGTGGGGAGGTCGTCCGGTGTGCCGGGCGGCGGGGGGATCGTCACGGACACTCCTTTCACCCGGAGGTGGGCTCGTCCGTGGATTGCCTCTCCTGGTACGAGAGTTGTCCGGCGGTGGGACGGCCGGGCCCCGGCTTCCGTTCCGTGCCCCCCGGGGCGTCGGCCTCACCCGCGCCCGGCGCCGGGCGAGCCCCGCACGACGCTCGGCGGCGCCGTCCGGGGCCCTGGGGCGTGTTGCCGTCGCCTCTGTCGCCACCGCCACCTCCGAGGGGGTCTCGAATATGGCAGCGGGTGGCGGCGCTGCCGAGTGGTTCGCCTTTACCTGTGCGGGAGTTGAGTGCCCGGCGCCGGGGCTTCGTCGGCGGATGACAACGGCGGCTCAGCCGAGGGTGAGCAGTTCCTCGTGGAAGCCGCCGAACCCGTGCTCGCGGTCGATGAGATGGACCTCCAGAATCCAGTGGCAGACGCGTCCGGCCCGGTCCGTGCGGCGCATCGGGGTGTCGTTGGCGGGGGTGATGTACGACTCGACGTCGGCGCCGTCGATCTTCTCGTGCGGGAACTCGCCGACCAGGTGGCCCGCGTGCCAGCCGCCCAGTTCCCAGCCGGCGTCGGCGGCGAGGCGGGCGACCTCGGTGTGCAGGGCGGCGCCGGTGATCCCGGGGTCGGCCTCGAAGTGTCGTTTCCCCGCCGCGAACACCACGGCGAGGTCGTCCCGCAGCCGTCGTTTCACGGGGTCGTCGCCGAGGACGAAGGTGCGGCCGAAGTCGGCCTCGTACTCCTCGAAGATCGGCCCGAAATCGGCGAAGACGATGTCGTCGGCGCCGATCAGCCGGTCCGGCGGGTTCTCCTTGTAGGGCATGAGGGTGTGCGGGCCCGAGCGCACGATCCGCCGGTGCCAGTGGCGGGTGGTGCCGAACAGTTCGTTCGCGAGGTCCCGCACCCGGTCGCTGACCGCGCGCTCGCCCTCCCCCGGCGCGACCAGGCCACGCGTCTCGATCTCCGCGAAGAGCCGCTCGGCCTTCGCCTGTGCGTCCAGCAGCCGCGCCGCGCGCGTGAGTTCGTCATCGGCCATGGCAGCGACGGTAGTTGTCTGGATCATCGCGGGCAACGTCCACGGCCGCCGTCCCCGCGCCGCCTCAACTCGCCTGGGGCCGCCACGCTTTCAGGCGGCGGTCGATGCAGTCCTCGATGGCCGGGATCACCGCCGTCATCTGCGGGCGCCAGCCGGGGACGGCGTTGACCTCGCAGACGGTGAACGTGTCCTCGGAGGTGAACAGGAGGTCCACCCCGGCGATGGCGAGCCCCACGGCGCGGGCGGCCCGCACGGCCAGCTCCTCCGCCTGCGGATAGCGGCCAGGACACAGGGTGGCGACGCCGCCGCGCCCGATGTTGGAGGCGAGGCCGTCGCCCCGGGCGGTGTGCACGGCGGCGGCCACCGGCTCGCCGTCGACCACGATCAGCCGCAGGTCACGGCCGTGCGAGGGGGCCACGTACTCCTGGAAGAGCTGCGGCGTCTCCCGCGCCAGCGCGCCCACCACCCCGTGCAGCACCTGCCGGTCGGGGGCGAGGAACACCTCCTTGCCCTTGTATCCGCAGGTCGGTTTGACCACGCACGGGGTGTCGAGGTGCGGGGTGCGGACGACGCCTTCGACGGGGGCGGTCGCGGAGGAGAGGGTGCCGGGCACGGGCAGTTCGGCCAGCGCCAGTTCCTGGAGCTGCCAGAGCTTGTTGCGGCACACGAGGTGCGCGTCCAGCGGGTTGAGGAGGGTGGCTCCCATGCGTTCCAGCTGGCGCAGGAGGGTCACCTCGCGGTCGTGGCGCATCGAGCTGGGGATCTGGCGCACACACACCACCTTCGGGGCGGGAACGTCCATGCCGCCCAGGGTGCGCAGGATCAACCGCCCTTCCTGGACGCCGAAGACGAACTCGTCGGTGTGCCAGACGGCGAACCGCGGCCCGTGGCGCGCCGCGAGCGCCTCGGCCAGCGCGCGGGTCGACGCCTGCAACGGAAGCGGCCGCTCCCGCACGAGCATCCAGATGTCGGCCGGTGGCACGGACCCCGTGTGCGTCATATGTACCTTCCTCATGACCTGCCACAACGGCAGCAACTTATCCCGCGCCACGCAGGGCACCCGGGATTCTCCGCCACACCACCCGGCCCGCGCCCGCCTCGCCCCGGGTCAGTCGCCGTCGGGTCAGTCGCCGTCGGGCTGGTCGTCCTCGGGGGTCGTGACGTCGACGAGGTCGGCGCGGCCCTGGGAGTTGAGGCTGAGGATGGGGACGGCCTTGTCGCGCGGGTTGCCGTCGTTGTGGAAGGAGAGGAAGCCGCTCGCGCCCGCCACCGGCTGGCCGTCCATCTGGTGGAACATCCGGCCCACCGCCTCGCCGGTCACCTCGGGTCCGCCGGAGGCCAGTTCGATGCCGTGGGCGGCGGTGAGGACGGCGTCATGGGCCATGATGTCCTGGCTGTCGGAGCGGTCGTCGCCGGGGAACCAGCGGTCCATCTGCTCGCCCTTCTGGAAGTACCGGGCCGAACGCTCGGAGACCCGGTCGGGGGCGTTCTTCCACATGTCGCGGTGGGCGAGGCCGGTGTAGAGGACGTGCACGGCCTTCGCGGCGGCCCGTTCGATCTGGACCCGGCTGAGGTTGGAGGTGTCGTCCCCGGCGATGACGGTGAACTTCTGCTGCGTGCAACTGCGGTTGGCGAGCCGGTTGAGGAACGTCGTCAGGTGCTGGCCCCGGCCCGCGAAGAAGATGACGTCCGGTCTCTTGTCGCAGATGTTCACCGGGATGTTCTGCAACTCCGTCTTCCACACGCCGGGCTTCCCCGACGAGTCGTAGGTCATGCTCTCCGCGACCAACTGGTGTTTCCCGTCGGGGAACGCCTTGCTGAACGCGGCTGTCAACGTCCGTGCGTAGAGGTTGCGTCGGGCGACGTCCTCGACGATGACCGCGCGGTGGAACCCGGCGTTCTTGAGGTAGGTGGCGGCGGCGTACGCCTCGTCGGTGTTGTCGGGGGCGACCCGCACGAATCCCGGGATGTTCTTTATGTTGGTGGCCGTCATGGTGCTGGCGACGGTGGCGATCCCGGCGGCCGACAGCTTCTTCAGGGCGGCCAGGTTCCGTTCGGTGCTGGGGCCGAGGCCGGTGACGGCGACGAGCTTGTCGTCGGAGTCCTTGCGGCGGATCAGCTCGTCGACGGTGTGTTCCCAATGGGCCGAACTGCTCCCGGTGTTGGCGAGCAGCAGCCTGATCTTCGGGGAGGAGGCGAGGTCGCCGCGGTTGTGCCGGTACTGCGCGAGATAGGCGCCCTCCAGCTCGTGGCGGACGGATTCGGCGGAGTTGCTGTCGTCGTCCGTGACGGTCAGGGACGTCATGTAGGCGACGCTGACATACGGCTCCTTCTTCTCCGCGGCCTCCTTGACGACCTGGGCGTTCTCCTTCCTGATCCGGTCCTCGACGAGGTCGAGGTGGTGGGCGAAGACCCAGGAACCGTCGGTCACGCCGACGCACTCGCCGTCGCCGAGCTTCACGACCCCGTCGCCGCAGCGCGCCCTGGCCTCGCTCACCCAGTGCACCGTGAGCGGCACGGTGACGGCGAGGACCGCGACGACCAGGACGACGATCGCGACGCGGCGCACGATGTGCAGTGGCCATTCGAGTCTCGGACGCATCCGCGTTCTCACCCCTCGCTCGTGACGGTCAGCGGATGGCGCCAGTGCCGGTAGCGTTCCGCCTCGTTGAACAGCGCCACCACGTCGTTCCTGCGCAGTCTCGACAGTTGGTTGAACCCGTCGGCGATCAGGTCGTTCAGCCGCATGCCCGGGTCGGTGAGCGGGTCGCTCCACAGCCACCGGACGGTGACCAGTTCCCGGATCACGGACTCCGCGGTGATGGTGGCGGAGGGCGCGGCCGGGCCGAGCGAGGCGAACAGCTGGAGCGGTCCTCCGGCGGTCGGGAGCCGGTTGGGCGCGGCGGTGATCGCGTTGAACTCGCTGATCCAGCGGGCGGCCGGTGCCTGGGCGAAGAGGGTCACCAGATAGCCGGTGACCTCGTCCGTGCACCCCCAGGCCAGCCGGTGGTACATCTCCTGGACCGGTCGCCGCCCCGCCCTGAAGTGCTCGGCGAGCAGTTCGTTCACCGTGTCCCAGTCGTCCGGGCGCCGGGCGAGCCGCCACAGCAACAGCCGGCGCAGCCAGGGGTGCAGGGTCGGTGCCACGGACGGGGAGAGCAGCAGCCAGCGGGCGCGCATCTCGCCGAACAGCGCGTCCCCGGGGCTGAGGACGCGGGTGCCGATGGACAGGTCACGGGCGGCGGCGCACTCGGCGAGGGTGTCGCGCGCGCCCTCGTCCAGGCCGTGCAGCAGGTGATCGAGGGCGGCGTCGCAGAGCGTCGGGGTGTCCTCGCCGTCGCGCAGGGTCCGCTCCGGCAGGGTGCGCAGCCACCGGTCCTGTTCGGCGCCGTCCTCCGCCGGTACCCCCGACTGCCGAAGGACGCCCGTGACTTGGTGCACCGCCCGGGGAAGCCCGCAGGTCAGCCGGTGCACGAAGGGCGCGAGCCGGGTGAACGGCGCGAGGTCGGGGTGGCGGCGCATCTCCAACTCCATGCGGATGCGCACCTCGTCGAGGTTGAGGTCGCGCAGTCGCAACGGGTACCACCAGGTGTCGTCGCTGTCGCGGGTGGGTCGGTGCTCGCTCCAGTCGGACAGCGCCGCCCGGTCGGGGCCGCGCAGCCGCCACGGCCACTGATCCCCGGTGGCGGGTCCCCAGCGGGGCAGCCAACGGTTCGAACTCGCCACGATGGTCAGCGGATCGCAGGTCGTACCGGCCACCACCGTGTCGTCGTGCCGGGCGCGGATCAGCAGGTCGAGGAAGCGACGGCCGTACTCCGTATGGGAGTTGTCGAGCAGCAGCAGATACGAGCGGGGCATGAAGGAGTGCGACACGTTCTGCCGCAGGTCCTCCAGGAACGCCGAGAACAGCACCCGGTCCAGTCGGTCCTGGTCGTCGACGTCGCCGTTGTGCCGCCAGAGGTTCAGCTCGACCAGCGCTTCCCAGGCGTCCTGGCTGCGGATGAGCGGGTGGGCGCCGTACCAGGCGGCGCTGCTGGTGAACTTGCGGCTGGGCAGCCGGCGTCGGCCGATCCGCAGCGCGTCCTGCAACAGGGCGAGCGCCGCGCTCGACGCGCCGTCCGGGGCGCCGACCGCGCCCCCGGCCACCTCGAAGAAGGCGGCGAGGTAGTCCCCGTAGCGTGCCTCGGTCTGCTCCTGGAAGGCGTCCAGTTCGCGCCGGATGGTGCGCCGCCCCTCGACCAGGGTGGTCATCCGCAGCTCGTGGTCGGAGGCGAGCAGCCCGAGCCGCAGCCGGGGGAAGTGGGAGCGCAGGTATTTCGGCAGCTTGCGTTCGAGCTGCCGGGCGAGCAGGGCCAGGCCGTAACGGGGCAGCAGGGCGTGCTCGACGCCGAGGTTGACGTAGGCGAACGGGTTCTGCGGGCCGAACTGCTCCATGAGCGCGCTGTGGGCCTCGCTGGCGCCGCTGCCGCGCGGGCCGAGCAGGATGGTCACCGGGCGCTCCGCTGCGGGCGGTTGTGTGAGGCACTCGCCGACCAGGGAGACGATTCCGCTCCGGCCTCTGAGGCCCATCCCCACTCCGGACTCCGTCACGCGCCACCGCTCCCCCGAGCATCAGCCGACCGACCGGAACCAGTCGGGTGTGAATGGTCCAGTCTAGCGACAGAGCAGGACAATGGCCCCTGTTTTCACGGCAATTGACTGCGCCCTTCCAGGCGGACGAGCCCTGTCACCGTGGTCGACTGCCGTCGCACGGGGCCCACCGATGCTCGCCCGGGGGCCCGCCGCGCGGCTTCCGGGACACGCTCGGACCTGCCCGGTTCCGGCCGCGCGCCGGGGCAGACTGGGCGTTCGTCACCGCCGCTCACCACAGAAACCGAGGAACGTCATGGCCGTGAGGGATCTGGACGACTTCAAGGCGCTGGAGCCGTTCTTCCGCGTCGTCGGGGAAGGGCTCGCCGGGCTGGTCGACGGGGACCACTTCTTCGACTGGTTCGCCGAGGACGCCGTCACCGAGTACGTGGTCACCGTCCCGGGCTACCCCCGAAGGATCGAAGGCCGGGACGCGCTGGCCGAGTTGTACCGCGGCTACGGGAACGCGATGGTCGTGGAGAGCGCCGACGGTCTCGCCGTCCACCACGACCGCGTGACCTCGGTGGTCGTCCTCGAATACGCGGTGCACGGCCGCGCGGTCTCCACGGGCCGGGCGTACGACAACCACTTCGTCTCCGTGATCACCCTCAAGGACCGCAGGATCACCCACTGGCGCGACTACCTCGACCCCCTGGCCGTCCTCGAAGCCCTCCAGATCCCCTTCCCGGCAGACTCCAACTCGGCGGACTGACCGGGCAGTTGAAGGTCCATCTGTCGGTAGGCGGCCGATGGCTCGCACGCCCGGTCGGCAAGGTTGCCCGAAAAGGGCTCAACCCCCTTGTCACCGGCCCGGGTTGAGGCAACTGCCATGGACCGTCCCACGTCCCTCCCCCCGACCGAGCTGATCACCAGCCCAGTTGGGGGAGAACATGCGAGCACGTACGACTCTGGTCGCCGCCACGGCCGTTGCACTGACTACGGCACTGGCGGCACCGGCACTTGCGGCGACGGACGACCACGCGGCGACGGGCACGGCCGTGCGGGCGGCGGTGGCAGCGGGCGTTCCCGGTGTCACCGCGACCGCCCAGGACCGGCGGGGCACCTGGTCGACGACGGCCGGGGTGGGCAACCTCCGTACGGGCGACCCGCGTTCGGCCGACGACCGCTACCGGGTCGCCAGCATCACCAAGACGTTCGTCGCCACCGTCGTGCTCCAACTGGAGGCGGAGGGACGGCTGTCGCTCGACGACACCGTCGACACCTGGCTGCCCGGCGTGGTCCGGGGCCATGGTCACGACGGCCGCCGCATCACGCTCCGCCAACTCCTCAACCACACCAGCGGTATCTACGACTACACGTCGGACCCGGAGTTCACGACCAGGTACCTCCTGGCGGACGGGTTCCTCAAGCACCGCAACGACACCCGCACGCCGGGTGAGTTGGTGGGGATCGCGATGGCCCACGGGCCGGACTTCACGCCGGGGACCTCGTGGAGCTACTCCAACACCAACTACATACTCGCCGGGATGGTGATCGAGAAGGCGACCGGGCACGGGTTCGGCCAGGAGATCGAACGGCGCGTCATCGAGCCGCTGCGACTGAGGGCGACATCGGTGCCGGGCACCCGGTCGACGGTCCCGTCCCCGAGCAGCAGGGCGTACTCGAAACTGGCGCCGACGGCCGAGGGCAGGACGTACGACGTGACGCGGCTGAACCCGTCGCTCGCGTCGGCGGCGGGCGAGATGATCTCCAGCTCCGCCGACCTGAACCGTTTCTACTCGGCGCTCCTGCGCGGCCGGTTGCTGCCGCCGCAGCAGCTCAAGGAGATGAAGACGACGGTGCGGCTGGACGGCGTCCCGAACCTCTCCTACGGCCTCGGTCTGATGGACCAGACCCTCTCCTGCGGTGTCCATGTCTGGGGCCACACCGGCGGAATCCACGGCTCCGCGTCCGTGGCGACCACCACGGCGGACGGCCGCCACTCCCTCGCCCTGAATTTCAACGGGGACTGGGCGGGAGACCTGAACCAGGTGCTGGAGGCGGAGTACTGCGGAGACTGACCCGGCCGGGTGGAGTCGGGCAGGGCGGTCGACCGGGGCGGGTGCCCCGGTCGGCGCGGTGCGTTGACAGTCGTCGACGCCCGGTGGGCATGTGGGCGGCGGCGCCGTGGGGTGCGGTCGCCGATCACCGTTTCCCGGGAGGAACTGTGCCGGTCCGTATCTGGTCGAGACGCTGGGCGGTCGCCGCGCTGGTGCTGCTGATCGCCGCGTCCGCCGTCGTCCGGTACACCGCGTACGGCATCCCGCACATCGTCGCCCGGGACTACCCGAGCCTCGGTTTCGGCACCGGCTGGGCCCAGGCCCAGGACGCGGTGTGCGATCTCGCCGAGGCGTTCATCACCGTACGCGGCGAGCGGTCCCGGCACTTCGGTGCGCGCGGTGCGCCCAACCCCCGCGCGTCCGCCGCCACCACCAACCTCGCCAGCGACCTGTTCTACCGGGGCGTACGGGACACCGGCACCGTCGAACGGCTCATGGCGACGCCCCCGTCGACCGGCCCGAGCCACCGGAGCGCCGAACTCCGGCGCGGCTGGGCCGCCGGCTACAACGCCTGGCTGCGGCAGGAGCGCATCACCGATCCGGCGTGCGGGAAGGCCCGTTGGGTCCGTCCGGTGACCGCCGTCGACGTCGCCGCCCTCGAATTCTCCGTCGGCCTGTTCGGCGGCCAGGCACTCGGCATCGACGGCATCACCGCCGCCCGCCCGGGAGCACCCGCACCGCCGACGCGGCACAGCCGACCCCCGACCTCACCAGGACAGCCGAGGCCGCACACCAACTCCTCTCCCCCGCCTCGGAGTTGCCCGGCCGAGACACGTCCCTGGCCTCCAACGCCGTTGCCTTCCACGGCTCCACGACGGCGAACGGACGCGGCCTGCTGCTCGGCAACCCGCACTTCCCGTGGCGGGGGCAGCTGCGCTTCTGGCAGTCCCAGCAGACCATCCCGGGTGAACTGAACGTCGCGGGCGGCTCGTTGCTCGGTTCGGCGACCGTGTCCATCGGCTACACCGCCGACATCGCGTGGAGCCACACCGACGCCACCGGCATCGCCATGAACCTCCACCAGCTGACCCTGGACCCGGCCGACCCGACCACCTACCTGGTGGACGGCCGACCCGAACGCATGACCCGGCGCACCGTCACCGTCCCGGTCGACAACGGCGGTGAGGTGACCCGCGTCCAGTGGTGGACCCGGTACGGTCCCGTCCTCACCTCCCTCCCCGGCGGTCTGACGCTCCCGTGGACCGCGACCAGCGCGTACGCCCTGAGCGACCCGGGCGCCGCCAACCTCCGGGGTGCGGACACGGCGCTCGGCCTGGCCAAGGCCCGCAGCACCCGCGAGATCCTGACGGCCCTGAACCGCACCCAGGGCCTCCCCTGGGCCAACACCCTCGCCGCCGACTCCGCCGGGCACACCCTCTTCAGCCAGTCCCAGGTGCTGCCCCGCATCACCGACGACCTGGTCCGCCGCTGCTCGACCCCGCTCGGTCACCTCACCTACCCGGACTCGGGGTTGGCGGTTCTGGACGGCGCACGCGGCGACTGTGTCCCGGGCACGGACCCGGACGCCGTGCAGCCGGGCACGTTCGGCCCCGCCGCCCTGCCGCTCCTCCAGGACGCCCCGTACGTGGAGAACTCCAACGACAGCGCCTGGCTCACCAACGCCGACCGTCCGCTCACCGGTCATCCCCGGATCTTCGGCCCGACCGGCACGCCCCGCTCGCTGCGCACCCGAGGGGCGATCGAGGACGTCTCCGCGCTCGCGGCCAGGGGCGGGCTGACGGTCGCGGATCTCCAGCGGCAGCAGTTCAGCAATCGCGCGCCCGCTGGTGATCTCGCCGCCGCCGAGACGGCCCGTGCCTGTGCGGCGTTGCCGGGCGCGGTCAGGACCGCCGACGTCACTGCGGCCTGCCGGGTCCTGGCCCGCTGGGACCGCACGATGAACCCCGCCAGCCGGGGCGCCCTGCTCTTCGACCGTTTCTGGCGACGGCTCCTTGCGACAGTGCCCCCGGCCGACCTGTGGACCGTGCCCTTCTCCCCCGCCGACCCGGTCCACACCCCGCGCGTCCTCAACACCGCCGCCCCGGGCTTCTCCCAGGCCCTCATCGACACCGTCGCCGAACTGCGCTCCACCGGCACGGCGCTGGACGCGCGACTGGGCGAGCACCAGTTCGTCACGCGCGGCGGGCAGCGCATCCCGGTGCCGGGCGGCACGGACGCGCTGGGCGTCTGGAACACCATCGAGCCCGACTGGGACCCGACGGTCGGCGCGTACCCGGACGTCCCGTACGGCACCAGCTACCTCCAGGCGGTGACCTGGACCAACGACCACTGCCCCGACGCCCGCACCCTCCTCACCTACTCCCAGTCCCCCAACCCCCGTTCCCCCCACACCGCCGACCAGACCCGCCTCTTCTCCACCGCCCACTGGGTCACCCCGCCCTTCTGCGAGGGGGAGATCCGCAGGGCCCCGGGCTTGCGAACGGTGACGGTACGGGAGTGAGGGGACTCGGCCGAGCTTCGTTCGGGGCCGCGCCGAACTCCCCGTCTCCTCACGGCAGTCCCGGCCCGGACCCGAAGGTCGAGTACAGCGCCGACGCCGGACTCATCGCCCGGGGGAGGGCTGGCCGACCTGGTGCGCCGGGGTGCGGACCGGCGGCGGCTACCGTCCGTCGCCGGTCCGCCGGCCCGGCCTCACTTCAGATGGCGGGCGAAGAACTGCGCCGCGCCCTCCCCCGCGGACTCCGGGACGCCGGTGTGCCCACCGAGATGCGCGTGCAGGGACTTCTCCTCGGACCCGAAGGCGTCGAAGAGGTCCAGGGCCGCCTGCCGGTCGTTGCCCTCGTCGTCCCACTGCAACAGCACATGCAGGGGAACGGTGATCTGCCGGGCCTCCTCGAACAGGGCGCGCGGCACGAAACTCCCCGCGAACAGCACGGCGGCCGAGATGCGGGGCTCGACCCTCGCCAGCCGGATGCCGAGGGAGATCAGGCCCCCCGAGTATCCGACCGGGCCGCCGATTTCGGGCAGTGCGAGGAGGGCGTCCAGGGCGGCCTGCCATTCCGGCACCGCCTGGCCGATCAGCGGGAGGACGAGGGCGTCGACGATCTCGCCGCCGACCGGCTCACCGGCTTCGATCGCCCGGCGCAGGTCGGCGCGGGCCTGCTCGACGGCGGGCCAACGGGGCCGGTCGCCGCTGCCGGGAAGCTCGATGGTGGCCGTGGCGAAACCGTCCGCTGCGGCACGCCGGGCCCGGCCCACCAGCCGGGGGTACATCCGGCGCAGCCCGAGCGGAGGTTGCCCGAGCAGGATCAGCGGCGCCGGTGTCGACGCGGGGGCGGATGCGGGCGTCCACAGGATGCCGGGGATCTCGCCGAGGGTGAATTCGCGTTCGAGGACGCCGTCGTCGAGGCGCTGCTCGTCAGTGAAACGCATGGTCGTGCCTTTCGGAAGTGCACTGGAACGGCGCTCCCGGACGACCCACCTACCGCCCGACCATGACCCCGGAGGAGAGCACCCATGTCGATACAACGCTCACGGATACCACCTCCTCGATCTCCCGCACGGCCTCCGGAAAGGTAGCAGGGCTGATCCTGGCAGCCAACGGGTTTTTGCGGGGCGTGAGTGGCCGGATCGGCCGTCGGGACACTGGGGGTGCCTGGGTCCTCCGCGGCACCGCGATCCTCTCCGAGGGGGCGGATGTCGCGCGCGAAGTGGGCCAGGGTCGGGAAGCGTTCAGGGTCGGCGACCGCGCGCAGCAGTTCGGTCTTGCTCCGGAAGTGCCGGTAGAGGCTGGAGGAATCGGTCCCGAGGACCACGGCCAGCTTGCGCACGCTGAACGAATCCGCGCCGCTCGTGCGCAGCAGCTCCGCCGCCGCGTCCAGGATCTCTTCGGTCGCCCAACGCCTTCGGCCCGCCCCTCTTCGCTGGCGCAGATGCAACGCACCGTCCCGGTCGTCTCCCAAGAGGGCAGGACGATCGACTACGGCCTCGGCCTGCACCCGATGGAAGGCCCCGGCCAAGACATCTTCTGGGGCCATGGCGGCACGGTCTGGGGCGGTGGCACGCCGGCCATGACCGGTGCCGACGGCAAGCGGCAACTGTCCCTCGCCGTGAACCTCCAGCGGTGGAACAGGCTTGCCCCCTCCGGCAAGCCGCAGCTCCACCCCATCGACGACGCCCTCGCGGCTCTGTACCGCGTGGCGATGCACGGCTGACCTGCCGGGAGAACGGCACGTGGTACTTCCTTGCTGAAAGCTGGCCACATGATCGGTCACACCAGAGCCCTGGAACGCAAGAGACCCCACATGAAGTGGGGTCTCAGCTGGTGTCCGAGGGGGGACTTGAACCCCCACGCCCGTTAAAGGGCACTAGCACCTCAAGCTAGCGCGTCTGCCATTCCGCCACCCGGACTAGGTGTCTGTCGCCTGGCCGGGGGTGTTCCCCGCGGCGACATGGACAACAATACCAAGCTTTCGGAGCGCCTTTCACCTGCATATCCGTCCCGTGGGCGGGGGTGCGGCGGGGTGCGGGCGAGCACTCGCGGCCGATCACCTGGGGTGACTTCTCCATCACTCCTAGGTGTATTCCTCGGCCTGGGGTACCTGCGCCGCACGGACCAGCGCGGCCGCCGTTTCCTCGCCCAGGCGGTGAGGGGAGAGGCGTCGGCTCGACGTTGTTCTTGTGCCGGGGTGCCGCCGGGCCGTGGTCGGGACTGATCGTCCGGCATGGCATGAGCGGGGTGGGTTGAGAAGGTGAGGGGCTGGACGTAGGCCGACGTTTCCTGGCCGGGCAGGAAGCGGGCGTGGTCCCGGGTCGGCGCGGTGCAGCAGGACGACGTCGCCATCGGCGACCGCGGCACCGGTGTCGCGGTCGCCTGCGAAGGAGACGCAACCGATCTCGGGCGCCCGCACCAGCGCCCGGGACAGTTCGCGCCCGCTGTCGCTGACGAGGGTCACCGGAATTCCCTCGCGGGCGGCGAGCGCACTGGCCAGGATGAGGGACGCGGGACCACCGTCGGTCGGGGTCTTGGCGATCACCGCGTTGCCCGCCCATGCCTGTACCAGTAATCAGTGAACGAGCACGCTCGCCGGATAGTTCCAGCTCGCGAAGTTCGACACCGGGCCGTCCAGCGGGCCCGGCCGACGATCTTCGGCCCGTTCCCGTCGACGTCCACGTCAGCCCGCGCCAGCCGCCAGGGCTTGCCGATCTCCCAGACCACGAGCGGCGCGAGGAGATCGCGGTGCTCGACGAGGGCGTGAGGGTGGCCGTCGTCTGCTCTGCTCTCCGTGTGCAGGCGGGGGCGGGGAGTGCAGGGCCGTTACGCGCGCGTGGAGGGGCGGTGCGGGGATGTCGAGGAGGTGCTGATCGCCGTTGCCGTCAATCGGTGGCGGTGCTGCTCCCTCGTTCGGGGGGTTCGAGACGTTCGCGTACGAGCTTCGCTGTCTCGGTCGGGGTCCGGCCGACCTGTACGCCGACGGCTTCCAGGGCCTCCTTCTTGGCTCGCGCGGTGCCCGTGGAACCGGAGACGATCGCACCGGCGTGGCCCATCGTCCTGCCGTCCGGCGCGGTGAAACCGGCGATGTAGCCGACGACCGGCTTGGTGACGTGGGCGCGGATGTACGCGGCGGCGCGCTCCTCCGCGTCGCCGCCGATCTCGCCGATGAGGACGACGAGTTCGGTGTCGGGGTCGGCCTCGAAGGCGGCGAGGCAGTCGATGTGGGTGGTGCCGACGACGGGGTCGCCGCCCATGCCGACGCAGGTGGAGAAGCCGATGTCGCGCAGTTCGTGCATGAGTTGGTAGGTGAGGGTGCCCGATTTCGAGACCAGGCCGATGCGTCCGGTTCGGGTGATGTCGGCCGGGATGATGCCCGCGTTGGACTGGCCGGGGGTGATCAGGCCGGGGCAGTTGGGGCCGATCACGCGCGTGCCGCGGGCTTTCGCGTGCGCGTGGAAGGCGACGGAGTCGTGGACGGGGATGCCCTCGGTGATGACGACGGCGAGGCCGATCCCGGCGTCCGCGGCCTCGATGACGGCCTCTTTGGCGAAGGCGGGCGGCACGAAGACGACGCTGACATCGGCGCCGGTGGCCTCGATGCCGTCGCGCACGGTGCGGAAGACGGGGACGGAGCGGTCGTCGAAGTCGACGGTGCGGCCCGCCTTGCGCGGGTTGACGCCGCCGACGACGTCCGTGCCGGCGGCGAGCATGCGCCGGGTGTGTTTCATGCCCTCGCCGCCTGTCATGCCTTGGACGAGGATCTTGCTCTCCTTGGCGAGGTAGATGGCCATGTCGTCCCGTCTCCCTAGGCGTTGGTGGCGAGTCGGGCGGCCCGGCGGGCGGCGCCGTCCATGGTGGTGGCCTGCTGGACCAGCGGGTGGGCGTGGTCGGCGAGGACGGCCCGGCCGCGCTCGGCGTTGTTGCCGTCGAGGCGGACGACGAGCGGCTTGGTGAGCCGTACGGTGTCCAGGGCCCGGACGATGCCGTCGGCGACCTTGTCGCAGGCGGTGATCCCGCCGAAGACGTTGACGAGGACGGACCGGACGTCGGGGTCGGAGAGGATGACGGCGAGGCCGTCCGCCATGACCTGCGCGGAGGCGCCGCCGCCGAGGTCGAGGAAGTTGGCGGGGCGGGCGCCGCAGCCGGCGACCACGTCGAGGGTGGCCATCACGAGTCCCGCGCCGTTGCCGATGACGCCCACCTCGCCGTCGAGCTTCACGTAGGTGAGGCCTTTGGCGGCGGCCCGGGCCTCCAGCGGATCGGCGCGCTCCGCGTCGGCGTCATCCCAACGTGTCTGGCGGAAGCGGGCGTTGTCGTCGAGGGTGACCTTGCCGTCGAGGGCGAGGACGCGGCCCTGCCGGGTGCGTACGAGCGGGTTGACCTCGACGAGGAGGGCGTCCTCGCGGACGAGGACCTGCCAGAGCCGGACCAGGACGTCGACGGTCTCCGGCGGCAGTGCGGCCGCCTCGGCGATCTCGGCCGCCTTGGCCGGGGTGACGCCCTCGGCGGGGTCGACGGGGACGCGGGCCACGGTCTCGGGGCGGGTCGCGGCGGCCTCCTCGATGTCCATGCCGCCCTCGGCGGAGGCGATCGCGAGGAAGGTGCCGGACGCGCGGTCGAGGACGTAGGAGACGTAGAACTCGCTCTCGATGTCGACTGGTTCGGCCAACATCACCGTGTCGACCGGGTGTCCCTTGATGTCCATGCCGAGTATCTGACGTGCCGTCAGGTAGGCGGCGGCCGGGTCGGCGGCGATCCTGACGCCGCCCGCCCTGCCCCGCCCTCCGACCTTCACCTGTGCTTTGACCACGGTCTTGCCGCCCAGCCGGCGGGCGATCTCGCGGGCCTTCGCGGGCGAGTCGGTGACCTCGGCCCTCGGTACCGCGATGCCGTGTTCCTCGAAGAGTTCCCTTGCCTGGTGCTCGTACAGGTCCATCTCGGCTCCTGTCTGAAAAGTGCCGCACGCCTCTGGACACGACCTGACGGATGCGGGATAACAAGGTTCATACAGTATTCGTCGACTGTATGCAATGTACGGAGAGAGCGTTCCAACCCCCTACGAAGGGACAGGACTTCGCCATGTCCGACGACACTCAAGACGTCATTTCCGGTGGTCATCTCGTTGCCAAGGCACTCAAGGCCGAGGGGGTCGACCGCATCTACACCCTGTGCGGCGGCCACATCATCGACATCTACGACGGCTGCGTCGACGAGGGCATCGAGGTCGTCGACGTCCGCCACGAACAGGTCGCCGCCCACGCCGCCGACGGGTACGCCCGCATCACCGGCAAGCCCGGCTGCGCCGTCGTCACCGCCGGACCCGGCACCACCGACGCCGTCACCGGCGTGGCCAACGCCTTCCGCGCGGAGTCACCGATGCTGCTCATCGGCGGCCAAGGGGCCCACACCCAGCACAAGATGGGCTCCCTCCAGGACCTCCCGCACGTCGACATGATGACGCCGATCACCAAGTTCGCCGCGACCGTCCCGGACACCGCCCGGGCCGCCGACATGGTGTCCATGGCGTTCCGCGAGTGCTACCACGGCGCGCCGGGACCCGCCTTCCTGGAGATCCCCCGTGACGTGCTGGACGCCAAGGTCCCGGCCGCCACCGCGCGCGTGCCGCGCCAGGGCGCCTACCGCGCCTCGACCCGGTCCCCGGGCGACCCCGACGCCGTCGAGAAGCTCGCCGACCTGCTGGTGCACGCGGAGAAGCCGGCCATCCTGCTCGGCAGCCAGGTGTGGACGACCCGGGGCACCGAGTCCGCCGTCGACCTCGTCCGCACCCTGAATGTCCCCGCCTACATGAACGGCGCCGGACGCGGCACCCTCCCGCCCGGCGACCCGCACCACTTCCAGCTGTCGCGCCGGTACGCCTTCTCGCACGCCGACGTCATCGTCATCGTCGGCACCCCCTTCGACTTCCGCATGGGCTACGGCAAGCGGCTCTCACCGGACGCGACGGTCGTACAGATCGACCTCGACTACCGCACCGTCGGCAAGAACCGCGACATCGACCTCGGCATCGTCGGCGACCCCGGCCTGGTGCTGAAATCGGTGGCCGAGGCCGCCTCCGGGCGCATCAACGGCGGTGCGGGCCGACGCAAGGAATGGCTCGACGAGCTACGCGCCGTCGAACAGACCGCACTGGAGAAGCGGCTGCCCAGCCTGAAGTCCAACGCCTCCCCCATCCACCCCTACCGGCTGGTCAGCGAGATCAACGACTTCCTCACCGAGGACTCCCTCTACATCGGTGACGGCGGCGACATCGTCACCTTCTCCGGGCAGGTCGTCCAGCCCAAGTCGCCCGGGCACTGGATGGACCCGGGCCCGCTCGGCACCCTCGGCGTCGGCGTCCCCTTCGTGCTGGCCGCCAAGCAGGCACGCCCCGACAAGGAGGTCGTCGCCCTCTTCGGCGACGGCGCCTTCTCCCTCACCGGCTGGGACTTCGAGACCCTCGTCCGCTACGACCTCCCCTTCGTCGGCATCGTCGGCAACAACTCCTCCATGAACCAGATCCGTTACGGCCAGGCCGCCAAGTACGGCCAGGAGCGCGAGCGGGTCGGCAACACCCTCGGCGACGTCCACTACGACAAGTTCGCCCAGATGCTGGGCGGTTACGGCGAGGAGGTCCGCGACCCCGCCGACATCGCCCCCGCGCTCCAGCGGGCCCGCGAGTCCGGCAAGCCGTCGCTGATCAACGTCTGGGTCGACCCGGACGCGTACGCCCCCGGAACCATGAACCAGACGATGTACAAGTGAGGTGACCTTCATGTCCGGTACGTCGGCCAAGGCACTCGAAGGAATCCGCGTCCTCGACATGACGCACGTCCAGTCCGGACCCTCGGCGACGCAACTGCTCGCCTGGCTCGGCGCGGATGTCGTCAAGCTGGAGGCACCGACCGGTGACATCACGCGCAAGCAGCTGCGCGACCTCCCGGACGTGGACTCCCTCTACTTCACGATGCTCAACTGCAACAAGCGGAGCATCACCCTCAACACCAAGACCGAGCGCGGCAAGGAGATCCTCACCGAGCTGATCCGGCGCTCCGACGTCATGGTCGAGAACTTCGGACCGGGCGCGGTCGACCGTATGGGCTTCACCTGGGACCGCATCCAGGAGATCAATCCGCGGATCGTCTATGCCTCCATCAAGGGGTTCGGGGACGGCCCGTACACCAACTTCAAGGCGTACGAGGTGGTCGCGCAGGCCATGGGCGGGTCGATGGCGACGACCGGTTTCCAGGACGGGCCGCCGCTGGCGACGGGGGCCCAGATCGGGGACTCGGGCACGGGCGTCCACGCCGTGGCGGGGATACTCGCGGCGCTGTTCCAGCGCGAGCACACCGGGCGCGGTCAGCGGGTGAACGTGGCCATGCAGCACGCGGTGCTCAACCTCTGCCGGGTGAAGTTGCGCGACCAGCAGCGCCTGGCCCATGGCCCACTCGCTGAATATCCCAACGACGACTTCGGCGACGAAGTTCCCCGGTCCGGGAACGCGTCCGGCGGCGGCCAGCCCGGCTGGGCCGTCAAGTGCGCGCCGGGCGGCCCCAACGACTACGTGTACGTCATCGTGCAGCCCGTCGGCTGGCGGCCGCTGACCGAGCTGATCGGCCGGCCCGAGCTGGCCGAGGACCCCGAGTGGGCGACGCCGGAGACCCGGCTGCCGAAGCTCGGCAAGATGTTCCAGCTGATCGAGGAGTGGTCCTCGACGCTGCCCAAGTGGCAGGTGCTGGAGAAGCTCAACGCCCACAACATCCCGTGCGGGCCGATCCTGTCGACCAGGGAGATCATCGAGGACGCGTCACTGGTCGCCAACGAGATGGTCGTCACCGTGCCGCACCCCGAGCGGGGCGAGTTCGTGACCGTCGGCAGCCCGCTCAAGCTCTCCGACTCCCCCGTGGACGTGACCAGTTCGCCGCTGCTGGGCGAGCACAACGAAGCCGTCTACATCGGCGAGCTGGGGCTCGGCGACGAGGAGCTGCGCCTGCTCAAGTCGAACGGAGTGATCTGACGTGATGGCCGAAGACCGGGAACTGAGGGTGCGTTCGCTCCTGGACGCCGTGCGGGCCGAGGGCCGCTCCGCGCTCACCGCGCCCGAGGGCAAGATCATCGCCGATGCCTACGGGATCGCCGTACCGGGCGAGGAGTTGGCGACCGACGTCGACGAGACGGTAGCACACGCGGCACGCTTCGGCGGGCCCGTCGTGATGAAGATCGTCTCGCCGGACATCCTGCACAAGACCGACGCGGGCGGGGTGGTCGTCGGTGTCGAGGGCGCAACCGACGTGCGGGCCGCGTTCCACCGGATCGTCGAGAACGCGCGCGCGTACGACGCCGCCGCGCGGATCGAGGGCGTGCAGATCCAGGAGTTGCTGCCGCAGGGGCAGGAGGTCATCGTCGGGGCCGTCACCGATCCGACGTTCGGGAAGATCGTGGCGTTCGGGCTCGGCGGGGTGCTCGTCGAGGTCCTCAAGGACGTCACGTTCCGGCTGGCGCCGGTGAGTTCCGACGAGGCGCTGTCGATGCTGGAGTCGATCAGGTCGGCGGAGATCCTGCGCGGGGTGCGCGGGCAGGCGGGGGTGGACCGGTGGGCGGTCGCCGAGCAGATCCGGCGGGTGTCCCAACTGGTCACGGACTTCCCGGAGATCGCGGAGGTCGACCTCAACCCGGTGATCGCGACCCCTGGGGGTGCCGTCGCCGCCGACATCCGCGTGATCCTCGCCGACCGGCAGCCACCGGTACGGCGCCGGTACGCGCGCGAGGAGATCCTCACCTCGATGCGCCGCCTGATGCAGCCCTCGTCGGTCGCCGTGATCGGTGCCTCCAACGAGCAGGGCAAGATCGGCAATTCGGTGATGCGCAACCTCGTCGACGGGGGCTTCGCCGGGGAGATCCATCCGGTGAACCCGAAGGCCGACGACATTCTGGGCCGCAAGGCGTACAAGAGTGTCACCGATGTCCCCGGCGAGGTGGATGTCGCGGTGTTCGCGATCCCCGCGCGGTTCGTGGCCGCCGCTCTGGAGGAGGTCGGGCGCAAGAAGATCCCCAACGCCGTGCTGATCCCCTCCGGGTTCGCTGAGACCGGCGAACACGCGCTCCAGGACGAGATCGTGGCGATCGCCGAGCGGTACGGCGTCCGGCTCCTGGGGCCGAACATCTACGGCTACTACTCCACCTGGCACGACCTGTGCGCCACGTTCTGCACGCCGTACGACGTCAAGGGCGGCGTCGCGCTGACCTCGCAGTCCGGCGGGATCGGGATGGCCATCCTGGGCTTCGCGCGCACCACCAGGACGGGCGTGTCGGCGATCGTGGGACTGGGCAACAAGTCGGACCTGGACGAGGACGATCTGCTGACCTGGTTCGGCGAGGACCCGCACACCGACTGCATCGCGATGCATCTGGAGGACCTCAAGGACGGGCGCGCGTTCGTGGCGGCCGCGCGGGAGACGGTGCCGAAGAAGCCGGTCGTGGTGCTGAAGGCGGGCCGCACGGCGGCGGGTGCGAAGGCGGCCGGCTCGCACACCGGGGCGTTGGCGGGCGACGACGCCGTCTACGACGACATCCTGAAGCAGGCCGGGGTGATCCGCGCGGCGGGTCTGAACGACATGCTGGAGTACGCGCGCGCGTTGCCGGTCCTTCCCACTCCGCAGGGTGACAACGTCGTCATCATCACCGGGGCCGGCGGCAGCGGTGTGCTTTTGTCGGACGCGGTGACCGACAACGGCCTGTCCCTGATGGAGATCCCGCCGGACCTGGACGCGGCCTTCCGCGCGTTCATCCCGCCCTTCGGGGCCGCCGGGAATCCCGTCGACATCACCGGGGGCGAGCCGCCGTCGACGTACGAGGCGACGATCCGGCTGGGGCTTGAGGACCCGCGCGTCCACGCGCTCGTCCTGGGCTACTGGCACACCATCGTCACGCCCCCGATGGTCTTCGCGGAGCTGACCGCGCGCGTGGTGGCCGAATTCCGGGAGCGGGGCATCGAGAAGCCCGTGGTGGCGTCTCTCGCGGGCGATGTCGAGGTCGAGGAGGCCTGCCAGTACCTCTACGAGCGTGGAGTCGTGGCGTACCCGTACACGACCGAGCGGCCGGTGGACGTGCTCGGCGCGAAGTACCGCTGGGCGCGTGCGGCGCGGCTGCTGGGAGGCGGTTCATGAGGTGAGGGCGAGGGTCCGGCCGACGGTGTGCGGCCGGACCCGGGACCCGGGTGTGCACGAAAGGCATTGGACAGGGGGCGCTGGCCAGAACTTTCGATGCAAGGGGTGCTGCACGATGACAACTACGGACTGTTCCTTACCCGTTCCCTTTCGAGAAGTGACGGACCGCAACGGACGCGGGTACCGGGTCGGCGAGTCCGATGTGGACCTCATGGGCCGCACGCGCGCGTGGATGGTCGTTCTGCCCTGGGTGGCCATGACAAGCGCGGGTGCCGCCGCGTGCGCGTTCGCCGCGGCGGGCGGGGCGCACGTGTGGAGCGACGAGCACGTCTTCCGGCTGCTGGGCGTCTGGATGTGCTTGCAGGCGGCCGTGGCCCTCCCTGCCGGGCGGCTGCGGGTCAACGGCCGACTGACCGCCCGTACGGCTCTGCTGATCGGCGCCTGTGCCCCGTTGACGGGATGGCTCTTCCTGGCCGCTCTGCCCGGCACGCGCGTGGGCTCCTTCGGGTTCGCCGTGTGCGGTGGTCTCGGCGCCGGGCTCGTCCAGGTGACCTGTGTGAGCTTGGTCGGCACGTGGTGTCCGGAGCGCAAGGGCGGCCGGACGGGCCTCGTCAGCGGCGGCTTCGCCGTCGGGTCCGCGCCCTTCCTGTTCCTGTTCGCCGCGTCCGTGGATCTGGCTCGCCATCAGGCCGTCTGCGTGGCCGTGGGTGTGGGGCTGTGTCTGGTGGTGGCGTCGGCCGGTCGGCTTCTCCAGGACCCGCCGAAGAACTGGTGGCCCGACCACGTCGACCCGCTGCGCAGGCCGGTCGACCCGACGATCCGCCGGGCTCTGGAGAGGAACCCGCCCGCCGCGAAACAGCACACTTCTCAAGAAGCCGCGCGCACGCCCGTCCTGTGGCTGATGTGGCTCTGTCTGCTGGGCACGGCCGGAGTGAACGTCTTCGGAGTCGTCGTCCAGATGTCGTTCGCCGAAGACCTGGGCTTCCCGCGCGGGACGCTCGGCACGGCTGTCGCCTTCATGGCGCTCGTCAACGGCGTCGGCCTCGGCGCCGTCGGGAGGCTCTCGGACCGCTACGGGCGGCGCAACGCGCTGGTCCTCGCCTGCGTCGTGCTGGGCACCGCGCAGTTCGGTGTGCTGGTGGCGGGGGAACGGGGCAGCGAACCGTTCCTCCTGTTCTGGTTCCTGGTCTGCGGGCTCGGCGGTGCGGCGGTGTTCCCGCTGTGCGCGGCGATGACGGCGGACTTCTTCGGCGAGAACGACAACGCCTCCCACTACGGCCTGGTCCACAGTTCGACGCTGGTCTCCGGGCCTGTCGGCGTGGGCCTGGGCGCGGCCGTGGCCGGGGGCGCGTGGAGCTGTCACGGCGCGCTCGTGCTGGCGGGTTCCGCCGGGCTGGCGTGTGCCGTGCCGGCGCTCTTCCTGATATCCCCGGGCCGAATGAGGGTCCGGCGCATCGTCCCCAATCCGCAACCGCTCGGCGAGGAGATGGCCTGACATGACCGTGGACCCCATCGCAGCCGGCCAGACGTCGGCAGGCCCTGACGCCGCGAACCGTCGTCCCTACCGTGAAGTGACCGACCCACGAGGTCGCGTGTACCGCGTCGGCGAAAGTGACCGGGACATCCTCGGTCACTCCCGCAAGATCATGGTGTACCTCCCCTGGCTGGCCATGATGGCCATCAGCGTCTTCGAATACGCGTACGGCTCGGCGGAGGACACCCTGTCCCACGCGCACGGCTGGACGCAGAGCAACACCTTCTGGATTCTGAGCGTCTGGGTGTTCTTCCAGGCCGGTATCGCCTTCCCGGCGGGCTGGCTGCGCGAGAAGGGCCTCCTGACGGCCCGCAGGGCCATGTTCATCGGCTCCGCGATGTGCCTGGTCGGGTTCGCGGCCCTGTCGCATCTGAGCAACGTGTGGCTGGCCATCATCGGCTTCGGGGTGGTCGGCGGTGTCGGCGCCGGTCTGGTCTACGCGACCTGCATCAACATGGTCGGCAAGTGGTTCCCCGAACGTCGGGGCGCCCGCACGGGTTTCGTCAACGGCGGCTTCGCGTATGGGTCGCTGCCGTTCATCTTCATCTTCAACTACGCGTTCGACACCGCGAATTACCACCGGGTCCTGGATCTGATCGGCATCTACATCCTGATCGTGGTGTTCGGGTGCGCGTTCTTCTTCAAGGACCCGCCCAAGAACTGGTGGCCCGCGGACATCGATCCACTGACGTTCTCCGGTGACGCGAAGAACGCGGCGAGCCTCGCCAAGAACCCCCCGGCCGCACGGCAGTACACGCCGAAGGAGGCCGTCAGGACGGGCATGCTGCCGCTGATGTGGCTGGCCATCGTGTTGACCGCCGGCGTGTCGATCTTCGGGATCTCCTTCCAGGTCGACTACGCCAAGGAGGTCGGTTTCGGCCCGCTGGTGGCCGCCTCGTCGATGGGCGTCATGGCCGTCATCAACGGCATCGGGCGCGGTGTGGTGGGCTGGCTGTCGGACAGGTGGGGCCGCAAGTCGACCCTGGTGTTCGTCATCGTGGTGCTGGGGCTCGCCCAGTTCGGCGTGATCCTGGCGGGTGACCTGAAGAGCGAGTCGTTGTTCCTGTTCTTCGCGTTCCTGTCCGGGTTCGGCGGCGGCGCATTTTACCCGATGTTCGCGGCGCTGACGCCGGACTACTTCGGGGAGAACTACAACGCCTCCAACTACGGCCTGGTCTACAGCGGCAAGCTGATCAGCGGCCTGTTCGGCGGCGGCCTCGGTTCCATGGTCGTCGCGGCCTGGGGCTACAACGGCGCCTATGTGCTGGCCGGGGTCGTCTCGATGGTCGCGGCGGGCATCACGCTGCTGCTGCGGCAGCCCGGCCGGGGCCCGAAGACGACACCGGTTCCGCAGCCGCAGACGACCGGCTGAGCGCGTCCCGCACGCGCGCGTGAGGAGGCCCTCCCCCTGGTCGGGGAGGGCCTCCTCACGTGTGCGGGGCCTTCAGTGCTTCTCGCGGAGCGTGTGCAGATAGGCGCTGGAACGGCGCGCGAAGCGGAGGGAGTCGGCGGGCAGGTCGTGCTCGGTCTGCCAGTGGTGGGCCAGGCGTTCGCCGCGCAGCCGGTTCACCGCGGTGATGAACTTCCGGTAGTCGATGTCGCCGTCACCGACGTCGACCATCTGATAGCCGAACGGATTCTGCGGGTCGCTGACACCGTCCTTCACGTGGAAGAGCGGGTAGCGGTGGGGTTGGCGCAGAACGTAGTGGATCGGTTCGAACGGCGCGGGCGTGCCGTCGGGGCGCGTGGAGAAACGGAACTGGCCCGCGTACGCCCAGAAGATGTCCATCTCCAGGAACACCAGGTCGGGGTCGGTCTCGGCGAGCAGGACGTCGTAGAGCCGGACCTTGGGGTTGTCACTGGCGAAGCCGAACTCGTCGGAGTGGTTGTGCTGGTAGAACTTCATGCCCCGCGCCCCGGCCGCCGCGCCGTAGGTGTTGAACTCGGCCGCGGCACGTTTCCACGCGTCGACCGTGTCGCCGTAACGGAACGGTCCTGATGCGGTGCCGATGTGCTGGAGGCCGAGGGCCTGGGCGTCGTCGAGGACCCGGGTGAGGTTCTGGGCGAACGTGTAGGCGTTCGGGTCGTCGGAGTAGTAGCCGACGTGGCTGCCGATCGGGTGGAGGCCGTGGTCGCGGGCCAGCCTGCGGAGCCGGGCGAGGGTGATGGGCCCTGCGGAGCCCTGGGTGTATCCGGCGAACTCGACCTCGTCGTACCCGTACCTCTCCAACTCGGCGAAGACGGGGGCGAAACCGAGCGTGGCGACCTTGTCGCGCAGGCTGTACAGCTGGATGCCGAGCCGGCCGGGCGGCAGGACGGGACGGCCCCGGTCGTGGCCGTGTCCGGCGGTCGACGGGGTGGTGGCGGCGGTCGCGGGGGTGGCCACGGCGCCCAGCAGGGCGGCCGCGGTGGCGCCTGCGGCCACGCCGAGCATGCCGCGTCTGCCGATGCGGTGGGTGAGTTCGGGGTCGGGCTGCGAAATGCGGCTCATGTCTGGAACTCCCTGGGATCTCGGGCCGTTGTCAGTGGTGGGTGCTTCACTGGTGACCAGTCGGAACGGACCGGCCAGTTGGAGCTGGAGTGAGGCCTGGGTTGAGCCTGGGCTGGGGCCTGGAGTGACATCAGGTCGGGGCCGCGACGTGGTCGCCGACCGCACGGGGGAGGTGGAGCAGATGAGGAGCGGACGGTCGTCGTCGCTCGCCGGAAGGTGGCCTTGGCTGCCGCGAATAGGTGACGGG
This sequence comes from Streptomyces sp. NPDC091279, assembly GCF_044757465.1. Lineage (NCBI taxonomy): Bacteria > Bacillati > Actinomycetota > Actinomycetes > Kitasatosporales > Streptomycetaceae > Streptomyces > Streptomyces sp. NPDC091279. The sequence goes on along the minus strand of NZ_JBIVVA010000002.1, from coordinate 785,544 downwards.
GCCGGGGGTACGGCCGTCCTGCGATAGCGGGGGCCGAGTTTCTTCCGGGCCGGTGGGGTGGCCGCGTTGACCTTGGCGTAAGGGTCGAGCGGGTCCAGGAACAGTTCGACCGGGTCGTGGGCGGGTCTTGGCCGAGTCGTGGTTCGGTCGTGGTCGGGTTCGCGGTGGGTCTCGACGAGTTGCGCGTAGTCGGGCGTGCGGGTGTCGTCGAGCCGGTGGAAGTGCCCGCACCAGGCGTGCGGTGCGCCACCGTGACACGTTCACCGACCCACGTGTGGTCGAGGCGCTGGGCCTTCTTGCCTTCGCTGCCGAGGAGTTGCTCGACGCCGGGCAGGTCGACGAGGGCTGCCCGCTTGGCGCCGAGGTTCTCCCGGGCGAGGTGTGTCGATGTGGGCGCTGACTCGGGGGTTGGCGCGGGCGTCGAGGTGGCCCTCGGCTCAGGCGCCGGGGTGGGCGGCGGCGTTGGGGCGGGTGGCGGGGCGGCCCTCGGGTCGGGGGGCGGCCGGCGAGCGGGCCAGGCCGGGTTCAGGGGGGTGGTCGGTTTTCGGGGGTGCGGGTCGTCGGGGTTGCGGAACGGACAGGGGGTGAGGCTGACCGCGTCGAGGGCGTGGAGTGGGGTGGGGCAGGGGTCGGGCCTGGGGTCACTCATGGGAGTTCCTTCAGGCCAAGGTCGGTCAACAGGTCCCGGACCAGGGCGAGTTCGGCGGCGATGCCATCGGCGAGCTGGGCTCGGTGCCGGGGGCGCAGGGCTGATGGGAGGGCTTGCCAGGTGTAGGTCTCGACCTCCAGGTGGTGGGTGAGCGGCTGGGGGCCGCCGACCAGCCGGGTCAGAGTCGTGGTGAGGACGGGGAGGGTGGAGGTGAGGGGCGCGGCAGGGGCCGCGTGCAACGGGACGTGGAAGTGAGCGCGCCAGGGTGCCGTGTCGGGCAGGGCATCGGTGGTGAGCGCCTCGTCGAGGTCGTCGGTGCCGTGCAGCCCCGTGGTGGTGGCGGTGCGGGTCTGGTGCAGGAAGCGGGGTTCGTCGAAGGCGGCGAGGGCCGCGCGGACTTGGGGGAGGTGAGGGTGTTCGGCATGCAGGGCGGCTGACAGTTGGGACTTGACGATGGGGACGCCGGCGCCGGTGAGGGCGTCCAGGGCGGTGTGCGGGTCTTCGAAGGAGGTGGCGAGATGGCAGGTGTCGACGCTCAGTCCGATGCGGGGGTGGGCGATGCGGGTCAGTGGGGCGAGGGCGTCGGCGGTGGTCTCGATGACGCAGCCGGGTTCGGGTTCCAGGCCGACGCGGAGGGAGCGGCCGGTGAGTTCATGGAGGGCGTCGAGGCGTTCGGCGAGAGTGAGGAGGGCGGCACGGGCCAGGTCGGCGCGGTCGTCGTCGTAGGCGGTGCGCCAGGCGAGGGGCAGGGTGGAGATGCTGCCCTCGGTGACGTCGTCGGGGAGGAGGTGGGCGAGGACACGGGCCAGGGCGATGGTGTGGTCGAGGCGTTCGGGGTCGGCCCAGTCGGGGCGGTACACGCGGTACTTGACCTGCTCGGCGCCGAAGCCCTCATAGGGGAAGCCGTTGAGGGTGACGACTTCGAGGCCGCGCCGGTCCAGTTCGGTACGCAGGCCGCGCAGGGCGGACGGGTCGGTGACCAGGGCGTGGGCGGCGTCCTTGGCGAGCCACAGTCCGATGCCGAGGCGGTCGCGGCCGAGGCGACGGCGGACGGGTTCGCAGTGGTCGCGGAGTTGGGCGAGGACGCCGTCGAGAGTCTCGGCGGGGTGGACGTTGGTGCAGTAGGCGAGGTGGACGGTGGAGCCGTCGGGGTGCCGGAAACGCATGGCTCACTCCCCGCCGCGCAGCACGGAGTTGCCCTCGTGGGTGGCGTCGGTCGCGGCGACGTCCAGGGCGAGGCGGCCGCTGAGCCCGTAGAAGGCGACGGGGTTGCGCCACAGCACCCGGTCGACGTCGTCCTCGGAGAAGCCCTCGGCCAGCATCAGGTCACCGACCCGGCGTGTCTTGAGGGGGTCGCTGCTGCCCCAGTCGGCGGCGGAGTTCACCAACACCTGTTCCGGGCCGTAGGCGCGCAGGATCGCGACCATCCGTGCCTCGTCCATCTTGGTGTCGGGATAGACGGAGAAGCCGAGCCAACAGCCGCTGTCCTTGGCCTCTTTGACGGTGGTCTCGTTGAGGTGGTCGACCAGGACCCGGCAGACGGGCAGCGCGGACTCGCGGACGACGTCGAGGGTGCGGCGCAGCCCGGCGAACTTGTCGCGGTGCGGGGTGTGGACGAGCGCGGGGAGGCCGTGGTCGGCGGCGAGTTGGAGTTGGGCGGCGAGGGCGGTGTCCTCGGCGGGGGTCATCGAGTCGTAGCCGATCTCCCCGACGGCGACGACCTGGTCCTTGACGAGATAGCGGGGCAGTTCGTCGAGGACGGGGGTGCAGCGCGGGTCGTTCGCCTCCTTCGGGTTGAGGGCGATCGTGCAGTGGTGGGCGATGCCGTACTGGGCGGCACGGAAGGGTTCCCAGCCCAGGAGGGAGTCGAAGTAGTCGAAGAAGGAGGTGGGTGAGGTGCGGGGCTGGCCGAGCCAGAAGGAGGGTTCGACGACGGCGCGGACTCCGGCCGCGTGCATGGCCCGGTAGTCGTCGGTGGTCCGTGACGTCATGTGGATGTGCGGGTCGAAGAGGCGCATCAGGACTCCTTGCCGTCGGTGCCGCGCGGTCCGTGGTCGGCGGTCGGCGCGGGCGGCGGGGCCGTGGGGTCGATGAGGCTCAGGACGCGGTACAGGTCTTCGGGCACGGGGCGTCCTGCGGCGGTGCGTTCGGCGGCGTGATCGTCGAGCATCCGGGCGAGTTCGGTGTCGGCGCGGGCACGGCGCTCCAGGTCAGCGACCTCGGTGACGGGCACGCCGGTGAACAGGCACTTCAGGACGGCGTGACGCCAGGGTGGGGAGGTGAGATACCGGGCGGCGTACGGGCCGACGGCGGCGGCGACCAGGCGGGTGTCGTTGGTGCGGAGGGCGTCCTCGACCAGGGGGAGCGCGTCGGGGCCGTCGACCAGGTGGGGCAGGGCGTGCAGGACGGCGCGGCGTTCGGCGGCGGTGCCCTGGGCGTAGACGCGGGTGAGGGTGTCCGTGCCGACGCGGGCGGCGTGCAGGATCAGGACGCGGGCGGCATCGGCGTGTTGGTGACCGCAGCGACGTCCGGCCTCCGCGAAGCGCACCTCCCACACCGGGAGGGGACCGGGCGGTCCGGGCTGGTCGGCGGCTTCCCCGAGGGCCTGGTCCAGCCAGGTGCGGGCGGGGGTGGCGAGGAGGGGGGTGAGGTGGTTGTAGAGGGCGGCGGGAGGTGTGTGGGCAAGGGGAGGTATGGGAGTGGGGAGAGGTACGTGGGCGGGGAGGGGCATGTGGGCGGGGAGGGGCATGTGGGCGGGGGTGAGAGGGGGCACGGGGAGAGCGGTGGGGGCGGGGATGGGGGCCGCTTGGTGCGGGGTGCTGGGAGCGACTGGGGTGTTCGGGGTGGCCCTCGTTTCCGGGGCTGCCTGGTTGGCTGGGGTGATCGGAACGGCTGGGGTGGCCATGGCGGCTGGGGTGGCTGGAGCAGCCCGAGTAGCCCGAGTAGCCGAAGCGGCCGGGACCACCGGGGTGACCGGGACAGCCGAGGTGACCGGGACAGCCGAGGTGACCGGGACAGCCGAGGTGACCGGGACAGCCGAGGTGACCGGGACAGCCGAGGTGACCGGGACAGCCGGGGTGGCCGGAGCGGTCGAAGTGGCCGGAGCGGTCGAGGTGACTGGAGCAGCCTGAGTGGCCCGAGTGGTCGAAGCGGCCGGGATAACCAGAGCGGCTGAAGTGGTCGAAGCGGCCGAGGTAACCGGGGTGGCCAGAGTGGCCTGGGTCGCCGAAGCAACCGGGGTGGCCAGAGTGGCCCAGGTCGCCGAAGCAACCGGGGTGGCCTGAGCGGCCGAAGTGACCGGAGTGGCCCGGGTCGCCGGAATGGCCCAGGTCGCCGGAGTGGGCTCGGCGTTTGAGGTGGGCTCGTTCGAGGGCGTTGGGGTGGGGTGGGAGTGCGTCATGGGGAGGTGCTCCCTTCCGGGGTGGCCGAGGGGGTGGCGGGAAGGGCGGGGGGCGATTGGGCGGCGGCTTGGTGGAGGAAGGGGAGGGAGCGTTCGGCCTGGTGCGGGCCCTCGTGGGAGTGGCGGGGCAACTCGACGCCGGTGAGGCCCTGGTAGCCGGTGGCGGCGAGGGCCGCGAGGACGGGCGGGAAGTCGATCTCGCCGGTTCCGAACGGGAGGTGCTCGTGGACGCCGCGTCGCATGTCCTCGATCTGGACGTGCCGCAGCCAGGGAGCGGCGGCGCGTACGCAGTCGGCGGGAGAGAGGGGTTCGAGGCACTGGCAGTGACCGATGTCGAGCGTGAGGCCGAGGTGTTCGGGGTCGCCGAGGGTGCGGCGGAGTCGGTGGAAGTCGGCGAGGGTGGCGAGGAGGTGACCGGGTTCGGGTTCGATGGCCAGCGGGACGCCTGCGGTGGCGGCGGCTTCCAGGACCGGGGTGAGGGCGGCGGCCAAGCGTTGCCACGCCGTGTCCGGAGAGGTGCCGGCGGGGGTGATGCCGCTGAAGCAGTGCACGGCGTGGGCACCCAGGTCGGCGGCGATCTGGACCGCGCGTGACAGCAGGTCGGTTCTGCGGGCGCGGTCGTCGGGGTCGGCGTCCAGCAGGGAGGGGCCGTGCTTGCGGCGCGGGTCGAGCACGTAGCGGGCGCCGGTTTCGATGGTGACGTCCAGGCCGAGGGCGTTCAGGCGGCGGGTGAGGTGCTGGACGCGGGCGGGGAGGTCTGCGGCCAGGGGGTCGAGGTGCATGTGGTCGAGCGTCAGGCCGACGCCGTCGTAGCCGAAGTCGGCCAGGAGGGCGAGGGCGTCGTCGAGGCGGAGGTCGGCCAGGCCGTTGGTGCCGTAGGCGAGACGGAGGGGGGAGGGGGAGGCGGAGGGGGAGGCGGGGGCGGGGGAGGGGGAGGGGGAAGGAAACGTGGGGACAGACCTGGAGGTGAGCCCAGGGGCCAGCCCCCCAGCGGAAAGCCGGCCCCCAGAGGGCGCGAAATCACCCGGCAAAGTCATACGACGCCCCCTCCTACCCTCACGGCCGTCACTCCACTCACGCCCCTCGCTCTCCTCGTTCCCCTCATGCCCGTCACACCCGTCACGCCCCTCACGTCCCTCACGCCCCTCACGCCCCTCACTCCCCTCACTCCCATCACTCCCGTCACTCCCGTCACGCCCCTCGCTCCCCTCACGCCCCCTCCCCCGCCCAACCCCCCAGCCGTCTCCCGAAGTTGAGCAGTTTCCCGTACTGCTCCCCCAGTGCCGAAGGGCCCTGGCCTGCCGGGTCCTTGAAGTAGAAGGCGAGTTCGGGCAGGGGGCCGGAGAGGCCGGTTTCGTGGGCTCGGGTGGTCAGGCGGATCAGGTCGAGGACGAGGGGGGCGGCGAGGGCGGAGTCGCAGCCCTGCCAGATGGTCTGGAGGATCATGCGGGTGCCGAGGAAGCCGTCGAAGGCGATGTGGTCCCAGGCCGTCTTCCAGTCGCCGAGTGCGGGGACGTCGTCGATGTGGACCTGGCCCTCGGGGGTGGTGCCGAGGGTGTCGGTGAGGACGCGTTCCTTGCCGGTGTTCTTGGCCGCGGCGGCGGCCGGGTCGGCGAGGGCGGCTCCGTCACCGCCGCCGAGGAGGTTGGTGCCGGACCAGGCGCGGACCGCGAGGGCGCGTTGGCTGAACATCGGGCCCAGGGCGGAGCGCAGGAGGGTCTGGCCGGTCTTGCCGTCGCGGCCGGCGTAGGGCAGTCCGCTGGTGGCGGCGAGGTCGACAAGTGCCCGGTGGTGCAGTCCCGTTGAGGGGGTGAAGTTGATGTAGGGGCAGCCCGCGTGCAGGGCCGCCGCCGCGTACAGGGAGCTGGGCGGGAGGGTGTCGTCGGTGGGCGTGGGTTCGGTGGAGGCGACGTTCACCACCACCGCCCGTGCCAGGCCGCGCCGTTGGATGAAGGCGTCGATGTCGGTGGCGAAGGCGTCGATCAGTCGACGTGGGCTCCGGGTGTCTCCCGGGGTGGGGCCTCCTGGTCTGATCTCCCGTTCGGCGGCGGCGAGTTCGGCGGTGACGGCGGCGGGGAGGCCGGGTGGGAGCACGCCTCCTGCTGCCAGTTCCTCCGCGCGTTTGGGCAGGGGGCAGTCGAGGGTGTCGTGTCCGCCGAAGACGAGAGCGGACAGGGGTGGCAGTCCGGACCGCGCGAACGCGGCGGTCTCCGTGACCAGTCCGACGGGTGGGTGCAGACCGGCGGTGAGGGCGGCGCAGCCCGCGACCACCGTGGTGGCCACCGAGCCACGGGCACCGATCAGCCATACGCCGACGCGAGGCGGGGAGACGGGCACGGACACGGATGCGGATGCGGAGACCGGTTCGGACGCCGTGAGGGACATGGGCATACCTCCTTGTCGAGCGCTCCTGACCTGAGTCAGGTCTCGTGGGACTCAAGCCAGGAGCGGTGGGCGGGAGTTCGGCGTCTCCCGCCCACCGCCGATCAGTGGCCCGGCAGAGCCGAGGCGGAGGCCGGAACCGCAGCCCCAGCCGCAGTCGCAGCCCCGGACACGGGCACAGGCACAGCCGCGACCACGACCGCGACTACGGCTCCCAGGGCCGCTGTCGCCGCTCGACCGGGTCCAACCCCCGCCCCGTTCACCGGACTTCCTTGATGCGGAGGTCGCGGAAGGACACCCGGTCGTCGGCTCCGTGGTTCTGGATGCCGAGGTGGCCGTCGCGCAGGGATCGGGCCGGGTCGGTGTTGGTGAAGTCGTTGACGCGGACGCCGTTGAGCCAGACGCGGAGGCGTTCGCCGGTCACCCGGATCTCGTAGGTGTTCCACTCCCCCGGCGGGTTCAGCGCGCGGTCGCGCTTCTTCAGGTCGGCGGAGCGGAAGCCGTAGACGGAGCCGGTCGTTCTCTCGGGTACGTCCGTGGCGTCGATCTGGATCTCGTAGCCGTGGTCGACGGCGGACCACGGGTCGTTCGAGGGCGGAAAGCCCACGAACACACCGGAGTTGTCGTCGCCGGACGGGCCGGACATCTTCCAGTCGAGCTTCAGGGAGTACGAGGTGAAGGCCGCCGCCTGGTACCAGAGCAGGCCCATTCCGCCCGACGATGTGAGGGTGCCGTCGTCGGAGAGGGTGAACGAGCCCGGTCCCGCCTGCTGCCAGCCGTCCAGGGAGGTGCCGTCGAAGAGCGGCCGGTAGCCGTTCTCCGGGCGGCAGTCGGCCTGGGTGTCGCCGACGGCCCAGCGGATGCCACCCAACAGGTGGGCGCGGAAGGCGGGTTCGGCGTACGACTGGCCGGTGTGGCCGCCGCCGGTGTAGAAGGCGCGGCCGCCTCGGTAGTTCTGGCACCAGGCGATCGGATGGTCGCCGTTCATGGTGGCGCCGGTGTAGGAGGACTCGTCGAGAGAGGCCAGGACGTGGGCTCGATCGCGAGGGTTGGAGCGGTAGTTGTACCACTCGTCGGTGCGGTTCCAGGTGCGGGCCAGGCCCGAGGTCGCCGGGTGGGCGCGGTCCTCGACGTGGACGGTGGCGGGCTGGATCGCGGGGTGGGACTGGAAGTAGGCGCCGGCCAGACCGCCGTAGAACTCCCAGTCGTACTCGGTGTCGGCGGCGGCGTGGATGCCGACGTAGCCGCCGCCCCCGCGTATGTAGCCCTCGAACGCCCGCTGTTGGGGTGGGGTGAGGACATCGCCGGTGGTCGAGAGGAAGACGACGGCGTCGTAGCGGCGGAGGGTGCGGGAGGTGAAGGCGCCCGCGTCCTCGGTGGCGTCGACCTGGAACTCGCCGGTGGCGCCGAGCTGTTGGAGGGTCTCGATGCCTTCGGGGATGGAGTCGTGGCGGAAGCCTTCGGTCCTGGAGAAGACCAGGACCCGTCTCCCGTCGTCCTCGGGGTGGGAGGAGGCGGGGGCCGAGACACAGCCGAGGAGCAGGGCCGCGCCGACAACTGCCGTTGCCGCACGGTGGGTTGTGCGCATCGCGGATGCTCCTCTCAGCCGGTGGTGAAGGTGAGGTCGTCCACGTCGAAGAGGGCTCCCGTGCCGCCCTTGAAGACGAGGTAGAGAGTGGTGGTCGCCCGGGGTGCGCGGGACAGGGCCGCGGTGACGTCCTGGAAGGTCTCCCAGCCTCCGGTCACGGGCACGGTCGCCGTGCCGAGCAGGGTGCCCTTCGTCGATCCGGCGCGGATCTCCAGCGTGCCGCCGGTGCCGCCGGAGGAGACGCGGGCGGTGATCTTCTTGGCGTCGGCGAGGGCGTACGGGGTGAACGCGATCCAGTCGCCGTGGTGGATGTCACCGACCGTTCTGCCGCCGTGCGCTGCGGACTTGGCGATCACGGAGATGCCGGCGGAGGTGGTGAAGTGCTCGGCCTGCCGGTGCCGGGGTTGCAGAACGTGCTGGTCGTGCGAGGTCAGCGGGGCCTGGCCGCCGCCTCCGCCGTCGGTGTACTCGGCGACGAGGACGCCGAAGATGTTGGCGTCCTCGTCGTGGCCGCCGTCGGCGGTGGTCTGGATGGTGCCGGTGCAGCCGGTGGCGGAGGTGATCGGGTGGCCGTGGGTGTCGTGGCCGAGGACGAAGCTGACCTTGACCTTGGCGCAGTCGACGCGGCGGCGGTCCTCGGGGTCGGTGACCTTCACCTGGAACGGGATGGCGTCGCCGAAGCTGAACAGCTGTCCGTCGCGCGGGAGTTGGAGGGTCACGGTGGGTGCGGTGTTACCGACGACGACCCGGACGCTCGCCCGGCCGGTCCGTCCGGAGGGGTCCTCGGCGGTCAGGGTCGCGGTGTAGGTGCCGTTCTTCTGGTATCGGTGGGTGGGGTGGGCGGCCGTGGCGGTGGTGCCGTCGCCGAAGTCCCAGCGGTAGGTGAGGGCGTCGCCGTCCTGGTCGGTCGAACCGGCCGAGGAGAAGCGGACCTTGAGGGGTGCCTGTCCCGAGGTGCGGTCGGCGGCGGCCTGGGCGATGGGTGAGTGGCCGTCGGTGGCGTTCTCGATGCGGAAGAGGCCGGAGTTGTCGTCGCCGCCGAACCAGGAGGTGCCGTAGTCGAGGACGTACAGGGCGCCGTCGGGTCCGAAGGCCATGTCCATCACCTGAGTGCCGTTCCAGGGAACGGAGTTGATGGACTGGACGGTGCCGTCGGGGTCGCTGGTGATGCGTTTGATCCAGCGGCGGCCGAACTCCCCGGCGAAGAAGTCGCCGTCGTAGGCCTCGGGGAATTTGACGGGCGAGTCGAGGCCGGGGTCGTAGTGGTAGACGGGGCCGCCCATCGGGGATTCGGAGCCGTCGCCGAACTCCGGTACGGACGGGCCGTCGTAGGGAATCCAGGCGGTCTGGGCCGGGGGCAGTTCGGTGCGGCCGGTGTTGTGCGGGGAGGTGTTGCGCGGGGCGGCGCAGTCGAAGGGGGCGCCGGACGTCTTCGTCGCGAAGTCGTAGTCCACGTACGGGTCGTTGGCGCCGGTGCAGAACGGCCAGCCGAAGTTGCCTGGGCCACTCACGCGGGCGAACTCGACCTGTCCGGCCGGGCCGCGGGCCGGGTCGGCGGTGGAGGCGTCGGGGCCGTAGTCGCCGACGTAGAGGATGCCGGTCTCGCGGTCGACGCTGAAGCGGAACGGGTTGCGGAAGCCCATGGCGTAGATCTCGGGCCGGGTGCGGTCGGTGCCGGGGGCGAAGAGGTTGCCGTCGGGGATCGTGTAGGAGCCGTCGGGCGTGACCTTGATGCGCAGGATCTTGCCCCGCAGGTCGTTGGTGTTTCCGGCCGAACGCCGGGCGTCGAAGGCCGGGTTGCGGTCGGGGCGTTCGTCGATCGGGGTGTATCCGTCGGACTGGAACGGGTTGCTGTCGTCGCCCGTCGACAGGTACAGGTTGCCGTGGGCGTCGAAGTCGATGTCGCCGCCGACGTGGCAGCACAGGCCGCGCGAGGCGGGGATGTCGAGGATCTTCTTCTCGCTGGCGGCATCGAGGGTGCCGTCGGTCGTCAGGACGAACCGGGAGAGGCGGTTGACGCCGTCGAAGGGGGCGAAGTCGGCGGCGGTGCCGGTCTCGGGGGCGTCGCCCGCCGGGGTGTCCAACGGGGGTGCGTAGTAAAGGTAGATGAAGCGGTTGGTGGTGAACTCCGGGTCCACGCCGACGCCTTGGAGGCCTTCCTCGTCGTGGGTGTAGACGTCGAGTTCTCCGGCCAGGGTGGTGGCGCCGGACGCGTCGGTGAGGCGGAGTTCGCCGTCGCGTGAGGTGTGCAGGACCGAGCGGTCCGGGAGGACGGCGAGCGACATGGGCTCGCCGACCTCCGCCTCGCCCTTGGCGAGGGTGACCTGCTGGAAGTCCTCGGCGGTGACGGTGCCCGGGCCGGTGACGGCTGCGCCGGCCTGCGGGGTGGTCAGGGTGAGCGTGGCGCCCGTCAGCAGGACGCCGCTGATCAGGGCGACGGCGCTGCGGAAGGTCGGGCGTCGTCGCGGGGTTCTGGTGCTGCCGGGTCGTGAGGTGGGGTCGTTCCCGTGCACGGTGCCTCCAGGATGGTGCCGGTCGAACGGTGCGGGTGGGGACGCCGGGATGCGCCGTCATCCCGGAGCGCCTTGCGGAGTGGGTCAGGTGCCGAACGCCGCGTCGAAGGACGCCGTCGGCGGTTCGAAGTCGTAGGCCTTCAGGTGGGCCAGCGCCTCGGGGGCGCCCTGCGTCCGGTCCATGCCGGCGTCCTCCCACTCGACGGAGACCGGGCCCCGGTAGTCGATGGAGCGCAGCATCCGGAAGACGTCCTCCCAGGGCACGTCGCCGTGTCCGGCGGAGACGAAGTCCCAGCCGCGCCGGGGATCGCCCCACGGGAGGTGGGAGCCGAGGCGGCCGTTGCGGCCGTCGAGGCGCCTGCGGGCCTCCTTGCAGTCGACGTGGTAGATCCGGTCGCGGAAGTCCCAGAGGAAGCCGACCGGGTCGAGGTCCTGCCACACGAAGTGCGAGGGGTCGAAGTTCAGACCGAAGGCGGGCCGGTGGTCAACGGCTTTGAGGGCGAGGTGAGTTGTCCAGTAGTCGTAGGCGATCTCGCTGGGGTGGACCTCGTGGGCGAAGCGGACGCCCTCCTGGTCGAAGACGTCGAGGACGGGGTTCCAGCGGGCGGCGAAGTCCTCGTAGCCGCGCGCGATCATCGACTCGGGGGCGGGCGGGAACATGGCGACGAGGTGCCAGATCGCGGAGCCGGTGAAGCCGACGACGGTGTCGACGCCGAAGGCGGCGGCGGCGCGGGCGGTGTCCCGCATCCGGGCGGCCGCCCGCTGTCGTACCCCTTCGGGGTCGCCGTCGCCCCACACCGCGTCGGGCAGGATCGCCCGGTGGCGTTCGTCGATGATGGCGTCGCAGACGGCCTGGCCGACGAGGTGGTTGGAGACGGCCCAGCAGGACAGCCCGTACTGGTCGAGGAGTTGGCGTCGGGAGTCGAGGTAGGTCGGGTCGGCCAGGGCCTTGTCGACCTCGAAGTGGTCGCCCCAGCAGGCGAGTTCGAGGCCGTCGTAGCCGAAGTCGCGGGCGAGTCGGCAGACCTCTTCCAGGGGCAGGTCGGCCCACTGGCCGGTGAACAGGGTGAATCTGCGCGGCATGGGGTCGGCCTCCTCAGCCTGCGACGGGGGTGTAGACGGAGTTCTTCTGGGCGCTCTCCTCGACGGCGGCCAGGACGCGCTGCACCTGGAGTCCGTCGGCGAAGGAGGGGCGCGGCCGGTGTCCCTCGGCGATGGCGTGGACGAGGTCGCGGGCCTGGTGGACGAAGGTGTGCTCGTAGCCGAGGCCGTGCCCGGGGGGCCACCAGGCGTCCAGGTAGGGGTGGTCGGGTTCGGTGACGAGGATGCGGCGGAACCCGGCGTGCGCGGCGGGCTCAGTGCCGTCGTGGTAGGAGAGTTCGTTGAGGCGCTCCAGGTCGAAGGCCAACGAGCCGTGTTCGCCGTTGAGTTCGATGCGCAGGGCGTTCTTGCGGCCGGTCGCGTACCGGGTGGCCTCGAAGGAGGCGACGGCGCCGGAGGCGAAGCGGCCGGTGAACAGGGCGGCGTCGTCGACGGTGACCGTGCCGGTGCCCGCGACCGCGCCGGCGGCGAGTCCGCTGGTGGCGCCGAGCGGCAGGGGTCGTTCGCGGACGAAGGTCTGTGTCAGCGCGGACACTCCGGCCAGTTCCTCGCCCGCCAGGTACTGGGCGAGGTCGACGATGTGGGCGCCGAGGTCGCCGAGGGAGCCGGAGCCCGCCGACTCCTTGCGCAGCCGCCAGGTGAGCGGGAACTCCCGGTCCACCAGCCAGTCCTGAAGGTACGTCACCCGCAGATGCCGCAGTGCGCCGAGCCGTCCCTGGGCGACCATGGTGCGGGCGAGCGCGGTGGCGGGCACCCGGCGGTAGTTGAAGCCGACCATCGCCAACTGGCCGTTGCGATAGGCCAGTTCGGCGGCCGTCGTCATGGCCTCGGCCTCCTCGACGGTGTTGGCGAGGGGTTTCTCGCACAGCACGTGCTTGCCCGCGGCCAGCGCGGCCAGCGCGATCTCGGCATGACTGTCGCCCGGGGTGCAGATGTCGACGAGGTCGATGTCGTCCCGCGCGATCAGCGTCCGCCAGTCGGTCTCCGCGTCGGCCCAGCCGTGCCGGTCGGCCGCCGCGCGGACGGCGTCGGCGTCCCGTCCGCAGATCGCGGCGAGGACCGGGCGGCGCGGCAGGTCGAAGACCCGGCCCGCGGTGCGCCAGCCCTGCGAGTGGGCGGCGCCCATGAAGGCGTAGCCGATCATGCCGACGCGTAACGGCGCCTGCCTGCCCGGTGATCCGTCCGGCTGCTGCGGGTGTTCCATACGGGTGTCCTCCTGGGCCTCGTCGTGGATGCGCCGTGCGGGGTGCGGGCGGGCCCGGTCAGCTGAAGCCGGTGGACAGGTAGCGGTCGACGTTGTCCTTGTCGACGACGGCGGAGTAGAGCGTCACCGAGGTCGGGATCTCGTACTCGGCGAGTCCGCCGACGCCCTGGCCCTGGCCGAGGGCGCGGGCCAGGTCGATGGCGGAGGCGGCCATGGTCGGCGGGTAGAGGACGGTCGCCTTGAGGACGCCGTTGTCCCGCTTGATGGCCTGGAACGCGGAGAGCGCGCCCGCGCCGCCGACCATCAGGAAGTCGTCCCGTCCGGCCTGTTCGACGGCGCGCAGCGCACCGACGCCCTGGTCGTCGTCGTGGTTCCACAGGGCGTCGAACGCCGGTTGTGCTTGCAGGAGTTGGGCCATCTTGGCCTGTCCCGACTCGACGGTGAAGTCGGCGGCCTGGCGGGCCACCTTCTTGATGTTCGGGTAGTTCTTCAGGGCGTCGTCGAAGCCCTGAGTGCGCTGCTTGGTCAGTTCGAGGTTGTCGAGACCGGCGAGTTCGATGACCCGGGCGTCGCGTCGGCCCTTGAGCTGTTCGCCGATGTAGGTGCCGGCGTTGAGGCCCATGCCGTAGTTGTCGCCGCCGATCCAACAGCGGTAGGCCTGCGGGGAGTTGAAGATGCGGTCGAGGTTGACGACGGGGATGCCGGCGCGCATCGCCTTCAGGCCGACCTGGGTGAGTGCCTTGCCGTCGGCGGGCAGGACCACCAGGACGTCGACCTTCTTGTTGATCAGCGTCTCGATCTGGCCGATCTGGGCGGCGGTGTCGTTGGAGCCCTCGGTGATCTCCAGGGTGACGTCGGTGTAGGTCCTGGCGCGTTTCTTGGCCTGGTCGTTGATCGCGTTGAGCCAGCCGTGGTCGGCCTGTGGGCCGGCGAAGCCGATGGTGACGGCCTTGCCGGAGGCCTCGCCCGACGCGGTCCTGTCCTGACCTGCGGGGCTCTCGGTGGTCGAGTCGTTGCTCGTGCAGCCCGTGAGGAGGGTGCCGGTGGAGACCGCGGCGGCGCCCAGGAGCAGCCCTCTGCGGCTGGTGCGGGCCGCGTCCTCGCCCGTCGCGGGGAGCCCTTTCCGTGTCCTGTCCATGGTGGGGAATCCTTTCCTCAGCTCGTGGTCGCGGTACGGCGCTGGACCAGCACGGCGGCGACGATGATGGCGCCCTTGGCGATCTGCTGGACGTCGCTCTGGAGGTTGTTGAGGGCGAAGATGTTGGTGATCGTGGTGAAGATCAGGACGCCGAGGACGGAGCCGGTGATGGTGCCCCGGCCGCCGGTGAGCAGGGTGCCGCCGATGATCGCGGCGGCGATGGCGTCCAGTTCGTAGAGGTTGCCGTTGGTGTTCTGGCCCGAGCCGGACAGGATGATCAGCAGGAAGGCGGCGATGCCGCAGCACAGTCCGGACAGCAGGTAGAGGTAGAGGCGTTGGCGGCGGACGTCGATGCCGGCGAGGCGGGCGGCCTCCGCGTTGCCGCCGACCGCGACGGTGCGGCGGCCGAAGGTGGTGCGGTTGAGGACCAGCCAGCCGACGACGGTGACGGCGGCGAAGACCATCACCAGCGGCGGCACGCCGAGCACGTAGGCGTCGCGTTCGCCGAGGTCGAGGAGGCCGGTGACGCCGACGATCTGGGTGCTGCCGTCGGTGATCTGGAGGGCGAGGCCCCGCGCGGAGGCGAGCATGGCGAGGGTCGCGATGAACGGCACCATCGCGCCGTAGGCGATGAGCACGCCGTTGACCAGGCCGCAGCCGACGCCCACCAGGACGGCGGTGAAGAGGATGCCGGCGAACCCGTACTCCTGGGTCGCCACCGTCGTCGCCCACACGGAGGCGAGGGCGACGATCGCGCCGACCGAGAGGTCGATGCCGCCGGAGGTGATGACGAAGGTCATGCCGACGGTGACGACACCGATCACCGAGGCCTGGGTGAGGACGAGTTGGAGGTTGCGGGTGTCGAGGAACTCGTCGGGTCGGGTGGTCCCGCCGATCAGGATCAGCGCGGCGAGCACGCCGAGCAGGGACAGGGTGCGGACGTCGATGCGGGCCAACACACCCTGCCAGGCGGGGCGTTGGGCGATCGGGGGCAGCTGGTCGGTGCTGTCCCGGGGTGGGGAGACGGGCTGCGTCATGTCGTCGGGCTTCCTTCCATGACGAGGTCGAGTACGCGGTGTTCGTCGAGTGCGTGGGCGGGCGCGGTGTGCACGACGCGTCCCTCGCGCAGTACCAGGACGCGGTCGGCGAGGCCGAGCACCTCGGGTACCTCGCTGGAGACCAGCAGCACGGCGAGGCCTTCGTCGGCGAGGCGCCGGATGACCGCGTACAGCTCGGCGCGGGCGCCGACGTCGACGCCCCGGGTCGGTTCGTCGAGGAGCAGGACCCGGCAGCCGCGCAGCAGCCAGCGGGCCAGGACCGCCTTCTGCTGGTTGCCGCCGGAGAGGGTGCGTACCGGCGCGGACGGGGTGTCGGGGCGCAGCGACAGTTCGCGGGTGGCGGTGCGCGCCGCGTCGCGTTCGGCGCGCCGGTCGATCCAGCCGGCGCGGGCGAAGCGGGAGAGGGCGGAGAGGGAGACGTTGCGGGTGACGGACTCCAGCATCAGCAGGGCCTGCGCCTTGCGTTCCTCGGGGGCGAGCCCGAGTCCGGCGCGGACGGCGGCCCGCACGTCGCCGGGCCGTACCATCCGCCCGTCGACGGTGATGTGTCCGGCGGTGGGTCTGCGGGCGCCGTAGATCGTCTCCAGGATCTCCGAGCGGCCCGAGCCGACCAGCCCGGCGAGGCCCACGATCTCGCCCGGCCGCACGGTCAGGTCCAGCGCCTCGAACTCGCCGTCCCTGGCCAACCCCCTTACCTCCAGGACCGGTTCGCGGTCGGGTGGGGAGGCGGGCCGCGCGGGGAAGACGTGCTCGACGGTGCGTCCGGTCATCAGCGCGACGACCTCGCGGGCCGGCGTCGACCTCGCGGGGAGACCGCCCGCCACCGCGCGGCCGTCCTTGAGGACGGTCACCCGGTCGCCGATCCGGCGGATCTCCTCCAGTCGGTGGGAGATGTACACGACGGCGACGCCGTCCGCGGTCAGGTCGCCGACGATGCGGAACAGGTTGTCGACCTCGTCCGGGTCGAGGGCGGCGGAGGGTTCGTCCATCACGATGAGCCGGACCTCGTGGGAGAGCGCGCGGGCCATCGACACGATCTGCCGCTGGGCGGCGGACAACGCGCCCACCGGTCGGGCGGGTTCGATCTCCGGGTGCCCAAGTCGCCGCAGCAGCAGGCGTGTTGAGACCCGGGCTGCCTTGCCCCGGACGATGAATCCGGCGGTGGTCGGTTCGTGGCCGAGGTGGATGTTCTCGGCCACCGACAGATGTTCGACCAGGTCGAGTTCCTGGTAGATGGTGGCGATGCCGAGGCGCATGGCGGCGCTGGGCGAGCGCGGGGTGACCGGCTCGCCGTGCCAGCGGATGGTGCCGGTGTCGGGCTGGTGGGCGCCGGCCAGCACCTTGATGAGCGTGGACTTCCCGGCCCCGTTCTGGCCGAGCAGGCAGTGCACTTCACCGGCCTGGACGTCGAGGTCGACGCCGTCGAGGGCCCGGACTCCGGGGAACGACTTGGTGATGCCGGACATGGTGAGCAGCGGTGGTTCTGGTGCCATGTGGGTTCCCCTCGGCTGGCGTGCGGGCCGGTGTCAGGGCGGTGCCGGTCGGAAACTGGCGGGCGCTGTGCGGGCCGTGCGGGGCGCTGTGCGGAGGGGACGCGCGGGGGTGCGGGTCCGTGGACGCGGCTACGCGGGCGAGAAGAGGTGGTCGCTGATCAGTCGGGCCGCGCCGATGACTCCGGCGGTGGGCCCCAACTCCCCCAGCACGATGGGCAGGTTGCCCGTCGCGAGGGGCAGGGACTGGCGGTAGACCTGGGTGCGGATCGCGGCGAGCAGGGTGTGGCCGAGGCCGGTCACCCCGCCGCCGATCACCACCAGGCCGGGGTTGAAGAAGGAGACCAGCCCGGCGATGATCTGGCCGGTGCGGTCGCCGCCCTCGCGGATCAGGCCGAGGGCGGTGGCGTCCCCGGCGGCAGCGGCGGCGGCCACGTCGGCCGCGGTGAGCGTGCCGTGCGCCGCGAGGCGGGCCGCCAGCTGCGCCGACTGCCCCTGCTGGGCCGCCTCCTGGGCGTCCCGGGCGAGGGCGGCGCCGCTGAAGTGGGCTTCCAGGCAGCCCCGGTTGCCGCAGGCGCAGGGGCGTCCGTCGGGCACGACCTGGATGTGTCCGATGTCGCCCGCGCTGCCCGTGGTGCCCCGGTGGACCTGGCCGCCGACGACGATCCCGCACCCTATGCCGGTGCCGATCTTGACGCAGAGGAAGTCGCCGACGGACCGGGCGACGCCCGCGTGCTGCTCCCCCATCGCCATCAGGTTCACGTCGTTGTCGACCATGACCGGGCAGCCCAGTTCCTGGCTGAGGGCCTCCCGGACGGGGAAGCCGTCCCAGCCGGGCATGATCGGCGGGGCCACCGGGACGCCCTCGGGGAAGCGGACCGGCCCCGGAACGCCGATGCCGGCGCCGTCGAACCCCTCGGCGAGCCCGGAGGCCCGCAGCGTGGCGGCGAGGGACAAGACGTGCTCGAAGACCGCGACCGGGCCCTCGCGGACGTCGAGGGGTTGGTTGAGGTGGCCCAGGATCTCCAGTTCCGCGTTGGTGACGGCGACGTCGACGGAGGTCGCGCCGATGTCGACGCCGAGGAACCGCAGGCCGGGGGCGAGGCGGATGTTGTGGGAGCGTCGGCCACCGCGTGAGGCGGCGAGTCCGTCGGCGACGACCAGTCCCGTCTCCAGGAGCCGGTCCACCTCCACGGCCAGCTTGGACCGTGAGAGGTCGACCTGATCGCCCAGCTGGGCACGGGAGTTGGGGCCGCCGTCCCGCAACAGGGTGAGCAGGCGGGCCTGATGGGCGTTGGCGGGCCGGGCCGTCATGCGTCTCACCGACCCCTCCCCGCCTCAACCGGTGTGCCGTGTCCGGGCTTTCGAGGGGAACGTAGCAGCGTCCGCCGCACCTGGGAAGAAGTCGTGCGGGAATCGGCGCCGACTTTCCCCACTCACAGGACAAAGACCGCCAACGGCGTTCCCCGGCGTGCGGGACCGACAACGGCGGCCGCCCGCAGGGCCGTCGGGCCGGACTGCGGGCGGGTGGGCAACGCCCCTGATCCGGCTAGGACGTGGGGCGGTCGTGGTAGGAGCGGCGGGTGTGTTCCGTGTGCTCCCGCATCAGGTCGGTGGCCCGGCGTTCGTCGCGGTCGGCGATCGCCGCGATCAGCGCCCGGTGCTCGATCCAGGACTGTCGGCCGCGCTGGCGTGCCACCGGCGTGTAGTACCAGCGCACCCGCCGGTCGACCTGGGCCGCCAGCTCCGCGAGGACGGTGTTCCCGGCGAGTTCGATGACGGTCGCGTGGAAGCGGGCGTTCATGGCGACGGCGCCGTCCACGTCGTCGGCGGCGACCGCCCGCTCGCCCTCGGCGCACAGCTCCTCCAGGGCTGCGATACCGGCGCTGCCCGCGTTGGCGGCGGCGAGCCGGGCCGCTTCGGCCTCCAACAGGGTGCGGACGGTGAGGAGTTGGTCGGCCTCCGCCTCGGTCGGCTCGTGCACGAACGCGCCCTGGGCGGGCCGCAGATCGACCCATCCCTCGGTGTTCAGCCGTTGCAGCGCCTCGCGCACCGGCTGCCGGGACACCCCGAGGTGCCCGGCGAGTTCGCTCTCGACCAGGTGCTGGCCGGGCTGGAGGGCGCGGGTGGTGATCAGTTCGAGGAGTGCGTCGTAGACGCGGTCGCGCAGCGGGCCGGGCCGTTCGAGCTTGGGCACCGCACCTTGCGGCAGTCCTGTCGACAACATCGGTCGTCCCCTCCTGGGCAGCGGGGCAAGCGGGGCCGCGGGCCGGTGCGGGCGGGACGCCGGTGCGGCCAGGGGCCCGTACGGATGGTCCGGGGTGCCAGTATGGATTGTCTTTCGTCTACAGTCTACGGCTCGCGAACGGCCATGCCTCAGCTTCGCGACGGCCATCCCGAGGGCCGAAACCAGCCGCTCCACCACCCCGGGCAACGGCCTCGACCGTCCCGCCCGCCTCAGTGGTCACCCCCGTGACCCCCACCGCCCCCGACCGTCACCCCCGTGGCCCCGCTCAGCCCCGCCGCTCCCCCGACACCCACCCCGCCCGCCTCAACCGGCGCCCCCTGCACCACCGTTGACCCGCGTCACCCCCGACGCGCGCCTCACCGCAGCCCCGTTGCGCAGCTGCCGCCCCTCAGCTCACGGGCAGCGGACGACCTGTCCTGCGTAGGAGAGGTTGCCGCCGAAGCCGAAGAGGAGCACCTGGTCGCCGGAGCTGAGTTCGCCCCGTTCGACCAGCTTGGAGAAGGCGAGCGGGATGCTCGCGGCCGAGGTGTTGCCGGAGTCGACGACGTCCCGCGCGACGACGGCGTTGACCGCGCCGATCTTCTCGGCGAGGGGCTCGATGATGCGCAGGTTGGCCTGGTGGAGGACGACTCCGGCGAGTTCCTCGGGGGTGAGCCCGGCGCGGGCGACGGCCTTGCGGGCGACGGCCGGCAACTGTGTGGTGGCCCACCGGTAGACGCTCTGCCCCTCCTGGGCGAACCGCGCGGGCGTGCCCTCGATCCGCACGGCGTGCCCCATCTCGGGCACCGAGCCCCACAGCACCGGGCCGATGCCGGGCTCGTCCGAGGCCTCGACGACGGCGGCGCCCGCCCCGTCGCCGACCAGGACGCAGGTCGTGCGGTCGGTCCAGTCGGTGATGTCGGTCATCTTGTCGGCGCCGATCACCAGGACCCGGGTCGCGCCGCCCGCGCGGACGGCGTGGTCGGCGGTGGCCAGCGCGTGGGTGAACCCGGCGCACACCACGTTGAGGTCCATGGCGGCGGGCGAGGGGATGCCGAGGCGGCGGGCGACGCGCGCGGCCATGTTGGGCGAGCGGTCGACGGCGGTCGAGGTGGCGACCAGCACCATGTCGATGTCGGCCGGGTCCAGCCCCGCCGAGGCGAGCGCTTTGGCACCGGCGTGCGCGGCCAGTTCGTCGACCGGTTCGTCGGGTCCCGCGACGTGCCGCGTGCGGATGCCCACCCGGGTGGTGATCCACTCGTCGCTGGTGTCGACCATGCCCGCCAGGTCCTTGTTGGTGAGCACCTTGGCGGGCTGGTAGTGGCCGACGGCGGCGATGCGCGAGCCGTTCATTGGTTGGTCCCCTTCACTGCCTCGGGTAGCGGGACCCACCAGTCTGATGAGTGACTCACGGGTACGGCTGACGGTAAGCCGACAGGAAACCGGCGCGAGGCTTGTCGGCTTCCGTTAGACCCAGGGGGCCCGCGGGGTCATCGCACAGTCACTCGACTGTGTATCCCACGGTAACGCCGTGCGGCGGCCACGCTGCGCGGTGGTTCCGTCACCCGGTGAACAGCCCGGTGGCCTTCTGGACCAGCTCGTAGAGGCCGTAGCCCAGCGGTGCGCCGACCCAGGCCCAGGCGAGGACGATCAGGGCGCGCCGGTCAGGCGGACTCGGGCTGCTGTCGTGCGACATCGGCGGCCTCCTTCGGGGCGGGCACATGGTGGCGGGGGTGGACGGGGCGGACGAGTTCGCCTGCGACGAAGCCGACGACGAGCAGGCCGATCATGATGAGGAGCGAGAGGCCGTAGAGGGCCGGGCCGTGTCGGCCGGCGGCCTCCTGGCGGTCGGCGATCCAGTTCACGATCAGGGGTCCGAGGACGCCTGCCGTGGACCAGGCGGTGAGCAGCCGCCCGTGGATGGCGCCGACCTGGTAGGTGCCGAAGAGGTCCTTCAGGTAGGCGGGGATCGTCGCGAATCCGCCGCCGTAGAAGGAGAGGATGACCAGCGCGCACAGCACGAACAGGGGCTTGGAGGCCTCGCCGAACAGGGCGATCAGCGCGTACATCGCGGCGCCGGCGCCCAGGTAGAGGCGGTAGATGTTCTTGCGTCCGATGAGGTCGGAGGTGGACGACCAGCCGATCCGGCCCGCCATGTTGGCGGCGGACAGCAGGGCGACGAACCCCGCGGCGGCCGACACCGAGACCGGGGCGGACGTGTCCGCGAAGAAGTCCGTGATCATCGGCGCGGCCTTCTCCAGGATGCCGATACCGGCGGTGACGTTCATGCAGAGCACCACCCACAGGCACCAGAACTGCGGGGTGCGCACCGCGGCGGCGGCGGAGACCTGCGGTCCGGCCAGGACGCCCGGGGCGCCCGGCACCGGTCGTGCGCCGCGCGGGACCCGGACCAGGAGGACGCCGAGGGACATGAACACGGCGTAGCCGAGGCCGTGCACCAGGAAGGCGAGGGCGATCCCGGAGCTGTCGGTGCCGAACGACGCCAGCATCTGCGTCGACCAGGGCGAGGCGATGAGGGCGCCGCCGCCGAAGCCCATGATGGCGATGCCGGTGGCCATGCCGGGGCGGTCGGGGAACCACGTGATCAGCGTGGAGACCGGCGAGATGTAGCCGATGCCGAGGCCGATCCCGCCGACGAAGCCGTAGCCGAGGACGATCAGCCAGTACTGCCCGGTGGCGGCGCCGAGTGCCGAGATCAAAAACCCGCAGGAGAAGCAGACCAGGGCGACCGTCATCGCCCAGCGCGGCCCGTTGCGCTCGACCAGCGTGCCGCCGAACGCCGCCGACAGGCCCAGCATGACGATGGCGAGCTGGAACGGCAGCGCGCTCTGGGTGCCGCTGAGGCCGAGGGCGGATTCCAGGGGTGGCTTGAAGACGCTCCAGGCGTAGGCCTGCCCGATGGCGAGGTGGACGGAGAGCGCGGCGGGCGGAACCAGCCACCGGCTCCAGCCGGCGGGGGCGACGGGAGGACTCATGGGCCCGGACGGTAGGCAGCGCGACGGGAGTTGAGAAGGCTCCTCGCCGGGGGCGTGCGGTGAACGGCGTCCGGGGCGCGCCGAACGGTCGTTGTCGGCCGGGTCGACCGGTGGATTCAGGCCGCGAGCGCCCGGACGACGAACCCGGCGTAGCGCCGGGCGGCCCTGATCCGGGCGGCGGTCGAGGCGGTGCGGATGCCCCGGACGGCCGTGACCATGAGGATGAGGTCGTCCAGGACGACGTCGGGGCGCAGCCGTCCGGCGTCCTTGGCCCGCCGGACCAGTGCGGCGCTCGCCCGCAGGGTGGCCGCGCGGTCGGCGGCGAGGTCGGTCGCGTCCGGGAACTCCGACAGCAGGGCCTCGGTGAACTCCCCGTCGCGGGCGTGCAGTTCGCAGAGCCGCTCGATGACCCGGCCGAGGCCGCGCCAGGGGTCGGGGTCGGCGGAGCCCTCCTCGACGATGACGCGGCAGGCGTGCAGATGGTCGGCGAAGGCCTCGGTGACCAGGTCCCGCTTGGTGGGGAAGCGCCGGTAGAGGGTGGCGGGTCCGACGCCCGCGT
This sequence comes from Streptomyces sp. NPDC091279, assembly GCF_044757465.1. Taxonomy (NCBI): domain Bacteria; kingdom Bacillati; phylum Actinomycetota; class Actinomycetes; order Kitasatosporales; family Streptomycetaceae; genus Streptomyces; species Streptomyces sp. NPDC091279. The sequence continues at coordinate 763,239 of NZ_JBIVVA010000002.1, read as the reverse complement.
GCCGGGCGATCTCGCGCATCGGCACGTTCAGGCCGTCGACGGGGAAGAGGGCGCGGGCCGCGTCGAGGATGCGGTCACGGTTGTCCCGGGCGTCGGAGCGCAGGGGGTGAGGCAAAAGGTCGGTCACCTCTCTCACTTTAGCCAGCAGGACCCGGGCCGCCGTTAGCGTCCGCAGGACAACGGCCTTGGAGAGCACGGCCGTTGACCCGGAGAACCACGAAGAGGGAGACGACGATGAAGGCGATCGTGATCCGGACGTACGGCGGGCCCGAGGGGCTGGCCCTGGTGGAGCTGCCCGATCCCGTGCCCGGCGCCGGGCAGGTGCTGATCGGGGTCGAGGCGGTGGGCGTCGGTGGTTTCGACACCCTGATCCGCAGCGGCGCGCTGGCCGCCTACCGGGCCACCGGGACGGGGCACGTGCCCGGCAGTGAGGTGGCGGGCACGGTCACGGCGGTCGGTGACGGCGTCGACGGGGCGTGGCTGGGCCGCCGGGTGTGGGGGTTCACCGGCATCGGGGGCGGCTGTGCCGAGCAGGCCGTCGTGCCGGTCGACGAGCTGACCCTCCTCCCCGGGGACCTGTCGGCGGCGGACGCGGTGACCGTCGGCGGCTCGGGGGCGGTGGGCCACTTCGGGCTGGCGCACGCCCGGTTCGCGCCCGGTGAGTCGGTGCTCGTGCGCGGTGCGGGCGGGGGCATCGGCGTGATGACGGTGCAGCTCGCGGCCCGCGCCGGTGCCTCGGCGGTGGCGGTGACCACGTCCTCGCCCGAACGCGGGGAGCGGCTGCGGGAGTTGGGCGCGACCCACGTCCTGGACCGGTCCGGCACCGGGGACGGGTCGCCCGACGGCTACGACGTCGTCGTGGACATCGCCGCCGGGGACGCCCTGCCGGAGTTCCTGGACCGGCTCCGGCCCAGCGGCCGCATGGTCGTCGTCGGCATCATGGCGGGCCCGCCACCGGTGGAGTTCGGTGCGCGGATGCTGGCCGCGTTCGAGCGGTCGCTGTCCTTCGCGACGTTCAGCATGGACTCGGTGCCGGGAGCCGACCGGCGTGCGGTGCGGGCGGAGCAGTTCGCCGCCGCGAGCCGGGGTGAACTCCGCGCGGTGGTGCAGGAGGTGCTGCCGTTGCAGGAGGCCGTCTCGGCACACCGGAAGCTGGCCGCCGGTGAGGTCTTCGGCCGCCTCGTGCTCACGCCGTAGCGGCCGCCCGCCCCTCCGCGTACCGGCAGGTGGGGAACGGGCGCGGGACAATGGCACCGTGAAGGTCATCCACGCACGGAACCGGGGCTGAGACACGACATGGGACGAGTCACGGAACGACGCAAGGTGATCCGCGTCCGGGACGGCGCCGTCTCCGCGCGCCCGGACACGCTGGTCGCCGAGGAGCCGTTGGAGATCCGGCTGAACGGCAAGCCGCTCGCGATCACCATGCGCACCCCCGGCGACGACTTCGCGCTGGCCGCGGGGTTCCTGGTCAGCGAGGGTGTCCTCGCCCGGGGCGCCGATCTGCGGAACATCGTCTACTGCGCGGGCGCGACGGCCGACGGGGTGAACACGTACAACGTGGTGGACGTGCGGACCGCCCCGGAGGTGGTGATCCCCGACATCACGCTGGAGCGGAACGTGTACACCACGTCGTCCTGCGGTCTGTGCGGCAAGGCCAGCCTGGACGCGGTGCGCACCACGGCCCGCTGGCCGATCGCCGACACTCCCCCGGTCCTGGTCGCGCCCGAGCTGCTCGCCCTGCTCCCCGACCGGCTGCGGGCGGCGCAACGGGTGTTCGAGCGGACCGGGGGTCTGCACGGGGCGGCGCTGTTCTCCGAGACCGGCGAGCTGCTGGACGTCCGTGAGGACGTGGGGCGGCACAACGCGGTCGACAAACTGGTCGGGCGGGCGCTCCAGAACGACGCGTTGCCGCTGTCCCGGACGATCCTGCTGGTCTCCGGGCGGGCCTCGTTCGAGCTGGCGCAGAAGGCGGTGATGGCCGGTGTCCCGGTGCTCGCGGCGGTCTCGGCGCCGTCGTCCCTCGCGGTGGACCTGGCGGCGGAGACCGGCCTCACCCTGGTGGGCTTCCTGCGGGGCGCGTCCATGAACGTGTACGCGGGCGAGCACCGGGTCGCCCTGGAGACCGCGCCCCGGGCCTGACCGGCTCCCCGGCCTGACCGGCTCCCCGTGTGACCGGCACAGCGCCTCTGCGCGAGGGGGCCCCGCCTCGGCGGAGGGTGGCCCGCGCCCTCGGACCGCCCTGGGCCGAACGGCGTTTCAGCCGGCAGCCGTCCCGGTCGCCACCGTCGTGCGGGGCTCCTCGGTCGGCTCGGGACGGGTGACCTCGTCGCCGTTCTCGTCCATCTCGTCGCGGGCCCGGCGTTTGGCGATCACCGCGCAGACCATCAGCTGCATCTGGTGGAAGAGCATCAGCGGCAGCACCGCGAGCGAGGCGTGGGCGCCGAACAGGACGCTGGCCATGGGGAGTCCGGAGGCGAGCGACTTCTTGGAACCGGCGAACTGGAGGGCGACGCGGTCCCGGCGGCCGAAGCCGAGCGCCTTGCCGCCGTACCAGGTCAGGGCCAGCATCGCGGCGAGCAGCACGGCCTCCACGACCAGCAGTGCGCCGAGCCGCACCGCGCTCACCTGGTGCCAGATGCCCTGGACCATGCCGACGCTGAACGCCGTGTAGACGACGAGCAGGATCGAGCCCCGGTCGACCAGGCCGAGCACCTTCTTGTGCCGGGTGAGGAACCCGCCGATCCAACGGCGCAGCAGCTGGCCCGCGGCGAACGGCACCAGGAGTTGCAGCACGATGTCCAGGAGCGAGTCGGCGGAGAAGCCGCCCGCCCCCGCGCCGAGGAAGGCCGCCGCCAGCAGGGGGGTGACGAGGATGCCGACGATCGAGGAGAAGGAGCCCGCGCAGATCGCCGCAGGCACGTTTCCGCGGGCCATGGAAGTGAACGCGATCGACGACTGGACGGTCGAGGGGACCAGCGTGAGGAAGAGCAGGCCCTGGTAGAGCGGCTGCGTCAGCAGCACCGGGACCAGGCCCCTGGCGGCCAGGCCGAGCACCGGGAAGACGACGAACGTGCAGGCCAGGACCGTGAGATGGAGCCGCCAGTGGCGCAGCCCCGCGACCGCCTCGCGGGTGGAGAGGCGGGCTCCGTAGAGGAAGAAGAGGAAGGCGATCGCGGCGGTGGAGGCGCCCGAGGCGACATCGGCCGCAGTCCCTCGCGCGGGCAGGAGGGCCGCGAGCCCGACCGTTCCGAGGAGCAGGAGGATGTAGGGATCGATCGGCATCCGACTCGGCCACTTCAGGCGTTTCAACGGTGCTCCACGTGCTGGTTGCTGTGCGTGCTCTTGCCCGGGGCCGAGAAGCGGGGGCCCCCGCTCATGGTCCTCCTTCCGCCCTTGATCGGGAATCCGTCATACCGCTCTGACTGTGATCGCCTTATGCGATAACCGGTACGGTGGCGGTATGTACGACCCCTCTCACCTGCGGACCTTCCTCGCGGTCTCCCAGACGCTGAGCTTCACGCGGGCCGCGCGGCGGCTCGGGCTGCGCCAGTCGACGGTGAGCCAGCATGTGCGGCGCCTGGAGGACGCGACGGGACGGCAGCTGTTCTCCCGGGACACGCACTCCGTGGAGCTGACGGAGGACGGGGAGGCCATGCTCGCCTTCGCGCGCCGCATTCTTGAGGTGCACGAGCAGGCCACGGCGTTCTTCACCGGGACCCGGCTGCGCGGCCGGCTGCGGTTCGGCGCCTCGGAGGACTTCGTGCTGACCCGGCTGCCGGAGATCCTGGAGGGCTTCAGGAACGACCACCCGGAGGTCGACCTCGAACTCACCGTCGAACTGTCGGGCACCCTGCACGAGCAGCTGGCGGCGGGCAAGCTCGACCTGGTGCTGGCCAAACGGCGCCCCGAGGACCCGCGCGGCGAGCTGGTCCGCCACGACGAACTGGTCTGGATCGGCGCGGAACGCCTCCGCCTCGACCCGGAACGCCCGCTTCCGCTGATCGTCTACCCGCCGCCCGGCATCTCCCGCGCCCTCGCCCTGGAGGCCCTGGAGCGACAGGGCCGCGCCTGGCGCATCGCCTGCACCAGCGGCAGCCTCAACGGCCTGATCGCGGCGGCCCGCGCCGGGCTCGGCGTGATGGCGCACTCGCGCGGTCTGATCCCGCCCGGCCTGGTCCGCGTCCCCGACCGCTTCGCCCTGCCCGAGCTGGGCCGCGTCGACTTCGTCGTGGTCCACGGCCGACGCCGCCCCACCACGGCCCACGGCCCGGCGGACGCCCTCGCGACAGCGATCCTGGGCGGCGGCGACCGACTGCGGGGGCGCCGCGTCGACGCCGGGTGAACGGCGGCAACGACGCCGAGGTGACATCGGGCGAACGGCGTTGAGGCGACGTTGGGTGAACGGCGCCGGAATCCGCTCCCCGGGCGGACGCGGCGGCCGCCCGTCCGGCCGGTAGGTGCCCTGGGTGCCCGCCCTGGTCAGGCCCCCTGGAGCGGCTCGCGCGGGGATGGCAGAATCGGTGTCAGCAACGGCCCGGAAGCGGGTCCCGACCGGCCGGGCAGGACGCTCCCGGGGCGGTGCGTGGGCCGTACAGATTCGGTGGAGATTACGGGTCCGAAGCTTACTCAACCGTCAGGTGCCGGTCGGATAACTGTCCGACCCTTCCCCATGTGCCCCCATTTTCCCGGCAGTTCTGAGCGCCCGCTCGCCTTCCGGACGACCGGTGAGCCCCTCCCGGGCCGGGTCCGGTTGGGGTAGCTTTCACCGCGCTGTGCGGAGCGTCACGAAAAGCGGGGAGCGGGGTTTGCGCGAGTTCACCAACCCTCCAGTGGCGTCGGCACCGCCGGTGGGCGGCCTGGCCGACGATGTCTTCCAGCGTGCCCAGGACACGCCGCGCCATATCGCCCTCGGCCGCAAGGACGACCGGGGTGAGTGGCGCGACGTCACCTCCGCGGAGTTCCGCGACGAGGTCCTCGCCCTCGCCAAGGGGCTCCTCGCCCGGGGCGTACGGTTCGGCGACCGGGTCGCGGTGATGTCCCGCACCCGCTACGAGTGGACGCTCTTCGACTACGCGCTGTGGACGATCGGCGCGCAGGTCGTGCCGGTCTATCCGACGTCGTCGGCCGAGCAGTGCTTCTGGATGCTCTACGACGCCGAGTGCACGGCGGCGGTGGTGGAGCACGAGGACCACGCGATGACCATCGCCACCGTCATCGACCGGCTGCCCCGGCTGCGTCAGCTCTGGCAGCTCGACGAGGGCGCCGTGCGGGAGCTGTACGACGCCGGCGCCGCGATCGACGACGACGTGGTGCACCGGCACCGGCAGGCGGTCACCCCGGACTCGACGGCGACGATCATCTACACCTCCGGCACCACGGGCCGCCCCAAGGGCTGTGTCGTCACCCACGGCGGTTTCATGTGGGAGGCGGACACGGTCATCGCGGGCTGGTCCCCGGTGTTCCACGCCAAGAAGGGCGACGAGGTCTCGACGCTGCTGTTCCTGCCGCTCGCCCATGTCTTCGGCCGGATGGTGCAGGTCGCGGCGGTCCGGGGCGGGGTCCGCTTCGGTCATCAGCCGCAGCTCAACGCGGCGGCCCTGCTGCCCGACCTGGCCGCGTTCCGGCCGACGTTCATCCTCGCCGTGCCGTACATCTTCGAGAAGGTCTTCAACGCCGCCCGCCGCAAGGCCGAGAAGGAGGGCAAGGCCGGGCCGTTCGAGAAGGCCGTCGACATCGCCGTGCGGTACGCGGACGCGGTGGAGGCGAAGGCCTGGGGCATCGGTCCCGGTCCCTCGGCGGGACTGCGCATGCAGCACCAGGTGTTCGACAAGCTCGTCTACGCCAAGGTGCGGGCCGCGATGGGCGGCCGTATCCGCAACGCCATGTCCGGCGGCTCCGCCATGGACCGCAGGCTCGGCCTGTTCTTCGCGGGCGCGGGCGTCCAGATCTACGAGGGCTACGGCCTCACCGAGTCGACGGCGGCCGCGACCGCCAACCCGCCCGACCGCACCCGCTACGGCACCGTCGGCCTGCCGGTGCCCGGGGTGACCGTGCACATCGCGGACGACGGCGAGATCTGGCTGAACGGCCCCAACGTCTTCCAGGGCTATCTGAACAACCAGAAGGCCACCGACGCCACCCTGCACGACGGCTGGCTCGCCACCGGTGACCTGGGCTCGCTGGACGAGGACGGGTATCTCACCATCACCGGGCGCAAGAAGGAGATCCTGGTGACCTCGGGCGGCAAGAGCGTGTCGCCTGGGGTCCTGGAGGAGCGGGTCCGCGACCATCCGCTGATCAACCAGTGCATCGTCGTCGGCAACGACCGCCCCTACATCGCCGCCCTCGTCACCCTGGACCCGGAGGCGGTCGAACACTGGCTGACGATGCGCAACAAACCCCGGCTCTCGGCGGCCGAGCTGGTGCGGGACCGGGATCTGGAGACGGAGGTGCGGCGGGCGGTGGTCGCGGCCAACACGCTGGTCTCGCAGGCCGAGTCGATCCGCACGTTCCGTATCCTCGCGCGGCCGTTCACCGAGGAACACGGGCTGCTGACACCGTCGTTGAAGCTGAAGCGGAAAGCGATCGAGACGGCCTACGAGAAAGAGGTCGACGCGCTCTACCGGGCCTGATGTTCGACCGGTCGGTCACGGTCCCGCGTGCACGGGGTCACACTTCCGGCCTATTCGGCGGTCAGGAATGCATCACGGCTCGTGATCGTTGACGATGGCAGTGACATCTGTCGGCAACCGAAGGATCAAGAGCCCGTGAGCAGCAAGGTCCCCCCGATCACCCTGAACAACGGCGTCGAGATGCCCCAGCTGGGCTTCGGTGTCTGGCAGGTGCCGGACGACGAGGCGGAGCGGGCCGTCGCCACCGCCCTCGACGCCGGGTACCGCAGCATCGACACCGCGGCGATCTACGGCAACGAGAAGGGCACCGGCCGCGGCATCGCCGCCTCCGGCCTGGCCCGCGAGGACGTCTTCGTCACCACCAAGCTGTGGAACAGCGAGCAGGGCTACGACTCGACGCTGCGCGCGTTCGACGTCTCCCTCGGCAAGCTCGGCCTGGACTACGTCGACCTGTACCTGATCCACTGGCCGGCGCCGGACCGGGACAGCTACGTCGACACCTACAAGGCGTTCGAGAAGCTGCACGCCGACGGCCGCATCCGCGCGATCGGCGTCTCCAACTTCCTGCCGGAGCACCTGGAGCGGCTGATCGCCGAGACGTCGGTGGTCCCGGCCGTCAACCAGATCGAGCTGCACCCGCAGCTCCAGCAGCACGCACTGCGCGGGCTGCACGCCGAGCGGGGCATCGCGACCGAGGACTGGTCGCCGCTCGGTTCCGGCAAGGGGCTCCTGGAGGTGCCCGCGATCGTGGCGATCGCCCGCAAGCACGAGCGTTCGCCCGCCCAGATCGTGATCCGCTGGCACCTCCAGATCGGCAGCATCGTGATCCCCAAGTCCGTGACGCCGTCGCGGATCAAGGAGAACATCGACGTCTTCGACTTCACCCTGGACGACGAGGACCTCGCCGCGATCGCCGCGCTCGACGAGGACCGCCGCGTCGGCCCCCACCCGTCGGAGGTCAACTGACCTGCCCGAGGCACGCGTTGAGGACATAGGCGAAGGCCGCCCGCACCCGCGCAGGACCGGGGAACGGGCGGCCTTCTGTCCCTCTCGGACGATCCGGCTCCTCAGATGAGCTGGCCCCGGGTCGCCTTGAGGGCGTCGACGGAGGCGCCACCGTCCACGAGGGACCGCGCACCGGGGCGTGGGGCGAGGCAGGCTGGGTAGGTGGCGCCCTGTGCTTCCCACCGAGGCACCGGCCCTGGGCGCCGCACCCCCAGGCCCCCCTTCGGCCTCAGAGTCCTCGGGCAGCCGTGTGGAGGGTGTGGGCCGACAGGGTGAAGACGTCGGGGCGGTGGTGGACGCTTGCCTTGTCGTTGGGGTCGGTCAGGCGGGTCAGGGTGGTCAGGTCGTCGGTGTCGAGGTCGGTGGCGAAGTTCTCGCGGGTGCGGGTCAGGACCGCGGCGATGTGGGTGCGGACCCGGTCCGGGAGCGGGGCCGGCAGGTCGAGGAGGAACGTGCGTGAGCCCGTCGGCCGCAGCCCCGCCGCCCGCATCAGCGCGGCCCAGTCCTCCGTCTCCGGCACGCTCCCCGGCAGCTCCGCCCGCATCCGTGCGAACCTCGCCTCCTCGATGACGTCGATCCGGGCCTGGAGGCCGGGTCTGCCGATGCCGATGTCACGCGGCAGGAAACGGGACGGGAGGCCGCCCTCCACCAGGGCCAGCGTGCCGCCGGGTGCGAGGCGGGCGGCGAGTCCGGCGATCGCGGCCCGTTGGTCGCCGAGGTGATGCAGGCTGCGGCTGGCCCAGATCAGGTCGGCCGGGTACTCCAACGCGTCGAGGACGGAGGGGAGTTCACCGGTCAGGGTGTCGAAACGGTCGCCGTGCCCTTGCCGGTCGGCACGCGCCCGGGCCCGTTCGAGGAGCGGGGCCGAGCTGTCGACGGCGACGACCCGGGCCCCGGGAAACGCCTCGGCGAGCAGCCCGGACAGCACCCCGGGTCCGCTGCCCGCGTCGACGACGAGGCCCGGCTCGGTCTGCTTGCCGGTGAGCCACGCCATCGCCCGTTCGTACAGGGGCGTGAAGACCTCGGCCTGTGACTCCAGGTGGTCGGCCAGTTCGGCCCAGTCGAGGTCGGAATGGGCGTGTTCGTAGTCGTGTTCGTGCTCGTGCGCCATGGGCAGCCTCTCCTCTGATGCCGCTCCACCCTGCATCTCCGTACCCGCTGTGTGCCAGCGGGATTGCCGGAACGGCAAAACCACCGGCAAAAGACGTCAGGGCCGGACCTTATCGGCCCGGCCCCGACGGTGGTGCGGGTCTCAGCTCACGACAGCGGCGGGTACGCGTTCGCCATCAGCTGCTGGAACTGTGCCGAGAACCAGTGCCCGGACAGCGGGGCGTTCGGCAGGGCGCCGGACATGTTGTTGTTGTTGCGGGGGTTGCCCGCGTACGTCGGGTCGCACATCTGGTCGAAGCCCTTGCCCTCGTCGTTCGGGATGGCGGAGCTGGAGCCGTCGGACTCCCCCGGCGGCTTCATCCAGACGTAGGCGTCGATGCCGGTGGCCGGGGCGGCCGTCGGGCGCTCACCGAGTCCGGCACCGGCCTGGTTGCACCAGTTGCCGACGTGGATACGGCGGTCGTAGCGGCCGCCGTCGACGTAGGTGTCGACGCTGGTCTGGGCGCCGGGTCCGGCGGGCCGGGCGGAGCCGCCCCAGCCGTTGCGGGAGGTGTCGATCAGCATGCCGATACCGGAGTTGAAGCCGACGGACACCAACTGGTTGCGGAACGCCTGCGCGTACGACTGCTCGTCGACGTAGCGGTTCCAGTCGACCCACTTGGACTGGCGCACGGAGGTGCCGCCGACGCTGTCGTTGATGGTGTAGTTGTTCTCCTTCAGGGCGCTGTAGTTGGCCGTGTTGGTGATGAAGCCGGCGACGTCGTCGACGGTCGCGCCCTCGCTGGTCGCCGCCTGCTTGAACAGGGTCGCCGACGGGGCGAAGTTGTCGTCCCAGCCGAGCCAGCCGTGGTGTCCGGCGTCGATGTAGTTGTAGACGTTGGGGATCGCGCCGAGCTTGTTCAGGGCGTAGCCGACGCCCTTCACGTAGTTGCCGTTGGCGAGCATGGTGTTGCAGTTGGCGGTGGCGGTGGCGCGGCTGCCGGTGTTGGTGATGAGGTTGGGCAGCGAGTCGATCTCGACGGTGGTGACGATCCGCAGCGAGCTGTACTTGGTGTCGGCGAGGATCGCCGCGATCGGGTCGATGAACTGTGTCTTGTACTTGTCGATCTCCGTCGGGCCGAGTTCGCCGTTGGAGGCGAGGGCCGCGCAGTCACGTCCGGGCAGGTCGTAGACGACGAGTTGGACGACCTCCTCGCCGGTGCCCTTCTGGGCGAGGGCCGCGTCGAGGTGCTGGCGCAGGCTCATGCCGCCGCTGACGCCGTTGATCGCGGCGATGCGGTCGAGCCAGACGCCGGTGGGCTGGTTGGAGACGCGGGTGCCGCCCGGTTCGGCGGCGGCCTTCGCGGACCACTCGGGGTTCACGTACACCTTGGCGCCGGCGTAGGGGTTGTCGACGCGCGCGGTCGGGCTGCCCGGGTCGGTGGGGGCGCTGCCGCCGCCGTCGTCGACGTTGCAGACCACGCCGTCCAGGGTGAATGTGGTGGGGATCGCGTTGGTGCCGGTGTAGGAGGCGTTGAACCCGAAGCTGACCGAACCGCCGTTCGCCAGCGGGGCGTTGTAGCTCTCGTTGGTGGCGGTGACGGCGGTCCCGCTCTGGGTGACCTTGGCGCTCCAGAAGCTGGAGACCTTCTGGTTGCCCGCGTAGTTCCAGCCGACCGACCAACTGCTCTTGGCGGCGCTGTTGTTGGTGACGGTCACGGCTCCGGTGAAGCCGCCGTCCCACTGGCTCTGCACCGAGTAGGCGACGGTGCACGGGACGGCGCTGATCCCGGCGTCACCGGGGACGGCGGCGGCGGCCGTCCCGGAGGCCCCGGCGACCAGCGCCAGGGCGGCGAGTATCGCTGTTTTGCTACGGCTCATGAGTGCGAGTTCCCTAACTCCGTTGGGGGTGTGTTCCGTTGGGGGTGTTGTCGCGCGTTGCGGATCGTTTTCTCCGTTGCGGATCGTTTTCTCCGTTGCGGATCGTTGCTCTGCGGTGCGGATCGCTGTCGGCCGCGGTCGGCCGACGGCGGTCATCCGTTCAGGGCGCGCAGATGGTCGCGCAGCCCGGCGCCGAACGACGTGGGGGTGCCGTCGTAGGCGGAGATGAGCGCGGGACCGGAGGAGCAGTCCCAGGTGTTCCAGGTCCAGCCCAGGTAGGACAGGCCCCGGTCGTCGAACCACTTCATGACCTGGTCGACGAAGGAGTGCGCGCAGGTGTTCTCGCCGATCTCCCCGGCCACCAGCGGCACCTGAGCCGCGACCGGGGCCAAGGTGCTGTCCCAACAGCTCGCGCTGGAACAGGTGTTGAAGTTGTAGACGTGGTAGGCGGCGACGAGATTGCCGGTCGGGTCGGCGGGCTTGTAGGTCAGCCACTGGCTGAGGTCGTTGGAGTAGGCGATCCCGCCGGCCAGCACGACGTTCCTGGCGCCGGTCGCCCGGACGGCGTCGACAAGGTCCTGCATGCCGGCCACCTCGTAGCCGATGCCGGGGCAGGTGCCGCCGTCGCGCCAGCACTGCCAGGCCTGGGTGGTCGTGGCGGTCGCGCGGTCCGGGTAGGGCTCGTTGAAGAGGTCGAAGGCGACGGCCTGGTCGTTCTTGAAGGTGTTCGCGACCGAGGACCAGAACGACGGCGCGTACTGCATGTCGGGCATCGGCTTCTGGCAGGTGGCGTGGACGTCGGAGCAGCCCGCCGAGTTGCCGGTGTACTGGCCGTAGGACCAGTGGAGTTCGACGATCGGCGTCATGCCGTTCGCCTCGACGCGGGCCACGAGCGCCTTGACCGCGTTGATGTAATTGGCCCCGGCGTACTCGGGCTTGATGTTCGAAAGGCCCAGCCAGCACTCCTCGTTGAGCGGGATGCGGACCGTGTCGGCCTTCCAGTCGGCGATCGCCTTGACGGCCGCGTCGTCCACGGGGCCGTCCCAGATGCCGTATCCCTGGACGCACGCGAACTCGCCACCGGAGCGATTCACGCCGAGCAGGCGCCGGCCCGTGCCAGCGGCGTCCACGAGCTTGTTCCCGGACACGTGCAGGGCCGGTGCCGCCGCGACGGCGAGCGCCTCGGCCGACCCGGACCGGCCCGAATCGACCGCGCACGAGGCGCCGTTGGAGCCCGGCACGGTCGCCGCCGTGCCCTCGGCCAGCACCGTGCATCCGGGGGTGGCCGCTGCGGCCGCGGTGACCGGCGAGATCGCACCGGCAACCAGGCCCACAACGGCCCCGACGGCGAGAAGTACAGAACGCGGGGGGTGTCGCATGAGCGACTCCTTGCAGCTCAGGCGCGTCATGAGCGACGCGTCGACTGATGGAACCGCTCCCACTGGTGTGAACGAAGTTAGCGCCGAGCGACCGCAAAGGACAGGGGAGTTGCGGACATTTCCTTAGCACGCCCCTTCGAATCTTTTCGACTCTTCACGCACCTTGACCGCTTCCACCCCCGTCTCCACTATGGGAGCGCTCCCACTGGTTCACGGCTTGTTTGCTGCTCGGCCCCCCACTCCCCTTTCAGAGCCGCAAGGAGGACCAGCACATGCACCCCAGCAGGAGACGCCGGGTCAGAGGACGGCTGTGGACAGCCACCCTCGCCGCCCTGGCTCTTCCCCTCACGATGCTCGGTACCGGGACAACTCCCGCACAGGCGGCGGCACTTCAGTGCAGCGTCGACTACACGACGAACGACTGGGGTTCCGGCTTCACCGCGGACCTGACGCTCACCAACCGTGGCAGCGACGCCATCAACGGCTGGACGCTCACCTACGGCTACGCGGGCAACCAGAAGCTGACGAGCGGCTGGAACGGCACCTGGTCGCAGTCCGGCCAGTCGGTCACGGTCCACAACGCCGCGTTCAACGGGACGATCGCGGCCGGTGCGGCGGTCTCCACGGGTGCGCAGTTCACCTACAGCGGCACCAACACCGCGCCGACGTCCTTCGCGATCAACGGCACCACCTGCGCCGGCGCGCACCAGCCGCCGTTGACCGTGCTGACCAGCCCCACGGCCGGTGCGATCTACTCGCAGGGGCAGGCCGTGCCGCTGGCGGCGACCGCGGCGGCGGCCGACAACGCGACGGTCAGCAAGGTCGAGTTCTACGACGACACGACCCTGCTGGGCACCGACACCAGCGCGCCCTACACGCTCTCGACCTCCAGCCTGTCCGTGGGCAGTCATTCGCTGGTGGCGAAGGCGTACGACAGCCTCGGCGCGTCCGGCGCCTCCACGCCGGTCGGCATCACGGTGGCCGCGGGGCCCGCCCTGGTCGCCTCACCCACTCAACTGGGCGTCCAGCAGGGCACGTCGGGCACCTTCTCGCTGGCGCTCTCCGCGCAGCCGAGCGGCACTGTCACGGTGAGCACCGCCCGCACGGACGGCGCCACGGGACTGTCCGTCACCGGCGGCGCCGCCCTCACCTTCACGTCGGCCAACTGGAGCACCCCGCAGAACGTGACCGTCACGGCCGACGCCTCCGGCACCGGGACGGCGACCTTCACATCGACGGCGACCGGGTACGCCAAGGCGACGGTCACCGTCACCGAGCTGGCCGCGTCGAAGACGTACGACGCGCGGTTCCTGGATCTGTACGGGAAGATCACCAACCCGGCCAACGGCTACTTCTCGCCCGAGGGCATCCCGTACCACTCGGTCGAGACGCTGATCGTGGAGGCGCCGGACCAGGGCCATGAGACGACGTCGGAGGCGTACAGCTATCTGCTGTGGCTCCAGGCCATGTACGGCAAGGTCACCGGCGACTGGTCCAAGTTCAACGGGGCGTGGGACCTCATGGAGAAGTACATGATCCCCACCCACGCCGACCAGCCGACGAACTCCTTCTACACGGCGTCCAAACCGGCCACCTACGCACCGGAGTTGGACACCCCGAACGAGTACCCGGCCAAGCTGGACCCGGCGGTCCCGGTCGGCTCGGACCCGATCGCGGGCGAGCTGAAGTCGGCGTACGGCACCGACGACGTCTACGGCATGCACTGGCTCCAGGACGTCGACAACGCCTACGGCTACGGCAACGAACCGGGCAAGTGCGAGGCGGGGCCGACCGCGACGGGGCCGTCCTATCTCAACACCTTCCAGCGCGGGGCGCAGGAGTCGGTGTGGGAGACGGTGCCGCAACCGACCTGTGACTCCTTCACGTACGGGGGCAGGAACGGGTACTTGGACCTGTTCACCGGTGACTCGTCCTACGCGAAGCAGTGGAAGTACACCGACGCCCCGGACGCCGACGCGCGTGCGGTGCAGGCCGCGTACTGGGCCGATGTGTGGGCGAAGGGGCAGGGCAAGGGGAGCGATGTCTCCGCGACCGTCGGCAAGGCCGCGAAGATGGGCGACTATCTGCGCTACGCCATGTACGACAAGTACTTCAAGAAAATAGGCAGTTGTGTCGGTCCTTCGACCTGTGCGGCCGGGACCGGCAAGGACGCCTCGCACTATCTGATGTCCTGGTACTACGCCTGGGGCGGTGCCACCGACACCAGCGCGGGCTGGGCCTGGCGGATCGGCTCCAGCCATGTGCACGGCGGCTACCAGAACCCGCTGGCCGCGTACGCGCTCAGCTCGTACGCCGACCTGAAGCCCAAGTCGTCGACGGGCGCGGCCGATTGGGGTACCTCGCTGACCCGGCAGCTGGAGTTCTACCGCTGGCTCCAGTCCAACGAGGGCGCCATCGCGGGCGGTGCGACCAACAGTTGGGCGGGCCGGTACGCGACGCCGCCTTCGGGGACGTCGACGTTCTACGGCATGTACTACGACCAGCAGCCCGTCTACCACGACCCGCCGTCCAACCAGTGGTTCGGCTTCCAGGCGTGGTCGATGGAGCGGGTCGCCGAGTACTACCAGCAGACGGGGAACGCCGCCGCCAAGACGGTCCTCGACAAGTGGGTGGACTGGGCGCTGTCGAAGACGACGATCAACCCGGACGGCAGTTTCCGGATTCCCTCCACCCTTCAGTGGTCGGGTCAGCCCGACACCTGGAACGCGTCAACTCCCGGCGCCAACAGTGGACTTCATGTGACCGTCGCCGACTACACCGACGATGTCGGGGTGGCCGCCGCGTACGCCAAGACGCTGACGTACTACGCGGACCGCTCCGGTGACGCGGACGCGAAGAGCACGGCGAAGGCGTTGCTCGACGGGATGTGGGACCACGACCAGGACGCGCTGGGCATCGCCGTGCCGGAGACCCGCGCGGACTACAACCGGTTCGACGACACGGTGTACGTGCCCAGCGGGTGGACCGGCACCATGCCGAACGGGGACGCGATCAACTCGTCGTCCACGTTCGCCTCGTTGCGGTCCTTCTACAAGAGCGACCCGGCCTGGTCGAAGATCGAGAGCTATCTCGCCGGTGGCGCCGCGCCGGTCTTCACGTATCACCGGTTCTGGGCCGAGGCGGACATCGCTCTGGCCATGGGCTCGTACGCGGAGTTGTTGGAATAGCCCCCGCCAAGTGCTCCGGGGCGGCGGGGAGTTGAGGTGCGGCGCGCTCCCTGTGGGGCGTGCTCCTCACCCTCGTTCTCCCGGAGCCGCTTGAACGCTCCGTGTGCGTGGCTCCGTCACCTGACGACGGGGCCACCCTGGCCGGGCGACCCTCAGCGGTATCGGGGGCCGCCCGGCCGTCCTGTCCTCCTCCTCGGAGAGGAAGCAGTTGTGCGAAGAATCCGTGTTCTCACCGTCGTACTGGCCCTGGCGGCCGGTCTGTTGGCCGGTGGTGGTCCGTCCGCGCTGGCCGCGAGCGAGCCGCGGGCGCCGCTCGCGGCCGACACGTACACCTGGCGGAACGCCCGGATCGACGGGGGCGGTTTTGTTCCCGGGATCGTGTTCAACCGGACGGAGAAAAACCTCGCGTACGCGCGCACCGACATCGGCGGCGCCTACCGGTGGCAGGAGTCGACGAAGACCTGGACGCCGTTGCTGGACTCGGTGGGCTGGGACGACTGGGGGCACACCGGTGTGGTGAGCCTCGCCTCCGATCCCGTCGCGCCGGACAAGGTGTACGCGGCCGTCGGCATGTACACCAACAGCTGGGACCCGACCGGGGGTGCCGTGCTGCGTTCCTCGAACCGGGGGGCCAGCTGGCAGAAGACGGATCTGCCGTTCAAGCTGGGCGGCAACATGCCGGGCCGGGGCATGGGTGAGCGGCTGGCCGTCGACCCGAACAAGGACAGCGTGCTGTATCTGGGGGCGCCGAGCGGCAAGGGGCTGTGGCGGTCGACGGACTCCGGGGTCACCTGGTCGCAGGTGACGAATTTCCCCAACGTCGGTAATTACGCGCAAGATCCGACCGACACCAGCGGTTACGCCTCCGACAACCAGGGCATCGTCTGGGTCACCTTCGACGAGTCCACGGGCACCTCGGGCACCGCGACCAAGACGGTGTACGTGGGGGTCGCCGACCTCGCCAACTCGGTGTACCGGTCGACGGACGCCGGCGCGACCTGGACCCGGCTCGCCGGGCAGCCCACCGGCTATCTCGCGCACAAGGGTGTCCTGGACGCGAAGAACGGCTATCTGTACCTCGCCTACAGCGACAAAGGCGGCCCGTACGACGGGGGCAAGGGGCAGTTGTGGCGGTACGCGACGGCGTCCGGGACGTGGAGCGACATCAGTCCGGTCGCGGAGGCCGACACGTACTACGGGTTCAGCGGGCTCACCGTCGACCGCCAGCATCCGGGGACGGTGATGGCGACGGCGTACAGCTCCTGGTGGCCGGAGACGCAGATCTTCCGCTCCACGGACAGCGGCGCCGACTGGACGAAGGCGTGGGACTACACGTCCTACCCGAACCGCACCAACCGCTACACGATGGATGTGTCCTCGTCCCCGTGGCTGACGTTCGGCGCCAACCCGCAGCCGCCCGAACAGGCCCCGAAACTGGGGTGGATGACGGAGTCGCTGGAGATCGACCCGTTCGACTCGGACCGGATGATGTACGGGACGGGGGCGACGCTGTACGGCACCGAGAACCTCACGCAGTGGGACAGCGGGGGCACGTTCACGGTGAAGCCGATGGTGCAGGGCCTGGAGGAGACGGCCGTCAACGACCTCGCGGCCCCGCCCTCGGGCGCCCAACTCCTCAGCGCGCTGGGGGACATCGGCGGTTTCCGGCACACGGACCTCACCAAGGTCCCGGCGATGATGTACACCTCCCCCGCCTTCACCTCGACGACCAGTCTGGACTTCGCCGAGTCCAACCCGAACACGGTGGTGCGGGTCGGTGACCTCGACTCCGGTCCGCACGTGGCCTTTTCGACGGACAACGGCGCCAACTGGTTCGCGGGGAGCGACCCTTCGGGCGTCAGCGGCGGCGGAACGGTGGCCGCCGCGTCGGACGGCAGCCGCTTCGTGTGGTCCCCGGCGGGCACCGGCGTGCAGTACACGACCGGGTTCGGCTCCTCCTGGTCGGCGTCGAGCGGCATCCCGGCCGGGGCGGTCGTGGAGGCCGACCGGGTCGACGCGAAGACCTTCTACGGCTTCAAGTCCGGCGTTTTCTACGTCAGTTCGGACGGCGGGGCGACCTTCAGGGCGTCCTCGGCGACCGGGCTGCCCAGCGGTGACAGCGTGCGTTTCAAGGCGCTGCCCGGTACGAAGGGCGACGTGTGGCTGGCCGGTGGGGCGGCCGGTGGCGCGTACGGGCTGTGGCACTCGGCCGACGGCGGCGCGAGCTTCGCCAAGCTGGCGGGCGTCGACCAGGCCGACACCATCGGCTTCGGCAAGGCGGCCACCGGCGCCTCGTACCAGACCCTGTTCACCAGCGCGAAGATCGGCGGGGTCCGGGGCATCTTCCGCTCCACCGACAAGGGGGTGTCCTGGACACGGATCAACGACGATGCCCACCAGTGGGGTTGGACCGGCGGCGCGATCACCGGGGACCCCCGTGTCTACGGCCGGGTGTATGTGTCGACCAACGGGCGGGGTGTGATCTACGGCGACACGTCCGACACCGGCGGCGGGGACGGGGGTGGCGGCGATGACGGGGGTGATGGCGGCGGAGGCGGCGGCGGTGATCCGGCGCCGACCGGGGCCTGTGCGGTGAGCTACCAGGTCACCAACCAGTGGGACGGCGGTTTCCAGGCCGACGTCCGGCTCTCCAACACCGGTTCGGCCGCCTGGTCGAGCTGGTCGCTCGGCTGGTCCTTCCCCAACGGCCAGCGGCTCGGCCAGAGTTGGAACGCCGACGCCAGCCAGTCGGGCACGACGGTGACCGCGCGGAACGTCGCCTGGAACGCAGCCGTGGCCGCCGGTTCCTCGGTCGCCTTCGGCTTCACCGGCAGCTGGTCCGGGACCAACGCGAAGCCGACGTCGTTCCAACTGGGCGGTCAGACCTGCACGGTGAACTGACCCGCCCGGCCCGAGTCGCACGGGGCGTTGCAACACGAGGGGCGCGTACCGTCGTTGGTACGCGCCCTTCGTCAACTCCCTTTGTCCTACGGCGTGTAGACAGCGGGGCGGGGTGCTGTGGTCATGCCGTCGCCGAGGAAGAAGCTCGGGTGCGGGGGTTGGTTGTACGCGGTGTTCTGCCAGCCCAGGGCCGTGCGGTACATCGTGTCGTGCAGGAGCGTGGTGATGCGGGTGCTCGTCTCGTACGGCGTGGAGTAGATGCGCAGGGCCGTGTTGTTCGACGTCGGCCAGACGACCTCCTCGCGCCAGTCGCCGAGGATGTCGCCGGAGAGCGACGGCGTCGCCTTGGTGGTGTTGTTGGAGTGGACGCCCGAGCCGGTCAGGAGACGGGTGTCGGAGGAGGCGCCGTACTTGTCGATGTGGGTGCCGTCGAGGAGTTCGCGCACCGGGTCGCCGTCCCACCAGGCGAGGAAGTTGGTGCTGGAGGGCTTGTGGGTGGAGACGACGGTGCCCTTGGGGTTGCGGACCCCGCTGTCGGCCGACGACCAGGACTCGGCGCCCGCGCTGCCCGCCCAGATGTCCCCGGAGACACCCCGGCCGTTGTCGCCGCTCGCGGGCGTGGACCAGAGGATCTGTCCGGTGCGCGCGTCGGCCATCCAGGACGACGGCTTGGAGCTGTCCTCGTCGACCTTGAACTCCTCAAGTCCCGCCCGCGACGGGTCGAGGTCGCCCACGTGCAGGGCGTCGCCGTGGCCGTTCTTCGTGGTCCACAGGGCGTTGCCGTTGTCGTCGACGGCCAGGGAACCGTAGACGATCTCGTCCTTGCCGTCGGCGTCGACGTCCGCGACGGAGAGCTGGTGGTTGCCCTGGCCGTCGTAGCCCTTGCCGCTGTTGGTCGAGGAGTTGGTGTCGAAGGTCCACCGGCGGGTGAAGGCGCCGCCGCGCCAGTCCCAGGCGGCGATCACCGTGCGCGTGTAGTAGCCGCGCGCCATCACGAGCGAGGGACGGATGCCGTCCAGGTAGGCGGTACCGGCGAGGAAACGGTCGACGCGGTTGCCGTACGAGTCGCCCCAGGACGACACCGTGCCGCGCGCGGGAACGTAGTCCACGCTGCCCATCGCCTTGCCCGTCCGGCCGTTGAACATGGTCAGGTACTCGGGCCCGGACAGGACGTAGCCGCTGGAGTTGCGGTAGTCGGCCGAGGCGCTGCCGATGACCGCGCCGGTCCCGTCGACGGTGGCGTCGGCGGTCTTCATGGCGACCTCGGCCGTGCCGTCGCCGTCGTAGTCGTACACCTGGAACTGCGTGTAGTGGGCGCCGGAGCGGATGTTGCGGCCGAGGTCGACGCGCCACAGCCGGGTGCCGTCGAGCCGGATGCCGTCGACGACGGTGTTGCCGGTGTAGCCGGACTGGGAGTTGTCCTTGGCGTTGGTGGGCTGCCACTTGAGGACGAACTCCAGCTGACCGTCGCCGTCGAGGTCGCCCACGGAGGCGTCGTTGGCCTCGTAGGTGTAGGCGACGCCGTCGGGGGTGGTGCCGCCGGCCGGTGGGCTGATCGGCACATCCGTGTAGCCGGTGCGGAGTTGGACGGCGTGCACCGAGTCGGCCTGTTCGACGCCGCCGACGATCGCGCGGACCGTGTAGTCGGCCTGCGCGGGGGCGCCGGAGTGGAAGTAGTTGGTGGAGCCGGTGACGGGGGTCGCGTTGACCTTCGTTCCGGCGCGGTAGACGTTGAACGACACGGTGTCCGGGTCGGTGCCCAGCCAGCGCCAGCTGACCAGGTTGCCGCTGTCGGTGTGGACGCTGACGACGCCCCGGTCCAGGGCCTCGACCTGGCGTGCGGTGGCGGCCTCGGCGGCGCCGGTGCCGAGGGCGGTGAGCCCGGCGGCGACCAGGGCCGTCGCCGCGGTCAGCGCGGAGAGGGCGGCGCGACGTCGGTGACGCCGCTGCGGGTGCTGCACGTGACGAACCTCCTGCGAGGACGGACGGATTCCGCCCCTCAGTCGCCGCCGCCACGCCGCACGTTGCCCTGCTTTTCGGCCACGGGGCAGGCAGGTTCAGCCGGTTGTGGGCTTGCGGAACGCGCGCAGGGTGAACTCCGGGTCCGGGCGCGGCCGTTCCTGGTCGGGCAGGAGGGCCAGCCGCGCGGCGAACCGTTCGGCGCGCGGGTCGCCGGGCGGCAGCAGGGTGAACCAGCCGCGCCGCAGATCGGCGGCGGTCCGGCGCGGGCTGCGGCCCTGCCCGTGCCCGGGGAACGTCGCCTGCCCGGCCGGGGTGAGCGACTCCTGCTCCGCGCACGCCTCGACGAGGTCCGCCGCGTCCGGTGCCGGGCGGCGCGGGCGGGGTGCGAGGACGGCGTCGATGTCGCTGCCGACGTCGTGGGCGGCGGCCTTGTCGACGGTGGTGACGTAGACGCCGCCGGGGCGCAGCACGCGGGCGCACTCGGCGATCACCGCGCGGGTGTCGGCGGGCCCGGCGAACAGATGCAGCAGCCAGACGCTGGTCACCGCACCGAAGGTGGCGTCGGGGAACGGCAGCGCCCGGCTGTCGCCCCGCACGATCGCGCCGGGCAGGCGTCCGGCCGCCCGGCGGGCCATGGCGTCCGTCAGGTCGACGCCGGTCACCCGCAGCTCCGGCCGGGCCGCGGCGAGCCTCCGCGTGACGATGCCGGTCCCGCAGGCCACGTCCAGGAGGCGCCCGGTGCGGTCCGGGACCAGGCTCAGGACGGCGTCGGCGGCAGCGGCGGCCCGGGGTTCGCCACCCCGGCGGGCGTCGTAGGTGCCGGCCTCGGCGTCGTAGTCGAGCACCGGGTCACTGGGCCCCGTGGCCGGGTGCCAGCGCCGTCACCCGCTGGGCGAGCGCGAAGTCACGGTCCGTGAGGGCGCCGCCCGCGCTGTGGGTGTGCACGGCGAGGGTGAGCGTGTCGTAGCCGAGGGTGAGGTCGGAGTGGTGGCCCAACTCCTCCTGGACCTGGGCGACATGGACGACCATGGCGGTCGCCGCGAAGTGGTCGGCGAGCCGGTAGGTACGGGTGAGCCGGTCCCCCTCGACGGACCAGCCGGGCAGCTCGGCCAACCGCTCCTCGATCACCGTTGGCGACAGCGGTTCCTGGGGCATGGCCCTGCTCCTTCCGGGCGGCGGGGTGCCTGTTCCCAGCGTGCCACAGGGGGCGCAGCCCGGCCGACCCGAGCGCCTGCCGGGGCCGGTGGGGTCAGGTTCTGCGGGGTCGGGCGGGGCAGGTGCGGTCGCGGGGCCCTGTGAGACCGGTGGCCGGACATGACACACTGCGCGCATACTTCGGCAGGTACTGGAGGCGGTGGCGTGAGTGAGCGGCGTCCCGCGCCCACCGTGGGTCAGGTGGTGCTCGGCAAGCGGCTTCAGGAGCTGCGGGAGGCGGCCGGCCTCAAGCGTGAGGAGGCGGCCAAGGTCCTGCGGGTGGCTCCGGCGACCGTGCGGCGCATGGAGATGGCCGAGGTCGCCCTGAAGATCCCCTACGTGCAGGTGCTGCTCTCCACCTACGGGGTCTGCGAGGACGAGGCGGCCGACTTCGTCGCGCTGGCCGAGGAGGCGAATCAGCCGGGCTGGTGGCAGCGGTTCCACGATGTGCTGCCCGACTGGTTCAGTCTGTACGTGAGCCTGGAGGGCGCCGCCCGCATCATCCGCTCCTACGAGCCGCACTTCGTGCCCGGGCTGCTCCAGACCGAGGCGTACGCGCGGGCCGTGATGGAGGCGGGCACGGTCGGGCAGAGCGGCACCGCGTCCCTGGAACGGCATGTGTCGCTGCGGATGGCCCGCCAACGGCTGTTGGACCGCGCGGACCCGCCCCATCTGTGGGTGATCATGGACGAGACGGTGGTGCGGCGGCCGGTGAGCATCCGCGCCGAGGTGATGCGCGAGCAGCTGGACAAGCTCCTCGAACTGTCCGAACGGGACCGGATCACCCTTCAGATCGCCGAGTTCGACGACGGCCCGCATCCGGGAACGGGTGCGCCGTTCACCCTGTTCCGGTTCGCCGAGCCGGAGTTGCCCGACATGGTGGTCACCGAGTATCTGACGGGCGCGCTCTACCTGGACGCGCGCGGGGAGGTCTCCGCGCACCTGGAGGTCCTCGACCACATGACGGCCCGCGCCGCCTCCGCCCAACGCACCCGGGAGATCCTGCGCGGCTACCGCACCCGGTTCTGAGACGCCGTTCCGAGGCACCTGGTGCTGAGGGCACCCGGTTCTGAAGCGCGGTACCCCTAGGGGCGAGTGGCCTGTCTGCGGCGTTGCCGCCTCGGCGCCGTTCACCCGGTTGGGGGGCGCGGCGCCGAGGGCGGTTCGAGCGAGTGGGTCAGACCAGTTCGGCCGTGAGCGTGATCTTCGTGCCGGAGAGGGCCTGGCTGACCGGGCAGTTGGCCTTGGCGTCCTCGGCGGCGGCGGCGAACGCCTCCTGGTCGAGGCCGGGAACCTCGCCCCGGACGGTCAGGTGGATGCCGGTGATGCCCTCGCCGGGCTGGAAGGTGACGTCCGCCTTGGTCTCCAGGCGGGTGGGCGGGGTGCCCGCGCCGGCCAGGCCGTGCGACAGCGCCATGGAGAAGCAGCTGGAGTGGGCGCCGGCGATCAGTTCCTCGGGGCTGGTCTTGCCGTTGGCCTGCTCGGAGCGCGCGGGCCACGACACCGGGTAGTCGCCGATGCCGGACGAGTCGAAGGTGACGACGCCGCTGCCCTGGAGGAGGTTGCCTTCCCAGGCGGTGTGTGCGGTGCGCGTGGTGGCCACGGTGAATCCTTTCGCGTGAGGTCCCTCAGTGCAGGGTCCGTGCCCCCATCCGATCACATCGGCCCCCGCTTCACCGACCGCAGGGGGCGCGTGCCCCGGGTGGGCGGGGCGTAGGGGGCGTAGGGGTGTTGACGTCCGCTCACGTCACGACATCCGCTCACGCCACGCGGAAGACCGGACCCCGGGAGCTGAACGGGAGCCGGGCGCCCGGCGGGATCAGACAGGCGTGTTCGCGGCGGACGCGCGGGGTGTCGCACCAGCCGTCGGTGATGACCAGGACCGGCGCGGTGGGCGGGAAGTCGGCGGCGCGGTGCAGCAGGTCGATGCCGGGTTGCAGGACGGTGCCGCCCCGGCCGTGGACGCGGACCCGGCCGGCGATCTCGGTGACCGGGAGGCAGCCCGCGTCGTGCGGGGCGGCGTCGCAGAACACGACGCGGGCGGCCGGGACGTCGCGGGCCTCGGCGTAGGAGGCGATCGCGCCGAGCGCCTTGCCCAGCAGGGTGCGGTCCATGGACCCGGAGCTGTCGAGGACGACGCCGAAGGTGCAGCGGGCGATGGCCTCGGGCGAGCAGAACACCGAGGGTCCGTCGCGGATCTGCGGGACGCCCATCAGGTCCTCGGGGGCCGGCTGGGTGCCGGGCGGGCTCACGCGCTCCAGGCCGAGCGAGGCGGCGAACTCCCTGATCAGGGACGACTTCCCGATACCGGGGGCGCCCCAGAGGAAGACCGGGCGGACGGTGGCGAGGCCGAGCAGCAGTTCGGGAATCCGGGAGGGTGTGACGGTGACGGCAGCCTGCAAAGCAGGGGCTCCTTGAGGGGTTCGGGGCCGCCAGTGCGTGGCCCGGCGTGGCTCGAACGGTGTGGGCGCGCACGTCCGTCGGCGCAGCCGATTTTTCCCAGGCGGCCCTAGTTTTCAGGCGGCCCTCTTTTCAGGCGGCCCTCCCCTTCAGGCGGCCCTCTTTTCAGGTGGCCCTCCCCTTCAGGCGGCCCTCTTTTCAGGCGGCTCTTCGGTCGGGCTCGTCAGGCGTGGGCTCGGGTTCGGGCTCGTCGGGCGCGGGCTCCTCGGGCGCGGGCTCGGGCTCGGAGGCCGTCAGCGGTACCTGTGGGCCGTTGCTCTCGCGCAGCCAGCGGCGCAGGACGCGGTGGACGTGCTCGGCGCCGACCAGTTCCGTGCCCTCCTCGACGGGCGCGGACAGGGCGAGCGGCGACATCAAAAACGGCCGCCCCTGGGCGCCGCCGAGCCCGCCGTGCGAGCCGATCTGCTCCTCGAAGGCGAGGACTTCGCCGTCGGCCGGGTCATGGCTGGAGTTGACCATGATGTCGGCGGTGTGCGGGAAGGAGTGGGTGCGGCGCACGGCGTCGGCGGCGCCGGGCCCGAACGCGGCGAGCGGCCCGGGGTCGTCGTCGAGCCGGTCGAGGGGGATCTCGGCGCCGTGCGGGCCGAGCACGACGCCGCCGTGGGCCGCGCTGCGCACCAGCAGGAAGCCGATGCCGGGGTGGTGGGCGAGGGTGGTGAGCAGGGCCGGGTGACGGGCGTCGATCTCCTCCTTGGTCATGCGGTGCGGCACGTCCGGGAAGGAGACCAGGCCGAGGTTGCCGGAGGCCAGCACGATCGGCTCGGAACGGCGGCCGCCGGGGCGGTGTTCCTCCTCGCCCTCCTCGACGGGCCGTCTGAGCGCGGCCCGCACGGCGGCGCGGGCCTCGGTGCCGCTGCGGGTGCGGCGGGCCCGGCGCGGCACGGGCAGTCCGCAGCCCGCCCGCACCAGATCGGCGAGGCCGAGTCCGTAGCGGGCGCGGAACGTCTCCCCCGGGCTCTGTCCATGGTCGGAGAGCAGCACGATCCGGTAGGGGCGCGGGGCGTGCTCGGCGACCTTCTCGATCAGCGCGAGGGAGCGGTCGAGGCGGGCGAGGACCTGCTCGGCGTCCTTGCTGTGCGGCCCGGAGTGGTGGGCGACCTCGTCGTAGGCGACGAGGTCGGCGTAGACGGCGGTGCGTCCGGCGAGCAGGTCGCCCATCACGGCGGCCACCACGACGTCCCGCTCCACGACGGTCGCGAAGGCGCGGACGACGGGGTAGAGGCCGCCCCGGCCGACGCGCGGGCGCTGCCCTCTGGCCCGGGCCCTGGTCGACTGGGCCATCTCCCGGCCGACCTCGGCGACGAACGACAGCGCGGTGCGCACGGCGTTGGCCGGGTCGCAGAAGTAGGCGAAGTAGCCGTCCCGGGAGCGGTTGGCCCGGCCTCTGCGGCGGGCGGCGATGGACAGCACCAGGGCCTGTTCGTCGGCGCCGCCCCCGAAGAGGTTGCCCCGGCTGGCGCCGTCGACGGTGAGGAGGCCGCCGTCGCCGGTGTGCTCGACCACGCGGCGCTGGAGTTCGGCGGCGCTGGTCGGGCGGTTGCAGACCATCACCTCGCGGCTGTCCTTCTCGTACCAGCGGAACGCGGGCACGTCGTGGTTCGAGCCGTGCAGGATGCCGAGTTGGCTGGCGCCGGTCTGGCTGGACCAGTCGGTACGCCAGGGGGTGAGCCGGTGGGTGCGGTCGGCCAGCAGCCGGGCCACGGTCGGCATGACCCCGCCCGAGGCGGCGGCGAGCAGGACGTCGTGGCCGACGCCGTCGAGTTGCAGGAAGACGGTGCCGGGGGTGGCCGGGATCGGTGCGTGGCGGCGTCTGCGGCGGTCGGCGAGGCGGGAGAGGCGGCGCCGGTAGGCGTCGTCGTCGCGCACGGCGAGGGCGCCGCCGGTGGCGGAGGCGACGGCGGACATCACGGCGGCCACCACGACTGCGGTCTCGGGGGTGGCGCCGCCGCGCGCGGCCGGGTTCAGCCGCAGGGCGAGGAGGAGCAGGGCGCCGTTGAGGAAGAAGACCAGCAGGCCCAGGACGAGGGCGGGCACCAGCAGGAGCAGGCGGACCAGGAGCGGCCAGACCAGCGCGGACAGCACACCGAAGGCACCGGCGCCGAGGGCCGCGGTGACGGCGATGCGGGTGGCGCTGGCACCGTCGGCGGTCTGGATGTGGAAGTCGGGCAGGAGACCGGCGAGCACCAGCATGGTGACCGTGGAGGCCGCCCACACCGTGACGCTGCGCCCCGCCTGACTGATCACCCGCCGCCACCGTCCACCGCGCACGCCGCTCCCCCTCACATCCCCGGCCCGTCGTCGCTGCGGACCCACACGACAACCCTGCCACAGGGGTCTGACAATCCCCCGGGACAGCCTGCCGGAAGGGCTCCCGGGGTACTCGGGACAGCCTGCGGAAGGGGCGGACCCGCGGGAAGGAGCGGCCCGCTGGAACGCAGGCAGAGGGGGCGGCGGGGGCTGTCTAGCGGCCGTCGTATCCGGCTGTCGGCATGGAGAGTCTGCGGTGCACGTGGGCCTTCATCTGGGCGTCGTAGGCGGGTTCGGCGCTGCCGACGGTCTCGACGCGGACCCCGCGCCGGGCGCACTCGGCGGTGAACTCCTCGACCGACGACAGGGCGCTCTCCAGGACCCGGCGGCTGGGCGCCACGAACAGGTCGACGCCCGCGCGGACGCCGTCCCACAGGACGCTGTGATCGGCGCGGAGCCCGGAGACCAACAGTTCCCTGCTGACGCGGTAGCCGCGTTCGGCGGCCCAGCGGGCGCACATCGCGTACTGGCTGCGGGAGTCCACCAGGAAGGGGTCGGTGTCCAGTTCCTCCAGCGGCGTCAGACTCGCGATCGCCGTGACCCGCACCGATCCCATGGCACCCCTCTCACCTCCGGATTTCGCCGCCGACCCTACTCCTGCCCGTAGGCTTCGGGGAGTCGCACAAGGGAGGCAAAGGGGTGCCGGTGGAGATCACCTGGTGGGGTCACGCCACCTGCACGGTGGCGGACTCCGGCGTACGCGTGCTCACCGACCCGCTGTTCGCCCGTCGGCTGGCTCATCTGCGCCGCCGTCGCGGGGCCGTGCCTCCGCCGGAGGCCTGGCGGGCCGACGTGGCGCTCGTCTCCCATCTGCACGCCGACCACCTGCACGTTCCGTCCCTGCAACGGCTCGCGCCCGGCACCCGCCTGCTGGTGCCCCGGGGCGCCCGCCGCGCGGTGCCCGCGCTGAACAGGCTGCGGGGCCTGCTGCTGACGGAGGTGGCGCCCGGCGATGTCGTGCAGGTCGGGGACGTGACCGTCCGGGTGGTGTCCGCACGGCACGACGGCCGACGGCTGCCGGTCGGGCCGCACCGCTCCCCCGCGCTCGGGTATGTCGTCGAGGGCGAGGGGCGCACGTACTTCGCCGGGGACACCGGTCTGTTCGACGCGATGCGGGACGAGGTCGGGTCCGTCGACGTGGCGTTGTTGCCGGTCGGCGGCTGGGGGCCGTATCTCGGGGAGGGGCATCTGGACGCGGGGCGGGCCGCCGAGGCGCTGGCGCGGCTGGCGCCGGGCAGCGCGGTGCCGGTGCACTACGGCACGTACTGGCCGATCGGTATGGACGCCGTGCGCCCCCATGAATTCCACGCGCCCGGCGAGGAGTTCGTGCGCCTGGCCGCGGGGCGCGCGCCCGGCGTGGCGGTGCACCGGCTGGGGCACGGGGAGAGCGTGCGGCTGGCGGCGGGCCGGTGAATCTGCTGGCCGCAGCCGCTTCGTCGACGGAGTCCACGCAGCAGGCGATCGGGTATCCGACGTTGTTCCTGCTGGTGCTGGTGGGTGCGCTGGTGCCGGTGGTGCCGACGGGGGCGCTGGTGAGTTCGGCGGCCGTGGTGGCGTTCCATCAGACGGCGCCGTTCGCGATGGTGCTGGTGTTCGTGACGGCGTCGCTGGCCGCGTTCCTCGGGGACGCGACGCTGTACTGGCTGGGGCGGCGCGGGATGCGCTCGCGCAACGGCTCGCGCTGGCTGGAGGCGATCCGCTCACGGGCGCCGGAGGAGCGGCTCGCGCAGGCCCAGGCGAAGCTGGCCGATCACGGGGTGACGGTCCTGATCCTGTCCCGGCTGGTACCGGCCGGGCGCATCCCGGTGATGCTGGCCTGTCTGCTCGCCGAGTGGCCCCTGCGCCGCTTCTCCCGAGGCAACCTTCCGGCCTGCCTGGCCTGGGCGGCGACCTACCAGTTGATCGGCATCCTGGGCGGCACCCTCTTCCCCGAGCCCTGGGAAGGAGTCCTGGCGGCCATCACCCTGACCATCCTCCTCACCGCCCTCCCCAGCGCCTGGCGCAGACTCCGAAGAACCCGCACAGCTTGACCCCGTCCGGGCAGCCCACCGAGCAGAGCCAGCGACGCCCGGGCAGCGCCCCTTTAAGGAGCGCAGGTCACCCAATCGAGCAACGGCCCGGGCAGCGTCCCTCAAGGGGCGCGGGGAACTGCGCGACCAGCCACGACGGCGCAGCAGTCGCCCACCAACCTGACCCCGCGCTTCCGGCGCCGCGTCTCACCCCCCACCCCGCCCCGGCACGGAATCCAGCACCCGAGACCCGCCCACCGGCAGATCCCACAGATCCTCCCGAGGCCGCCCCGCCCCCGCCCAAGCGGCCCGCACCCGCGTGAGCGGCTCAAGCACCGGCTCGGCGGAGAGAACGAACGCCCCCCAGTGCATGGGAACCAACCGCCGAGCCCCGAGATCCCGCACCGCCCGCACCGCCTCCTCCGGATCACAGTGCACGTCACTGAGCCACCATCGCGGGTCGTACGCCCCGATGGGCAACAGCGCGAGGTCGATGCCCGGATACCGCCGGCCGATCCGCTCGAACCAGTGCCCGTACCCCGTGTCCCCGGCGAAGTACACCCGCTGCCCGTCGGGCGCCGTGAGCACCCAACCGCCCCACAGCGTCCGGCACGTGTCGGTGAGGCTGCGCTTGGACCAGTGATGGGCGGGAACGAAGTCGAAGCGGACCCCGCTCAGTTCGGCCCCCTCCCACCAGTCCAGCTCGGTGACCGAGGTGAACCCGCGGCGCCGGAACCAGCCGGCGAGCCCGGCGGGCGCGAACACCGGTGTGGCGCGCGGGAGTCGGCGCAGCGTGGGGGCGTCGAGGTGGTCGTAGTGATTGTGGCTGATGACGACCGCGTCGACGCCGGGCAGGGCGTCCCAGGCGATGCCGACCGGCGTGATCCGGGGCGGTGTGCCGAGGATGCGGCGGGACCAGACCGGGTCGGTGAGCACGGTCAGGCCGCCGACCTGGACGACCCAACTGGCGTGTCCCGCCCAGGAGACGGCGATCGTGCGGGCGTCCACGCGGGGCAGCGGGCCGGGGGCGAACGGGATGCGCGGCACATCCGCGAGGCCCTCGCGGCCGGGTCGGACGGCGCCCTCGCGGGCGAACCGGGCCATGGCCTTGAGGCCGGGCAGCGGCGCGGTGAGCCGGTCGTGGAAGGTGCGCGGCCACACCCGGCGCTCGCCCAGCGGGCGGGGTTCGGCGAGCGGCGGGAACGGCGCCGCGAACGTGCCGGGCGGCTCGGGAACCACCAGGTCACCGGGGTCCCGGGTGGTGATGCCCGTCGTGCTCCCCGCCGTGGTGCCCGTGCCGCCGGTCGACTCGGACTGCTGCGTCATCGAGGGGGCTCCTCTCGCCGAGCGTCATCGCGAAGGTCGTCGAAGACCGACTTCACCCGTGTCAACGCGCGTTGCACATGGGGGAGTTCCCACGGCGAGGGTGAGGTGAGGCAGGCGGCGCGTTCGGCGTCGGTCGCGCCCAGCAGCGGGCCGGTGGAGAGGCGGACGCGCAGGGCGCCGAGTTCGTCGCCGAAGCGGTGGCCGCCGGGGGTGGGCGGGCCGAGCCTGGCGGTGAGGAAGTCCTCCAACTCCTGGGCGTCGCCGACCCCGTGCGCGGTGAGCGCGGGCCGCAACGGGTCGAGGTCGACGTACAGGTGGCGTCCCGCGCGCGGGGGCAGCGCCAGGGCGCCCGCCGCGACGACGGTGTCGTGCAGGGCGCCGGCCACGCGCGCGTGGAGGCGGACGGCGGCGGCCACGCGCGTGGTGACCGGCTCGGGTTCGGCGAGGGCGTAGGCGGCCGGGGCGGCGACGGGTCCGGCGACGGCACCACCGAGGGCGGTGAGCACGTCGAGCACGCGCGCGTGGAGGGCGGTGCCCTGTTCGCCGGGCGGGAACCGGGCGACGGCGGCGGGCCAGCCCGCGGGGAGCAGGGCACCGGCCAGGTCGGTGACGACGGTGACCCGGTCGGGGAGCATCTCGGCGGGGCTGAGCAGCACCGTCTCCCGGGGTGCGTGCAGGGTGTCGCGCCAGGTCTCGTCGCTGACCAGGTGCAGTCCCTCGGCCGCGGCGGCCTCCACGCACGCGTGCAGCAGTTCGGGCGGTGCGACGGTGCCGGTGGGGTCGTCGGCGACGGACACCACCAGCAGCCTGGGGTCGCCGCCCTCGGCCCGTACCCGGCGGACGGTCTCCAGGAGGGCGTAGGGGTCGGGGACGCCCCCGCAGTCGGCGGGGGTCGCGACATGGAACACGGGTCGGCCGAGCAGACGCGCGTACGGCGCCCACCAGGCCGCGCAGGGACGCGGCACCAGGACGTCGCCGCCGAGCGCGGCGGTCAGCGCGAGCAGCAGCGCGGGGGCGCCGGGAGCAACGGCGACGCCGTCGACGTCGACGGGCAGGCCGCGCCGCGCCCAGTAGCCGCAGGCCGCCTCCCGCACCGTTGCCCCGCCTCCGACCGGTTCCCCGTCGCCGCCCTTCCCGGCCCCGTGCGCGAGAACGTCCGCCAGCGCGTCGAGCACGGGCAGCCCGTCCCCGGCGTTGGCAGGGCCGAATCGCACCGGCCCGTGCCCGAGGGCGTCCCCGTGCTCGTGGAAGGCGGTCCACCGCATCCGCGCCCCCTCTCCTGCACGCGGGCGGCGTTCGTCGGCCGGGGTCATCCGTCGGCGGCGTTGCCCCGGTGGCGCAGCCGGTGCGCGGCGGCACCCAGCGCGCCCGCGATCAGCACGCCCCCGGCGACCAGCGCCGGCACGGAGTCGGTGAACGTACCGCCCTCCCCCGCGTGCACGCCCTGCTGCACCGGCGGAACCCCGCAGGGCTCGCCGCGCGGCTCGGGACAGAGCCGACCCCCGCCCCACTCGCCGCCCCGTTCCACGCTGAACGTGGCACTCCAGGCCCGCCCCGCCGCATCCCCGTGCCCCGGCCGGCCGGGCCCACCAGGTCCCCCGGCCCCGCCGGGACAGGTCCCGTCCACCGTCCAGGCCGAGTCCCGCGTAACGGCGTCGGGCCCCCGCCCCTCGAACTCCCCGGCAGCAGAGATCCGACCACTCCCCCGATAGACAACCCCACCCCCGGGCCGCTCCCCGGCCCCCGGCACCCGCCCCCCGTCCCCACCAGGCCGCTCCCCCTGCCCAGGCAGCCGCCCACCCCCTTCCGGAGGCCGCTCCCCCTGCCCAGGCAGATGCCCACCGCCCTCCGGAGGCCGACCCCCCTTGCCGGGAAGCCGGTCGTCGGCGCCGCCAGGGGCTCGTTGCAGGCGAATGGTGCCCTCGTCGAAGGCTTCCGAGGTGGCCTCGATGGTGGCGGGAACGGGCCCCGGGGCGGCGGGGCAGGTGACCGTGACGGTGACGTTGCCGCCGGGCGCGACGGTGCTCGGGCTGACCTCCGCGGCCGGGTCCGCGGAGACGGCCGTGGCGGCGGCGCCGAGCGCGGCACCGGCCAGGGCGGCGGAGGCGAGGACGCGGGCGGTGCGGCGCATGAGGCGGGCTCCTTCGGCCGACGGGGCTGGGGCACGAACGCCCCACAGCCATCACAGCCCCCCACCCGCTCCCCCGCGCGCGGCCGACCCCCATTAGCAGGACCCAAACCCCCAACCGAGTGACCCCCAGACCAAGCCCGGCCGCCCCCACCCACAAACCTGACCAGGCACCCGCCCAGGGGCGCGGGGCTGTATCAATATGCGGCTCCGCCGCGCGGGCGCGACCAACCACAACGGCGCAGCACCCACCCACGAACCTGCCGAGGCACCCACCTAGGGGCGCGAGGCTGTATCAATATGCGGCTCCGCCGCGCGGGCACGACCAACCACAACGGCGCAGCACCCACCCACGAACCTGCCGAGGCACCCACCTAGGGGCGCGGGGAACTGCGCGACCAGCCACGACGGCGCCGCGCCCAACCAACAACCCCCCACCGAATCGCTACGCCGCCTCGCGCAGCACCTGGTGCCGAACCCGGCTACAACTACGGTTGATCAACCGAGACACATGCATCTGCGAGATACCGAGCTGCTCGGCGATCCGACTCTGCGTCATGTCGGCAAAGAACCGCATATAGAGAATGGTCCGCTCACGTTCCGGCAACGCGGCCAGCCGAGGCCGCACGGCCTCCCGGTCGACGACGATGTCCAGCGCGGGATCGACACCCCCGAGCGCATCGCTCAGCGAGTACCCGTCATCCGCCCCCGCCACCTCCGCGTCGAGGGACAACGCGGTGAAACTCTCCAACGCCTCAAGCCCCGCCCGCGCGTCGTCCTCACTCATCCCGGCCCGCTCGGCGATCTCCGCGACCGTGGGCCGGCGCCCCGAGACGGTCTGGGCCAACTCCTGATTGGCGGTGCGCACGCGGTTGCGCAGGTTCTGCACCCGGCGCGGCACATGCAGGGTCCACATGTGGTCGCGGAAATGCCGTTTGATCTCGCCGGTGATGGTCGGCACGGCGTAGCTCTCGAAGGCGTTGCCGAGCGCGGGATCGTAACGGTCGACGGCCTTGACGAGGCCGAGGGCGGCGACCTGGCACAGGTCCTCGACGTTCTCGCCCCGGCTGCGGAACCGCCCGGCGAGCCGCTCGGCCATCGGCAGCCAGGCCTCGACGATCCGGTCGCGCAGAGCGTCCCGCCCGGGTCCGTCGGGCAGGGCGGCGAGCCGCCGGAAGGCGTCCGCGGTGTCGGGGGCGTCGTGATGGGGATGGCGCTTCGTGGTCAGTCGAGTCGGCATGGTGCGTCGCAACTCCCTTGATGCTTCGCTGGGTTGGACGGTCACCGTGGGAGTGCGGGGGCGCCAGGACGGGCGCGCCCGTGGCGGCGTGAGCCGCTCCCACGGACGTGCCTCCGGTCCGAAGCACTGACGTTCGCCTGCCCCGGCCCACTCCCGGCAAACACCGCCACCCGACAAGGGAGTTGACGCGGACGACGCGCCGCCGCCGACCACCGCCCCCGCGTCGCCCTCAGACGCAGGGCGTCGCCGACTCGCCCCGTCCCCGGTCCCGGGCGCCCGCGCGGGTGCGGCCGGGGGCGACGAGGCGGCGCGGGTTGCGGCGCAGGTACTCGCCCTCCAGCTGGGCCATGCGGTCGTTGTGGGCGCGCAGGGCGTCGTTCGAGCCGTACAGCAGGGTGTCGTGGCGCGTGCGGTGGATCGTCTCCAGCTCCTTCATGAGCTGCTGTTCGTCCAGCCGGCTGGGGTCGACTCCGGTCATGATGCTGCCCCGCTCGTCGTGGGTACGGCCTCCGGGAGGGGTGCCGTGGAGCCAGCGTCTCCGCATCCACTGTACGAACAACCGCGCCGCCGGGCCTCCGAAGCGGCCCGGGGCCCGGCGGGAGGGGTCAGCGGGCCCGTTCGACCCGGCGTTCGTCCCAGACCGGCTCGGGGGTCTCGCGCAGGCGGCCGTCGCTGCCGAAGACGAGGAAACGGTCGAAGGAGCGGGCGAACCAGCGGTCGTGGGTGACGGCGAGAACCGTGCCGTCGAAGGCCTCCAGGCCCTCCTGGAGGGCCTCGGCGGACTCCAGGTCGAGGTTGTCGGTCGGCTCGTCGAGGAGCAGGGCCGTCACGCCTTGCAGTTCGAGGAGCAGGATCTGGAACCGGGCCTGCTGTCCACCCGAGAGCCTATCGAACGACTGTTCGGATTGCTGGGTCAGTTCGTAGCGCCGCAGCCGGGACATCGCGGCGCCCCGGTCCTGGGCGTGCTCGGACCAGAGGATGTCGAGGAGGGTGCGCCCTTGCAGCTCGGGGTGGGCGTGCGTCTGCGCGAAGTGTCCGGCCACCACCCGCGCCCCCAGCTTCCACTGCCCGGTGTGCGCGACGTCGCCCCCGGCGAGCAGCCGCAGGAAGTGCGACTTGCCGGAACCGTTGGAGCCGAGCACGGCGACCCGCTCGCCGTAGAAGACTTCGAGGTCGAACGGTTTCATCAGCCCGGTCAGTTCAAGTCCCGCGCAGGTGACGGCCCGTACGCCGGTCCGGCCGCCCTTCAGCCGCATGGTGATGTCCTGCTCGCGCGGCGGCTCCGGCGGCGGCCCCGCCTCCTCGAACTTCCGCAGCCGGGTCTGGGCGGCCGCGTAACGGGACGCCAACTCATGGCTGATGGACGCCGCCTGACGCAGGCTCAGCACCAGCTTCTTCAACTGGGCGTGCTTCTCGTCCCAGCGCCTGCGCAACTCCTCGAAGCGGGCGAAGCGTTCACGGCGGGCCTCGTGATAGGTGGCGAAACCGCCGCCGTGCACCCAGGCGTCGGCGCCGGCCGGTGAGGGCTCGACGGAGACGATCTTCTCGGCGGCGCGGGCGAGGAGTTCACGGTCGTGGGAGACGAACAGGACCGTCTTGCGGGTCTCCTTGAGGCGCTCCTCCAGCCACCGCTTGCCGGGCACGTCAAGGTAGTTGTCCGGCTCGTCGAGCAGCAGCACCTCGTCCGTGCCGCGCAGCAGCGCCTCCAGGACCAGCCGCTTCTGCTCACCGCCGGAGAGCGTGCGCACCTGCCGCCACTGGGCCTTCTCGTAGGGCACCCCGAGCGCGGCCGTGGTGCACATGTCCCACAGCGTCTCCGCCTCGTAGCCGCGCACCTCGGCCCAGTCGGAGAGGGCCTGCGCGTAGCTGAGCTGGGCGGCCTCGTCGTCGACGGTCAGCAGGGCGTGTTCGGCCTTGTCGACGGCGCGGGCGGCGTCCTGGATGCGCGGCGCTGCGACGGAGACCAGCAGGTCACGCACGGTCGACTCGTCCCGTACCGAGCCCACGAACTGGCGCATCACCCCGAGGCCGCCGGTGACGGTGACGGACCCGCCGTGCGGCTTCAGCTCGCCGGAGATCAGCCGCAGCAGGGTCGTCTTGCCGGCGCCGTTGGGCCCGACGAGGGCCATGACGGCGCCTTCCCCGACCCGGAACGACACGTCGCCGAGCAACGCCCTCCCGTCGGGGAGGTCGTACTCAAGATGCGCGGCTTCGAGGTGTCCCATGGGGCCGCATTCTGGTCGCCGCCGGGGGACCCGGGCAAACGGGTATCGGGTGAGGGCGCCGGTGGGGCGGGTCAGGCGGGGGTGCCGTCCGCGTCGACCGGCCGGCCCGTCGGACCGCCGTCGCCCGCAGGTGTCACCGTGGTGCCGGCCCAGGACAGGGCCTTCCAGCCGTCGGTGGGCGAGCCCTCCAGGACGACGACGCCGGTGTTGTCGAGGCCGTGCCGCTCGGCGAAGGCGACGTCGACGTTATGGGCGCGGGCGGCGGTCCAGACCCGGATCGCGGCGCCGTGGCTGACCATGACGACCGTCCCGGCCCCGCTCGCGGCGGCTTCGGCGACGACGGCGTCGTAGCGGCCGAGGGCCTCGTCGCCGTTCTCCCCGCCCGGCATCCGCAGGGCGGTGTCCCCGGCCGACCAGGCGAACGCGGTCCGCAGGTAGAGCAGGCCGCGCGCGGAGGTGCCGGGGAGCATCTCCAGGTCGCCCGCGGCCAGCTCGCGGATGCCCTCGCGGACGATCGGCGTGAGGCCGCGCGCGGCGGCCAGCGGGGCGGCGGTGAGCTGGGTGCGGACCAGGTCGGAGACGTAGAGTGCCTCGATGTCCTCGTCGGCGAAGATCTCGGGCAGCGCGGCGGCCTGCCGTTCGCCGAGGCCGGTGAGGCCGGGGCCCGGTATGCCGGTGTCGAGGACCCCGGCGACGTTCGACGGGGTCTGACCGTGGCGGACGAGCAGCAGACGCATACGGGGCCTTCCGGATGTCGCGAACCGCTTGCGGGACAAGAAACGGCCACTTCAGGGTAACGGGAGCACTATGACGCCAGATGTCGATCTCACCCTTCCTTTCCCCGGCCCGCACCCCCTGCGTGACCGGCTGCTCGCCCTGGACAGCGACCTGTTCGCGTTCGCGGCGGAGCGGAACTGGCCCGGCGCCGGACCCGTCCTGCCCCGGCTGAGCCGCAGCGCCAACCACGGGGTGCTCTGGCTGGCGGTGGCGACGGCGATGGCGGCGACCGGCACGCCGACCGCCCGGCGGGCCGCGGCCCGGGGTCTGGCGTCGCTGGGGCTCGCCTCGCTGACCATCAACACGGTCGGCAAGCGCTCGGTGCGGCGCACGCGCCCGGGTCTGGGCGTCGTTCCGCTGTCCCGGCAGCTGAAGCGGCAGCCGATCACCACATCGTTCCCGTCGGGGCACTCGGCGTCGGCGGCGGCGTTCGCGACCGGCGTGGCCCTGGAGTCACCGGCGTGGGGCGCGCTGGTGGCGCCGCTGGCCTTCTCGGTGGCCGCGTCCCGGATCTACACCGGCGTGCACTTCCCGAGCGACGTGCTGACGGGGGCGGCGCTGGGGGCGGGGGCGGCGTTCGCGGTGCGGGGCGTGGCGCCCCGGTGCGTCGAGCCGGAGCGGTCGCCCGGCAAGGACGCCGAGGTGCCGGCGCTGCCGGAGGGCGAGGGTCTGGTCCTGGTGGCGGACGCCGCCTCGGACACCGCCGACCAGCTGCGCGCGCTGCGGGAGGCGCTGCCGCGTGTCGAGGTCGTCGAGTGTCAACCGCTCGATGTGCGGGCCGAGTTGGCGAAGGCGGCGGCCCGGGCCCGGGTGCTCGGCGTGTGCGGGGACGACGGTGCGGTGAACGCCGCCGCCGTGCTCGCCCTGCGGCACGCCCTGCCGCTGGCGATCCTGCCGAGCACCGCGCCGGGCCGGTTCGCCCGCGACCTGGGGGTGACCGGCGCCCGCGAGCTGGCCGGTGCCGTCGGGCGGGGCGAGGCCGGGCGGGTGGACGTCGGCCGGTTCCGCTGCGGCGGCCGGGAGGGCGTCTTCCTGGACGCCTGCACCCTGGGCGTCCACCCGGAGCTGGCGTGGGAGCGGGAGCGCCGGTCGGGCCCGGTCGGCGGCTGGACGGCCGGGATGCTCGGGGCGCTGCGGCTGCTGCGCGCGGGCCGCCGTCCGCTGACCGCGCGGATCGGCGGGCGGGAACGGCCGTTGTGGCTGCTGTACGCGGGCAACGGCGTCCACCACCGCACCGGCCTCGTCCCGGGGCGGCGCGGTGATCTCGCGGACGGCCGACTCGACGTCCGGGTGGTGCACGGCGGCCGCTGGCCGGGACCGCGGCTGCTGGCCGCCGCCACGGCGAGCGCGTTGCCCCGCTCCCCCGTCCACGCGGCCGTCGAGGTGCCCCGGCTGCGGCTGGCGGACGTCCCCGGGGGCACATTCCTCACCCACGACGGTGAAGTGACCGAGGTGGCGGGCGAGTTGACGTTGGACAAGCTGCCGGGCGCGCTGACCGTGTACCGACCCGCGCCCTGACATCTGTCCACATGGCAAAACGGCGGTCTCATCATGCGACATGCGGGCGTACCGTGAGTCGCAGCGCGCGACGGGGTCGTGCCCGCGTTCCCGTGAGCCGCTGCGACACGACGAGGGGACCAGCCATGTCAGCCATGTCCGGGCCGCGGGAGACCGCCGTCTACACCCACGGGCACCACGAATCGGTGCTGCGCTCGCACACCTGGCGGACCGCCGCCAACTCGGCGGCGTATCTGCTCGGTTCGCTGCGACCGCACATGAAGGTCCTGGACATCGGCTGCGGCCCCGGCACCATCACCGCCGACCTGGCCGCCCTGGTCCCCGACGGCCAGGTCACCGGCGTCGACCACGCGCCCGGCATCCTCGACCAGGCCCGCGCCACGGCGGCCGGACGGGGCCTGGACAACGTCGACTTCGAGGTCGCGGACGTGCACGCGCTGCCCTACCCGGACGACACGTTCTGCGTGGTCCACGCCCACCAGGTGCTCCAGCACGTCGGCGACCCGGTGCAGGCGCTGCGCGAGATGCGCCGGGTCACCAAACCGAGCGGCTTCGTCGCCGTCCGGGACGCGGACTACGAGGCCATGACCTGGTACCCCGCGTCTCAGGGAATGGACGACTGGCTGGACCTCTACCGCCGGGTGGCCCGTGCCAACGGCGGCGAGCCGGACGCGGGGCGGCGGCTGAAGGCGTGGGCGCTGGCGGCCGGGTTCACGGACATCACGGCGACCTCGGGCACCTGGACCTACGCGACAGCGGAGGAACGGGCCTGGTGGAGCGGCCTGTGGGCGGACCGCACGCTGGCGTCGGCGTACGCGGACCGGGCGACCGAGGGCGGGCACGCGACGCCGCAGGAGCTGCGGGCGGTGGCGGACGCCTGGCGGGCGTGGGGTGAGCGGGAGGACGCCTGGTTCGCCGTTCTGCACGGGGAGATCCTGTGCCGGAAGCGTGACTGAACCGCGCCGACCGGTGTCCGGGGCACACTCAGGGTGCCCCGGAACCATCCGAACGGTGAGAAACGATCACCTCGGTCCGTCGCCCCAACTAGGCTTTCCGGCATGGAGATTCTGGGAGCCACGCTGCGGATCTGCGTCGACGACCTGGAGACCGCGGTCCCCTTCTACGAACGGCTGGCGGGCGGCCCCGCGCTGCGCTTCGAGCGCGGCGGCGTGCAGGTGGCCGCCGTCGGCTGCTTCCTGCTGATGAGCGGGCCGGAAGCGGAGCTGGAGGTGCTGCGCAAGGTCGCCGCGACGATCGCCGTCCGGGATGTCGAGGAGACCGGCAAGGTCCTCACCGAGCTGGGCGCGCGCGTCCTCGCGGGCCCCCTGCGCACCCCGGCGGGCCGCAACCTGATCGCGCTGCATCCCGACGGCGTCGTGTACGAGTACGCGGACCGCAACCCTTAAGGGCATCCGCACGCCTTAAGGGCAACCGCACGCCATAAGGGCGGCCGTCCGGGAGCGCGCCCCTATCAGCCGACGCGGCCCCTTTCAAACCCTCACTCCTCCTCCGGTGGGCGCATCCGGAAGTCGTAGCGGGCCGGGAGCGGGCCGTCGTCGGCGTGGCTCCACAACCGGCCGAGGATCTCCGCGCCCTCACGCAGGTCGGCGACCTCGAACCCCTCGTCGAAGACGGCCCGCGCCGCCTCCCGCCGCCCCTCGGCGAGCAGCAGCCCCACCTCGATCATCCGGAACCTCCCGCGCGCCCGCGTCCCGGGGTCCAGCCGGTCCCACACGGCGCGGGCGGGCGCCGTCCGGCCCGCCGTGAGCAGCGCCTCGATCGCCTCCCGGCCGAGCGCCGCCGTGGCCGCCGTCCATGCCTCGCCGTCCTCGCCGTCGTCGGACCGCTCCCGGCACAGGTCGTCGAAGGCCTCCGTGTACCGGTCGGCGGCCCGCTCGGGGTGACCGCCCTCCCGGTCGGCGACGGCGAGAGCGCGCAACGCCGGCCAGCGCGACGGCGTGCGCGCCAGGGCGCGTTCCCAGCTGCGGACGGCCTGGGCGCGGTCACCGGCGTGCCACTGCGCGACCCCGAGGTGGTACTCGGTGGCCGGGGTGCTGGGCGCCGTCTCCAGCAGCTCCCGCCAGTGCGGGGCGACGAGGCTCTCGCCGGGCGGCCCGGCCGGGTGCGGGGCGGGCAGGTGCCCGGTGCGCAGCAGGCGCAGCCAGGGTTCCTGGGCCGGGCCGAGGGTGCTGTCGGGGTACGGGGTGCCGGGCGTCTTCCGTCCGGTGCACCGCAGTTCGAGGGCGCCCCAGCCGGAACCGGTGGCGAGGATCTCGCCGGGTTCGGCGTCGGCGTACGCGGTCCAGGCGGTGTGGGCGGCCTCGACGTCGGCGCGCGGGAGAACGGCTTCGAGGCGGGCCTCGGCGGCGGCGGTGACGGCGTCCGGCTCCCCGGCGAGGTCGGCGTCGAGCGGGCCGTACGCCTCCAGCCAGGTCACCTCGCTCTCCGGGGCCAGCGGGACGTGTTCGAGCTGGGTGCGGGTGAGTCCGGCCTGGATCTCGCGGTAGCCGCCGGTGCCGGGCGCGGTGAGCCACTCCTGCCAGCGCCGGCCGCCGCTGCCGGTGCCCCACACGAACAGTTTCCGGCCGCGCAGGGTGTCGGTGGACGTCTGGACGAGGCCGTGGCCCTCGGCGTCGAGCGCGGCGATCCAACGGCGCCGGGTGCCGGGGACGTCGTAGAAGTAGTCGGCGGCGTACGGGGAGTCGGCGGGCTCTGCGGGGACGGGGACGCGGCGCAGGCGGCGTTCGGGGCCGAGGTGCCAGGCCTCGGTGGCGGGCGCGAGGACGCGGCGGCCCTCGGGCACCGCGGTGTTGGACCACCAGTAGGCGGCCCTGACCGTCTCGTGCGGGTTGCGGATGCGGACGGCGACGTGCAGGAAGTCGGAGTGGTCCGGCAGCCAGAGGTCGACCTGGAAGGGCAGGTCGCGCAGGCGTTCCCACTCCCACAGGCGGAGCATCTCGCCGCCGTCGGGGGCGGGGACGCGGGCGGCGTGCAGCGGGGCGCAGGCGAGGGTGGTGTGGCCGGTGGCGCCGATGTTCCACTCGACGCCGCCGGAGAACCAGGCGCCGTTGAGGGCGAAGGCGGCGGGCTGGAACACCGGGTTGCGGTACAGGAGTTCACGTCCGGTGGGCTTGTGCAGCAGGGAGGCGAGGCGGCCGCCGAGACCGGGCAGGACGGTGGCGCGCAGCCGGTCGTTCTCGATGACGAGGGCGGGCAGGTCGCGGGGTGCGCGGACGCGGTCGTAGCCGTCGCGGACCCGGACCGGCAGCAGGCTGCGCAGCGGCGCGTAGCCGTAGGTGCGGCCCAACTCCCGTGCCAGGTCGGCCCGTTGTTCGAGGTGGTGGAGTTCGGTGGGGGGCCGCAGCGGGGGCAGGGGGTTGTCCGGGCCCAACTCCGCTGCGGGCAGGGTGAATACCTCACGTCGGATGGTCGTCACGATCCATATGGAAGCCGGAAGGCGGGGAGCTGACCAGGGGACTCACCGGTCAGGATTGGGCAAAGGCGGCACCGGGGGCGCCGTCGAAAACCCATGGGCACGCGCGCGTCGGCGCCGTAGGGTCAGGGCTTTGGCCGGTGCTGAGGCATCGGTTCAGGGACGGGAGTGGCGGGATGAGCGCGCAGCACACCTATCGGGTGATCGTGCGGGGGACATGGGACGGGCTGACCGAGGCGGCGCGGGGACGGCTGCTCGCCGAGGCCGCCGACCACGGGATGACCAGCATGCGGTTCGCCGAGGAGGGGTCGCTGACCTATGAGGCGGCGCCGCTCAAGCACTTCTCGATGCGGTACGTGGTGGTGTCGGACGCGGCGGACGGCGACGAGATGGCGGCCGCGCTCGCCGAGGAGCGGGCCGAGACCGCGTTGCGCGCCCTGGGGTACGGCTTCGCCGGGCTGAGGTCGACGGTGACGGACCTGGACACCATGAAGGTCAACCGGAAGCCCGCATCTCGGCGGTGATGGCCCAGCGTTCGTGGTCCCGCCAGGCCCCGTCGATGAAGAGCATGCCCGGCGAGAAGCCCTCCAGGCGGAAGCCGCAACTGCGGGCGAGGGCGAGCGAGGCGGCGTTGCCGGGCTGCGCGTTGATCTCCAGCCGGTGCAGCCGCAGCGGCCCGAACGCGTGGCCGACGACGAGGTCGAGGCCCTCCCGCATCAGGCCGCGCCCGGCGGCGTGCGCGAAGGCGCCGTAGCCGAGGGCGCCGCACTGGAAGGCGCCCTGGACGATGTTGTTGACGGTGATGAACCCGGCGATGCCGCCGCCGTCCCGCTCGCAGACGAGGAACCCGGCCTTGGTCGGGTCCTGGATCAGCCGGCTGGCGTAGGCGGTGTAGGCGTCCGGGTGGTCCGGCGGGAAGAGCCACGGGTGGTGCAGGTCCTTGCTCTCCCGGGCCCGGGCGGTGAACTCGTCGCCGTCCTCGTAGGTGAAGTGGCGCAGGCCCACGCGGGGTCCTTCGGCGAGGTAGCGGGACGCGGTGTGCGGCATCGGGCCAGGGTACGACGCGGGGCAACGGTCCGGCAGCGCCGTTTCCCGGTGGTGGGGAACGGCGCTGCGGGCGCCGCCGCACCGAGCGGAACCCACGCGTCCGGGTGGCGTGCGGGTCAGCGCAGGGCGGGTTCGTCGAGGGTGAGGGTGCCCGCGGCGGCGTCCAGTTCCGCCGGGACGCCGAACGGCAGGGTGCGGGTGCCCGGGAGGTGCCCGAACCCGAACTCCTGCGCGACGGGGACGCCGAGTCCGCCGAGCCGGTCCAGCAGCAGCGGGCGCAGCCGCTCGTAGGAGCCGCAGTCCTGCCAGGAGCCGAGCAGCACCCCGCGCACCCCCTCCAGCCAGCCCGCGCGCAGGAGTTGGGTGAGGTAGCGGTCGAGGCGGTAGGGCGATTCGCCGACGTCCTCCAGGCAGAGCAGGCCGCCCCGGGCGCCGGGGTGGGCGTGCGGGGTGCCGAGGTCGGCGGCGAGCAGGGAGAGGCAGCCGCCGAGGGTGACGCCCCGGGCCCGGCCGGGGATCAGGGCGGTGCCGTCGGAGGTGAGGGTGCGGACCGTCTCCGGGGCGAACAGGGTTGCCTTCAGGTGCTCCTGGGCGCGGGCGTTCTTCGCGAAGTCGCCGCCGGCCGGGGTCGGGCCGTGCAGGGTGACCAGGCCGAGCCGGGTGGCGAACGCCTGGTGCAGGACGGTGATGTCGCTGAAGCCGACGAAGACCTTCGGGCCGGCCGCCCGCATCGCGTCCCAGTCCAGCAGGTCGACCATGCGCTGGGCGCCGTAGCCGCCCCGGGCGCACAGGACGGCGTCCACGGCCGGGTCGCACCAGGCGTGCTGGAGGTCGGCGGCCCGCTCGGCGTCGGTGCCCGCAAGGTAGCCCAACTCCGGGTGCCTGGCGAGGACATGGGGTGCGACGACCGGGTCGAGGTCCCAGCCGCGCAGCACGTCGAGTCCGGCCGCGAGGCGTTCCTCGGGGACGGGTCCGCTGGGGGCGACGACGGCGACCCGGGCGCCGGGGGCGAGACGGGTGGGCCTGAGCAGGGGGTTCACTCGGACAGCTCCAGCTTCGGGACGCCGGGCGGGTTGAGCCCGAACACCTGGGCGTACAGGGAGAGTTCGGCCTCCAGAGCGCGGATCATCGTGTCCGCGCGCCGGAAGCCGTGGCCCTCGCCCGCGAAGGCGATATGGGCGTGCGGTACGCCCCGGCCGGAGACCAGGTCCAGGAACCGTTCGCTCTGGGCGGGCGGGCAGATCACGTCGTCCAGCCCCTGGAGCAGCAGGAACGGCGCGGTGATCCGGTCGGCGTGGGCGGCGGGCGAGCGCTGCGCGTACCGGTCGGGCACCTCGGCGACGGGGCCGATGAGGCTCTCCAGGTACTGCGACTCGAAGTCGTGGGTGCCGCCGTCGACCCAGCCGTCCAGGTCGAGGACGGGGTAGATGATGGTGCCGCACGCGTAGACGTCGGTGGTGGTGAGGGAGGCGGCGGTGGTCCAGCCGCCCGCGCTGCCGCCCCGGATCGCCAATCGGCCCCGGTCGGCGGTGCCTTCGTCGGCGAGGGCGAGGGCGACGGCCGCGCAGTCCTCGACGTCGACCACGCCCCACTGGGCGCGCAGCCGGTTGCGGTAGGCGCGGCCGTGCCCGGTGGAGCCGCCGTAGTTGACCTCGACGACGCCGATGCCCCGGGAGGTGAAGTAGGCGATGCCCAGGTCGAGCACGAGGGGCACCCGGCTGGTGGGTCCGCCGTGCACCCACACGACGTAGGGCGGGAGTTGGCCGTCGGGGCCGGTGCGTTCGGGGTGGTGCGGCGGGTAGAGGTGGGCGTGGATCTCGCGTCCGCCGGGTCCGGCGAAGGTGCGGATCTGGGGTGCGGGGTAGTAGGCGGGGTCGACGACGTCCCGGTGCGCGGAGCCGATCACGCGGGCCCGGCCGGTGCGCGCGTCGAGTTCGACGGCTTCGAGGCCGGTGCGCGGTCCGGCGGCGACGGAGACGACCCGGTCGCCGTGGGCGGCGAGGGTGGCGGCGAACTCCGTCCAGGGTCCTGCCGCGTCGGCGATCTCGCCGGTGGCGGGGTCCAACACCCCGAGGACGGCGGCG
The DNA here is from genome assembly GCF_044757465.1 of Streptomyces sp. NPDC091279. Classification (NCBI taxonomy): domain Bacteria; kingdom Bacillati; phylum Actinomycetota; class Actinomycetes; order Kitasatosporales; family Streptomycetaceae; genus Streptomyces; species Streptomyces sp. NPDC091279. Next base: position 719,451 of record NZ_JBIVVA010000002.1, on the reverse strand, counting down.
CCTTGACCGTGCACGACGGCGATCCGGCCGTCCGCGAGCGGCGCGAACCAGCGCTGCCCGAGCGTCCACAGCGGCCCGGCGAACTCCTCCTCGCGCGGGCACAGCGGGGTGCCGTCGCGGTAGAGGTTCCACCAGCCGGTGCGGTCGCTGGCGTACAACAGGCTTCCGTCGGGCGCCCATTCGGCCTGCGGCACGGACTCCTCGGGGCCTCCGGCGACCGTGCGGGGGCTGCCGAAGGTGCCGTCGTCGTGGATGTCGGCGACGAGCAGGTCGGTGCCGTCCCACGGCATGCGCGGGTGGTCCCAGGCGATCCAGGCGGCGCGGCGGCCGTCCGGCGAGAGGCGGGCGCCGGTGACGAACCGGCGCCGGTCGTCGGTGAGTTCCCGCACGGCACCCCGGTCCTCGGCGGCCGAGCCGTCCAGCGGAACGGCGGCCAGCAGGCGCCGCAGATCGGTGGGGCCCTCGCCGGTGAACTCCTCCAGGACGCACCAGACTTCACCCCGGTCTTGGAGCAACTGCGGCTGGACCCACCGGAGTCCGCCGCCGACGCCGGAGACGGGGGTGAGCGGGCGGGGCTGCCCGCCGGGCTCGTAGCGGTAGAGGCGTCCGTCGGCGAAGTTCACGAACACCACGAGGAGTTGGCCGCCGGTGACGGCTGCGGCCCAGGGGTGGCCGCCGTACTCCATGACGCGGCTGCGGACGTTCCACGGGGCGGGCAGCACGGACTCCTCGGTGCCGTCCGGGTGGCGCCGTACCAGGGTGCGGCGGCCGCCCTCGGTGGGGCGCGGCTCGGTCCACCAGACCTCGTCGCCGACGAAGTCCACATGGTCGGGCCGTCCGCCGTGCGCGGCGGCGAGGGCCGCGTCGACGGGCGAGGGCCAGGTGCCGTAGGCCGAACTCTCCATGTACTCCCCCACTGTGGTGGCTAGGCCGTGCGCAGGAAGCGGTCCAGGACGCGGACGCCGAAGTGCAGTGCCTCGACCGGCACCCGCTCGTCGACGCCGTGGAACATGTGCTGGTAGTCGTACCCCTCGGGCAGCTTCAGCGGTGTGAAACCGTACCCGGTGATGCCGAGCCGGGAGAACTGCTTGGCGTCGGTGCCGCCCGACATGCAGTACGGCACGACCTGCCCCTCGGGCGCGAACTCCCGTACCGCGTCCCGCATCCGGGCGTAGGTCGGTGAGTCCAGGGGTGCCTGGAGGGCGACCTCGCGGTGCAGGAACTCCCAGTCGACCTCGGGCCCGGTGAGCTGGTCGAGGGTGGTGCGGAACTCGTCCTCGGCGCCGTACAGGAACCGTCCGTCGACGTACCCGACGGCGTCGCCCGGGATGACGTTGACCTTGTAACCGGCGTTCAGCATGGTCGGGTTGGCGCTGTTGCGGACGGTCGACTCGACGAGCCTGGCGGCCGGGCCGAGCTTCTCCAGCAGGGTGTCCACCTGGTCGAGGTCGGGGTCGACGCCGTACAGGGCGGCGAGTTCACCGAGGGCGGCGCAGACGGTCGGGGTCAGCCGCGTCGGCCAGCGGTGGGCGCCGATCCGGGTGATCGCGGCGGCGAGGCGGGTGACGGCGTTCTCGCGGTTGACCTTGGAGCCGTGCCCGGCCCGGCCGCGCGCGGTCAGCTTCAGCCAGGCGGTGCCGCGCTCACCGGCGGCGATCGGATAGATCTGGCGGCCGAAGCCGTCGTGGAAGGTGAACGCCCCCGACTCGCTGACGCCCTCGGTGCAGCCCTCGAAGAGGCCGGGGTGCCGGTCGGCGAGGAACCCGGAGCCGTCCTCGGCGCTGGCCTCCTCGTCGGCGGTGAACGCGATCACCAGGTCCCGCCGGGGCCGCACGCCCGCGCGCGCCCAGGAGCGCAGGACGGCCAGGATCATCGCGTCCATGTTCTTCATGTCGACGGCGCCCCGCCCCCACACCACCCCGTCCCTGACCTCCCCGGAGAACGGGTGGACGCTCCAGTCGGCGGCCTCGGCGGGAACGACGTCCAGGTGGCCGTGGACCAGCAGCGCGTCGGCGGTGGGGTCGGTGCCCTCGACGCGTGCGACGACGTTGGCGCGGCCCGGCGTGCGCTCCAGGAGCACGGGCTCCAGGCCCGCCCCGGCGAGCTGCTCGGCCGCGTACTCGGCGGCGGGCCGCTCCCGGCAGTCGCCGCCGCCCCGGTTGGTGGTGTCGATGCGGATGAGGTCGGAGGTGAACCGGACGACCTCGTCCAGTGCCAGGTCGTCAGCCATATTGCTCCTCCACGGCGGACGAGGCGATCGTGGTGACCGCCTTGAAGGTGCGGATGCCCTCGTACATGGTCGGGCTGGTGTAGGCCACCTTGCGCTCACCGGTCCGGGAAACGCCGGGCACGACGGTCGAGGCCATCGCGAGGTGCTCGGCGTCGAACTCCACCGCGATGGTGAACGGGCCTGCCTGCACGGGTTCCTGACGGACCGCCAGTTTCGCGGCCCGCTCGGCGGCGGCGTGGATGTCGGCGGCGGTCCTGGCCGGGGTGCGGCACACGGCCGCGTACCGGGAGACGTGGTCCTTGACGGCGACCTTCAGCGCCTCGGGCGCGTAGCCGAGGGCGTCCTCGCAGGCCACGTCGTCGCCGGTGACGAGGACGACCGGGACGCCGTACTCGGCGACGACGCGCGCGTTGAGCAGCCCCTCGCTGGCGCGGACGTCGTCGATCCAGACGCCGGTGATGGAGTTGGCGAGGTAGGTGTGGGCGAGGACGCCCTCCATGCCGGCGCCCGCGTGGTAGCCGACGAAGGCGATGCCGTCGATGTCGCCGTGCTGGACGCCCTCCACCATGGACAGCGACTTGTGGCGCCCGGTGAGCATCTCGGCACGCTCGTCGAGCCGCTCCAGGAGCAGGTTGCGCATGGTCGAGTGGGCTTCGTTGATGAGGACCTCGTCGGCGCCGCCGTCGAAGAAGCCCCGTACGGCGGCGTCCACGTCGGAGGTGAACATCGACCGGCACCGCTCCCACTCCGGCGTCCCGGGCATCACGTCGGCCGGCCAGGTCACGCCGGTCGCGCCTTCCATGTCGGCGCTGATCAGGATCTTCATGGGGCAAAACGTTACGCGCCGGGAGCGGAACCGGCCAGGACGCTCAGAGGGCGCGTGCGAACAGGTCGAGCAGCGCCTGCCAGTGCCGTTCGGTGGCCTCGGGGCTGTACATCGCGGTGTCGGCCTGCGTGAACCCGTGGTGGGCCCCGGTGTAGACCTCACTGCGATGGCGGACGCCGGCTTCGGCGAGGGCCGTCTCCAGGCGGGCGATCTGCTCGGCGGGGTTGGTGGAGTCCTGGTCGGCGTGGCCGAAATACACCTTCGCGGTGATGCGGTCGACGAGCAGATGCGGGCTGTCGGGGGCGTCGGTGGCGAGGTGGGCCCCGTGGAAACCGGCGACGGCGGCGACCCGGTCGGGGTGGGTGCCGGCGGTGCGCAGGGCGAGTCCGGCGCCCAGGCAGTAGCCGGTGATCCCGGCCGGTCCTTCGGTGGTGAGCGGCGAGGCGGCCAGCCAGTCCAGGTAGGCGGCGGCGTCCCGCATGGCGCCCTCGGGCGTGAGGGTGCGCGCTGCGGCCCCCAACTCCTTGAAGATCTCGGGGCGTTCGGCCAGGTCGATGAAGTCGGGCAGCGGCACGACGGGGGCGCGGCCCGCGCGGTGGAAGACGTTGGGCACCAGGACCGTGTACCCGGCCGAGGCCAGCTTGTCGGCCATGGTCCGCAGGTGCGGGCGGAGCCCGAAGGCGTCCATGAAGAACAGCACGGCGGGGTGCGGGGCGCCGTCGGCGGGGTGGGCGAGGTAGGCGTCGGCGGTCCCGTCCTCGGTGACGATGTCGACGGAGGTGCCCTGTACGGCGGTCATGGCGTGCTGCCTCTCGATGCGGGACGGCCCGGTGCCGGACCGTCACGGTCGCGTTCTGGACGGTCGTGGAATTCGGCGTCCTGTGTGAAACTGAGTGTCACGCTAGCCACTGGATGTCAGCACTGCAAGCGAGGCTCGGCAACGTTAGGATCGCGGGATGAGCGGAGCGGGGCGGACACACACACGGGACATCGCCAGGGCGGCCGTACGGGCCGAACTGACGCGGGTGGCCCTGGAGTTGTTCCGTCGGGACGGGTTCGACAAGGTCACGCTCGACGACCTCGCGACCGCCGCCGGGGTGTCCCGGTCCACCTTCCTGCGCTACTTCGGCACCAAGGAGGACGCCGTCCTCGCCGCCTACGACGGCTCCGACCGGCGACTCGCGGACGCCCTGCGCGCCCGCCCGGCCGACGAGGACGACTGGACGGCGTTGCGCCGGGCCATGGACAGCGTCACTACCCGCTACCACCAGGACCCGGCGGGCTCCCTGGCGACGACCCGGCTGGTGCGGAACACGCCCGCGCTCCGCGCCCGGAACCTGGAGAAGCAGTACACCTGGCGCCCCGCGCTGGCCGGGGCGCTCGCCGAGCGGGCGGGTGCCGAGCAGCCGACGCTGGCCCACGCGGTGCGCGCGGCGGCCGCCCTGGACTGCCTGAACGTCACGCTCGACCACTGGCTCGCCGCCGACGGCGCCCTCGATCTGGTCGACCTGCTGGACGGCGCGTTCGCGGCCCTCTCACCCCGCTGACCCGCCGCGCCCCGGACCTCGCGCCCCGGCAACGTCCCCCGCCCCGTCACCGCACCTCCACGCCCGTTGCGTGAACTTGACGTTCTTTGCTGCGCGTTGACAAATCCAGGGGATCTAGATTTAGGTAAGCCTTACCTAATATCGTCTCGTCGAGAAAGGCGCTCCTCTTCATGAGAGCCGTTCCTTCCGCACGTACCGCCGCCCGTGCCGCGCTCGCCGTCGCCGCCTCCGCCGCGCTGACCGTGGGCCTGGCCACCTCCGCCGCCGCGGCCACCTCGACCCGCACGGTCACCGACGCCGGCACCACGTACACCCTGTCGCTGACCGCCCCGAACACGGCCACCGCGGCGGGCCAGACGATCACCGTCTCGGGCTCCGGCTACAACACCGGGCAGGGCATATACGTCGGCCTGTGCGTGGTCGACGGCGCGCAGGGCGCCAACAAGCCGAGCCCCTGCCTGGGCGGCCAGGACGAGTCCGGCACCACCGGCGCCTCGCACTGGGTCAACAACACCTACGGCGGCCTCTTCGCCAACAGCTCCAAGTACGGCACCGGCGGCACCTTCAGCGTGTCGATCTATGTGAAGGCCACCCTCGACGACGGCAGCGTCTGCGGCGAGGACGTCACCTGCGCCGTGGTCACCCGCGCCGACCACTTCGACAGCGAGGACCGCGCCTACGACGTCCACGTCCCGATCACGTTCCAGTGATCCGTTCCCACTCCAGAGGCCCGGCGGCGTTCCTCGGCGCCGCCGCGCTGGCGTGCGCCTCGCTCACCACCGGCGCCACCGGCGCCACCGCCTATGCTTCAGACACCCCGACCACCGCGCAGGGCCGCGACGGCCAGGAACTCACCGTCTCCGCGTCGGCCGACCTCGACCCCGAGGGCGAGCAACTCCGGGTCACCGGCAAGGAGTTCGACGCGTCCAAGGGCATCTATGTCGCCCTGTGCAAGGACAACGGCGACGACCGCGTCCCCGGCCCCTGCGTCGGCGGTTCCAGTGGCAGCGCCTCGAAGTGGATCGTGCCCGAGGGCGACCCCAACGAGGGTGAACTCGCCCTGGCGTACGGGCCCGACGGCACCTTCGACGTCCAACTCGACGTCCGCGCAAGGGATTCCAACGTCGACTGCTTCCAGGTGTCCTGCTCGGTCGTCACCCGCGTCGACCACCGCGCCACCGGCGACCGCTCCCAGGACGTCCGCATCCCGGTCACCTTCCAGGGCCAGGCCCCGGAGAACGGCGGTGACGGCGTCGATGTCCCGGCGGGCACCGTCAATTATGTCCGGGCCGCCGAGTTCACCGGCGCGGGCCGCCCGCAGGACCTGCTGCTGCACCCCGACTCCGGGAAGCTGTACGTCGGTTCGGTGGACATCCCGGACACCGCGGACGTCAACGAACGGGGCCTGTACGCCCTCGACCCGGCCGACGGCTCGGTCCTCGCGCACATCGCGCAGGCCCCCGGCGCCACCGGCGCCCTCGCCGCCCGCAACGTCCCCGCGCTGATCGCGCCGTCGGCCGGTGACGGGGTGGTCTTCCACTACCCGTTGCGCGGCATCGGCACCGCGAAGGCCGGGGACAGCGCGGCCCAGGGCGTGTGGCTGGCCGGTGCCACGGTCACCGGCGCGGGTCCCGGCACCGAGGCGGGCACCGTGCTGGTGGCGCAGGGCGCGGACCTCTCCGAGGTCGAGACCGCCACGGGTGCCGTGCGCCGGACCCTCACCCTGGACGGCGGCTCGGTGCTCGGCGTGGACCCGGTCAACAAGGCGGCCTGGTCGGCGAGTTCGACCGGCGGAGCGCTGCGCCGCGTCGACACCGGTTCCTTCACGGTGACGGCGACGGCCCAACTCCCCGACGGATACGTCACGTTCATCGAGGCCGACCCGGCGACCGGCAACGCATGGGTGGGCGTGGGCGATACGGTCCTGGTGTACGACACGGACGGCAAGCTCCTCGCCACCCTGGAGGGCCAGGACCGTCCGACGGCGCTGGCCTTCGACACCGCCTCGCACCAGGCCTTCGTGCTGCGCGAGGACCACGGCACCGCCGACGAGGGCGCGGACAACGTCGGCTCCCTGGAGGTCTACGACAGCACCGGCCTCCAGCGGGCCGCCGAGCCGACGGCCCTGCCGGGCAACCGGGCCGGGGCCTACGCGGGCGTCGCCGTGGCCCCCGGTGACGCCACCGTCTATGTCACCGACCAGGCCGAGAGCAAGGTCGTCAAGCTCGACCGGCGGATGTCCCCGAAGGTCGTGTGCTCCCCCGCCGACCTGACCGTGGCGCCGGGCGGCGAGGTCGGCTTCGTGGCCGCCGCCGAGGGCACCCCGCGACCGACGGTGCGCTGGCAGGTCAGCACCGACGCGGGCACGACCTGGGCGGACGTCGAGGGCGCGACCGAGCCGACGTACACCTTCACGGCGGCGGCGGGGCAGAGCGGCCACCGCTACCGGGCCGAGTTCACCAACGCGGCCGGCACCACCCGCACCGCGCAGGCCACCCTCACGGTCACCGAGCCGGACGACGAGGGCGACGGCGACACCGGCTCCGGCACGGGCGGCGGCGACGCCGGTACGGGTGACCCGTCCGACACCGGCGGCGCCGCCGACACCGGCTCCAACGGCGGTACCGACGACGCCGGTTCGGGTGCCGCGACCGGCACCGCGGGCGGCTCGGTCACCGGCGGCACCACGGGCGGGGTGAGTGCGACCGGCGGCACCGGCGGCAGCCTCGCCGCCACCGGCGTCAGCGCGCTCACCGCGGCCGCACTCGCCGCCGCCCTGCTGGCCACCGGCTGGGCGGCCTACCGGCGCGGCCGCCGGGTCACCTGACCGGCGCCTCTGGGGGGAACGCCCCTGGAGAGGGTCCGCCCCGGCACGGGAGCGGACCCTTTCCTGTCCCCGTCGCTCAGAGGGGAACGGCGACCGCGTCGAACGTCGTCTCCGGCGTCTGCGGGCTGGTGAAGCGGGCGTTGACCAGGTAGAGCCGGTCACCGAAGTGGGCCGCGGTGGTGGGGACGTCGAAGCCCGGGTCGGTGATCGTGCGGCGCAGGGTCGCGGTGGTGGCGGCGCCGTCGAGGTCGAAGACGGAGACCGTGTTGAGGCGGTTCTGGACGACGTACAGGGTGCGGCCGATGCGGTAGAGGCCGTCGCCGTTGGCCACGTCCTGGGCGCCGATCAGGGTGACCTCGGTGGCGTGCCCGGTCTTGAGGCCTACCCGGTAGAGCTTGCCGGGGTTGCTGCTGACGACGATCAGGCCACGGCCGTCCGGGGTGCCCACGATGCCGTTGGCGTTGTTGACGTCCGGGGTCTGGACCCAGTCGCCGGTGAGCGGCAGGGCGCGGACCGAGCCGGTGCGGCCGCGCGGGACGCCGTACAGGACGGCGTCGCGGGAGTCGGTGAACCAGGCGCGGTCGCCGAGCAGGGTGACGTCGTTGATGAAGTGGCCGGTGGGCTCGGTGAGTTGGTGGGTGCGCAGCAGTTCGCCGGTGGCGGCGTCGTGGACGCGGGCGACGCCGGTGCTGCCCGCGACGTACAGCAGGCCGTCGCGGTCGACCTTCAGGCCGACGGCGATCTGGCCGCTCCCGCCGGGGTGGAGGACCTTGCCCTCGCCGGTGCGCAGGTCGGTGCGGTAGAGGGCGCCGGTGGCGCGGGAGCCGAGGTAGGCGTAGGGCTCGTCGCCGATGGCGATGCCCTCGGGGAGCCAGCCGTCGGGGAGCGGGAAGCGGGTCGGCCAGGCGGCCGGGCGAGCGGCCGGGGCGGCGGTCGCCGAGCCGGTACCGGCGGCCACGGCGAGGGTGGCCAAGGTCGCGCCGCCCAGCAGGGCACGCCGGGAGGGGCGGGGGTGGTTCCAGCTCATGGTGCGGACCTCCGAGAAGAGTGGGGGGACGGAACTCGGCGAACGCGCGGCGAGCACACCGCGCACACACGACAGGCAGGGCGACTTGACATCCCTTGGGGATTCTATGACCTCATCTTGCCTGAAGGTTCGATTCTCGTTCGCGTCAAATGGACTACTTGGCGCGGGAGTTGTGCATCGCCGGGTCCTGTCGGCTGATGGGCAGCGGCAGTTCGAACCGGACCGTCTTGCCCGCCTTGGTGCGGCTGGTGCCCCACTCCCGGGCCAGCGCGCTCACCACCCGCAGCCCGCGCCCGAACTCGTCGCCCGCCCCCGCCCGGCGCAGATACGGCACCTCGTGGTCGTCGTCGTCCACCTCGCACAGCAGGGTGTCGCCGCGCACCAGCCGCAGCGCGACCGGCCGGCGATGGGCGTGCCGTACCGCGTTGGTGACCAGCTCACTGACCATCAGCTCGGCGTGGTCGGCGAGCGGCGTGAGCCCCCAGTCGGCCAGTTGGCGCCGCACGATCGCGCGGGCATGGCGGACCTCGGCGGGGTCGGGGGCGAGCCGCCACTCGGCGACCGCGTCCGGAGCGAGGCCGTTGAGGCGGGCCATCAGGAGGGCCACGTCGTCCTTGCGGCCGCCGTCGGTGTCGAGGGCGCGGACGATCGTGTCGCAGGCGTCGTCCATGGAGGCGGCCGGGTGGGCGGCGGAGGCGCACAGCGTCGCCAGACCCACGCCGATGTCCTCGCCGCGCACCTCGACCAGGCCGTCCGTGCACATCACCAGCCGGTCGCCGGGCCTTACTTGGACCCGGACCGACTCGAAGGGCACCCCGCCGACGCCGACGGGTGCGCCGGTGGGCAGGTCGAGGAGTTCGCTGCGGCCGTCCTCGGCGCGGACCAGGACGGGCGGGATGTGACCGGCGTTGGCGAGGTGGAGGTCGCCCGCGATCGGGTCGTACACGGCGTACAGGCAGGTGGCGAGGTAGCCGTCGCCCAGGCGCAGGGCCACGTCGTCGAGGTGGCGCAGCAGTTGGACCGGAGGCAGGTCGAGGGCGGCCGTCGTGGCGACGGCCGTGCGTAACTGGCCCATCATCGCTGCCGAGTTGAGGCCGTGGCCCATGACGTCGCCGACGACCAGGGCGGTGCGGGCGCCGGGCAGCTTCACCGCGTCGAACCAGTCGCCGCCGACCCGGCCGAGGAGGGTGCCGGGCAGATAGCGGGTGGCGATGTCGCAGCCCGCCGTCCGGGCCGGGATGCGCGGCAGCATGCTGTCCTGGAGGGTCTCGGCGACGTTCTCCTGGTAGGTGTACATACGGGCGTTGTCGAGCACCAGGCCTGCCCGGGCGGCGAGTTCGGCGCCGGTGACCCGGTCCGTGTCGGTGAAGACGGGGCGTTCGGGGTGGCGCAGCAGGATCATGAAGCCGAGGACGACATCGCGTGCCTTGAGCGGGACGACGAGCAGGGAACGGCCGTTGATCAGGGGGCGGATGTCGCGTTTCTCGAACTGCGCGGCGATCGCGTGTCCCGCCTCCTCGCTGACGTGCGGGACGAGGACGGGTGCGCCGGTGGTCATGCACTGGAAGAACGGCGTGTGCGCGGGGAAGGTCATGGACTCGCCGACCGGCACGACGTCGTCCCAGCGGCCGGGTGCGTCGGTGTGCTCGACGGCGACCCGGTGCCAGCGCGTCCTGGTGTCGGGCACGCCGGCCGGGAACTCCTCGCCGGCGACGACCTGTTCGCGCAGATAGGTGCCGGCGACGTCGGTGAAGCGGGGCACGACGGCGCGGCTGACCTCGATGACGGTGCGCGCGAGATCGAGGGAGGTGCCGATGCGTCCGCTGACCTCGTTCAGGAACTCCAAGTGCTCGCGCACGGCGGCGTGTTCGAGGTGACGGGCGTCCTCGGTTTCGTCCGGGGCCGGGTCGGTGGGGCGTTGTTCGGTTCTCGCGCGGATGGTTCGGTCGGGGCGGGCGCGGGGTCCGGCGCGGCGGGGCACGCCCCAGTCGGGGGTGACGGGCACCAGGTCGTGCTGGCTGAACTCCAGGACCGGGTAGCCCAGTTCGAGGATCTGGGCGACGATGCGGGTGGCGTCGTCGACGCTCATGCTGGGGAGGATCTCGGGGAGTCCGCCGGCCAGCCGGTCGGCGCCCTCGAAGTCGGTGTGCAGGGCGAAGCCGGGGGCGATCCGCTCATGGGCCGGGTCCCGGGCGGGGTCGTCGTGGCGCAGGCCCGCGGTGTCGGCGGCGAGCACCAGGAGCCGTTCGGGTCCCGGGCCCACCAGCGGGTAGGCCCACCACAGGACGTCCACCCGGTCCCGCTCGGGGACGGTGAGCCGGGCGCGGCCCGCCGCCGGGTGGCAGAACCGGCCGCCGAGCGAGGTGTCGAGGCCGGGACCGGGTCCGTCGCAGGACCCGTACGCCCCGTAGGGGAAGGGCTCGTCCTCCTCGGGGAGCGCGCCGGAGACCGGCAGCAGGTCGAGGGCGTTCCGTCCGATCGCCTCCTCCTTGGGGACGCCGAACAACCGGCGTGCGCCCCTGCTCCAGTGGGAGACGAGCCCGGCGCGGTCGACCACCACGACGGCGAGCGGGACCCGGCCCGCCGAGGTGGGCCCGGCACCGGCTCCGGGGCGGGGAGGTGCGTCGTTCTCGGTGCCACGGTCCACGGCCCAGGCCCTCTCTCCCACGGCTCCCGCACGGTCTGACGCCTCGACCACCGTAGGGCCCCGCCGGGTGGCCAGGTGGGGCAACGCGGGAATTGACGCATCGGGAGCGCACCGGCGCGCGCGGGCGCATGCGCGGGAACACGCCAACCGGCCCCGCGCCCGGCCCGCGCCCCGGGCGAGGTCACGGGCCCGGCCCTCGGCCCCCACGTCCCGGGGGCCTCACCGTGCTCAGTCCTCGTGGCCGAGTTGCAGGTCCCGCTCGGTCCTGCCGCCGCCCGCCATCCGCAGCACGGTGGCGACCGGCGGGTAGCCCGCGGCGATCACGGTGTACTCGCCGGACGACAGATCGACGAACCGAAACGTTCCGTCGAGGCCGGTGGTGAGGGTGTCGACGACGTTGCCCGCCGCGTCGAGCAGCGTCACGCGCGCGTCCTCGACGGGCCGCCCGCCGCTCGCCCGCACGGTGCCGCGCAGCACGGCGCCACCGGCGAGTTCGACGTCCTGGCGGGTCTCCCGGGCGGCCTGGACGGTGATGGGCAGCGCGGCCGGGCGGAAGGCGGGCGCGCTGGCGGCGAGGGTGTACTCGCCGGCCACCAGCTCGCTGATGACATAGCCGCCCTCCTGGCCGCTGCGGGTGCTGGCGACGACCTCGCCGTGCACGTTGGTGAGGGTCACCGTGGCGTCCCGGACGGCGGCGCCGTCGGCGGTGAGCACGCTGCCGGCCAGGCGCCCGGCGCCGCCGAGGACGACGTCCAGTTCGACGGGGCGCTCGCCGACGGTCACGGAGACGGCCTGCGGCTGGTGGCCACCGGCCGCGGCGATCAGGACGTACGCCCCGGCGCCCGGCGTGGAGAGCGCGTACCGTCCGTCGTCGCCGCTGGCGCCCCGCCCGATCTGCGCCCCGGCCACGTCGATGAGGGTGAGCGCGGCCCGGGGCACCACGGTGCCGTCGGGATGCTGCACGGTGCCGCAGACCGGGATGCCCGAACTGTACGAACGGGCGTGCTGGACAGGGACGTTCACGGATGCGGTCTCCGTTTCGGCGGCGTGGTGGGACACCAGCGGACTCTCCTTGAGGAAGCAGGCGATGAGCAGGCCGAGGACGAGCACCGGCACCAGGTAGAGGAAGATCCGGGGCATCGCGTCGGCGTACGCCCGGATGTAGTCGTCGCGCAGGGCCGGGGGCAGCGCGTGGACGAGCTGCGGGGTGAGGGACGTGGGGTCGGGCAGGGCGGCGCCCGCGCGCGGGGGCAGCCGGTCGGCGAGGGCGGCGGTGAGCCGGTCGGCGAAGAGGGTGCCGAAGACGGCGGCGCCGACGCTGCCGCCGATCTGCCGGAAGTAGGTGTTGGCGCTGGTGGCGGTGCCGAGGTCGGCGGGGCGCACGGAGTTCTGCACGGCGAGCACGAGGACCGACATCACCATGCCGATCCCGGCGCCGAGGACGGCCATCCAGATGCTGTACTGCGCCCGGGGCGTGTCGACTTCGAGGCGGGACAGCAGCCACATGCCGACGGCGGAGAGGGCGGCGCCGAGGGCGGGGTAGAGGCGGTAGCGGCCGGTGTGGCTGATGAGTTGGCCGGAGACGATCGAGGCGCCGACCACCCCGGCCATCATCGGCAGCATCAACAGCCCCGACTCGGTCGCGGAGGCGCCGTCGACCATCTGGAGGTAGGTCGGCAGATAGCTGGCGGCGCCGAACAGCGCGACGCCGATCACCAGGCCCACCAGACCGGTCACGTTGAAGACGGAGTCCCTGAACAGCCTGAGCGGGATGAGGGGTTCGGCGGCGACGTGCTCCGCGAGCACGAAGAGAACGGCGGCGGCCAGCGCGCCCGCGCCGAGTCCGAGGACGGCCGTGGAGTCCCAGGCGTACTCGGAGCCGCCCCAACTGGTCAGCAGGACCAGGCAGCTGGAGAAGGCGGCCAGCAACAGCGCCCCGAGCACGTCGAACCGCGGCTTCACGCGCGGCCTGGGCAGCTTCAGGACGGCGGTGACGACGGCCAGCGTGATCAGTCCGAAGGGCACGTTGACGTAGAAGCACCAGCGCCAGGAGAGGTGATCGGTGAAGTAGCCGCCGAGCAGCGGTCCGGCGACGGAGGCGAGCCCGAAGGCGGCGCCGATGAGGCCCATGTACCGGCCCCGGCGGCGGGGCGGCACGATGTCCGCGATGATCGCCTGGACGCCGATCAGGAGGCCGCCCGCACCGGCGCCCTGGACCGCCCGGAACGCGATCAGCTGGTCCATCGTCCGGGCCCGTCCGGCCAGCGCGGAGCCGATGACGAAGACGACGATGGCGAACTGGAAGACGCCCTTGCGGCCGAGCAGATCGCCGAGCTTGCCGTAGATCGGCAGGCCGACGGTGGAGGTGAGGAGGTAGGCGGTGATGGCCCAGGACATCTTGTCCAGGCCGTGCAGTTCGCCGACGATCTTCGGGAGCGCGGTGGCGACGATCATCTGCTCCAGCGCGGCGAGCAGCAGCGCGAGCATCAGTCCGAGGAAGACCAACCGCACCCGGCGCGGGCTCAGTCCACCCGTCGCGAGGGGTTCGACGAGCGGGGCCCGTGGGGCCAACTCCGCCGTTTCGTCCGGCCGTTCGTCCTGCGCCAGTGCGGTCCCGCCCACCTGTCACTCCCCCTCGTCGCCCCCGCGGATTTCCCGCTTGAGGGGACAACTCCGGTCAGGCGTCAGGGGTTACGGCGTCCCGGCGGCCGGTGCGGAGGTCCACTCGAACCGGTGAGAGGGGCCAACGGCCGCCGGGCACACGCGTGTTGGGCGTGCTGGACTGCGGTGAGCTACTTGGTGACCTCGGCGGCGAGGTTGGCGAGCACCTCGTCGTAGATCCGGCCGAGGCCCTTGGGGGCGAAGGTCCGCTCGAAGAAGCCGCCGATGCCGCCGGCGCCGTTCCACACGCTGGTCACGACCACGCGGGACCTGCCCTCGCCGGCCGGGGTGACGCGCCAGGTGGTGACCATCGAGGAGTTGCGGTCCTTCTCGACGAGTTCGCCGTCGGTGGGCTCGCTGACCTCCAGGAGGCAGTCGCGCACCCGCTTGCTGGTGGCCTGGAGGCGCCAGTGGACGAGGGTGCCCTCGCCGTCGCCGCCCTCCTGGACCTCGTACTCGCTGAAGTGCTGCGGCAGCAGCTTCGCGCGCGTGCCGCTGTAGTCGGCGAGGGCGTCGAACACCTTCTCCGCGTCCGCGTCGACGACCCGCTCCGTAGTCGCCTCTACCTGCGCCATTGACTTCCTCCAGGCCTTGGTTCTCAGGGTCGGGGCAAGCCAACCACCCCCGGGTACGGCCGCCCAAATCGGGGTCCCTTACCAGCCCCGGCGGCAGGCGAGCGGGGTCACCGGCGGGCGGGCGGGTATCGCCTTGCACGATCATGCGAACGTGTGTTCTATTCTCTGGGCAGTGCTACCGAGGAGGCCTCATGCGCTGGGAGAACCTCACAGTGGAGTCCGGCGACCACCGCCGGGCGGACGACACGGCGCTGTTCGGCACGGACGCCGTGGTGACCCGAACCTTCGACACCCCCGAATTCAGCGGAATCACCTTCCACGAGGTGCGGGCCCGCTCGATCCTCAATCAGGTGCCGGGCGCCTCCCGGATGCCGTTCGAATGGACGGTGAACCCCTATCGGGGCTGCTCGCACGCGTGCGTGTACTGCTTCGCCCGCAAGTCGCACAGCTATCTGGACCTCGACACCGGTCTCGGCTTCGACTCCCAGATCGTCGTCAAGACGAACGCCCCCGAGCTGCTCCGTCGCCAGCTGGGCTCACGGCGCTGGCGGGGCGAGCACATCGCGATGGGCACCAACGTCGACTGCTACCAGCGCGCGGAGGGCCGCTATCGATTGATGCCGGGCATCCTGTCCGCGCTGCGCGACTACGCCAACCCGTTCTCGATCCTGACCAAGGGGACGCTGATCCTGCGCGATCTGGAGCTGCTGAAGCAGGCCGCCGAGGTCACCGACGTCGGCGTCTGCGTCTCGGTCGGCTTCACCGACCCGGAGCTGTGGCGGACCGTCGAGCCGGGCACCCCGGCCCCGGAACGGCGCCTGGACGTGGTGCGGACGCTCACCGAGCACGGCATCGGCTGCGGGGTCCTGATGGCGCCGGTGATCCCGCTGCTGGGCGACCAGCCGGACCGGCTGCGGGCCACCGTGCGGGCGATCGCGCGGTCGGGGGCCACCTCCGTCACGCCCCTGGTGCTGCATCTGCGGCCCGGCGCCCGCGAGTGGTACATGGCCTGGCTGGCCCGGCACCACCCGCACCTGGTGCGCCGTTACGAACGCCTGTACGCGGACGGCGCGTACGCCCCGAAGTGGTACCAGCGCCGGATCACCCGTCAGGTCCATGAGCTGGCCCAGGAGTACGGGATCGGCCCCACGCGCGCGGGGATGCCGCGACGGCTGCGCCGCCCGGGGGCGGACGGGACCGAGGAGGCGGCTGGGACGGCCCGGCCGGGATCGCCGGACGCGCCGGGGCAACCGGGATCGCCGGGAGGTGCCCGCTCACCGGGACGCCCGGGCTCCTCGGGACCGGAATTGTCCGGGCCGACGCAACTCTCGTTCATCTGACAGCGTTCGAGCGCATCGCCGGACCCGTTCGGGTCAAGTATGGGCGGAATGCGTTCATTCGATGCTCCTTTCCGGGACGATGCCCGCCGGGACCGTGACCGCCTCGGTCCGCGGCCCCTCCGTCCTGGGAGGACCTCTATGAGAAAACGCGCAGCCCTGCTGTGCGGCGCCGCCGTCGTCGTGGCCGGGACCCTCACCGCCGTCCCGGCCGACGCGAGCGCGCGAACCGGCGTGGCCACCGCCCCCGCCGCCACGCTCACCTGGAAGAAGTGCGGCACCACCGACTACCCGACGCTCCAGTGCGCCTCCCTGGAGGTGCCGCTGGACCACGCGCACCCGCGCGGGACACGGATCATGCTCGCGCTCTCCCGCGTGCCGCACACCGCGAAGACGTTCCAGGGCCCCCTGCTGGTCAACCCCGGCGGTCCCGGCGGCAGCGGCCTCTCGCTGGCCGGGTTCATCGCGACCTCGCTGCCCAAGAAGGTCGCGTCCCAGTACGACGTCATCGGCTTTGACCCGCGCGGGGTGGGCAAGAGCGAGCCCGCCCTGAACTGCGCGCCCGGCCACTTCAAGCCCGTGCGCCCCGACTCGGTGCCGAGCACGCCCGCCCTGGAGGACGCCAACCTCCGGCGCGCCCAGTCCTTCGCCGCCGCCTGCGACAAGAAGTACGCGCGCGTGCTGCCGTTCATCGACACGGTCAGCGCGGTCCGGGACATGGACGCGATCCGGGAGGCCGTCGGCGCGCGGCAGATCAGCTACCTCGGCTACTCATACGGCACCTATCTCGGCGCCGTCTACGCGAAGCTTTTCCCCGAACGGGTGCGCCGACTGGTCCTGGACTCGATCGTCGACCCCACGGGCGTCTGGTACGAGGACAACCTCGCCCAGGACCACGCGTTCAACGAACGCCACCGCGCCCTGATGGCGTGGATCGCCGGCTACGACGCCACGTACAAGCTCGGCACCGACCCCGAGCAGATCGAGGCCAAGTGGTACGCGATGCGCGCGTCGCTCGCGAAGAAACCGGCCGGTGGCACGGTGGGCGCCTCCGAACTGGAGGACACCTTCATGCCGGGCGGCTACTACAACGGCTACTGGCCCTACCTCGCCGAGGCGTTCGCGGCGTACGTGAACGACAAGAACGCCGAGCCCCTGGTCCAGGCGTACGGGAACTTCGCCGCCGTCAGCGCCTCCGGGGACAACGGCTACAGCGTCTACACGGCCGTGCAGTGCGGTGACGCGCCCTGGCCCCGGGAATGGAACCGGTGGCGCCGCGACACCTGGGAGGTGGCCGAGAAGGCGCCGTTCATGGCCTGGAACAACACCTGGTACAACGCGCCGTGCGCCTTCTGGCCGACCGCCCCGCACACCCCCGTCAACATCGCCAACGGCCAGCTGCCACCGGCGCTGCTGTTCCAGGCGACCGACGACGCCGCCACCCCGTACGCGGGCGGCGCGACCGTGCACCGGCTGCTGGCCCACTCCAGCCTCGTCGTCGAGGAGGGCGGCGGGAACCACGGCGTCACGCTGAGCGGGAACACCTGCCTGGACAGGTACCTGACGGACTACCTGGCCGACGGGACCGTGCCACGCGGGCGCGGCGAGGCCGACGCGGTGTGCGAGAAGCTGCCCGACCCGAAGCCGCTGACGTCCAAGGCGGTGGCCTCGTCGGCGCACGGCTCGACGCTGCACGGGCTGCTCGGCCGCCGCTGAGGTGAGCCGACGCCCCGTCGGGCGGCGTTGTCAGACCCCTGGTCCAGGATGGACCCATGAGTGAACTGACCAGGATTCCCGCCCCCGACGGGGTCTTCCCCGCCGCGCAGTACACGCACGTCGTCACGGGCACCGGCCGGCTGGTCGCGGTCTCCGGTCAGCTTCCGCTGGACGGGACCGGCACGCTGGTCGGCGAGGGCGATCCGGCGGCGCAGGCCCGCCAGGTCTTCGAGAACCTCCACCGCTGTCTGCGCGCGGCGGGCGCCACCTTCGACGACGTCGTCAAACTCACCTTCTTCGTCACGGACATGGCGCACCTGCCCGCGATCCGCGCGGCCCGCGCCGCCCATCTCCCGGACGACCGTCTCCCCGCCATCTCGGCGGTGCAGGTCGCCGCGCTGGTCCGGCCCGAATTCCTGATGGAGATAGAGGCGTTGGCGCTGGTCGCCCCGGCCTGACGGACCGAGCGGGGAGCGCCCCGGCCCACCTCCTCACCTCTGCCGGGGGATGCGGGCCAGCGCCCGTACCGCCGCCTCCGCGAGGTTGGGGTGGGCGAGGGCGTCGTTCAGGACCGGTCGGGCCCGGGTGTCCCGCAGCGCGCCCAGCCCTTCGACGCAGGCCAGGGCCACCCGGCGGTACGGGTCATGGGGGTGCAGGCGGCGGCGCAGGGTGGTGATGAGGGCCGGGACGGACTCGGGGGCGGCCAGTTCGGTCAGCAGGCGGACCGGGTGCAGGGCGTAGGCGACGCGGAGTTCGTTGGTGGCGAGGGCGGCCGCCGCGCGGGCGGTACGCGGGTCGCCGAGGCGGGCGAGGGCGTAGGCGGCGGAGGCGCAGCGCGGCGGATCACGGTGGTTGAGGAGCAGGACCAGCGCCTCGAAGGCCCGCCGGTCCCCCGCGCACCCCAGCCGGAACGCCGCCAACTCCCGTGCCCACAGCGGCTGTCCGGCCTCGGTGAGCACATCCGCCAGTGCGTCGAGACCCTCGATCGCCACGAGACGCTCGAAGCGGGCGCCCCCTCCCGACTCGGCCCGTAAACGCTCCGTGAGCGATCGCGACTCTTCGTCCATGGCGTCGAGCCTAGAACGCCCGCGACCTCCACGGACCTACATCACCAAGACAGTCAAGGACGAGGGGTGGCGCGCTCGTTACCCGCCGGTTAAGCTCAGACGAGCGAGTTACCCACTCGCGTTTCCCTCACGACGGCCTGGTGACGCAGCCGTCGTGGACGCACCGCGCGACCCGGCCTGGGACAGGGCCGGTCGACTCCACCGTTCTCCCGTTCTCCGCCCGGCGCGCGCGCCGCGCGGCACGGCAACGAGCGCGCACGCCGGCAGCCCGGCACCACCCCGCACCTCTCTTCCGCACGCACCCGTGTACGCCCGCGGCCTCGGCCGTGCCCTCGGCGTCCGGGCGCGGTCCCCGTCGTCACCCTTTCCTGGAGTCCCGCGATGGCCTCTCCCCTGTCCCCGCTGTCCCCCTTGTCTCCCGCCCCTGATCGCACCCCGCACACCGTCGCCGTGGTCGGCCTCGGCACCATGGGCACCGGCATCGCCGAGGTCCTCGCCCGGGCCGGCCGTGAGGTCGTCGGCATCGACATCAGCGAGGCCGCCGCCGTCCGCGCCGTCGCCGCCCTGGAGGCCACCACCGCCCGCGCCGTGGCCCGGGGCCGGCTGACCGAGCCGGAGCGGGCGGACCTGCTGGCCCGCGTCCGCACCTCCACCGACCTGCGGGCGGCGGCCGACGCCGACCTCGTCATCGAGGTGGCCCCGGAGTCGTACGAGATCAAGCAGCGGATCTTCCGTGAACTCGACGCCGTCGTGCGCCCGGACACCATCCTCGCCACCGGCACCAACGCCCTCTCCGTCACCCGTCTCGCCGCCGAATCCGGGCGCCCCGAGCGGGTGTTGGGGCTGCACTTCTTCAACCCGGCGCCCGCCATGAAGCTCGTCGAGGTGGTCTCCTCGGTGCTGACCGCGCCGGCCGCCGTCACCGCCGTCACCCGCCTCGCGCT
Source organism: Streptomyces sp. NPDC091279 (assembly GCF_044757465.1). NCBI lineage: Bacteria > Bacillati > Actinomycetota > Actinomycetes > Kitasatosporales > Streptomycetaceae > Streptomyces > Streptomyces sp. NPDC091279. The sequence goes on along the minus strand of NZ_JBIVVA010000002.1, from coordinate 700,047 downwards.
CGACCTGGGCAAGGAGCCCGTCGCGGTCGGCGACCGGCCCGGGTTCGTGGCGGACGGGCTGCTGTTCGGGTACCTCAACCAGGCCGCCGCGATGTACGAGGCGCGGTACGCCTCCCGGGAGGACATCGACGCGGCGATGCGGCTGGGCTGCGGGCTGCCGATGGGGCCGCTGGCGCTGCTCGACCTGATCGGCGTGGACACCGCGCGAACGGTCCTGGAGGCCATGTACGCCGAGTCCCGCGACCGGCTGCACGCGCCCGCGCCGATCCTGGGGCAGCTCAGCGAGGCGGGCCTGACGGGACGTAAGGCGGGGCGCGGCTTCTACACGTACGCGACGGCGGGCAGCGCCACCGTGGTGCCGGACGCGCTCACCCCGCTCACCGGCAGCGGCCCGGCCCCGGGACGTGCGGTCCGCTCGGTCGGCGTGGCCGGTTCGGGCACCATGGCGTCCGGGATCGCCGAGGTCTTCGCCAAGGCCGGGTACGACGTCGTGCTCGCCGCGCGGGGCGACGAGAAGGCGCGGGCCGCCAAGGCCAGGATCGGCGCGTCGCTGGCCCGCTCGGTCGACCGGGGCCGACTGAGCGCGGAGGCCGCGGCGCGGGTCCTGGACCGGATCACCCCGGCGGGTACGTACGACGCGTTCGCCGACGTCGATCTCGCGGTGGAGGCGGTGGCCGAGGACCTGGACGTCAAACGGCAGCTGTTCGGCACCCTGGACAAGGTGTGCAAGCCGGGTGCGGTGCTGGCGACCACCACCTCGTCGTTGCCCGTCGTCGCGTGCGCCCGCGCGACCTCGCGCCCGCAGGACGTGATCGGCATGCACTTCTTCAACCCGGCGCCCGCGATGAAACTCGTCGAGGTCGTCCGCACGGTCCTGACGTCGGACCAGACCCACGCGACCGTCCGCGACCTCTGCGCCGGCGTCAAGAAGCACCCGGTGGACTGCGGCGACCGGGCGGGCTTCATCGTGAACGCCCTGCTCTTCCCGTACCTCAACAACGCGATCAAGATGGTGCAGGAGCACTACGCGTCCCTCGACGACATCGACGCCGCGATGAAGCTGGGGGGCGGGTACCCGATGGGCCCGTTCGAACTCCTCGACGTCGTCGGCCTGGACGTCTCCCTGGCCATCGAAAAGGTCCTGCACCAAGCCTTCCGCGACCCCGGCCTGGCCCCGGCCCCCCTCCTGGAACACCTGGTGGCAGCAGGCTGCCTGGGCCAAAAATCCGGCCGAGGCTTCAGAGAACACCCCAAAAACTAACCACCCCGGCCCCCCTGACATCCCCCAGGGGGGCGCGAGCCCACGAGGACACGGCGGGCGCGTGTCGTTCACCCGGGGGACGCGAGCCCCTGAAGGCATGGGACGGGCGACGCCCTGCTTGTGCTTGTAAGGGGCGCGGGGCTGTATCGATATGCGGCTCCGCCGCGCGGGCGCGACCAGCCACAACAGCGCCGCACCCACCCACACACCCCACCCCACGCGGACACCCACACGAATGCAGTACGTTCACCTCATGCCCCAGCCCGCCAGGACCCCCCGCCCCACCCCCGACACCCCGGAAAGCACAGCCACACCCCCCGGCACGGGTGCCGGCCCCGGCGTCGGCGTCGGCGTCGGCGTCGGCCCCGGAACCGCCCCCAGCGCCGCAGGCACCCGCGCTGCCGCTCAACGCCTCAAGATGCGCCGAGAACTGGCCGCAGCGGCGATGGAGCTGTTCTCCACCAAGGGCTACGAGGCAACCACCGTCGACGAGATCGCCGCCGCGGCCGGAGTAGCCCGCCGCACGTTCTTCCGACACTTCCGCTCCAAGGAAGAGGCGATCTTCCCGGACCACGACGACACCCTGGTCCGCGCGGAGGCCGTCCTCAACGCGGCGCCACCGCACGAGCACCCGCTCGACACCGTGTGCCGGGGCATCAAGGAAGTCATGCGGATGTACGCGGCGCAGCCGGAGATCTCGGTCGCCCGCTACAAGCTGACGCGCGAGGTACCCACCCTGCGCGAGGCGGAGATCGCGTCGGTGGCCCGCTACGAACGCCTCTTCACCCGTTACCTGCTGGGCCACTTCGACGAGCACGCGCACGACGACGACGCCAACGACGACCCGCTGCTGGCCGAGGTCGCCGCGTCGGCCGTCGTCACCGCCCACAACCACGTGCTGCGGCGCTGGCTGCGGGCGGGCGGACAGGGCGATGTGGAGGCGCAGTTGGACCACGCCTTCGGGATCGTGCGGAAGACCTTCGGGACGGGCATCGGCGCCGGCCGCTCGGCGCCACCGAGGACGGCGACGTCCGCGGCGGTCTCCACGCAGGGCGAGGTCCTGGTGACGGTCGCCCGCACGGACGCCCCGCTGGACGAGGTCATGCGGACGATCGAAGAGGCGCTCAGGGACCGCTGAATCCCCCGTGCAATCCCTGCGCGCACGCGTTGACGGCCATCCTTCGGGGTGGCCGTTCTGCCATGTCAGGGCGGGTTTTCCGAGGGATGCCCGACCCTGTTCGATCGATCATCGCTCATTTGTTGCGTAAAGATTTCACATGAGAGCGATTGATGGCACTCAGTGCCTTGCAGGCTGACACGGCGTGTCATACGTTGAGGGTGTCCGGGCGGCCGGCGCACCAGAACCTCGCGTACGCCGACTGTCCCCGGCGGCCCTCGGCCGTCGCGCCCGGACGCCTGCGTCACAGGCGAACCTCCCGCGCCACCAAGCGCCGCCGCACCCCCGTACCGCCCCACCGACGGCACCGCCACACCCTCACCGCCGCACCGAAGGCGTACCCGCACCCCCTTCCCTCAGCTTCGCCGTAGTCCCCGCGTCCTCCTCAAGGGCGCCGTTTCGCCGGAGGCCATACCGTGACCGTGAAGGACATCCTGGACGCGATCCAGTCGCCGGACTCGACCCCGGACGACTTCGCCGCACTGCCGCTGCCCGAGTCGTACCGCGCGATCACCGTGCACAAGGACGAGACGGACATGTTCGCGGGCATCGAGACCCGCGAGAAGGACCCCCGCAAGTCGCTCCACCTGGACGAGGTGCCGGTGCCCCGACTGGGCCCGGGCGAGGCCCTGGTGGCCGTGATGGCCTCCTCCGTCAACTACAACTCCGTCTGGACGTCGATCTTCGAGCCGCTGTCGACGTTCGGATTCCTCGAACGGTACGGCAGGGTCAGCGAGTTGACCCGGCGTCACGACCTGCCGTACCACGTGATCGGCTCCGACCTCGCGGGCGTCGTGCTGCGCACCGGACCCGGCGTCAACGCCTGGCACCCCGGCGACGAGGTCGTCGCGCACTGTCTCTCCGTCGAACTGGAGTCGTCGGACGGGCACAACGACACGATGCTCGACCCGGAGCAGCGCATCTGGGGCTTCGAGACCAACTTCGGCGGCCTCGCGGAGATCGCGCTGGTCAAGTCGAACCAGCTGATGCCGAAGCCGCAGCACCTCAGCTGGGAGGAGGCCGCCTCCCCCGGGCTGGTCAACTCCACCGCCTACCGGCAGCTGGTGTCGCGCAACGGCGCCGGGATGAAGCAGGGCGACAACGTGCTGATCTGGGGCGCGAGCGGCGGACTCGGCTCGTACGCCACGCAGTTCGCGCTGGCGGGCGGCGCCACGCCGATCTGTGTGGTCAGCAGCCCCCGGAAGGCGGAGATCTGCCGGGCGATGGGCGCCGAGGCGGTGATCGACAGGACCGCCGAGGACTTCCGGTTCTGGCAGGACGAGCACCGTCAGGACCCGCGTGAGTGGAAGCGGTTCGGCACGTGCATCCGTGAGCTGACCGGCGGCGAGGACGTCGACATCGTCTTCGAGCACCCGGGCCGGGAGACCTTCGGCGCCTCCGTCTACGTCACCCGCAAGGGCGGCACGATCGTCACCTGCGCCTCCACCTCGGGCTACACCCACGAGTACGACAACCGGTACCTGTGGATGTCCCTGAAGCGGATCGTCGGCTCGCACTTCGCCAACTACCGCGAGGCGTGGGAGGCCAACCGGCTGATCGCCAAGGGCAAGATCCACCCGACGCTCTCCAAGGTCTACCCCCTCACCGACACCGGCCAGGCCGCCCACGACGTGCACCGCAACGTCCATCAGGGCAAGGTCGGCGTGCTGTGCCTGGCCCCCGAGGAGGGGCTCGGAGTGCGGGACGCGGAGCTGCGCGCGACGCACCTCGACGCCATCAACCGTTTCCGCGACATCTGAGGACACCGGGGGCATCGATGAGTGAGCGTCAGACAGCGCCCGCGCAGCGGGAAAAAGAGCCGAAGCAGAAGGACCGGCCGTGGCTCATGCGCACCTACGCCGGGCACTCCACCGCCGAGGCGTCCAACGCGCTGTACCGGCGCAACCTCGCCAAGGGGCAGACGGGTCTGTCGGTGGCGTTCGACCTGCCGACCCAGACCGGCTACGACGCGGACCACGTCCTGGCGCGCGGCGAGGTCGGCCGGGTCGGAGTGCCGGTGGCCCATCTCGGCGACATGCGGCGGCTGTTCGAGGACATCCCGCTGGAGCGGATGAACACCTCGATGACGATCAACGCCACCGCGATGTGGCTCCTCGCGCTCTACCAGGTCGTCGCGGAGGAGCAGGGCGCGGACCTCGCCGAGCTCCAGGGCACCACCCAGAACGACATCGTGAAGGAGTATCTGTCGCGGGGCACCCATGTGTTCCCGCCGGGGCCCTCGTTGCGGCTGACGACCGACATGATCTGTTACACCGTCCACCACCTGCCGAAGTGGAACCCGATCAACATCTGTAGCTACCACCTCCAGGAGGCGGGAGCCACGCCGGTCCAGGAGATCGCGTACGCGATGTCCACCGCGATCGCCGTGCTGGACGCGGTGTTCGCGTCCGGGCAGATCCCCGAGGACCGCAGGGGTGATGTGGTCGGGCGGATCTCGTTCTTCGTCAACGCCGGGGTGCGGTTCGTCGAGGAGATGTGCAAGATGCGGGCGTTCGGCCGCATCTGGGAGCAGGTCACCCGGGACCGCTACGGCATCGGCGACCCGCGCCGACGCCGGTTCCGCTACGGCGTCCAGGTCAACTCCCTCGGTCTGACGGAGGCGCAGCCGGAGAACAACGTCCAGCGGATCGTGCTGGAGATGCTGGCGGTGACCCTGTCGAAGGACGCCCGCGCGCGTGCCGTTCAACTCCCGGCGTGGAACGAGGCGTTGGGGCTGCCCCGGCCGTGGGACCAGCAGTGGTCGCTGCGTATCCAGCAGGTGCTGGCGCACGAGAGCGACCTGCTGGAGTACGAGGACATCTTCGCGGGCTCGCATGTGATCGAGGCGAAGGTGAGCGCGCTGGTCGAGGAGTCGCTCGCGGAGATGGCGCGGATCGAGGAGATGGGCGGCGCGATGGCCGCCGTCGAATCCGGCTATCTCAAGGCGCAGTTGGTGTCCTCGCACGCCGAGCGCCGGGCCCGTATCGAGTCGGGTCAGGAGAAGATCGTCGGCGTCAACGTCTTCGAGACGACCGAGCCGAACCCGCTGACCGCCGATCTCGACACCGCCGTCCAGACGGTCGACCCGGCGGTGGAGGCGACGGTCGTCGCGTCGCTCGGCACCTGGCGGGACACGCGCTACCAGCCGCCGTTCAACCATCCGCGTCCCTGCAAGGCGCTGGAGCGGCTCAAGGAGGCCGCGCAGGGCACCGGGAATCTGATGGCGGCCACCCTGGAGTGCGCCCGCGCCGGGGTCACGACCGGCGAGTGGGCGGGGGCGCTGCGCGAGGTGTTCGGCGAGTTCCGGGCGCCGACCGGGGTGTCGTCCGCGCCGGTGGCGGTCCCGGCCGAGGAGGGCTCGGCGCTGGCGGTGGTGCGCCGGCGGGTCGACCACACCGCGAAGGACCTGGGCGTCGGCAAGCTGCGGTTCCTGGTCGGCAAGCCGGGCCTGGACGGGCATTCCAACGGCGCCGAGCAGATCGCGGTACGCGCGCGTGACGCCGGGTTCGAGGTGGTCTACCAGGGCATCCGGCTGACGCCCGAGCAGATCGTGGACGCCGCCCTCGCCGAGGACGTGCACGCGGTCGGCCTGTCCATCCTGTCCGGCTCGCACGCCCGCCTGGTGCCGGACGTGCTGGAACGGCTGCGCGAGGCCGGCGCGCACGACATCCCGGTGATCGCCGGCGGGATCATCCCGAACGGCGACGCCGAGCGGCTGAGGGCCGCCGGGGTGGCCGCGGTGTTCACCCCGAAGGACTTCGACATCACCGCGATCATCGGCCGTATCGTCGACGAGATCCGCACAGCGAACCAGCTCGACCCCTTGGAGGTCCTCGCATGACCCTCGACCGTCTGCGCCCGCGCCGCTCGTGTCTCGCGGTGCCGGGAAGCAATCCGCGCTTCCTGGAGAAGGCCCAGGGCCTGCCGGCGGACCAGGTCTTCCTCGACCTGGAGGACGCGTGCGCGCCGCTCGCCAAGCCGCAGGCGCGCCACACCATCGTCACGTTCCTCAACGAAGGTGACTGGACGGGCAAGACGCGGGTCGTGCGCGTCAACGACTGGACGACCGAGTGGACGTACCGGGACGTCGTGACGGTGGTGGAAGGCGCGGGCCACAACCTTGACTGCGTCATGTTGCCGAAGGTGCAGAACGCCCAGCAGATCGTCGCCCTGGACCTGCTGTTGACGCAGATCGAGAAGACGATGGGGTTCGAGGTCGGCCGGATCGGCATTGAGGCGCAGATCGAGAATGCACAGGGCCTCAACAACGTCAATGAGATCGCTCAAGCCAGTCAACGTATCGAGACGATCATCTTCGGTCCTGCCGACTTCATGGCGTCGATCAACATGAAGACGCTCGTCGTGGGCGAACAGCCGCCCGGCTACCCGGCGGACGCCTACCACTACATCCTGATGAAGATCCTGATGGCCGCCCGCGCCCACAACCTCCAGGCGATCGACGGCCCCTACCTCCAGATCCGCAACGTGGACGGCTACCGCGAGGTCGCCGGACGGGCCGCCGCGCTCGGCTTCGACGGCAAGTGGGTGCTGCACCCGGGCCAGGTGGAGGCGTCGAACGAGATCTTCTCGCCGTCCCAGGAGGACTACGACCACGCCGAGTTGATCCTCGACGCGTACGACTACTACACGTCCGAGGCGGGCGGGAAGAAGGGGTCCGCGATGCTCGGCGACGAGATGATCGACGAGGCCAGCCGCAAGATGGCGCTGGTGATCTCGGGCAAGGGCCGGGCGGCCGGCCTGAAGCGCACCGGTTCCTTCGAGATCCCGGAGGCGTGAGCATGCGGTTCGGGCGCACCTACGAGGAGTTCGAGGTCGGGGCCGTCTACAAGCACTGGCCAGGCAAGACGGTCACGGAGTACGACGACCACCTGTTCTGCCTGCTCACCATGAACCACCACCCGCTCCATCTGGACGCCCACTACGCCGAGAACACCACCGACTTCGGCAAGAACGTCGTGGTGGGCAACTACGTCTACTCGCTGCTGCTCGGCATGTCGGTGCCGGACGTGTCGGGCAAGGCGATCGCCAACCTGGAGGTCGAGTCGCTCCGGCACGTGGCGCCGACCTTCCACGGCGACACGATCTACGGCGAGACGACGGTCCTCGACAAGACGCCGTCGCGGTCGAAGAGCGACCGCGGGATCGTCCACGTCGAGACCCGGGGCTACAAGCAGGACGGCACGGTGGTCTGCGTGTTCCGCCGCAAGGTGATGGTGCCGACCGAGACGTACATCAAGGAGCGCGGCGGCGAGCAGCCCGGCCGCCCGGAGCCGAAGCAGACGGAGAAGTAGCCATGGCGCGACTCGCCCAGACCGCCGGTCTCACCGATGTCCAGCGGGAGATCCTCGCCACCGTCCGGGACTTCGTGGAGAAGGAGATCATCCCGGTCGCCACCGACCTCGAACACCGCGACGAGTATCCGCAGCACATCGTCGACGGGCTGCGGGAGTTGGGCCTGTTCGGCCTGATGATCCCGGAGGAGTACGGGGGTCTGGGCGAGTCGCTGCTCACCTACGCGCTGTGTGTGGAGGAGATCGCGCGCGGCTGGATGTCCGTGTCCGGGATCGTCAACACCCACTTCATCGTGGCCTACATGCTCAAGCAGCACGGCACCCAGGAGCAGAAGGACCACTTCCTGCCGCGCATGGCGGCCGGTGACATCCGGGGCGCGTTCTCGATGTCGGAGCCGGGGCTCGGCTCGGACGTGTCGGCCATCACCTCGAAGGCGGTCAGGGACGGTGACGACTACGTCCTGAACGGTCAGAAGATGTGGCTGACGAACGGCGGAACGTCAAGTCTGGTCGCCGTTCTCGTCCGAAGTGATGAAGGACACCCCGAGGGCACGGCTCCGCACAAGTCGATGACGACGTTCCTCGTGGAGAAGGAGCCCGGTTTCGGCGAGGTCCGCCCCGGCCTCACGATCCCCGGGAAGATCGACAAGATGGGCTACAAGGGCGTCGACACCACCGAGTTGATCATGGACGACCTGCGGGTTCCGGGCGATCGGGTGCTCGGCGGCGTCACCGGGCGAGGTTTTTACCAAATGATGGACGGCGTTGAAGTGGGCCGCGTCAATGTCGCCGCGCGTGGCTGCGGGGTCGCTCACCGTGCCTTCGAACTGGGCGTCCGATACGCACAGCAACGGCACACTTTCGGCAAGGCCATCGCTCAGCACCAGGCCATCCAGTTCAAGCTGGCGGAGATGGCCACCAAGGTCGAGGCGGCCCATGCGATGATGGTGAACGCTGCACGCAAAAAGGACTCCGGGCAGCGAAACGACCTCGAAGCGGGGATGGCGAAGTACCTCGCCTCCGAATACTGCAAAGAGGTCGTCGAGGACGCCTTCCGGATTCACGGCGGCTACGGCTTCTCCAAGGAGTACGAGATCGAGCGCCTCTACCGCGAGGCGCCGATGCTGCTGATCGGTGAAGGTACCGCCGAGATCCAGAAAATGATCATCGGTCGCAGGCTGCTCGAAGAGTATCGATTCCAGGGCTGATTGCCCGGATACGGGGTGTTTTCTTGGAGAAGAGAATCACACCCCGTCAACGCCGTTCAGGCGCCGACTCGGCTTCCTGGCTTGCCCAGTTGTGGCTCACGCCCGGTACGATCCCGGGAAAGCCGCCGTCCCCCGTCACAGCGCGGCATCATCCGCTACGAAGGTCATCCATGCCCCACAGCCAAACCTCTGCACCTCGCGACAGCCTGGTCGGCGTACGCCTCGCGCGCGGAGCATCGCCGTGGCTTCTTCCGACCGTCGCCACCGCAGCCCTCAGCCTGGTCCGCGCCCGACGCAGTGGCGCTGCCAAGGCCGTGGCCGTGCCCGCCACCGCGCTCGCGGCGGGCATGCTGTGGTTCTTCCGCGACCCCGAGCGCGAGATCGCGCAGGGCCGGGTCATCTCGCCCGCCGACGGTGTGGTGCAGAGCATCATGCCGTGGAAGGACGGACGGACCCGCGTCGCGATCTTCATGAGCCCGCTCAATGTCCACGTCAATCGCGCACCTCTCGCCGGCACCGTGACCTCGGTCGAACACATCCCTGGCGGGTTCGTTCCGGCGTTCAACAAGGAGAGCGAGAACAACGAGCGCGTAGTCTGGCATTTCGACACCGAACTCGGCGACATCGAAATGATCCAGATCGCCGGCGCCGTCGCTCGACGCATCGTCCCCTACGTGCCGCAGGGCACCAAGGTCGAGCAGGGTGACCGCATCGGCCTGATCCGCTTCGGCTCGCGCGTCGACATCTACCTGCCCGAGGGCGTGGAGGTCGCGGTCGAGGTCGGTCAGAAGACGGTGGCTGGGGTGACTCGCATTGACCGTGATTGATCCGGAGACACAGGCGGGCTGGGTGCCCGAGGCCGATGAGGCCGACGACGAGGCGGAGATGCCCCTCTCTCTGCGCCTGTCGATAGCGGACACCCTGACCCTCGGTAACGCCACGTGCGGCTTCATGGCGGTGTACTTCACCACCACGGGCATCCTCATCCCGCACCTGGTCGGCAGCCAGGAGTCCGGCATGGCCCGCCACAGCGCGGCCACGGCGGTCATCCTGATGCTCTGCGCGGCGGTGTTCGACCTCTTCGACGGGCTGGTGGCGCGCAAGCTGCGCTCCTCCCCCATGGGCGCCGAGCTGGACAACCTCTCGGACCTGATCAGCTTCGGGCTGGCCCCCGCGTACTTCGTGCTCGTCTACGGCATGGTCGCCGACGACGCTCACCAGAGAATGGCGGCGCTCGGGGCAATCGTGGTGCTCCTGGCCGTCGTCCTGCGGCTGGCCCGCTTCTCGTGTGTGACGCCGCGTGACGGGGTGTTCCAGGGGATGCCGAGCCCGTTCGGCGCGCTGACGGTCGTCTCGATCGTGCTCCTGGAGCTGCCCTTCGTGGCGACGCTCCTGGCCATCCTGGGCACCGCCTGGCTGATGGTGAGCCGGGTCGAGTACCCGAAGCCGCGCGGCCGCCTCGCCGTGGCGATGCTGTCGTGGATCGTGCTGTCGATGGGCCTGCTCGCCGGATGGGCGTTCGACGCGCCCAGCGGTCAGCTGCTGCTCCAGACCGGCTGCGCGCTCCAGCTGGTGATGGGTGCGGTGATCCCGCTGTTCGCCACGGCCCGCCGGGTGAACAACTTCCGCGGCAACCGCCGCGAGGCACGCGCCGCCCAGCTCCCGTAGCGACCGCGCAACGACGGTGAAGGGCCCCGGGTCATCTCGACCCGGGGCCCTTTCGCGTGCGTACCTGGGCTGCCGTCGCCCTCAGACCAGGAAGTCCCGGGCGATCTGCTCGGCGACCCGCTCCAGGAGGGGCCCGGCGTCCGAGAGGCAGACGGCGAGGTCGGGTTCGACGTCGGTCAGCGGGTAGGCGCGGCGGATGCCGGCCCCGCCGAGCGCCGCCGGTTGCAGGGCGAGCCGTCCGCAGACCGCGACGACCTCCTTGCCGGCCGCCCGGGCCGCCGCCGCGACGCCCGCCGGGGCCTTGCCGTGCAGGGTCTGCTCGTCGAGGGACCCCTCCCCGGTGATCACCAGGTCGGCACGGTCCAGGGCAGGTCCAAAACCGAGGACGTCCAGCATGACGTCGATCCCGGGACGGAACCGGGCGCCGATCAGCAGGGCCCCGTACCCGATGCCGCCCGCCGCGCCCGCACCCGGCGCCGTGGCCTGCTCGGCGGCGCGAGCACCGACCGCGCTCTCCAGGACCTTGGCGTAATGGGCGAGGGCCTCGTCCAGGGCCTGCACGTCGTCCGGCGAGGCGCCCTTCTGCGGCCCGTACACGGCGGGCGCGCCCTTCGGTCCGGTGAGGGGGTTGTCGACGTCGCTGGCGAGCACCAGTTCGACGGAGCCGAGCCGTGGGTCGAGTCCCGACAGGTCGGCGGTGGCCAGGTCGGCGAGGGCACCGCCGCCGGGCGGCACCGGCTCCCCGTCGGCGTCGAGGAAGCGTGCGCCCAGCGCGGACAGCATCCCGGCGCCGCCGTCGGTGGTGGCGCTGCCGCCGACGCCGAACACGATCGTGCGGGCGCCCGCGTCCAGAGCGGCCCGCAGCAGCTCGCCCGAGCCGTAGGTGGACGCCGTGAGCGGGGCGAAGACGCCGGCGGGCAGCCGTTGCAGACCGCTCGCCTCGGCCATCTCGACGACGGCCGTGTCCTCGCGCAGCGCGAACGCGGCCGTCACCTCCTGCCCGAGCGGCCCCGCGACCCGCACCTCACGCCGTTCGAAACCGGCCGCGACCGCCGCGTCCACGGTGCCGTCGCCGCCGTCGGCCACCGGCAGGGAGGCCACCTCGACGTGCGGCGCGACCCGGTGCAGCCCGGCCGTCACCCGCTGGGCGACCTGCACGGCCGTCAGCGACCCCTTGAACTTGTCCGCGGCGACCAGCACCCGCTGCTCGCCCGCCCGGCCATCCGCCACCTTGTGTTCCCCTTGCTCTCCGGGCCCGACACGTGTCGGGCCGGTCGCGCCGCTGCGACCTTAACCGGACCCGGGCCGCACCGCCATGCCCCACCCCGATCTTGAGAACCCCCGAAGGACGAGCTGTGCGCCCGCCCCCCCCGTTATGTTTTTCGCGGTCCTGCAAGAGGGCCGCTGGCCTCCGGGCCCGGTATGACTGTGTCCCCCTGTCGAAGGCATGACCTGGGGGGTGGTGTCACCGGGCTCGTGAGGTGTCGTCGGAGACGCTGATGAGAGGTCCGGCCACCACCCGGTCCGGCGCAATGCCGGACAGCTCGCGGGCGGCAGGTCTGCATAACGTGGATGCGCGCGTACGACACCTCCGCCAAGGCCGGCACGCTCAACACCCCGGAAAGGGCGCGATGTTCGACACCGAAGACGTGGGCGTGTTCCTCGGCCTGGACGTCGGCAAGAGCGCCCATCACGGACACGGGCTGACTCCGGCCGGCAAGAAGGTCTTCGACAAGCAGCTGCCCAACAGCGAGCCGAAACTGCGGGCGGTGTTCGACAAGCTGGCCGCGAAGTTCGGCACCGTCCTGGTCATCGTGGACCAGCCCGCATCCATCGGAGCCCTCCCGCTCACGGTCGCCCGGGACGCGGGCTGCAAGGTCGCCTACCTGCCCGGACTCGCGATGCGGCGGATCGCCGACCTGTATCCGGGCGAGGCCAAGACCGACGCGAAGGACGCCGCGGTCATCGCGGACGCAGCCCGCACCATCCCGCACACCCTGCGCTCACTGGAGCTCACCGACGAGATCACCGCCGAACTCACGGTCCTCGTCGGCTTCGACCAGGACCTCGCCGCCGAGGCCACCCGCACCAGCAACCGGATACGCGGCCTGCTCACCCAGTTCCACCCGTCGCTGGAACGCGTCCTGGGCCCCCGCCTCGACCACCAGGCCGTCACCTGGCTGCTGGAACGCCACGGCTCCCCGCAGTCGTTGCGGAAAGCCGGCCGCCGCAGACTCGTCGAGCTCATCCGGCCCAAGGCCCCGCGCATGGCCCAGCGGCTGATCGACGACGTCTTCGACGCGCTCGACGAGCAGACCGTCGTGGTCCCCGGGACCGGCACCCTCGACATCGTCGTGCCCTCCCTGGCCGCCTCGCTCGCCGCCGTCCACACCCAGCGCCGGGCCCTGGAAGCCCAGATCAACGCCCTGCTGGAGGCCCACCCTCTTTCCCCGGTCCTGACGTCGATGCCCGGCGTCGGCGTCAGGACCGCCGCCGTCCTGCTGGTCACCGTCGGCGACGGCACCAGCTTCCCCACCGCCGCCCACCTCGCCTCCTACGCCGGCCTCGCCCCGACCACGAAGTCGTCCGGCACCTCGATCCACGGCGAACACGCCCCACGAGGCGGAAACCGCCAGCTCAAACGCGCCATGTTCCTCTCCGCCTTCGCCTGCATGAACGCCGACCCCGCCTCCCGCACCTACTACGACCGCCAGCGAACCCGCGGCAAAACCCACACCCAGGCCCTCCTCCGCCTCGCCCGCCAACGCATCAGCGTCCTGTTCGCCATGCTCCGCGACGGCACCTTCTACGAACCCCGCACCCCCGCGGACGTCGAACTCGCCGCATGACCCCAGCAAGCCCCAATCACCCCAAACCCGACAGGGGCGCCTTGACGAAGGACATAGAGGCACCCCCCCCGAACCGCCTTGCGGACCAGGCCCGTTGCCCAACGCCGAGCGGCGAGGTCGGCGGGGCTGGCTACCCTTCCCCCATGGCCACCACCCAAGACTTCGCCACGTACATCGCGGGGCTGCCCCGCATCCTCGCCGGCGCCGCCGTCCTGTTCCGCGACGAGCAGGGGCGGGTGCTGCTCGTCGAGCCGAACTACCGGGAGGGCTGGGCGTTGCCCGGCGGCACGGTCGAGTCGGACGACGGCGAGACCCCGAGGCAGGGCGCCCGCCGGGAGACGGCGGAGGAGATCGGCCTCGACCGTGAGCCGGGCCGGCTGCTCGCGGTGGACTGGGTGCAGGGTTCGGGCCATCCGCCGGGGGTGGCGTACCTGTACGACGGCGGCGTCCTGACCGACGCCGACCTCAAGGCGATCCGCCTCCAGGAGGAGGAACTCCTCTCCTGGCGCCTGGTCCCCCACGAAGACCTCCCCACCCACCTCTCCGGCTCCCTGGCCGGCCGCGTCCTGACCGCCCTGCACGTCCTCACCACCAACAAGGGCACAGCAGAACTAGAAAACGGCCACCAAGTCCCCTGACACCCCAAAGAGCCAACACCGGTCCCGGCAACGCCGCAAAAGGGGCGCGGGACTGTATCAATCTGCGGCTCCGCCGCGCGGGCGCGACCAGCCGACCCGGCAGAGCCAACACCGGTCCCAGCAACGCCGGAAAGGGGCGCGGGGAACTGCGCGACCAGCCACGATGGCGCCGCACCCGCCCACGGCGAACACCCCCCACCCCCGTAGGCGCCCCCGTCACCTGCCGCCAGGCCCTCGCGGGGAACTGCGCGACCAGCCACAACGGCGCCGCACCCGCCCACGGCGAACACCCCCCACCCCCGTGGGCGCCCCGTCACCTGCCGTCAGAACAACGCCGCCCCGCCCTCGAAATCAAGCAGTCGCCGCTTACGGGCAAGCCCACCCCCATACCCCGTGAGCCCACCCCCCGCCCCGACCACCCGATGACACGGCACGATGATGCTGACCGGATTCTTCCCGTTGGCAAGGCCGACCGCCCGGGACGCCCCGGGATTGCCGAGCGCATCGGCAAGCTGCCCGTAGGACCGCGTCTCGCCATAGGGAATCGCAAGCAGCTGCTCCCACACGGCCCGCTGGAACGGCGTTCCACGCAACCGGAGTTGAAGCGAGAACTCCTTCAACTCCCCGGCGAAATAGGCCGCCAGCTGCTCCAGGGCCTGCCCGAACCCCGAACCGTCGCGCGGCCCGAACGTCTCCAGGGGCGGCAGATGCCGCTGATCGGTCATATAGAGCCCGCACAGAACCCCGTCGTCGGCGACGAGCGTCAGCGGACCGTACGGACTGTCCATCAGGGTGTGCTGCCTAGACATCGAATGCCCCTACTCAGGAAGGAAGTTGATCGGGTGGCTGCCGGTCGCCCACAGGTACTGGACGGCATACGCCCGCCAGGGCCGCCACCCCGCCGCCCGCCCCGTGAGCGCCGCGGGCGTGGACGGCAGCCCCAACTCCCGCGCAGCTTGCCGGACTCCGAGGTCGGTGGGGAGGAATGCGTCGGGGTCACCGAGGGCCCGCATGGCGATGACGTCGACCGTCCAGGGCCCGAACCCGGGCAGCGCCAGGAGCCGGGCACGGGTCTCGGCCCAGTCGCTGTCGGGCCCCAAGTGGAGCGACCCGTCGGCGAGTTGGCTCACCAGGGTGGTGAAGGTGGTGCGACGGGTGCGGGGCATCGCGAGGGACTCGGGGTCGAGCCCGGCCAGCGCCCGCGCCGTCGGGAAGAGATGGGTGAGGCCGCCCTCGGGATCGTCGACGGGCTCACCGTGAGCGGTGACGAGACGGCCCGCGTGGGTGCGCGCGGCCGCCGTGGAGACCTGCTGCCCCAGGACCGCCCGCACGGCGAACTCCTCCTCGTCGACCGTGCGCGGCACCCGCCGCCCGGGCGCCTTGTCGACCAGGGGCGCGAGCACCGGATCGGCACGGAGCTGCTCGTCGATCGCGACCGGATCGGCGTCGAGGTCGAGCATCCGGCGGCAGCGGCTGGTGGCGACGGTCAGATCACGCAGGTCACTGAGGGTGAGGCGGCAGGCGATGTGGTCCGGGCGGGGCGTGAGCGCGACGATGCCGTGGCCGTAGGGCAGGCGGAGGGTGCGGCGGTAGGCACCGGCCCGCCACTCCTCCACGCCGGGGGTGGCGGTGGCGACGAGGTGGCCGAAGAGGTTGTCCGGGGTGAGCGGGGCGCGGAAGGGCAGGCGGAGGGTGAGCGTGCCCGGGGTGGTGGGGGCCGCCGGGTGACTCTTCGCCGTTCGGGTGGCGCGGGTGCGCAGGTCGCTGGGGGTGAGGGCGAAGACCTCGCGGACGGTGTCGTTGAAGGTGCGGATGGAGGCGAAGCCGGACGCGAAGGCGACGTCGGCCATCGGGAGCGGCGTCGTCTCGATCAACACCCGTGCGGTCTGGGCGCGTTGGGCGCGGGCCAGGGCGAGGGGACCGGCACCGAGTTCGGCGAGCAGCTGGCGTTCGGTCTGCCGGGTGCTGTAGCCGAGGCGGGCGGCGAGGCCGGGAACGCCCTCACGGTCCACGACGCCGTCGGCGATCAGCCGCATCGCCCTCGCGACCAGGTCGGCGCGCTGGTTCCACTCCGGGGAACCGGGGCTGGTGTCGGGCCGACAGCGTTTGCAGGCCCGGAACCCGGCGCTCTGGCAGGCCGCCGCGCTCGGGTAGAACGTCAGGTTCTCGGGCTTGGGCGGCACGACGGGGCAGCTGGGCCGGCAGTAGATGCGGGTGGTCAGGACCGCCGTGAAGAACCAGCCGTCGAAGCGGGCGTCCTTGGACCGGACGGCCCGTACGCAGCGCTCGGTGTCGGTGTGCATCCCGTTCTGCATGCGTCCAGCATCGACGATCCGACGGTCCCGGGCTGGCGAGAATCCGACATCGACCTCATGTGCCCTGCACCTGTCCGAATCCGACCGGACACACCCCCTCCGCCGAAACACCGACCACCCACCGGACGTCCCCGCGACGAGACGCCCACGACCAACCGGACAGGGCACCCGCCCGCACACGGCGCCCGGCCTGACATTCCGCCCGCCCGGCCGTGACACCCACCCAACACCCCGGCCGCCCCCGACCTGACCTCAAACCCCACCAGACCTCGCCCACCCCGAGCGAACGTCATGCCCCACCAGCCCTCGGCCACCCCGACCGAACCCGACGTTCAACCAGACCTCGGCCACGTCCACCCCGACACCGCGCCCCCGCCAGCCACACCCCCCGCCCGCACATGGCGGCGCCGGTCGCGCGGCCTGACCTCGGCTCCGCGACCGGCGCCCGCTTCGGACGGCCCTGCCGCCCGGCTCAGACGGCCCTGCGGCCGGCCGATTCCTGCTGGGAGGCGAGTGCCCAGATGACGAACACGTCGATGCCCATCATGACCACCGACCACACCGGCAGATAGGGCAGGAACAGGAACTGCGCGATCAGGCTCAGCGCGACCAGGAAGATGCCGAGGAACCGCGCCCAGGTCGCGCCCTTGAGGACGCCCAGTCCTGTGATGGCGACCAGCGCGCCGAGGACGAGGTGAATCCAGCCCCAGCCGTTGAGGTTCAGCTCGTAGACGTAGCCGCCGACGCGGCCGTAGACGGAGTCGGAGGAGAGCGCGGAGATGCCTTCGAGCACGGCGAGGACGCCGCTGCACAGCATCAGGACCCCGGCGAAGACGACACCGCCGTTGACCCAGCCGCTGCCACCGTGCCGGGGTGGCTCCGGGGCTCTCCGCGCGCCGCCCGACCACGACCCTTCACTGCCGTCGGTCGGTGTTCCGGGCGGTCGCGTCGCATGCTGCGTCATGGCAGTGATCCTTTCGGCTGCCCCCGCTGTCGACTGCCTCCGAGCCTTGGCCCGCCGGACCCGCACGGCCATTTCGGTTACGCCGATCGGGTGACATGACCCTCTTGACGCGACGCGAACTCCCATGCCAGCTTTTTATCGATACAAACAGCCTCCCGCACGCACGCATCCGAAGCCGAGGCAGCGCCGGTTCCCGGTCTGCCGGAGGGGGATTTCCGCATGCCCACCAGCGCCGTCGCCGCCACCGCCGTCATCAACCTCGACATCGAGGGGCCGACGATCAGCCGTCATCTGTACGGCCACTTCGCCGAGCATCTCGGGCGCTGTGTCTACGGCGGTTTCTGGGTCGGGGAGGACTCGCCCATCCCGAACGAGGGCGGCATCCGGCTCGACGTCGTCGAGGCGCTGCGGGCGCTGAACATCCCCAACCTCCGCTGGCCGGGCGGCTGTTTCGCCGACGAGTACCACTGGCGGGACGGCATCGGGCCGCGCGAGGAGCGGCCCCGGATGGTCAACACGCACTGGGGGAACGTCGAGGAGAACAACCACTTCGGCACGCACGAGTTCCTGGCGCTGTGCGAACTCCTCGGCGCGGAGCCGTACATCAGCGGCAACGTCGGCAGCGGCACCGTGCGCGAGATGAGCGAGTGGGTCGAGTATCTGACCCGGGACGGCGACAGCCCGATGGTGCGGCTGCGCAAGCAGAACGGCCGGGACGCGCCGTGGCGGGTGCCGTTCTGGGGCATCGGGAACGAGACCTGGGGCTGCGGCGGCAACATGCGCGCCGAGTACTCGGCCGACCTGGCCCGGCAGTACGCGACGTACTGCCGCGACCACGGCGACAACACGCTGTACCGGATCGCGTCGGGCGCCTCCGACGACGACTACAAGTGGACCGAGACGCTGATGCGGCAGATCAGTTGCTTCGGCTGCGAGGCCACCCCGAAAAACTTCTTCCAGGCCCTCTCCGTCCACTACTACACGCTGTCGGGCCCTTGGGAGGCGAAGGGCAGCGCCACCGACTTCGACACCGACGACTACTACCGGACGATGCTGGCGGCACGCGGCGTCGACCGGATTCTCGCCGGTCACTCCGCCGTCATGGACGTCTACGACCGGGGCCGCACGGTCGGCCTGGTGCTGGACGAGTGGGGCACCTGGTGGGACGTCGAGCCGGGGACGAACCCAGGGTTCCTGTTCCAACAGAACACCCTGCGCGACGCGTTGGTGGCCAGCACCCACTTCGACATCTTCCACCGGCACGCGGCGCGGCTGTACATGGCGAACATCGCGCAGACGGTGAACGTGCTCCAGGCGATGCTGCTCACCGACGGCGACGCGTTGGTGCGGACGCCGACCTATCACGTGTTCGAGATGAACAAGGGGCACCAGGACGCCACGTCGCTCGCCGTGCACCTGCGGGCGCCCGGGGCTCGACGGGCCGTCGGGGAGGCGGAGTTGGAGACGTTGTCGGCGTCGGCCAGCGTCAAGGACGGCACGCTCCTCGTCTCGCTGACCAACCTGGACGCGGAGCGGCCCGTCGAGGTGCGGCTCGACCTGCGGGGCGGAACGGTCGGCGCGCCGAGGGCCCGCCTGCTGACGTCCGGCCGGCTCCAGGACCACAACTCCCCCGCCTCGTCGGACACGGTCGCCCCGCAGCCGTTCGACGGCCTCATGTCCACGGACGGCGGGCTGGTGTTGACGCTGCCCGCGCACTCGTTCCTCACCGTCCAGGCGGAGTTGAGCGACGTCGAACGCTGACCACGCCCCCCTGTCCTTCGCACCCGTACGGGAGACCACCGCTCATGAACCGACCTGTCCGCCCGCTCCCCGACCGCCGCTCGCGTCCGCCGATGGGCTGGAACAGCTGGGACTGCTACGGCACCACCGTCACCGAGGAAGAGGTGCTCGCCAACGCGGCTTTCCTGCACGCCGCGTTGCTGCCGCACGGCTGGGACACGGTGGTCGTGGACATCCAGTGGTACGAGCCCACCGCCCGGGCGCACGGCTACAACGCGGACGCCCCGCTGGTACTTGACGGTCACGGACGTCAACTCCCCGCGCCCAACCGGTTTCCGTCGGCGGTCGACGGTTCTGGTTTTGGACCGTTGGCGGAGCGGGTGCATGGGTGGGGGCTGCGGTTCGGGGTGCACATCATGCGGGGCATCCCGCGCCGGGCGGTGGCCGCTCGACTGCCCGTGCTGGGAACGGAGTTCACCGCCGACGAGATCGCGGACACCGGGTCGGTCTGCCCGTGGAACTCCGACAACTACGGCCTGAACCACGACCATCCGGGCGCCCAGGCCTACTACGACTCGCAGGTGGCGCAGTTCGCGGCGTGGGGCGTCGACTTCGTGAAGGCCGACGACATGCTCTTCCCCTACCACGAACGGGAGATCGCCGCCTACGCGTTGGCGATCGAGCGCAGTGGACGCCCGATCGAGCTGAGCCTCTCCCCCGGCACCGATGTCTCCGTGGCGCACCTCGGGCATCTGCGGGAGAACGCCACCATGTGGCGGGTCTGCGACGACCTGTGGGACCGGTGGGAGGACGTCGAGGCGCAGTTCGCGCGGATGGCGCGGTGGGCGCCCTGGCAGGGCGAGGGCGGCTGGGCGGACGCGGACATGCTGCCGCTCGGGCACATCGGCATCCGCGCCGAGCGTGGCGCGGACCGGATGTGCGCGCTCACCCGCGACGAGCAGATCAGCCTGCTCACGCTGTGGCTGATCTCCCGTTCCCCGCTGATGATGGGCGGCGACCTGCCCACCAGCCCGCCGGAGACCATCGAGCTGCTCACCAACGACGAGGCGCTGGAGGTCCTTTGGCACAGCACCGGCAACCGTGAGGTGCTGCGCGAGGGCGACCTCGTCCTGTGGACCGCCGAGGACACCGACGGCCGCACCCGGTACGCGGCCGTGTTCTCGCTGGCCGACGAGGCACGCCGGGTCGACGTGCCGCTCGGCTCGATCTGCGCCCGCCCCTCGGACCACGTCCGCGAACTGTGGACCCACCGCGACCTCGCGCACGACGGCCGCGGAATCACCGTCGAGCTGCCCGCCCATGGCGCCGCCCTCTACCGTCTGGGGCAGGACCAGCGGCAGGAGTGAGCGTGGCGACCATCCAGGACGTGGCCAGGGAGGCGGGGGTGTCGGCGATGACGGTGTCCAACGTCATCAACGGCCACCCGAACGTACGACCGGCCACGAAGCAACGGGTCCTGGCGGCGATGGCCCGGCTCGACTACCGGGTCAACGTCGCCGCCCGCAACCTGCGCAAGGGCCGCACCGGCACGATCGGCCTCGCCGTTCCGGAGATCGACCGCCCGTACTACGGCCGGCTGGCGTCCGCCATCATCGGCGCGGCGGCCCGGCACGGCCTGCGGGTGAGCGTCGAACAGACCGGCGCGGTGAGGGAGAACGAGCTGGAGGCGCTGTCCCTCTCCCGCAACCGGCTCTACGACGGGCTCATCCTCGCGACCGTGGGCATGGGCCCGGCCGACGTCGAGTGGCTCAGGGTGGACCACCCGCTGGTCATCCTCGGTGAGCGCATCTTCGGCGGCCCCGTCGACCACGTCGCCATGCCCAACGTGGCCGCCGCCCATGCCGCGACCCGCCATCTCGTCGAACGGGGCTGCCGCCGGGTCGCGATCGTGTGCGGCCCCCCGACGGAGGAGGTCGACGCGTCCGGCCTGCGGCTGACCGGGTACCGGCGGGCCCTGGCGGAGGCCGGTCACCCCGGTGACCCGGCGTTGGTCCGGCACGTGGAGCACCTCACCCTGGAGGGGGGCGCGCGCTGCGCGCGGGAGTGGGCGGCGGGCGGGCTCGACGTCGACGGCGTGTTCTGCGTGACCGACACGGTCGCGACGGGCGTCCTGCGCGGCCTGGCCGACGCGGGGGTGCGGGTGCCGGACGAGGTCAAGGTGATCGGCTTCGACAATGTGGAACAGAGCGCGTACACCGTTCCGTCCCTCTCCAGCGTCGACCCCGACCACGACCGGATGGCCGACCAGGCGGTGACCCTGCTGACGGCCCGCATCGAGCACCCTGAACTGGCCACGCCGCAAAGGGAGTTCGTGAGCACGTTCAGGTTGGTGGAACGGGAGTCGACGGCGTCGGGGTAGACAGGCGTGCCGGTCGGGCCCTGGGAAGGGTCACCCCCGGTGCGCGGCGAATGCCGTGTACGCCCGTTCGTCGAAGAGGACGAACGTGACCTCGGTGACCGTCGTCTCCGTAGCCCGCACGGTGTCGACGGCGATGCGGGCGGCGTCGTCCATCGGCCAGCCGTAGCTTCCGGCGGACACGGCGGGGAACGCGACGGTGCGGGCGCCGAGTCGGTCCGCGACGCGCAGGGACTCCCGGTAGCAGGAGGCGAGGAGCGCCGACCGGTCCTCCGTGCGCGAGTACACCGGGCCGACGGTGTGGATGACCCAACGGGCGTCCAGCGCACCGGCGGTGGTCGCCACCGCCTGTCCGGTGGCGAGGCCCTTGCCGTAGGGGGAGGCGCGCAGGGCGCGGCAGGCGGCGAGGATCTCGGGGCCGCCCCGGCGGTGGATGGCGCCGTCGACCCCGCCGCCGCCGAGGAGGGAGGAGTTGGCCGCGTTGACGATCGCGTCGACACGCATGCCGGTGATGTCGCCCTGGACGAGGGTGAGGGTCGTCATGCCGCGCGCAGCCTCTTCCACACGGCCTTCGCCGCGTTGTGGCCGGACATGCCGTGCACGCCGGGTCCCGGCGGGGTGGCCGACGAGCAGAGGAAGACGGCCGGGTGCGGGGTGTTGTAGGGGAACAGGGAGGGCCGGGGCCGCATCAGGGTCTGGAGGCCGGTGAAGGCGCCGGAGCCGATGTCGCCGCCGACGTAGTTGGCGTTGCGGGCGGCGAGTTCGGGGGGTCCGGCGGTCGCGCGGGCGAGGACACGGTCGCGGAACCCGGGGGCGAAGCGCTCCAGTTGGCGTTCCATGATGTCGGTGAGGTCGCCGGTCCAGCCGCTGGGGACGTGCGCGTACGCCCAGAACACCTGCTTGCCCTCGGGGGCCCGGCTCGGGTCGACGATGCTCGGCTGCACCGTGATCATGAAGGGCCGTTCGGGTGCGCGCCCGGCCCGGGAGACGTCGTGCAGGGCGGTGCCGATCTCCTCGCTGTCCGCGCCGATCTGCACGGTGGTGGCGCGGCGGGGGGCCTCGGCGGTCCAGGGCACGGGGCCGTCGAGCGCGTAGTCGATCTTGAAGACGCCGGGGCCGTAGCGGTAGTGCGCGTAGGCGCGGCCGAGTCCGGCGATGCGGGCGAGGGCGGTGGGTGAGGTGTCGAAGACGTAGGCGCGGGCGGGCGGCAGGTCGTCGAGGCGCTTGACCTCGTACTCCGTGTGGATCGCGCCGCCCAGGTCGGTGAGGTACCCGGCGAGCGCGTCGGAGATGGACTGGGAACCGCCGCGTGCCACCGGCCAGCCCCGGGCGTGTGCGGCGAGCGCGAAGACCAGGCCGATGGCGCCGGTGGCGAACCCGGAGAGCGGGGCCATGACATGGCCGACGAGCCCGGCGAACAGGGTCCGCGCCCGCTCGTCCCGGAACCGGCGGCTCAGCAGCGTCGACGGCGGCAGTCCGGTCAGTCCGAAGCGGGCCAGCGTGACCGGGTCGCGCGGGAGCGCGGTGAGCGGCAGGGACATGAAGTCGTTGACGAGGGTGTCCCACCGGGGCAGGAACGGCGCGACCAGTCTGCGGTAGGCGCCCGCGTCCCGGGGCCCGAAGGAGGCGGCCGTCTCGGCGACCGAGCGGGCCAGCACGGCGGCGGTGCCGTCGGTGAAGGGGTGCGCCATGGGCAGGTCGGCGTGCAGCCACTCCAAGCCGTACCGCTCCAGGGGAAGGGCGCGGAACGCCGGGGAGTTGATCCCGAGGGGGTGGGCGGCGGAGCAGGGGTCGTGGCGGAATCCCGGCAGGGTCAGTTCCTCGGTGCGGGCGCCGCCGCCCACCGTGTCCTGGGCCTCGAAGACGGCCACGGAGAAGCCGCGCCGGGCCAGCTCCACGGCAGCCGTCAGGCCGTTCGGCCCCGCTCCCACCACGACCGCATCGAGCATCGACGGCACCTTCGGACCCCTTACGTCAGCCGATGGCCAGTGGGATCAGGATAGGCCGGACCACTGACAACGACCGGGGCGGGTGGATCACCGGGGCGCCGGTGCGCCTGTCAGGCGCCGCCCGCGAGCAGCTCCCGCACCCGGTGCGCGGTCGCCGCGTCGCGGGCCGCGGTGAACGGCACGGTGTTGCCGCCCGTGATCCGGAACGGTTCGCCGCTCAGGGTGAGCTGGGTGCCGCCCGCCTCCTCGACCAGGAGGAGGCCGGCCGCGTGGTCCCAGGCGGCCTCCCAGGTGAACGCCGTGGCGTCCAACTCGCCCCGGGCGACGGCGAGATACTCAAGACCGGCCGAGCCGCAGGGGCGCGGTGCGACGCCGTCGACGGAGAGCGGGAGCAGGGTGCGCTTCTCCTCCTCGGTCGTGTAGTCGGGGTGGGAGGTGGCGACGCGCAGGGCGTGGCCGGGTGCGGGGGCTCCCGCGTGCAGGCGGGTGCCGTCGAGGAAGGCGCCCTGGCCCTTGAGGGCGGTGGCGAGCTGGTCGCGGGCGGGCGCGTAGGTCCAGGAGGCGAGCAGGACGCCGTGCCGGGCGAGCGCGACGAGGGTGCAGAAGCCGGTGTCGCCGTGCACGAACTGGCGGGTGCCGTCGACCGGGTCGACGATCCAGACGGGGGTGTCGCCCTGTATCGCCTGGTAGGTGGCCGGGTCGGCGTGGACCGCTTCCTCGCCGACGACGACGGAGCCGGGCAGCAGCGCGCCGAGGGCCTCGGTGAGGTACCGCTCGGCGAGCCGGTCGGCGTCCGTCACCAGGTCGTGCGGGCCGCTCTTCTGGTCGACCTCGTGCGCGGCGAGGCTGCGGAAGCGGGGCATGATCTCGGTCGCGGCGGCCTCGCGGACCGCCTTCTCCACGTCGGCCGAGTGCTGTGCGAGAAACTCTTCGATGGTTTCCGTGTGTCCGATCATGCCTCCATGAGACCACGCCCCACTGACAATCCCCTCCGGCCCGGTGCATCGCTGGTGGAATCCGGATGAACACCGGGAACCAGGGTCGGCGCCCCACCCCGCGCACCCGTGACCGGCGCCCCGGTGTCGCTTCCCCCGCTCAGCGTCCGACCGCGTACCCCTGCATGCCGCGCGGGTTGGCCGCCGCCGACAGGATGCCGGTGCGGGGGTCCCGTGCGACCGCGCACAGCCGCCCCTCCGACCAGGGGTCTCCGACGGTGACGTCGTGTCCCCGGCGGCGGAGTTCCGCGATGACGTCCGCGCCGAGCCTCGACTCGACGGTGACGCTGCCCGGGCGCATCCCGCGCGGGTAGAACGAGCTGGGGAAACTGTCGTTGTGCCAGTTCGGGGCGTCGATGGCGCCCTGGAGGTCGAGGCCGCCGCGGGCCTGTCCGAGCAGGGTGACGGCGAGCAGGAAGTGCAGCTGCCACTGGTCCTGCTGGTCGCCGCCGGGCGTGCCGAACGCCAGCACGGGCACCCCGTCGCGCAGGGCGAGGGAGGGCGTGAGGGTGGTGCGGGGGCGGCGGCCGGGGGTGAGGGAGTTGGGCAGGCCCTCCTCCAGCCAGGCCATCTGGAGCCGGCTGCCGAGCGGGAAGCCGAGTTCGGGCACGACGGGGTTGGACTGGAGCCAGCCGCCGCTGGGAGTGGCCGCGACCATGTTGCCCCAGCGGTCGACGATGTCGAGGTGGCAGGTGTCGCCCCGGGTGGCCCCGTCGGCCCCGACCTCGGGCTCGGCAACGGCGCCGGCCGTGGCGACGGTCGGCTCCCCGGCGCCCAACGGGTCGAAACCGGGTCCGCCGACGGAGATCGCGTCCGCCTGCTCGGGGAGGCGCGGGGTGCGTCCGCCGGGGCTGCCGGGGCGCAGTGCGCGGGAGGCCGTCTCGTCGACGAGGGTGCGCCGGGCCGCGTTGTAGGGCGCCGACAGCAGGTCGTCGAGGGGGACGTCGGCGGCGTCGCCGTACCAGGCCTCGCGGTCGGCCATGGCGAGCTTGCAGCCCTCGATGAGGAGGTGGACGTAGTCGGCCGAGCCATGGGCGGGCAACTCGGCCGGGAGCAGGGCGAGTTGCTGGAGGAGGGCGGGGCCCTGGCTCCACGGGCCCGCCTTGCACAGGGTCCAGCCGTGCCAGTCGTAGGTGACGGGCGCCTCGTAGGTGGCGGACCAGCCGGCGAGGTCGGCGGCGGTGAGGGTGCCGGTGTGGTGGGTGCCGGTGGTGTCGAGGGTGGGGCGGGCGGACTGGCGCAGCAGGGCCTCGGCGATGAAGCCGGTGCGCCAGACCGCGCGGGCGGCCTCGATCTGCGCCGTCCGGTCGCCCGCGTCGGCGACCTCGGCGAGCAGTCGGCGCCAGGTGTCGGCGAGGGCGGGGTTGCGCAGGAGTGCGCCGGGGCGCGGGGCGTGTCCGTCGACGAGGTAGACGTCGGCCGACGAGGTCCACTCCGTCTCGAAGAGGGTGCGCACGCTCTCCACGGTGGCGCCGACGTTCTCCACGGGCGCGTGGCCGTCCTCGGCGTACCCGATGGCGTATTCAAGGACGTCGGCGAGGGGTTTGGTGCCGTGGTCGCGCAGCAGCACCATCCAGGCGTCGAACGCGCCGGGGACGGCCGCCGCGAGCGGCCCGGTGCCGGGGACCAGGTCGAGGCCGAGGCCCCGGTAGTGGGCGACGGTGGCACCGGCGGGCGCGACGCCCTGACCGCACAGCACCCGCACCTCGCCACCGGCGGGCGCGAGCAGGATCGGTACCTCGCCCGCGGGGCCGTTGAGATGGGGCTCGACGACGTGCAGCACGAACGCACCGGCCACGGCGGCGTCGTACGCGTTCCCCCCGTCCTCCAGCACGGCCATCGCCGACTGCGAGGCGAGCCAGTGGGTGGAGGACACCATGCCGAAGGTGCCCTGGAGGGTGGGGCGGGTGGTGAACATAGGGGCTCTCATCTCGCCTTCTCACACGCCGACCGGTCTGATGACGGCAGGCTATCGATCACCTCGCGCGCGTACCTCCCCGCCTCGGAGACGAAGTGGGCTTGACAGTCAGGGGAGATGACCACGCGCGCGTGGCCGTACGCGCCCGAACTGGCGCGGAACGGACCGTTCCCGGCCGCCGATCCCGCCGGACGCCGCCCCGGCCACGCCCGTACGAGGGCCGTGGAAACACGGCGCCCCCACCCCCACGTGACCGTCCGCGCACGGAGCGAGTTCGCACTTCCTTGGCACAGGGAGTCGTGTGAAACTGTCGTCCCGTCCGCCGTGCGGGCCCCCTCCGCACACCGCCCCCCACCGAAAAGTGTGCCGTGCGTGATTTTCCTCTGCCGATCGCTCTGACGGCACGGCTGTCACCGGTCGTCGTCCTGGCCGCGGCGGGCTGGGCGCTGTCGTCCGGGCCGCTCGCCGCCGCTCCGGCCACCGAGCACAAGGAAGCCGCCCGGACCGGCACCGAGTCGGCCACCGCGCCCTCCTCGGCGCCGACGCCCTCGAAGTCGTTCTCCGCCGCGCCCAGCCCGTGCACCAGCCTCGCCAAGGCGACGATCACGTCGCTCGTGCCGGGCACCAAGACGGCCGGGAAGGAGATCAGGTCGACGGACGAGACCGTGCGTCGCACCTGTTCCTGGAACGCGCTCAAGGGCTACGACTACCGCTGGCTCGACGTGTCCTACGAGTTGATGGAATCGGACGACGCGGCACAGAAGTCCTACACCTCGCGGGTCGCGGACAAGAGCGGCGGTGGGAACGTTCCCGGTCTCGGGGACGCGGGCTACTCGGTGGTGAACCTCACCACCGACGACAAGCAGCAGACCCGCGAGGGCGTCGTGATGGCCCGGGTGTCCAACGCGCTGGTGGTCATCACCTACAACGGCAGCGACTTCGAGTCGAAGAAGGCGCCGAGCACGGACGTCATCAACAAGGGCGCCATCAAGGCCGCCAAGGAGGCGGTGGCCGCCCTGCGGAGCGGCGGGAAGAGCGACGGCTGAGCCCTCCCCGCCCAACTCCCGTCAGTCGGCGGTGACTTCGGCCTCCTCCTGTCGGCCGCGCGGCAGCATCAGCGCCAGGTAGACGACCATCGAGGCGCCGAGCCCGACCGCCCAGCCGTAGGACGCGAGCGGTGCGAGCGCCGGGATGGGCCGCCCGTCGAGCAACGGCTCGAAGCTGGCGCCGCCGACGGCGAGCACCCCGCCGGTGACGAAGGCCACCACGGCCCGCCAGTTCCAGCCGCCGTCGTACCAGTAGCGGCCGCCCGTGCGGTACAGGTCGACGAGGTCGAGCTTGCCCCGGCGCAGAATCCAGTAGTCGGCGATGAGGATGCCGGCGACCGTGCCGAGCAGCCCGCCGACCAGGCCGAGCCAGGTGAAGATGTAGCCCTGCGGGTCGGCGTAGAGCTTCCAGGGGCAGATCAGCACGGCGATCACGCAGGTGGCGAACGCGCCGGTGCGGAAACTGATCTTCCGGGGCGCGATGTTGGAGAAGTCGAAGGCCGGGGAGACCAGGTTGGCGGCGATGTTCACCGACAGGGTGGCGACCAGCACGGTCACGAGGGCGAAGAGCAGGCCGACCACGTTGTCCGTCTTGGCGGCCAACTGGACCGGGTCCCAGACCGGTTCGCCGTACACGGCCTGCGAGCCGGAGGTGACCAGCACGGACAGGAACGCGAACAGCGTCATCGTGGTGGGCAGTCCGAGCGCCTGCCCCCAGGTCTGCGCCTTCTGGCTGCGGCCGTAGCGGGTGAAGTCGGGGATGTTCAGCGACAGCGTCGACCAGAAGCCGATCATGCCCATCAGGGACGGCCAGAACAGCTTCCAGAAGTCGCCGCCCCAACCGAGCTTGGAGGGCTGGGAGAAGAGCGGGCCGAAGCCGCCGGCCTTGGTGCTCATCCACCACAGCATCACGAACGCGCCGACCAGCACGAAGGGCGCCGCCCAGTTCTCGAACCGGCGGATCGTCTCCATGCCCCGGTAGATGATCGCGATCTGCAACGCCCAGAACAGCGCGAACGACAGCCACATCGTCCAGGCCTGCCCGCCGATCTTCCCGGCGTCGCTCCACCCGGAGCCGATCAGTTTCCCGGCGAGGAAGTAGATGGCCTCGCCGCCGATCCAGGTCTGGATGCCGAACCAGCCGCACGCCACCAACGCCCGTACGACAGCGGGGAGGTTGGCGCCCCGCACACCGAAGGAGGCGCGGGCGAAGACCGGGAAGGGGATGCCGTACTTCGGTCCCGCGTGCCCGGTGAGCAGCATCGGCACGAGCACGATCAGGTTGGCCAGGCCGATGGTGAGCACCGCCTGCTTCCAGTCCATGCCGACGGCGATCAGACCGGAGGCGAGGGTCCAGGAAGCGGTGTTGTGGGCCATGCCGACCCACAGCGCGGAGAAGTTGTACGTGGTCCAGGTCCGCTTCTCGACGGGGACCGGCAGCAGGTCCTCGTTGGCGTAGGGGCCGGTGGGCAGCGGGGTCCCCGGCGCGATCTCCACGCGGCCGTCGGTGAGAGTGGCTCGGGCGGTCGGCGGTATGGCCGAGGGGGCGGTGTCGGTCATGGGCAGGCCAATCGGATGAGGTGGGACGGGAGTGGCCGTGCGGGTGAGTGAGGGGGGTGCGCGTGGGGAGCGCCCCTCCCCCCTTCCCGGGCCGGCGGGAAGGGGGGAGGTCGACTGGGGGGGGCGGGGGTCAGCCGTTGAGGGCCGGGATCACCTTCGTGCCGTAGGCGTCGATGACCGTCTCCTGGGCGTCGTGCATGTCGTAGACGGCGAACTGGTCGACGCCCAGGGCCCGGAGGGCTTCGAGCTTCTCGATGTGCTTCTCGACGGGCCCGATCAGGCAGAACCGGTCGACGATCTCGTCCGGCACGAACTGGGTGTCGGGGTTTCCGCTGCGGCCGTGGTGGGAGTAGTCGTACCCTTCCCGGGCCTTGATGTAGGCGGTGAGTTCGTCGGGGACCTGCGCCGAGTGCTCGCCGTACTTGGAGACGAGGTCGGCGACGTGGTTGCCGACCATCCCGCCGAACCAACGGCACTGGTCGCGGGCGTGGGCGAGCGCCTCGGGCGAGTCGTCCTCGGTGACGTAGGCGGGGGCGGCGACGCAGATCTTGACCTCGGACGGGTCGCGTCCGGCGGCGACGGCGGCGTCCTTGACGGCCTTCACCATGTACTCGGTGAGGTAGAGGTCGGCGAGCTGGAGGATGAACCCGTCGGCCTCCTCGCCGGTCATCTTCAGGGCCTTGGGGCCGTACGCGGCCATCCAGACCGGGAGTTCGGCGCCGGGCCTGACCCACGGGAACTTGACGACGGTGCCGCCGAGGTCGGCCTCGTCGCCCCGGCCGAGGGCGCGGATGACCTTCATGGCGCCGCTGATCCGAGCCAGGGTGTTGGGGGTGCGGCCCGCGACGCGCATCGCGGAGTCGCCGCGTCCGATGCCGCAGACCGTGCGGTTGCCGAACATGTCGTTGAGGGTGGCGAAGGTGGAGGCGGTGACCTCCCAGGTGCGGGTGCCCGGGTTGGTGACCATCGGGCCGACCGTCAACTTCGTTGTGCTGGAGAGGATCTGACTGTAGATCACGAACGGTTCCTGCCACAGCACGGCGGAGTCGAAGGTCCAGCCGTGGGTGAAGCCGTTCTGTTCGGCCCGCTGCATCAGGCTGATGACCTTGGAGGCCGGCGGGTCCGTCTGAAGGACGAGTCCGAAGTCCATGGGCGCGACTCCTAGTTGAGGTACTGACAGGTGGAGCGCGGGGTGTAGACGCCGTGTCCGGCGCGTCCGGTGTACTCCCGCTCGGTGATGACGAGTTCGCCGCGCGAGAGGACGGTCTCGACGCGGCCGGTGAGGCGCTTGCCCTCGTACGCCGAGTAGTCGACGTTCATGTGGTGCGTCGCGGCGGAGACGGTCTGCTCGGCGTGCGGGTCGTAGATGACGACGTCGGCGTCGGCGCCCGGGGCGATGGTGCCCTTCTTCGGGTAGAGGCCGAACATCCGCGCCGGGGAGGCGCAGGCGATCTCGATCCAGCGGCGGCGGCTGATGTGCCCGTCGACGACGCCCTGGTGGAGCAGGTCCATGCGGTTCTCGACGCCCGGCATGCCGTTGGGGATCTTCGAGAAGTCGCCGCGGCCCCGCTCCTTCTGGCCCACGAAGCAGAAGGGGCAGTGGTCGGTGGAGACGACCTGGAGGTCGTTGGTGCGCAGCCCCTGCCAGAGCTTGGCCTGGTGCTCGCGGGGCCGCAGCGGCGTGCTGCACACGTACTTGGCGCCCTCGAAGTCGGGCTCGGCGAGGTTGTCCGTGGACAGGAAGAGGTACTGCGGGCAGGTCTCGCCGAAGACCGGGAGCCCCTCGTCGCGGGCCCGGGCCAGTTCGGCGACCGCCTCCGCCGCCGAGACGTGCACGACGTACAGGGGCGCCCCGGCGACCTGCGCGAGCTTGATGGCGCGGTGGGTGGCCTCGGCTTCCAGGAGGGCCTTGCGGACCTCGCCGTGGTAGCGCGGGTCGGTCTCGCCGCGGGCCAGGGCCTGTTCGACGAGGACGTCGATGGCGATGCCGTTCTCGGCGTGCATCATGATCAATCCGCCGTTGTCGGCGGCGCGTTGCATGGCGCGCAGGATCTGGCCGTCGTCGCTGTAGAAGACGCCCGGGTAGGCCATGAACTGCTTGAAGGAGGTGACGCCCTCCGCCACCAGCAGGTCCATCTCCTTGAGGGTGTCCTCGGTGACGTCGGAGACGATCATGTGGAAGCCGTAGTCGACGGCGCAGTTGCCCTCGGCCTTGGCGTGCCAGGCGTCGAGGCCCTCGCGCAGGGCGCCGCCGACGCTCTGGATGGCGAAGTCGACGATGGTCGTCGTACCGCCCCAGGCGGCGGCCCGGGTGCCGGTCTCGAAGGTGTCGGCGGCGAAGGTGCCGCCGAACGGCATCTCCATGTGGGTGTGCGCGTCCACGCCGCCCGGGATGACGTACTTCCCGGTGGCGTCGATGGTCCGCTCGGCCGTCCAGGCCTCGGCGGCCGGGGTGCCGGACGCGGCCAGGGCGGCGATCCGGCCGTCCTCGATCAGGACGTCGGCGTGCAGTTCGTCGGACGCGGTGATCACGAGGCCACCACGGATGACGGTACGACTCATACTCCCTCTTTCTTGGACGGACGGTGCCGACGGCTTCTCGGCGGGCCTGACTGCGGCCCCGCGGGCCCGGTCCCCGTGCACCGGGCCCGCGAAGGGCGGACGGCGCGGGTCAGGGAGCGGTCAGCGGGGAGTACGCGTCGGGACGGCGGTCCCGGTAGAACTGCCAGCGGTCGCGGACCTCGCGCAGCTTGGCCAGGTCGAGGTCGCGGACGACGAGTTCGGTCTCCTTGTCGCTGGCCACCTCGCCGGTGAACTGGCCCTCCGGGTCGACGAAGTAGCTCGTGCCGTAGAAGTCGTTGTCGCCGAGCTCCTCGACGCCGACCCGGTTGATCGCGCCGACGAAGTACTCGTTGGCGACGGCCGCCGCGGGCTGCTCCAACTGCCAGAGGTAGGCGGAGAGTCCGCGCGAGGTGGCCGACGGGTTGAAGACGATC
The DNA here is from genome assembly GCF_044757465.1 of Streptomyces sp. NPDC091279. NCBI lineage: Bacteria > Bacillati > Actinomycetota > Actinomycetes > Kitasatosporales > Streptomycetaceae > Streptomyces > Streptomyces sp. NPDC091279. The sequence continues at coordinate 668,074 of NZ_JBIVVA010000002.1, read as the reverse complement.
TCGGCGCCCTCCAGGCCCAACGCCCGCCAGCCTTCCGGGAAGTGGCGGTCGTAGCAGATGTAGACGCCGATCTTGCCCACGGCGGTGTCGAAGACGGGCCAGCCTCCGTTGCCCGGCTTGAAGTAGAACTTCTCCCAGAATCCCTCGACCTGGGGGATGTGGTGCTTGCGGTACTTGCCGAGGTACGAGCCGTCGGCGTCGATCACCGCGGCCGTGTTGTAGAGGACGCCGGGCTGCTCCTCCTCGTACATGGGCAGCACCAGGACGAGCCCCAACTCCTTGGCCAGCGCCTGGAATCGCTTGACGATCGGGCCGTCGGGGATCTGCTCGGCGTACTCGTAGAACGCCTTGTCCTGGACCTGGCAGAAGTAGGGCCCGTAGAACAGCTCCTGGAAGCACAGGACTTGAGCACCCTGCGCGGCCGCGTCGCGTGCCGCCTGCTCGTGTACCTGGATCATCGATTCCTTGTCGCCGGTCCAGGCGGTCTGGAAGATGGCGGCGCGGATCACTCGGCTCATCGGAACCTCCGGTCACTCGGTGTGCGAGAAGGCTAGGAAGTCCGAAAGCCTGCTTTGAGTTGCACCGTGTCACGTCTGCGGGCGTGTGGCGTGTCACCGTGTCACGTCCTTGTCGACGCATGTTTCACCGCCGTTTTCCCAGGTCGTGTCATGTTTCACCCCTGTTGCGCGTCGTGCGCGAGGAGGGCGATGTGCACCGAGGCGGCCTGTTCGAAGTCGTCGAGGTCGACGCCGAGGCGGCCCTGTATGGCTTCCAGGCGACGGTAGAGGGCGGGCCGGGAGACGTGGTGGAGCTGGGCGGTGCGGGATTTGTTGCGGCCGGTGGCGAGGTAGGTCCGCAGCACCGACAGCAGATCCTCGTCCGCCGCGCACAGCAGCCCGTCCAACTCCCTTTCCGCGAACGCCTGTACATGCGGGTCGTCCCGCAACAGCCGTACCAGACCGCGCAGATGAACGTCTCTGAGGCGGACGACGGCGGGCAGGTCGAGGGCGGCCGAGTGGTCGGCGACGGCGTCGGCGACGTGCTGGGCCTCGCGCAGTCCGGCCGGCACGTCGTCCCAGACGGTGCGCGGGTCGGCGGCGGCCACCACCGCCCGCAGGGCTCCCGACTCGGAGCGCAGCCGGGCCGCGAAGTGCCCGGTGAGGGCCGGGGCGTCCTGGTCGCGGGCGAGGCTGAGGAGGACGGCGGTGGCGCCGTCGGCGAGTTCGGCGACCAGTCCGGACAGGCCCAGCATCCGCAGCACGCGGTCGAGTTGGCCGGGGTCGCTGTCGCGGACGACCAGCGGCACGAACGTCCGCCGGTTGACGGGCAGTCCGGCGGCCCGCGCCCGGGGCAGCAACTGCCTGGCCGGAACGACGCCGCTGACGAGGTCGGTGAGCAGGCTCTGCGCGGACTGCTCCTCCCAGGTGTGCGCGGAGCTGCCGCCCAGCATGCGGTGCAGGACGAGGGCCTCGGCGGCGCGGTCGGCGAGGAGGCGTCCGGTGGCGGTGTCGCCCCGGTGGCCGCAGAGCACGATCTGGCCCCAGCGTTCGCCGCGTCCGGCGAGTTCGGCGCGAATCCAGCCGTCGCCCTCGTTGCCGCCGGCCTGCCGGGCGATGCGTTCCCAGTCGCGCAGCACATCGTCCACGGCGGAGCGTTCACCGGCGGTGGCCAGGACCCGGTGGGCGAGGTTGGTGACGACGACCGGGCAGGCGCTGTGCGCGGCGATCTCGTCGAGGAGGCGTTGCAGCGGGGCGCCCGCGGTGATGAGTCCGGTGAGTGCGGTACGGACCGCCTCGGAGAGGCTGACGGCGGCGAACTTCCGCCGGACCAGGCGGGATTGGACCACCTCGGTCAACTCCGCGAAGGGGAAGGGCCGGTGCAGCACAACCATGGGCAGCGCGCACCGCTCGGCGGCCCGGCGCATCACGTCCGGCGGGCTCGGGAAGGCCCGGCCGAGCCCCAGGACGACGGCGGCGGCCTCGGCGCGGTGCAGCGAACGGATGTACTCGGCCTGCTTCTCCTCGTCACCGGCGAGCAACACCCCGGTGGTCAGCACCATTTCGCCGCCGGTGAGCATCACGCCCACGTCGGGTGCCTCGGCGACATGCACCCAGCGCACCGCCCGGTCGAGCTGGGCCACCCCGGCCACCACCTCCGGTTCCCCGGCCAACACCCTTTCCAGTTGGAGGACTTGCCGGACCGACAGCGCCGGTTCCAGCCGCTCCAGGGCCGCGAAGGTGGTGTTCATCAGAGACGTTCCCTTGCTCAGTGCACTACTGCGTGAGGCTCCTCAGAGCGTGGTCGAGGATCTCGGCGCCCGCTTCGGCCTCCGCGACCGTGAGGGACAGCGGCGGGGCGATCCGCAGGGCGCTGGTGTCGTGGCCGCCGCCCTTGCCGAGGAGCAGTCCGCCCGCGCGGGCCGCCTCCAGCACCGCCGACGCCGCGTCCGGGTCGGCCAGGTCGGTGCCCGGCCGGGTCAGCTCGACGCCGATCATCAGGCCCCGTCCGCGCACCTCACGCACGTGCGGCACCCGGGCGTGCCGTCCCTCGCCGTGCGTGATCTCCAGGGGGTCCCGGTAGTAGAGGGCGAGCCAGTCGGGGAGCGCGGCCCGGTGGCGGCCGAGGAGGTCCTCGGTCATGGGTTCACCAGCCCCTCGTAGGCGTCGGGGCGCCGGTCGCGGTAGAACGCCCACTGCCGGCGGACCTCGTCGATCAGGTCGAAGTCCAGGTCCCGCACGAGGAGTTGCTCGGCGCTGTCGCTCGCGACCTCGCCGACGAACTGTCCGCGCGGGTCGACGAAGTAGGAGGTGCCGTAGAAGTCGTTGTCCCCGTACTCCTCCTGTCCCACCCGGTTGATGGCGGCGATGAAGTACTCGTTGGCGACGGCCGCCGCGGGCTGCTCCAACTGCCACAGATAGGCCGAGAGTCCGCGTGAGGTGGCCGACGGGTTGAACACCAACTGGGCACCGTTGAGGCCGAGTTGCCGCCAGCCTTCGGGGAAGTGGCGGTCGTAGCAGATGTAGACGCCGACCCGGCCGACGGCGGTGTCGAAGACGGGCCAGCCCGCGTTGCCCGGCTTGAAGTAGTACTTCTCCCAGAACCCCTTGACCTGCGGGATGTGGTGCTTGCGGTACTTGCCGAGGTAGCTGCCGTCGGCGTCGATCACGGCGGCGGTGTTGTAGTAGAACCCGGACTGCTCGACTTCAAAGACCGGGACGACGATCACCATGCCGGTCTCGCGGGCCAGCTCCCGCATCCGGGTCACGGTCGGGCCGTCGGGCACCGGCTCGGCCCACCCGTAGTGCTCGGGTTCCTGGACCTGACAGAAGTAGGGGGCGTTGAAGACCTCCTGGAACCCGATGACCTTCGCGCCGAGGCGGGCCGCCTCACGGGCGTGCTCCTCGTGCTTCGCGATCATGGACTCGGTGTCTCCGGTCCAGGTGGCCTGGACGAGAGCCGCGCGGACGACGTTGGCCATGAGCTGCTCCTTCGACGGGACGTCGGCGCCTCTACGCCCGTAGACGTCAGGCCGTGGAGGGACGAACGTAAGCCTCCCCGTCGCCCTTGCCAAGACCATCGTCGTTAACCCGCTGAGACGATCACATTTCACACTCTGGTGGGCGAGGCAGGGAGGTCAGCCGCCCAGACCGGCGACCCGCAGGGCGTGCGCGAGGTCCCGGTGCCGCTCCGGGGACACGCTCCGCGCGGCTTCCAGGAGGAGCGGCACCAGGGTGCCCGGGTCGGGTTCGGCGCTGTGGACGACCTCCTCGGGGGCGCGGACCCGGACGTAGGCGTCGAGCAGGGCACCCGCCTCGCGGCGGCGGCCCGCCCCGAGCAGGTCGAGGACGGCGCCGCCGATCTCGTCGGCGGGGCGGGCGACGCCCTGGCGCAGGATCTGCTCGCCGTCCGGGCCGCGTCCGGCGACGGTCAGCGCGTCGGCCGCGGCGACCAGCCGGTCGGCGGGCAGCGAGGCGGCCTCCCAGAGCAGGGTGGCCCAGTCGGCGCCGAGTCCGGCCCGCTGGAGTTCGCCGGCGAGCAGCGGAAAGCGGGCGGCGGGCCAGTGGGCGCAGTCGACGAGCAGGACATGGGCCTCGCCGCTGCGGCCGTCGGCGCGCAGCCGCACCAGTACCGCGACGACTGCGGCGACCTCCTCGGCCAGTCCGGTGTCCGCGGGCGGCTCCGGCCACGCCGGTGCCTGCGGCTCCTCGGGCCCGGCCGCGGCCCCGGCGAACCGGGCACCCCTAGGGGAACGTCCCCCACTCCCCCCGGGTGCGGGGACATCGGTCCCGGCAGCGGGCGGAACGACGACGGGGTCGTCCCCCTCGGAGGCCATCCCGGCGAACCGAGCACTGCCCCGCCGACGCTTACGGGGCTTGACGGAGGGGTCGGGGGTTTCGGGGGCGTGGGCCGCGGACCCGGGGTCGGTGTACGGGTCGTCAGGGGCGCCGCGCTGCCCTGGGGCGCCCTCAGCACCGGCATGGACACCCCGGCCGACGGCCCTGGCTCCGGGGGCGTAAGGGTCGGCCCGCCACCCCGGGCGGGGCTCGCCACCGGCACGGAGACCCTGACCCGGCCCCGTAGTCCCGGAGGCGTACGGGTTGGCGTCAGGGTCGGCCCGCCATGCCGTGCCCACCTCGCCAGCGGCGGGGGCGCCCCGGACCGGCCCCGTAGTCCCGGAGGCGTACGGGTTGGCGTCAGGGTCGGCCCGCCATGCCGTGCCCACCTCGCCAGCGGCGGGGGCGCCGCGCCCAGGGCCCGTAGCTCCGGGGGCGTAAGGGTCGCCGTCCGGGTCGGCCTGCCACCCCGGGCCCGGCTCGCCACCGGCACGGGCACCCCGGACCGGCCCCGTGGTCCCGGAGGCGTACGGGTCGGTCGGGGCGCCTTGCCGCCCGGCCTTCTGACCGTCGTTCCCGGCGCCTCCGTCAGCCCCGTACCCCCTGCGATCCACGCCGTTCGAGGCCCCGTAGCCCCCGTGGCTCCCCTGGCCCCCGCCGTTCGACGCCCCGGAGCCGTATGCGCCCGCGTACGCGCCCCCCGGCGCGCTGCTCTCCGAGCCCGATCCCTCCGGGCCGCGCTGCTGAGGGAATCCGCCGCCGTCCTCCCGGCGGATCGGGGTCGCGTCCCCACCCCGTTGCCTGCGGTCCGACTCCGCGATGCGGGACCGGAGTTCGGTGCAGCGGGCGGTGGCGCGTTCGTGGTCGTCGTGGGCCCAGGCGAGGTCGAGACGGAGGGCGTCGGCCTCCTCGCGGGTGACGGCGCAGGCGAGCGACCGGCCCAGTTCCGCCTGCCGTTCGACGGCGTAGCGCTGTTCACGGAGCATCACATCGAGGCGGTCGCTGAGGGCGTCCCGGCCGCCGGGCCGGGCGTCGTAGGCGTCAAGTGCCGCCAGGTGCAGGGTGCGTGCGTGTTCCTGTTCGCGGGCGGCCGCCTCGGGGCCGTAGGCCGCAGCGAGGTCCTGGAGGAGCGCCTCGACGACGTCCCACGGCGGCATCTCCCGCCCGTCGAGGCAGGCCCGCATGCCGTCCGGGTCGCGCTGCCAGAAGACCGCGCACCAGCCGCCGCCCTGGTCGACGCGGGCCAGCAGACCGGCCAGGTAGTGAGTGAACTCCCGCACGTGTCCCGGCAGTTGATCCACACTCATCGCCCAACCCCCACCAGACCGCAGTACTCCAGTTCTCAGCCAACACGAGCGGTGTTACAGGACCGCTACGGCGAGCTTTCCGTGGGAGGCACGCTACGCCGCTCGCGCCGCACATGGCGCCGGTCGGCCGGACTCGCTCCGTTCACACGGCGGCGGCCTCGCACAATCCGGCCAATTCGTCCATCGAGAGGCCGAGCGCCCGGGCGAGGGCGGCGACCGTGAAGAAGGCCGGGGTCGGCGCCCGGCCGGTCTCGATCTTGCGGAGGGTCTCGGCGGAGAGGCCCGCCTCGGCGGCGACGTCGGTCATGCTCCGGCCGCCGCGGGATTCACGCAGCAGCCGGCCGAGCCGTTCGCCGCGCTCACGTTCTTCGGGGGTGAGAGGGGTGCGCACCATGACACCATTCTAATACCGGTATAGTAATTGGCATGGTGGAACTGAAAACAGACCCGATGATCGATGCCATGGACGCCGCGGGACAGGTGGTCGCGCGTGCCCTGACCGCCGTGCGGAACGCCGCTGACGTGGGCGTCTCCCTGCTGGAGCTGGACGAGGTGGCGCGGGCGGTGCTGCGCGAGGCGGGGGCGGGGTCGCCGTTCCTCGGCTACCGGCCGACCTTCGCGACGACGCGGTTCCCGGCGGTGATCTGCGCCTCGGTGAACGACGCGATCGTGCACGGCATCCCGGACGGGTACCGGCTGCGCGACGGCGACCTCGTCTCGATCGACTGCGGGGCCGAACTGGACGGCTGGGCGGGCGACTCGGCGATCAGCTTCGTCGTCGGCGCGCCGCGCCCGGCCGACCTCACGCTGATCGAGACCGCCGAACGGGCGCTCGCCGCCGGGATCGAGGCGGCCGTCGTCGGCAACCGCGTCGGGGACATCGCGCACGCCATCGGCTCGGTGTGCCGCTCCGGCGGCTACGGCATCATGGAGGACTTCGGCGGACACGGCATCGGACGCCGGATGCACGAGGACCCGCCGGTCCCCAACGAGGGCCGCCCGGGCCGGGGTTACCCGCTGCGCCGGGGCATGGTGATCGCCATCGAGCCGATGCTGATCGCGAGCGGCAAGGACGGCTACCACGAGGCGCCCGACGGCTGGACCCTGCGCACCAACGACGGTTCCCGCGCCGCGCACGTCGAGCACACGGTGGCGATCACGGAGTCGGGCCCCCGCGTCCTGACCGAACGGCGGTGAGCCCAGGGCCGGTTCGACGAGCGGCCCGGCACGAAGGCCGCGGACCGCTCGCCGTACGCGTGGCGCTTACGGCGCCGGGTTCACGACCATCGCCGAGCCGCCGCCCCGGCGTTCGGTCTCGGCGGCCGCCAACCACTTGCCGTTCGGCAGGCGTTGGACGCCGGTGGCCGCGCCGATCTCCGGGTTCAGCGTGAACGAGTGTCCGATGGCTTCCAGTTTCTTCTTCAACTCGCTGTTGTAGAGCCCGGGTTCGAGTTCCGTGGTGGCCGCGTTGCGCTGGCTGGCACGCGGTGCGGCGATCGCGTCGACGAGCGGCAGATGCCGGTCGAGGAACTCGGTGAGGGTCTGGAGGACCGTCGTGATGATGGTGGCGCCGCCGGGCGAACCGAGCGCGACGACCGGCTCACCGTGCTTGTCCAGCACGATGGTCGGCGAGATCGACGAGCGCGGACGCTTGCCGGGGCCGGGCAGGTTGGGGTCGTGCACGGCCGGGTTGGCGGGGCTGAAGGAGAAGTCCGTCAGCTCGTTGTTGAGCAGGAATCCGCGGCCCGGCACGGTGATGCCGCTGCCGCCGGTCTGCTCGATGGTGAGCGTGTAGGAGACGACGTTGCCCCACTTGTCGGCGACCGTGAGGTGCGTGGTGTTCTCGCCCTCGTAGGTCGTCGGCGCGGCCGTCCCGCCGGTCCCGCAGGCGGCCGGGTGGCGCGGGTCGCCGGGTGCGAGCGGGCTGGTGAGGACGGCGTCGTCCTTGATCAGGCAGGCCCGCGAGTCGGCGTACTTCTGCGACAGGAGCTGCTTGGTCGGTACGTCCTCGAAGGCGGGGTCACCGACCCAGCGGCCCCGGTCGGCGAACGCGATCCGGCTGGCCTCGATGTAGTGGTGCAGGTACTGGACCTCGCTGGCCTTCGAAAGGTCCGTCTTCTCCAGGATGTTGAGGGCCTCACCGACGGTGGTGCCGCCGGAGGAGGAGGGTGCTATGGAGTAGACGTCGAGGCCCCGGTACGACGTCTCCGTCGGCGCCTGGAGTTTGGCGCGGTAGGCGGCGAGGTCCTTGGCGGAGAGCTTGCCCGCGCGCGCGTTCCAGCCCGAACTGGGGTCGACCGGCGGGTGGTTGACGGTGGCGACGATGTCCTTGCCGAGGTCGCCCCGGTAGATCGCGCCGACGCCCTTCTTCGCCAACTCCGCGTAGGTGCGGGCGAGATCGGGGTTCTTGAAGGTGGTGCCGACGACCGGGAGCTGTCCGCCGGGCAGGAACAGCTTCGCGGTGGCCGGGAAGGCACGGAAGCGGGCCTCGTTGGACGCGGTCTGCGAGCGGAAGGTGTCGTCGACGGTGAAGCCGTTCCGGGCGAGGCGCTCGGCGGGCTTCAGCACGCTGCCGAGCCGCTCGCTGCCCCACTGGTCGAGCGCCGTCTGCCAGGTGGCGGGCGTGCCGGGGGTGCCGACGCTGAGGCCGCTGGTGACGGCGTCGGCGAAGGCGAGGGGCTTGCCGTTCTCCATGAACAGGTCGGAGTCGGCCGTCAGCGGCGCGGTCTCCCGGCCGTCGATGGTGTGCACCTTGCGGGACTTGGCGTCGTAGTAGACGAAGTAGCCGCCTCCGCCGACCCCGGCGGAGTAGGGCTCGGTGACCCCGAGGGCGGCGGCCGTGGCGACGGCGGCGTCCACCGCGTTGCCGCCCTTCTTCAGGACCTCGATGCCGGCGGCGGAGGCGTCCGCGTCGACGCTTGAGACCGCGCCGCCGTAACCGACGGCGACCGGGACTTTCGCGGGCGTACCGCTCGTGGACGCGGGTGGCGCCGCGGCGCTCACCGACACCACGGCGGCCGAGACCGCCAGCACCGACAGCTTCCGCGCGACAGGGCGACGACGCATCCGCACCTCCAGTCAGATTGTCCGGGCAGCTTATTGCATGATCACGGCCGCGTCATGGGGGGCGCCCGAGCGGCAGGCGGCCACCGCCCGCAGAACCGGAGGTCAGGAGCGCGCACCCGACGGCGTCCGGAGCACCCGCACCCCCACTCCGGGCCCCCACGCCCCCGCGTGAGCGGTGCACGAGAGCCCGCGTGAGAGAAGCGCACGAGAGCCCGCGCGCAGGGCCCCACGCCCCCACCCGGCCCAGGGCACTCCGGGCCCGGCGCCAGGGCCGCGCTCGGCTCACGCCGCGAAGCGGAACCCCGTTTCCCGGGCGAGCGCTAGCATGCGCCCCCATGACTGACGACGTGCTCAACATCGTCCTGGGCGTCATAGCCGCCGGTCTCAGTGCCGCGCTCGGCTGGCTGGCCCGCACCTCGCTGTGGAAACGCCGACTGCGGCGCAAGCAGGCCTTCTTCGGACTGCCCGACAACTCAGAGTCGTTGCTCGTGGTGAACCGGGACGCGGGCGGCCCCGAACTGACCGTGACCCGCCACGACGTGTTCGCGCTGCTCGAACTGTCCGCGCTCATCAAGGACTGCCGCGCCCATGCCCAGGTCCTCGCGCACGACGCGATGCGTCAGGGGTTCGGTGAGCGCACCGAGTTCTGCGTGGGCGGCCCGGCCTCCAACCGGCGGATGCTGGCCCACCTCGCCTCGCTGCTGCCGGGCGTGCGGGTGAACATCGACTCCGAACCCGGCCCGGACCGGGGGGCGTTCCAGATCGGCAGCGAGCGTTACCGGATGGAAGGGGGCCGGGCCGAGTACGTGATCCTCGCGCGGCTCACCGCGGGACAGGGCCGCGAGGCACGCCCGGTGTTCCTCTTCTGCGGCCAGCGCGCGATCACCAACCAGGCGGCCACCCGCTATCTCGCCCGGCATCACGAGCGGTTGTGGCGCAAGCACGGCAACACGTCGTTCGTGCTGCTGCTGAAGGTCGTCAACTCCCAGGCGTACGGCCCGGACGTGGTGGAACTGGTGGCGGACGTGACCCGGGCGGCGCAGGCACCGCTGCCGACCCCGGCCCCGACGGCGCCCGCTCCACGCCCCTGATCGCTGCGGCGAGCACAACCCGTCCGGCGCGCGGCTGACCTTCTCCCCACTCGCGGAGAACCCGTGGTGCGGGTCGATTCCGCTCGGTGAGCAGTGATCTCCGGCCGGCGCCGGGCGGGTATGGCTCTGTGAACTGCTGCCCCCTACGGTCTAGGGGCCGTGGGGGTTTCCCCACCCGGCAGCAGCGTCCCCGGTTCGGCCGCGGCGACATCCACGGCGTCGGTCTTGGGACTGTGCCGCTCCCGCCGGGACACCCAGCCGGCGAACCAGGAGAGCAGCATGCACATCCCGATGTAGATCGGCGAGATCACCATCACCACAGGGATGAACGGCAAATCGTAGTCCAGGTTCGACGCGATGAGCTTCCCGGCATGGAGGAACTCCTCATAGGTGATCAGATAGCCGAGCGAGGTGTCCTTCAGGGCGACCACCAACTGGCTGATGATGGCGGGCAGCATGGCCCGTACCGCCTGCGGCGCCAGCACATGCGTCATGACCTGCGTCTTACGCATGCCGAGCGCGAACGCGGCCTCCCCCTGGCCGCGTTCGACGCTGTGGACGCCCGAGCGGAACACCTCGGCGAGGACGGAGCCGTTGTAGAGGGTCAGTCCGGTCACCAGCGCGGGCAGCGGCTGCGCCTTCAGCGCCACGAAGACAAAGAAGATCATCACCAGCACCGGCATGGCGCGGAAGAACTCGACGACCGCGGTGGCCGGCCAACGCACCCAGCGATGGTCCGAGAGCCGTCCGAGGGCGAGCACTCCGCCGAGCGCCACCGACAGGGCACCGGCGATCGCGAAGGCCTTGAGCGTGTTGCCGAGCCCGCGCAGCAGGAGTTCCTGAATTCCCTTGTACTCGAAGGGCATCCACTTCGTGTAAGTGAACTGGCCTGTCCGGAACAGGAGATGGACGATCCACCCGAGCAGGGCGAGGATCACCAGGGTGGACAACACCCCGTAGATCAGGTGCCGTTGACGGGTCCGGGGGCCGGGGACGTCATAGAGGGCGGTGGCTCGGGTCATCGGGCGATCCCCCACTTCCGCTCCATCAGATGGAAGAGGGCGCTGATGGCGAGCGTGATGATCAGGTAGCCGACGGCGATCCAGACGAACGTCCAGATGATGTTGTAGCCCAGCTCGCTCAACGTCTTGTAGGTGCCGAGGAGTTCGGTGACGCTGAAGGCGCCCGCGATCGCCGAGTTCTTGGCGAGGGCGATGAGTGTGGAGCCGATGGGCGGGATGACCGAGCGGAACGCCTGGGGCAGCACGACCGTGCCGAGGGTCTGTCCGAAGGACATGCCCAGACTGCGGGCCGCCTCGCCCTGTCCCCTGGGCACGGTGTTGATGCCCGCGCGCAGCGCCTCGCAGATGAACGCCGAGGTGTAGCAGCCCAGCGCGATCACCGCGAACACCTGGAAGGGCAGCACCAGTCCGAACCTCGGCAGGCCGAGCAGCACCGCGAAGAACAGCAGGGTGAGCGGGGTGTTGCGCAGCACGGTCACCCACACGGTGCCGAACACCCGCAGCGACCCGACCGGCGCGACCCGGAAGGACGCCATCAGGAAACCGAGGACGAGCGCCAACACCGAGGCGTAGACGGTGAGTTCGACGGTGCCGAGGAAACCGTGGGCGAACGTCGGGAAGTTGTCTGTCAGTACGTTCATGAACCGGCCTGGTAGCGGTCGATGGCGGGCGGTTTCGGTGCGGGCACGCCGGACAGTCCGAGCGTCGCGTCGTAGGCCTTCTTCCAGTCGCCGTCCTTCTCGCGGGCCTCCAGGGCGTTGTCGAGTGCGAAGCGCAGGGCGTTGTCGGAGCGGGGGACGCCGATGCCGTACGGCTCCTGGGAGAACGGCTTGCCGACGACCTTGAGTTCGTCGGGGACCTTCGCCGCGTAGCCGATGAGGATGGCGTCGTCGGTGGTGACGGCGTCGACCTGGAAGGTCAGCAGGTTGTCGACGCAGACCGAGTAGGTGTCGTAGGAGACCAGGTCGGCCTTGGGGTAGTCGTCCTTGATCCGCTGGTAGGGCGTCGAACCGGCCGCCGAGCAGACGCGTTTGCCGGCGAGGTCCTGCGGTCCGTGGATGTCGTGTTCGTCGGAGCGCACCAGGAGCGACTGTCCCGCCAGGTAGTAGGGGCCGGCGAACCCGACCAGCTTCTTGCGGTTGGCGTTGATGGTGTAGGTGCCGACGTAGTAGTCGATCTGGCCGTTCTGGAGGGAGGTTTCACGGTTCGCGGAGGCAATGGTCTTGAAGCGGACGGTCTTCGGCGGGAAGCCGAGGGAGGCCGACATCATCTTGGCGATCTCGATGTCGAAGCCGGAGTAGACACCGGTCGCCGGGTCCTTCTCGCCCAGGTACGGCTGGTCCTCCTTGGCGCCGACGACGAGATGACCGCGCTTCTTGGCGCGCACCCAGGTCGGCGACGACGTCAACTCGTAGCCCCGTGCGACCTGGTAGTCGGGCAGCCGGTCGGCCGCCGGGCCCTTGACGGGCGGGCTGCCGTTCTTGCCGCAGGCGGCGGCGAGCAGCGCGACGGACACGGCAAGCGCCGTGCACACACGTGTGGTGCGGAACATGGATCGCCCTCCCGCGCTCAGTGCTTGAGGATCTTGGAGAGGAAATCCCTGGCGCGCTCGCTGCGCGGGGCGGTGAAGAACTCCTCGGGAGCGCGGTCCTCGACGATGCGGCCGTCGGCCATGAAGGCGACACGGTTGGCGGCGGACCGGGCGAACCCCATCTCGTGGGTGACGACGACCATCGTCATGCCGTCCCGGGCGAGTTGCCGCATGACCTCAAGCACCTCGTTGATCATCTCGGGGTCGAGCGCGGAGGTCGGCTCGTCGAACAGCAGGGCCTTGGGTTCCATGGCGAGGGCGCGGGCGATGGCCACGCGCTGCTGCTGGCCGCCGGAGAGCTGCGCGGGATATTTGGCGGCCTGGTCGGCGAGCCCGACCCGGTCGAGGAGCTCACGGGAGCGCCGGTCGGCGTCGTCGCGTCTGCGGCGGCGGACCTTGGTCTGGGCGAGCGAGACGTTCTGCAACACCGTCTTGTGGGCGAACAGGTTGAACGACTGGAAGACCATGCCGACCTCGGCGCGGAGCTTCGCGAGTGCTCGGCCCTCCTCGGGCAGCGGCCTGCCGTCGAGCAGGATCGAGCCGGACTGGATGGTCTCCAATCGGTTGATCGTGCGGCACAGCGTGGACTTCCCCGACCCCGAGGGGCCGATGACCACGACCACCTCCCCCTTCGCCACGGTGAGGTCGATGTCCCGCAGGACGTGCAGCTCCCCGTAGTACTTGTTGACGTCACGCAGCTCGATCAACGGATCGACGGCCATACGCAGCCCTACTCACTCTCAGCTGTGTCGTGGTTGCCGCAAACTATCCAGGCGACAGTGAACTGAGGACACGACACGCACTTTTCGGGCATTAGCCGTATTTACGTCGAGGGGCGATTGCCGGACCCGTGAGCGGGCGTCAGGGTTTGTTCCGGGTTCAGGACTCGGCGACTTCGGCGTAGAGCTGGGAGAGTTCGGGAACGCCGCTCGCCGCCCACTCCTGACCCGCCGCGACGACGTCGAACTCACGGCCGGACGCCAGGTGGACGACGGGCTGGCCGTCCTGGCGGATCGCCCACCCCGCGTCCGCGACGGTGCGCACGAGGACCGTGCCGAGATAGAGACCGGCGTCGTTGCCGAGCCACGGCAGGATCTCCGCGTCGTCCCGCCAGCCCGGGACGAGTTGGTCGAGCGCCTCCAACGAGGCCACGGAGTCGTCGAGTTGGACGCCCGCGCGGTAGGCCTGGTCCCGCAGGAGTTCGCACTCGGAAAGCAGTTCGGCGATGCCCTCCGGGTCGCGCGGCTCAGAACTGTCACGACGCCTGCCCAGAAAAGGGATGTTCATAGGTTCAGCGTCGCATCGACGACAGGCCCCGCACCACAGGGCACGCGGACGGCACCGCCGGGCGTACCAAGGCGCGTCCGGGTGCGCGGAGTTGGCCTGAGTGTCTCCTGCGCGCCCCCGTCACCGGTCGTTACTGTCGGCACGTCAGTTCCCCGGTGGGAAGGAAGTGCGGTCATGCGCCCGAGATCCTTGGTCCGGGGAGTCGTCCCCGTCGTGCTCGCGGCGCTGCTCGGCGCCGTGCCCGTGGGAGCCGCGCGGGCGGCGGGCGGCGCGGCTCACGCGGGGCGCGGGCCACAGCCGTTGGAACGTCTCTTCGACAACAGGGCCGTCAGCGACGACGGCCGGCCGGAGCGCGCGGACCTCGACGGCTCGGGTGGCTCGCTGTCCGCGCGGGATCTGACGGCCGCGGGGTGGGTGCCGGGCCGCGTGCTCACCGTGCAGGGCGCCCGCCTGACCTGGCCGCGCAGCCGTCCTGGGCAGCCCGACAACGTCCGGGCCGCCGGTCAGACCGTCCGGGTGGGCGGACGCGGCGACGCCCTCGCCTTCCTCGTCACGGGCACCGGCGGCGCACCGACGAGCGGCGCGGGCACGGTCGCGTACGGCGACGGCTCCCGCTCGACATACCGGCTGGCCGCGCCCGACTGGCGTACCGGCCCGGCCGCCACGAAGGCCGTGACCCTCCCCCACGTCAACACACCCACCGGCCAACTCACCGCGCCCGCACGGCTGTACATCGTCACCGTGCCGCTCAGGCCGGGCCGCGCGGTCACGTCCGTACGGCTGCCGCGGGCGGCCGGCCTGCATGTGTTCGCGCTGTCGGTGCGGGCGTCCGGGCAGGGCTGGAGCGGGAGTTGGGCGACGGCGACGTCCGTCCTGGCGGCGGTGGGGCCGTGGACGGACCGGACGCTGCGGCTGGTCGTGCACACCTCGGTGGGCGGGCCGCGGGTGCGGCTGCGGTTCGACAACACGTTCGCAGCGACGCCGGTACGGATCGGGAGCGCGACCGTGGCCGTGCAGCAGGCGGGGGCGGGCGCGCGGGGTGCGCCGGTCGCGCTCGCGTTCCGGGGCGCGGCGGGCGTCGAGATCCCGCCGGGCGCGCAGGCGTTCAGCGATCCGCTGGCGTTCCCTGTCCCGGCCGACACCAATCTGCTGGTGAGTTTCCATCTGCCGGGGACCGTGCCGACGGCACCTGTGCACCGGATGACGTTGCAGCGCTCCTACCTCAGCGGCCCCGGCGACCACACGGCGGACGGTACGGCGACGGCGTACCCGACGGTCCTGACCAGTTGGCCGCTGCTGACCGGGGTGGACGTGAGCGGTGGGCCGGGGTCCGTGGTGGCGCTCGGCGACTCGATCACCGACGGGGACAAGTCGACGACGGACGCCAACCGCCGTTGGCCGAACGTGCTGGCCTCCCGGCTGCTGGGACAGCGCGCGGTGCCGCGTTACGGGGTCCTCGACCAGGGGATCTCGGGCAACCAGGTGGTCGCCGAGCGCTACTCCGGTGACGGGGTGTCCACCGACGCGTCCGGCGTGAGCGCCCTGCACCGCTTCGACCGGGAGGTCCTCGCGCAGACCTCGGTGCGGACGGCGATCGTCTTCGAGGGCATCAACGACGTCCGCTGGCAGGCCCCCGCGGACCAGGTCGTCGCCGGGCTGCGGGAACTGGCCCGGCGCGGGCACGCCCGGGGGCTGCGGATGCTGGCGGCCACGCTCCTGCCCTGCGCGGGCGAGGCGCTCTGCACGGCCGCCGTCGACGCGCAGCGGGTCGCCGTCAACACCTGGCTGCGGGGCAACGACGTGTTCGACGGCGTCCTCGACTTCGACGCGGTCGTGCGCGACCCGGCCGACCCCGCGCGCATCCTGCCCGCCTACGACAGCGGCGACCATCTGCACCCGGGGGACGCGGGGCTCGCGGCGCTCGCGGACTCGGTGGACCTGCGGCTGCTGTAGGGGCGGGGCCGCCTCGGAGGCGGGGTGCGCGGGGCGGGGCTCACACGTCCAGGTCGACGACCACCGGGGCGTGGTCCGAGGCGCCCTTGCCCTTGCGCTCCTCCCGGTCCACGTAGGAGTCCGTCACGGCCTTCGCGAAGGGTTCGTTGCCGTACACCAGGTCGATGCGCATGCCCCGGTTCTTGGGGAAGGCGAGCTGGCGGTAGTCCCAGTAGGTGTACGGGTGGGCGTACTTGAGGGGGCGCGGGACGATGTCCGACAGTCCCGCCTCGCGCAGGTCGGCGAGGGCGGCGCGCTCGGCGGGGGTGACGTGGGTGAGGCCCTCGAACGCGGCCACGTCGAAGACGTCGTCGTCGGTCGGCGCGACGTTGTAGTCACCGAGCACCGCGAACGGGCGGCTGCCCGCGGCATCCCCGGCGACGGCCGCCTTGAGGGCCTCGAACCACTGGAGCTTGTACGCGTAGTGCGGGTGGTCCACCTCACGGCCGTTGGGCACGTAGACCGACCAGACGCGGACCGGGCCGCAGGTCGCCGACACCGCGCGGGGCTCCTCGGCGCCGTCGTACGCGGGGCCGCCGGGCAGGCCCTTGACGACGTCGGTGAGGCCGACGCGGGAAAGCACCGCCACGCCGTTCCACCGGCCGGTCGCGTTGACCGCGGCCTCGTAACCGGCCTCGCGCAGCTGGTCGAACGGGAACTGCGCCTCGGCCAGCTTGGCCTCCTGGAGGCAGAGCACGTCCGTGCCGCTGCTCTCCAGCCAGGCCAGCAGCCTCGGCAGGCGGGCGGTGATCGAGTTGACGTTCCAGGTCGCGATGCGCATGTCTCACAACCTACCGGGCCCCACTGACAGCCCGGTCCCCGCTCACACGTCGGCGGACGTCCCGGGGGCGAGCCGCAGGTGTTCGGCACCGCCGAGGGCGCCGATCTGACGGTCGTAGAGGGGGCGGGCCAGGTCGGTGAGGAGGGCGTCGTGGATGTCGTAGGCGCGCTGCGGGGCGACCTCGCGGACATAGTCGATGACCTCGGAGATCTTGCTCCAGGGGGCCATTACCGGCAGCAACAGCGTCTCCACCGGCCGGTCCGGGACGGTGAGGGCGTCGCCGGGGTGGAAGACCTTCCCGTCGTCGATCAGGTAGCCGACGTTGGTGATGCGCGGGATGTCCGGGTGGATGACGGCGTGCAGCTCGCCGTGGACCTGGACGTCGAAGCCCGCGGCGGTGAACGTGTCGCCGTGGCCGACGGTGTGGACGCGCCCGGGGAAGGCCGCCGAGAGCTGGTCGGCGACCGACTTCAGGGTCCAGATCTCGACCTGCGGGTCGGCGTCCAGCGCGGCCCGCAGATGACCCTCGTCGAAGTGGTCGGCGTGCTCGTGGGTGACGAGGATCGCGTCGGCGCCCACCGCCGCGTCCGCCTCGCCGAAACCACCCGGGTCGAGGACGAGCGTCCGCCCGCCCTTCTCAAGACGCACGCACGCGTGGGACAACTTTGTCAGCTTCATGCCCCCATCCTCCCTCGCAAGGATCAACGACGCTCACTCCTCCGGGGTGGTCTCCTCCCGGATGACCTGCTGCGCCACCTTGAATGCGCTGTTGGCGGCCGGGACCCCGCAGTAGACGGCCGCCTGGAGCAGCACTTCCTTGATCTCGACGGGGGTGAGGCCGTTGCGCAGCGCCGCGCGGGTGTGGAAGGCCAGCTCGTCGAGGTGACCGCCCGCGACCAGCGCGGTGAGGGTGACACAGCTGCGGGAGCGCCGGTCGAGGCCCGGCCGGTCCCAGATCTCGCCCCACGCGTACCGGGTGATGAACTCCTGGAAGTCCCCGGAGAACTCGTCCGCCTGCGCCAGCGCCCGGTCCACGTGCGCGTCCCCGAGCACCTCGCGGCGCACCTTGATCCCGGCGTCGTACGGATCGGGCCGGCCCGCCGCGACGGCCTGCGGCGGGACGACGGCCGGGGCGATCTCGGCGATGGGCGCGGCCGACGGAGCGGGCTGCGCGGGCGCCGTCAACACGGGCTTGACGGGCCCGGCCGGAATCGCGATCTGGCCGGTGGTCGAGTCGAACGCGGGCTGCCAGGCGGTGGAGAAGTGCCGGATCAGCAGGTCGGTGACGGCGGCGGGCTGCTCCACCGGAACGAGGTGCGAGGCACCGGGAACGACGGCGAGCCGGGCGTCAGGGATGCCCGCGACCAGGGTGCGGGCCTCGGCGGGCCCGGTGACCTGGTCGTCGGAGCCGACGAGCACCAGGGTGGGCACGCCGACCCGGCCCAGTTCGCCGCGGACGTCGAAGGCGGCGAGCGCCTCGCAGGAGGCGATGTAGCAGCCGGGGTCGGTGGTGCGGACCATCTGCACCGCCCACTCGGTGATCGCGGGCTGCGCCGCCGCGAACCCGCCGGTGAACCAGCGGTCCGGCGAGGAGCGGGCGATCGGGTCGAGGCCGTTGCTGCGCACGATCACGCCCCGCTGGCGGAACTCGTCCGCCGAACCGAACCGGGGCGAGGCGGCGATCAGCGCGAGCGAGGCGAGGCGCTCCGGGTGGCGCAGGGCCAGCTCGATGCCGACGGCGCCGCCGAGCGCGCAGCCCGCGTAGCCGAAGCGGTGCACGCCCAGCTTGTCGAAGGTCGCCAGCAGCCGGTTGACCAGCTCGGACACCGAACCGGCCGGGTAGGCGGGCGCGCCGCCATGCCCGGGCAGATCGAAGCGGAAGACCCGCCACTGCTTCGTCAACTCAGGCATCTGACGGTCCCACATGTGCCATGTGGTGCCGAGCGAGGGACCGAGGATGAGGACCGGGGCGTCTTCCGGACCATCGCACCGGTACTGGAGGGCGGGGCTCTTCGTCTCACTCACCGCTCCACGCTAACCGCCGAATCCCGCCCTCCGTCCCCTGGGGCCCCACTCCCCACACCCCACTCCCGTACATCCGCAGGGAATCCCCACAGACTCTTCACCATCGGAAGGGTTGCAGGGGCCTCCGATGGGTGAAAGCGGGCGTCACAGGTCGGTCGTCGTGGTGGCGGCGGTCAGGGCGCCCACCGGGTCCAGGTCGGGGGCGCCTCGCGGCCACCAGTCGTCGTCGCCGGGTTCGGACTCGTACGCGTACCAGAGGCCGTCGCGGCCCAGCCGGAGCTGGACGTGGCCGCACGGGTGGGTGAGGTGGTTGCGCCAGGGGCGGAACGCCGGGAGGTCGGCGGCGAGGAGCAGCGGGCGGGCCCGGTCGAAGCGGCCGGCCGGCGGGTCCCACGGCTCCTCCAGGACGGCCAGGCCCTCGATGCCGCCCTGCCGCCACGCGGCGACCGCGCGCGCCAGTTGGGCCGGGGTACGGTCGGTGGCGTGGGCGAGCGAGGCGTACAGCGCGCGCGTGGCCGCGGTGAGGCCGGAGCCGGGGCGGGCGGCGGCGAGCCGGACCGCGTCCTGCCACAGCGTCAACTCCCCCACCGGGTCACGTCCGGTGCCGAGCAGCGCGTACGCGCGTGCCGCCGCGTCCGTCGCCAACTGATCCAGCGCGAAGGGGTCGGGTCCGCCCGGTGCCGCCGGGTAGGCGGGCGGCTGCCCGGGGTGCGGGGGCAGGGGCAACGGGCGTGGCAGCGGCGGGAGTTGACCTGCGGCCAGCGCTTCGCTCGCGCGGACGCCGGGCAAGGGCGCCGGGTCCTGCTCCCGTGCGGCACGGGCGGCCCTCGCCGCGCTGAGCCGGGACAGCGCGTCGAGCAACTGGCGTTCGCCCCGGCCCCGCAGCAGGAGCAGCACGAAGGGATCGGCGTCGAGCAGCCGGGCCGCCTGGTAGCAGAGCGCGGCGGCGTGCTTGCAGGGGTGCCCGGCGTCGGGGCAACTGCACTGCGGGTCCAGCTCCCCCGCGCCGGGCAGCAGCGCCACCCCGCAGTCGGCCAGGGACTGCGGCAACTCCTTGTCGAGCAGCGCCGCGATGTGCCCGGTCCGGTCGACGGCGGCCTCCAGGAACCGCGTCCACTCCTCGTCGTCGAGGGTCCGCAGCCGCACCTGCACCCGGTACGGGCGCGGACGGCTCCCCTGCACGTACCCGAGCACGAGGCCCGGCGTCACGGTGATCGCGTCCACATACCCTTGATCGGCGTAACTCCGGCCCCGCGCCAGCCGCTTGACGTCCAACGCGCCGTCCTCCAGCGCGGAGACCCAGGCATTGCCCCACCAGGTCTCCGCGAACGAAGCACCGGCGAGGGTGGAGTCCGCTCCCGGTCGCGGCGGGAACGCCGGGAAGGTACGCCGGAGTTCACCGTCCCGCGTGGGTGCGGCCATGGAGGCGGGCGCGGCGGGGGCCGAGGTGGGCGCGGGGCTCGCCTCCGGCGGTGCCTCTTGGTGACCGGGCTGCCACTCGAACTCCGGCTCCGGGTCCGTCTCGGGCTCCGGGTCCGGTTCGTCGACCGGCATCCGGAAGGCTCCGTCCAACAGCTCCTCCAGCGCCCGCACTTGGCGAGGGGCGGGTGCCGGGGGCTCGCCGTTCCGGGTGGGTGTCTGGTCGTCGCGTTGTCCGGTGGGTGCGAGGGCGGGACGGGGTGACCGGCGCCCGGACGTTGACGCCGTGCGCTCGGCTTCCTCCTGCGCCTTCCGCGTCTCCTCCCTGGCGACCCGCAACGCCTCCCGCGCGAGGTCGGCAGGACGCGTACTCGCGGCGGGCACGGTGCGGTCGGAGGGGGTGGAGCCGTCGCCGGGGCTGATCACATCGACGTCGGACACCGGGGCGGCGGGGGCAGCGTCCGCCAGATCCGCACTCCGGGACTCCACGGGCGTGCGCGCGGGCGCGTCCGGCGTGGCGGTCACGAGCGTCAGGTGCGACGCGCGGGGTGCGTCGGACGTCGACTTTGACGGCGTTGAAACGTCGGTTGCGTAGCCGTTGCCCGTGCCGGCCGCCGCGTTCTCGCTCCGGTCGCCCTCCGTCCCCACGCCCGTGCCCCGCCGCGCGGCCACCGCTCGCCGCAACGCCGCACGCGCGGCATCCCCGGGCCGAGCCTCGACAGGCGCCGCTTCAGGGACGGCGGGCTCGTCGACACCGGGTTCATGAGGGGCGGGCTCGTGGGCGCCGGTGGCATGAGGGGCGGGCTCGTGGGCGCCGGGTTCCCGGACAGCGGGTTCTGGAACGCCAGCTTCTCGGGCGTCGGGTTCCCAGGAAGCAGCCTCGCGGGTGCCGGGCTCGCGCCCGCCGGGTGCGCGCGCACCAGGCTCATCAACGGTGGACTCGTGGGCGGATTCAGCGGTCGCCGCTCGTCCAGCCCCGTTCCCCTCCGGGGCCTCCGCCACTCCTGGGGCCGCCGCATCCTGGAGTGCACCGCTCGGCGCCGTCGTTCCGCCGGAGCGCCAGTCCGCTCGCCAATCCGCTCGGCCTTCCCGCTCTCCGCGTGCCCCGGTGGCACCACGGGTGCGTTCCTCGTCCGCCTCGCGGGCCTGCTTCTCCCGGGCCTCGCGGGCCTCCCGCAGGGCGCGGCGGGCCTCGTCCGCGCCGGGGCTCATGGCTGCCTCCGGAGGGAGACCAGGTCGGTCAGATCTCGGTCGGACAGCTCGGTGAGGGCCGATTCGCCGGAGCCGAGGATGGCGTCGGCGAGGGCACGCTTGGACTCCAGCATCTCCGCGATGCGGTCCTCGACCGTGCCCTCGGTGATGAGGCGGTGGACCTGGACCGGCTGGGTCTGGCCGATGCGGTAGGCGCGGTCGGTGGCCTGCTCCTCGACCGCCGGGTTCCACCAGCGGTCGAAGTGGATGACGTGCCCCGCGCGGGTGAGGTTCAGACCGGTACCGGCTGCCTTCAGGGAGAGGACCAGGACCGGGGTGGCGCCGTCCTGGAACCGGTCCACCATGTGCTCCCGCTCCGGGATCGGCGTGCCGCCGTGCAGGAGGTCGACCGGCACCGCGCGGGCGCTGAGGTGGGCGGCGATCATGCGGGCCATGCCGACGTACTGGGTGAAGACCAGCGCGGAACCGTCCTCGGCGAGCACCGTGTCCAACAGCTCGTCGAGCAGGGCGAGTTTGCCGGAGCGGCCGAGCAGGCGGTCGCCGCGGGCGTCCTCCTTCAGATACAGGGCGGGGTGGTCGCAGATCTGCTTCAGTGCGCCGAGGAGCTTGAGGACCAGGCCTCGGCGGGCGATGCCCTGGGAGGTCTCGATGGCGAGCAGGGACTCGCGGACCACCGCCTCGTACAGGGCGGCCTGTTCACGGCTGAGCGGCACCGGGTGGTCCGTCTCCGTCTTGGGCGGCAGTTCGGGAACGATGCCGGGGTCGGACTTCTTGCGGCGCAGCAGGAACGGGCGGACCAGTCGGGCGAGCCTGGCCACCGCCTCGTCGTCCTCGCCGTTCTCCACCGCGCGCGCGTGCCGGGCGCGGAACGACTTGAGGGGGCCGAGGAGTCCGGGGGTGGTCCAGTCGAGGAGGGCCCACAGCTCGGAGAGGTTGTTCTCGACCGGGGTGCCGGTGAGGGCGACGCGCGCCGGGGACCCGATCGTGCGCAGCGCCTTCGCCGTCGCCGAGTAGGGGTTCTTGACGTGCTGCGCCTCGTCGGCGACGACCATGCCCCACTGTCGTTCCGCGAGGGTCGGCGCGGCCGTGCGCATGGTGCCGTACGTGGTGAGGACGAAGCCGCCGCTGAGGTCGTCCAGGGTGCGGTCGGGGCCGTGGAAGCGGCGGACGGGGACGCCGGGTGCGAAACGGTTGATCTCACGCTGCCAGTTGCCCATGAGGGAGGCGGGGCAGACGACCAACGTCGGTTCGTCGCGCGCGCGTCGGAGGTGCAGGGCGATGAGGGTGATCGTCTTGCCGAGGCCCATGTCGTCGGCGAGGCAGCCGCCGAGGCCGAGGGAGGTCATGAGGTCGAGCCAGGCCAGGCCGCGCAGTTGGTAGTCCCGCAGGGTGGCGGCGAGCCCGGCCGGCGGTTCGGCGGGACGCACCCCGGCCGTGAGGCGGTCCCGCAGGGTGGCGAGGGCTCCGGTGGGCACCGCTTCGACGGTCTCGCCGTCGACCTCCGCGCTGCCGGTGAGGGCCATGGAGAGCGCGTCGACCGGGTCGAGTAGGCCCAGTTCACGCTTGCGTGCCTTGCGGACCAGGGCCGGGTCGACGAGCACCCACTGGTCACGCAGCCGGACGACGGGCCGGTGGGCCTCGGCGAGCGCGTCCATCTCGGCGTCGCTGAGCGGGTCGCCGCCGAGCGCCAACTGCCAGCGGAACTGAAGCAGTTCCTCCCTCTCGAAGAAGCCGGTGCCGTCGGTCGCGGAGCCCGGGGCGGGCCGCACCACAGCCGCCGCGGACAGGTCCTGTGCCAGGTCGCGCGGCCAGTGCACGGCGACCCCGGCCGCCGCGAGCCGGGTAGCGGCCACCCCGAGCAACTCGCCCACCTCCTCCTCCGACAGGGCGAGAACGTCGGGCACGTCCTGCTCGGTGAGCCGGTCGAGCGGTGCCCAGACGCGGGCCGCGCGGCGCACGGCGAGGGCAGCGTCCACCCGCGCGCGGGGACCGAAGACGGCGTCCGCGTCGCCCGCCCAGAGGGCCGCCGCGTCGGCGACCAGGGTGGGGTCGGCGAGGCTGTGCACCTGGACGACCGCCGCTCCCGCGCTGCGGGCCCGCCCGCTGTCGTCGAACAGTTCGTACGCCGACAGGTCCAGGCGGAGCGAGATACGCACGCCCGCGTCCATCCCGGCGGCGACCTCGGCGGCCCAGTCCTCGGCGCCGGGCAGGCGCTGCGGGCGGCGGTCCGCGAAGGGTTTGCCGCAGGTGTGGGGGGCGGCGGGGGTGCGGGGCAGGGTGTCGACGACGGCGTCGAGGAAGGCGCGGACGAGGGCCTCGGGCTCGGGCAGCCTGAGCGGTCCAGGTCCGGGCAACGGGACCGGGTGGCCTTCGTGGGGCAGGGCGGCGGCGACGGCTCTGAGGTGGGTGATGTCGTCCGGCTCCAGTGGTCCGGCCCGCCACGCGTCGTGCCCGGTGGCGGTGAGGCCCGGCAGCAGGCGACCGCGCGCGGTGAGGTGCAGCGCGTGCAGGGCGGCGGCTCCCCAGCAGGCGGTGGCGGGGTGGGCGGCGGGGTCGCGGCGGGCCCGCGCGAGCAGGGGCAGCGCCTCTTCGATCGGGAGGGTCAGCGCGGGGACGGTCCTGCGGCGGACCCCCGCGCCGTGCGCCCTGACCACCGTCAGCTCGGAGTCCTCGGCGGGCAGCGGGCCGTCCTCCGGGTCCCAGAAGGCGATCCGGCCGTTCCTCGGCAGGGGCGCGGGCAGGAAGACGGCGGCGAGTCGGGTGGGTACCCGCCGCGCCGTTCCGTCCGCCGTCTCGGCCATGTCGCCCATACGACGTCTCACCTCCCGCCCGTGTGTCGGATCAGACGTCTACGACTCTACGGGCGGCCTCTGACAATCGGTCCCGGCGCAGGTCCGACGGCCCCTGGCGTCAGGGGATCGCGCGCGAGACGACGTACACCATGGGGTAGTCCGGGTTGGCGGTGTTCACGACCACGTCCTGCGTCGGCTTGGGGTTCTTCTGCCGGTGGACGAGCCCGAAGTAGTCGCCGCCGCGCGAGCCGGGGCCCGAGAACTTCCAGCCGGTGATCTCCTGGTCGCGGCTGCTGATGGTGATGTCGCCCTTCTTGAGGTCGACCTGGTCGACGCCCATCTGTTTGAAGAAGGCGTCGACACCCGCGTGCGTCGTCTGGAACTGCACGTAGAGACGGCTGGTCTTCCAGTTGTTGGTCTCGTAGTAGGCGACCTTGTTCGCGGGATGCGGGACCGGCACCTGGTACAGCCTGCGTTGGACCTTGGAGGGCCAGCCCTCGGTGAGGCCGGTCGCGGAGTACTTGTCCTCCTTGTCCCGGCCGCTCTGCCGGCTCTGGTTGGCGGAGATCACCAGGTAACCGGCCGGGACGCCGATGAGCAGCACGATGATGAGGAGGGTGATCGCCCGGCGGCGGATGCGGTGCCCTCGGTTCTCCGGCGGCCGGGACGGTTCGTCCGGTGGTGCGGCCTGGCGGGGCAGGGTGGGGGTCACGCGCTGTCCTGGGAGGAGCGCCGGGCCTCCGCGTACCGCTCGTAGCGCTCGTACCGTTCGACACGGCGCCGCTTGGCGCGCCGGAACCGGCGGGCGACCAGCCGGGCGAGGTCGGCGGCACCGACCATGCCGGCCTCGGGTCCGAGCTGGGCCCGGGTGATGCGGGCCTCGGGGCGGTAGCCGCGACCGGTGAGCTGACGCTTGAAGGCGTCCCGCGCGGGGACGATCAACAGGTCGTCGGCCGCGCTGACACCGCCGCCGATCACGAAGCAGGACGGGTCGAGGGCGGCGGCGAGGTTGGCGATGCCGACGCCGAGCCACTGGCCGATGTCCTGGAGCAGCTCGATGCACATCGCGTCGCCCTCGCGGGCCAGCTCGGTGATCATCGGGCCGGTGATGTCGTTGATGTTGCCCTTGACGTGCTCGATGATCCCGTAGGCGACCGGGGAGTCGGCGGCGGCCAGTTCCCTCGCCTCACGGACCAGGGCGTTGCCGGAGCTGTACTGCTCCCAGCAGCCGCGGTTGCCGCACGGGCAACGGTGTCCGCCCGGCACGACCTGCATATGCCCGAACTCGCCCGCGACGCCGTACTTGCCGCGCTTGACCTGACCGTCCTCCAGGATCGCGCCACCGATGCCGGTGCCCAGCGTGATCATGACGAGGTGGTCCTCGCCGCGCCCGGCGCCGAAGCGCCACTCGGCCCACGCGGCGGAGTTGGCGTCGTTGTCGACCAGGACGGGCACGGCGAGCCGGTCGGCGAGCCGGTCGCGCAGCGGTTCGTTGCGCCAGGACAGGTGCGGGGCGAACAGGACGCGGTTGCGGTCGGCGTCGACCCAGCCGGCCGCGCCGATGCCGACCGCGTGCACGTCGTGCCGGTCGGAGAGGTCCAGGACCAGTTCGACGATGGTGTCCTCGACGACCCTGGGGCTCTTGGACTTGTCCGGCGTCTCGGTGCGGAGCTTCTCCAGGATGTTGCCGTCGGCGTCGACGACGCCCGCCATCACCTTGGTGCCGCCGATGTCGATGCCGACCGTGGGGACCCGGGGGGCCGTCAGGTGCGAACGGCGTTCCCGGGTGCCCACGGTGCGGAGTACCGGGGCCCGGCGTGAGCCGATGGGGGCGGTGAAGTCGCGGTAGGTGCTCATCGGGCTCGATTCTGCCGCACGCCCACCCCGGGTGCCGAGCGGGGGAGCGACGGGCATTGCGGAAGCGTTACGGGGACGTTTGTGTCGGGACGGTCGAGGGTTGAGGGTTGACCGTGTCGATCGGATTGATCAGGTTGATCGACATGGATCGGATACGCCGTGTCAACGAGATGGGTCGCGACGGTCAACCTGATCCATGCAGATCGTGCAACTCACGTCGACCTGCATCGATCACGTCGACCATGTCGATCACCTCGATTCGGATTGACCACATCACTCACCTCATTGATCACATCGCCCAACTTGATCGCATTGAGCCGGGCTCGATCCATGGTGACCACACCCCAGGCATCCGCCCGTCCGCAAGGACGCGGGCCAAGGGTTGAGGGTTGATCAAGACGCGCCGAGACGGTCAACACCGCCCAGCCGACCCCCGCACCCGTACCTCGCCCCGCACCCCGCACCCCGCACCCCGCACCCCGCACCCCGCACCGACCAGCCCCCGCCCCTCACCCACGCCCCAACTCATGACGCAGCGCGTCAAGATCGCTCCCCCCGGCCATCTGCGCCGTCAGCTCCTCCAGCGTGATCTCGTCCCGCGTGTGGCTGCCGACCATCGCGCCGCGCCTCAGCAGTACGAAGCGGTCGCCGACCAGATACGCGTGGTGCGGATTGTGGGTGATCAACACCACGCCGAGACCCCGGTCCCGGGCCGCTGCCACGTACTTGAGGACGACCCCCGACTGTTTGACGCCGAGCGCCGCCGTCGGTTCGTCCAGGACGAGGACCTTGGCGCCGAAGTGGACGGCTCGGGCGATCGCCACGCACTGGCGTTCGCCGCCGGAGAGGGTGCCGATGGGCTGGTCGACGTCGCGGAGGTCGATGCCCATGCGGAGGAGTTCGGTGCGGGTCGTCTCGCGCATGAAGTCGATGTCCATGCGCTTGAAGGGGCCCATGCCCTTCCTGGGTTCGGAGCCGAGGAAGAAGTTCCGCCACACCGGCATGAGCGGGACGACGGCAAGATCCTGGTAGACGGTCGCGACACCCCGGTCCAGGGCCTCGCGCGGGGAGGACAGGTGGGTCTCCTCGCCGTCGACACGCAGGACACCGCCGTCATGTCGGTGCAGTCCCGCAATGATCTTGATCAAGGTGGACTTGCCGGCGCCGTTGTCGCCCAGGACACAGGTGATCTCGCCCGCGCCCACCTCCAGGGAGATGCCTTCGAGGGCGCGGACGTTGCCGTAGCGCTTGCCGACGTCGGCCAGTTCGACGAGCGGCACGCTCTTCGTCGTGGTCGTCATGTGGTGGCCTCCGCCCGCTTGCGAACCCAGGCGTTGAGCAGGGTCGCGAGGAGCAGCATCGCTCCGAGGAAGAACTTGAACCAGTCGGGGTTCCACTCGGCGAAGACGATGCCCTTGCTGGTCATGCCGAACAGGAACGCGCCGACCGCCGAGCCGACGGCGCTGCCGTACCCGCCGGTGATCAGGCAGCCGCCGATGACGGCCGCGATGATGTAGATCAACTCATTGCCGACGCCCTCGCCGGACTGGACGACGTCATAACTGAACAGCAAGTGTTGACCGGAGATCCACGCACCGAACCCGACGCCCATGTACAGGCCGATCTTCGTCTTCTCCACCGGGACGCCGACCGCGCGGGCCGCGTCCTTGTTGCCGCCGACCGCGAAGATCCAGTTGCCGACGCGGGTCCGCAGCAGAATCCACGAGGCCACCGCGACCAGGCCGAACCACCACAGGATCGTGATCTTGACGTCGACATCGCCGACGGAGAGCGTGGAGGCGAAGACGGCACGGGCGGAGTCGAAGCCGTCCATGTCGGAGATCGACTTCGTCGAGACGGTGCTGTCGATCAACTTGGTCAACCCGAGATTCAACCCGGTCAACATCAAGAACGTGCCCAGCGTGACGATGAAGCTCGGCAACTTGGTGCGCGTCAGCACGAACCCGTTGAACGCGCCGACGGCAAGGGTGACCAGGAGCGAGACGCCCGCGCCGACCCAGACGTTGGCCGTCATCTGGTAGCTGAACATCGAGGAGACGAGCGCGGACGACGTCACCAGAACGCCCGCGGACAGGTCGAACTCGCCGCCGATCATCAGCAGCGCGACCGGCACCGCCATGATGCCGATCGTCGAGGAGGCGTAGAGGACCGTGCTCAGACTGGCGGGCCGCAGGAACCCGTCGGCGAGCAGGGCGAAGAAGACGAACACGGCGAGCGCGCCGACGACCGACCCCAGCTCGGGACGGCCCAGCAGCCGCCGCAGCGGAGAGCTGTGCAGAATCCTTTCGTCAGACCCGGCGGCCTTGCCGCTTGACCTGGCGACCTTGCGGTCAGACCCGGCAGGCATCGCGCTCTCCGCGTCGGAGGTCATAGGCGCGTCGGATGTCGTGTGCGCACCGGAGGTCGTGTGCGCCTCGGACGTCATAGGCGCATCGGTGCCCGTGTTCATCGGGTCCCCCGCTTCGTGTACTCCTCCAGCGTGGCGGCGTCGTCCTTGGTGACGATCTGGGGGCCGGTGAGGACCGGGCGGCCGCCGCCGAGGACATCGGCGTTGTACTTGTGGAGCCAGAGCAGGTCGACGGCCTCGTAGCCCTGGAGGTAGGGCTGCTGGTCGACGGCGAAGCCGAGGGCGCCGGACGCGAGACCGGCGGCAACCTTGGCGTTGAGGTCGAAGGTGTCGATCTCCGCCTTGCTGCCGGCGTCCTGCTTGGCCTTGGCCGCGGTGTCGGCGTACGGGGCGCCGAGGGTGACGACGGCGTCGAGCGAGGCGTCGGACTGGAGGCGGGCCTCGATCGCGGACTGGACGTCGGGCATGTTCGTGCCGTTGACATACAGATCCTGGACGTCGCCGTCAAAGGTCTTGCGGACGCCGGCGCAGCGCTGTTCGTGGCCGACGTTGCCCTGTTCGTGCAGGACACAGAGGACCTTCTTCTTGCCGCGTCTGTTCAGTTCGTCGCCGACCGCCTCGCCGGCCACGGACTCGTCCTGGCCGACGTGGGTGAGCGCGCCGAACTTCTTGGACTCGGCCGAGCCGGAGTTCACGGTGATGACCGGGATGCCGGCCTTCTCCGCGCGGGCGAGGGCCGCCTTCAGCGCGTCGGGCTTGGCGAGGGTGACGATGATCCCGTCGACCTTCTTGTCGACGGCCGCGTCCACGAGTTGGGCCTGCTGCTGGGCCTCGTCGTCGTGCGAGTAGAGGAAGTCGATGTTGTCCTTGACGGCGGCCTGCTTGGCGCCGTTCTGAACGATGTCCCAGAAGCTGTCGCCGTCACCGGAGTGGGTGATCATCGCGAAGGTCCAGCGGGGGGTGTTCACCGCCGACCGTCCTTGGGCCGCCGCGGCCTTGCGCGCGTCCTCCGCGCGTTTGCCGCCGCTGCCGCTGCAACCGGCCAGGGACACGGTCAGTGCCCCCGCCAGCGCGATTCCCGCCCAGGTACGAAACGGTGCCACGAGGCCGTGCCCTTCTTGCTGTGTTCGGTGGTGCGTGCGGGACGGGCGGTGTCACACAGAGGTGATCCCGCCGATCCCAAACGCCCCATTCTCAAACACAGAGATCGCACAACCGTGACCGGGTGGGACAACTTGGTCACATTGTCCTGACAACCGGTCACATCGCCACGATCGGGCCAGCCCCCGGCGGCGACCCGAAGTCTCAGGGACGGAAGAGCAGTGAGGGACGGACGAGCGGTCAGGGACGGACGAGCAGTTGGAACTCGAAGGAGTAGCGCGACGGCCGGTAGGTGTGGCTGCCGAACTCGACGGCCCGGCCGGTGTCGTCGAAGGTGACGCGTTGCATGGTGAGCAGCGGGGCGCCCTCGGGTTCGGCGAGCCGCTCGGCCTCGTCGGCGGTCGCGGCGCGGGCCCCGATGGACTGGCGGGCGCTGTGCAGGGTGATCCCGACGCCCCGCATCATCCGGTACAGGCCGGTGGCCTCCAGCTGTGCGGTGTCCAGGTCGAGCAGCCCGGGCGGGATGTGGTTGCACAGGTACGCCATCGGCTCCCCGTGCGCGAGCCGCAGCCGCTCCACCCGGTGCACCTCGCTGTCCTCGGCGACCCCGAGGGCGGCGGCGATCTCGGCGGTGGCCGGAACGACTGTGTTGACCAGCACCTTCGTGGCGGGGCGCTGGCCGGCCGCCTCCAGGTCGTCGTAGAGGCTGCTCAGTTCCAGGGGGCGCTTGACCTGGCTGTGCACGACCTGGGTGCCGACGCCCCGGCGGCGGACCAGGAGGCCCTTGTCGACCAGGGACTGGATGGCCTGGCGGACGGTGGGCCGGGACAGGCCGAGCCGGGCGGCCAGTTCGATCTCGTTGCCGAGCAGACTGCCAGGGGTGAGCGCTCCGTGTTCGATCGCCGCTTCCAGCTGCTGCGAGAGCTGGAAGTACAACGGCACCGGACTGCTCCGGTCCACACTGAGGTCGAGCGACACGGTCGGGTCCACTTCTGGTTTCGGCACGGGCCGAGCGTAGCTCCGTGAACAGATGACGGGAAGTTGTGCGGTCCGATTGTCCGGACATACGCATTGACAGGGTACGGTCCTGACCCCCACTTTGTTTCCATGCGCATCGGGGTCATCGGGACGGGCCGCATCGGCACCATTCATGCGAACACGCTCAGCCGGAACCGTGAGGTCGGGTCGCTGATCCTCACGGACCAGGACGCGACGCGGGCCCAGGAGCTGGCGCACCGCCTCGGGGAGACGGCGGCGCCGGGCGTCGACGAGATCTTCCGGTGGGGTGTGGACGCGGTGGTGATCACCACGGCGACGGCCGCCCACGCGGAACTGATCGGCCGGGCGGCCCGTTCCGGCCTGCCGGTGTTCTGCGAGAAGCCGATCGCCCTCGACCTGCCGGGCACGCTTCAGGCCATCGCCGAGGTCGAGACCGCCGGGACGATCCTTCAGATGGGCTTCCAGCGCCGGTTCGACACCGGGTACCGGGGCGCCCGGGACGCGGTGCGCTCCGGACGCCTCGGCCGGCTGCACACCGTGCGGGCGCTGACCAGCGACCAGGCACCGCCCGCCGCGTCCTGGCTGCCGTTGTCGGGCGGGTTATACCGGGACACGCTGATCCACGACTTCGACGTGCTGCGCTGGGTGACCGGGCGCGAGGTCGTCGACGTGTACGCCGTCGGCTCCGACGCCGGGCCCCCGATGTTCCGCGAGGCCGGTGACGTCGACACGGGCGCCGCGCTGCTGCGGCTCGACGACGGCACCATCGCCACCGCCACCGCGACCCGCCTCAACGGCGCCGGATACGACGTCCGCATGGAACTGGCGGGCGAGCTGGACCAGATCGTCGTCGGCCTGGACGACCGCACGCCGATCGCCTCCACCGAGCCGACCGGACCGCCGGCCGCGGACAAGCCGTGGCACTCCTTCCTGGAACGCTTCGGCCCCGCCTACGAGGCCGAACTCTGCGCCTTTGTCGAGGTGGTGCTCGGCCGCCGCGCCAACCCCTGTGACGGGCGCGAGGCGCTCCAGGCGCTGCGGATCGCCGAGGCCTGCGAGATCTCCCGCCGCGACCGCCGCCCGGTCCCCCTCGCGGAACTGCCGGGCGGCGCGGAGTGGGCGATCGGCTGAGCGGCCGGCTCCTTGAGGAAGGAGCCGGAGGTTCGCCGAGCGACGGTCAGGCGCCTCCGCCCGTGCCGTCGACGGCGCACCCGGCTGCCCCAGCGGCCCAGCCGAAAGCGTGACCCGCGTCCGGGGGGCCACCCCCGAACGCCACCGAGTCACCAACTCACCAACTCACCAACTCACCAACTCACCAACTCACCGGCAGGCTTCGTACCCCGCGGATCAGCATGCCCGGGAGCCAGTCGCCGGGTGGGCCGTCGGGGCGGAGGTCCGGGGCGCGTTCCAGGAGGGCCCGGATCGCCGTGCGGGCTTCGAGGCGGGCCAGCGGGGCGCCCAGGCAGAAGTGGATGCCGTGGCCGAAGGCGAGGTGCCCCCGGTTGTCGCGGCGGATGTCGAAACGGTCCGGCTCCGGATAGCGGGACGCCGAGCGGTGGGCCGCGGTGATGCCGATCATCACCGCCTCGCCCCGGTCGATGCGGGTGCCGCCGATCTCCAGGGGTTCGGCGGCGTACCGGAACGTCGCGCTCTCCACCGGCCCCTCATAACGCAGCGTCTCCTCGACCGCGCCGTCGATCAGGCTCATGTCGGCGCGCAGCAGGGCGAGTTGGTCCGGGTGGCTGAGCAGGGTGTGGACGGCGCCGCTGATCAGATTGACCGTCGTCTCGTGTCCGGCGAGCAGCAGCACGAAGGCCATCCCGCGCAGTTCGTCGGCGGAGAGCCGGTCGCCGTCCTCGGTACGGGTGCGGATCAGGTCGCCGAGCAGGTCGCCGGACGGCCCGGCGCTCCGTTTGTCCTCGATCAGGTCGGTGAAGTAGGTGCTCAGCTCCTGCATCGCGGCCAGTGCGCTCTCGGCGCTGGAGGGTGCGATCGCCTCGCGGGTCAGTTTGTGGAACTCGGTGCGGTCCAGGTCGGGGACGCCGAGCAGCTCGCAGATCACGGTGAGCGGCAGCGGGTAGGCGAACGACTCGACCAGGTCGGCGCGCCCGAGCGGCAGCATCGCGTCGAGCAGCTCGCCGGTGATCTGCTGGATTCTCGGGCGGAGTTGCTCCACCCGGCGTGCGGTGAAGGTTCTGCTCACCAGCGCACGCAGGCGCGTGTGCTGGGGCGGGTCGGTGAGCAGCAGGTTCTTCCCGATGAGCTGCTCGTCCAGGGACCGTACGCCGATCGCCGTGCCGTCCTTGGACAGCCGCGGGTCGTTCAGAGCCGCGTGCGCCTCCTCGTACCCGACCACGAGCCAGGTCTCGTACGCCTCCGGCGCGGGCAGCAGCACCCGGTGCACCGGGCCGCTCTCACGCAGCCGCGCGTAGTACGGATGCGGATCGGTACGGAACCCGTCGCCGTACGCTCCCAGATCGATCGTGTCTGACATCTGCTCCCCCTTCGGGCGGCGAGACCCCCCGAGCGAGCCCCCGTCGGACACCCCCGTGCCTCACCGCGCACAGGGACAACGTCCGTCCCCTCGTGGTCAGTTCCCGTTCTCCCCGGGTTCGTCGAGGAGTCCGGCGTCGTGCATCAGCAGCGCGATCTGGACGCGGTTGTTGAGGTCGAGCTTGGCCAGGATGCAGGAGACGTGTGTCTTGACGGTGGCGACGCTCAGGAACAGGCCGGTGCCGATCTCGGCGTTGGACAGCCCCTTGCCGACGGCCACGGCGACCTCGCGCTCACGGTCGTTGAGGGCGCCGACGCGTGCACGCGCGCGTGCGCGACGGGTGTCGGCGGTGCTGCCCGCGGCGTGTGCCATCAGGCGGCGGGTGACGGCGGGCGACAGGACGGGGTCACCGGCGGCGACCCGGCGCACGGCGTCGACGATCTCGGCGGGCGGGGTGTCCTTGAGGACGAACCCGGCGGCGCCCGCCCGCAGGGCCCGCAGCACCTGTTCGTCGGCGTGGAAGGTGGTGAGGACGACGACCTGGGGGGCCTTCTCGCGGGCGCGGAGGCGCTCGGTGGCGGTGAGTCCGTCGACCGACGGCATCCGCAGATCCATGAGGACCACGTCGGGCCGGGTGCGGTCGACGAGCGCCTCGACCTCGGCGCCGTCGGCCGCCTCGCCGACGATCTCGATGTCGTCGGCGCCGCCCATCATCAGGGCGAGTCCGGCCCGCACCAGTGGGTCGTCGTCCACGAGGAGCAGTCTGATCGCAGTCATGGTCCTCACGTAATCACGGCCGAGGCGGGCGACGTGCGGGGGCGGGGTGCGGGATCGGCACGCGCGCGGGGAGACGCGTGGTCGGCGGAGTGCCACTTGACGGGCGCCTCCTTGAGACTTGATGGGCGCTTCTTAAGAAGGAGGGATTTTCCCGTCTTCCCCGGCGGCCCCTCCTGCCGAGGCTCGGTCCGACAACACCGCACCCGCCCGCCCGCACCGCGCCCGCCCACGCCGACCTGCGAACCGGCGGCACCTCGCCGACCCCGTCCGACCCCACGCATCCGCCCAGCCGTCCCCTCATCCCTCACCCCCAGCTCATCTCATCCCTCACCCCCAGGGCAGCCGCGCCCGTACTTGGAAGCCGCCGTCCGGTTGCGGGCCGTGTTCGAGGTGGCCGCCGGCGAGGGTGGCGCGTTCGGTGAGGCCGATGAGGCCCTGGCCGGAGCCGGGGACGGGGGGCACCTCGCCCTCGGGGGCGGGGTTGCGGACGGTCACCGTGAGGCCGTCGCCCGGGGCGCCGGTGAGGGTCACGGTCACCTCGGCGCCGGGAGCGTGCTTGCGGGCGTTGGTCAGCGCCTCCTGGGCGATGCGGTAGGCGGTGCGGCCGACGGAGACGGGCACGGTCTCCTGATCGGTGACGCGGCTGTCGAGGACGACCTTCATGCCGGCCTCCCGGGACTCCGCGACCAGGGCGTCCAGCGCGGCGAGCGTCGGCTGCGGGCGTCCCGCCTCCTCGCCCTCCGCCGCGCGCAGCACGCCGATGATCTCCCGCAGGTCCTGGAGGGCCTCGTGGGCGCTCTCCCGGATGACACCGGCCGCCCGGACGATCTCCGCGCGGGGTGCGTCCGGGCGGAACTCCAGGGCGCCCGCGTGCACGCTGAGCAGGGTCAGCCGGTGGGCGAGGACGTCGTGCATCTCGCGCGCGATGGACTCACGGGCCAGCCGCTGGGCCCGTTCCGCACGCAGCACCGCCTCGGTCTCGGCGCGTCGGGCCCGGTCGCGCAGGCTGACCATGAGCTGGCGCTTGGAGCGCACGAACATGCCCCAGCCGACGGCGGTGCCGGTGAGCAGCGCGGTGAAGGCGACGATGCCCAGGTAGGGCACCTGGGGGTCGGGGCGCAGCCAGAAGTAGAGCGGGATGAGCGCGAGGTTGATGCCGCCGATCCAGGCCACGTACCGGAACGGGCGGTGCACGGCGACGGTGAACAGGGCGACCATGGCGGCGCCGCCCGCGGTGTTGGAGACGAGCCCGACGGGGATCATGGCGACGGCGAGGCCGACCGGCCAGCGGCGGCGCCCCCAGACGGCGGCACAGGCGAGGGCGCCCGCCACCTGGTCGAGGACGACGAAGCCCGGCGAGAGGTTCGTGTCACCGGCCAGGTCGTGCGCGCCGGCCAGGCCGACGAGCACGGCCAGCAGGAAGGCGCTGAAGTCGACGACCCAGTCCCGCGCGGTGCGTCGTGGGCGGCGTCGGTCGGGCTCGGTGTCGGGGTCGAGTTCATGGAGCACCGCCGACGGGAGCAGCCAACGGCGCTCCGTGAACGTCTGCGGCGCGGGGGCCGTCTTGTCACCACTCACGGTCGACAAATCTATGCGCGCGCGGGGCGGCCGACCGCGTCCCGCGCGAGATCACCGACCAAAGTCGCGGTGTCGGGGACTTTCGGCGCGGGCGGCGGCCTCGATCACCGACCTACGGCGGCCGGGACCCGCCCCACGGACGATGCGCGTGCGGGGGCCGTGGGGCGAGGGTGGCGTCATGAAGCGACTGCTGGAACTGCTCGGTTTCCTCGCCCTGATGCAGGGCGTGCTGGGCCTGGTGCACGAGTTCACCGACTGGCGGGTGGGCGTGATCCACAGACTCGGGTTCCTGGACGGCCACGGGGTCTATGTGAGCATGGCGCTGGTGGCACTGGCGGTCGCGCTGTTCGCCGCCGCGCACAGCCGTCGCCCGGAGTGAACGCGGGCCGCGCCTCGCGCCGTCAGGTCACCGGCCGGTCCCGTCGCAGGTCGTCCGGCATCGAGGTGTCGAGCAGCCGGCGGTCCGGTTCGCTCGACGGGGCCGCCACTCCGCGCAACGCCTTGAGCGCGCGCAGCCAGGTCGCGGGGTTCTTCCAGTTCAGCGCGGAGACCAGTTGCCTGAGCATGGTGAGCTGGTCGAAGTAGACGCGTTCGCAGATGAGTTGCTCGTCCTCGTCGAAAACGAAGGAGGCGGTCATCCGGACCCGGAAGCGGCCGCCCGTCGCCGGTATGGCCCTCAACGGCCCCTGGTGCGTGCCCAGGAGCCAGAACTCGACGATCACCGCGTCGGCGCTGTGAAGGTCGCCGGGGTGGCGTCCCAGTCCTGGACGACCTCGTCGTGGAAGTGGGCGAGCACCAACTCCTGCCGTGCGAGCAGTACTTCACGGGACGGGAGGTCGAGTCGGTCGCGGGCCATGGCGCGTCTCCAGGGGTGAGCGGTGAGTTCGCCGGACGGTAGAACCGGGGGCACTACGGTGAATGCCGGTCCAGGGGTTCAACTGCCCCTGCGGCAAAGGCTTCTGACGGCACGTGGACTTCCGGGCCAGCGCCGTCACCCACCCGAGGCCCACCGCCGTTACCCACCCGAGGGTCGTCGTCGTTCACCCACCCCCGGGTGACCGCCGTTCACCCACGCTCGCGTGGCCGCCGTTCACCCACCCTCGGCTGGCCGCCGTTCGCCCGTCCCGTCGGACGGCCGCGGCGCCAACTCGCCGCCCGGTGGACCCCGTTCGCCCCTGTGGCCGGACGCGCCGGAGGCCGGCCATGTGCACATGGCCGGCCTCCGCCGATCGCGCCGATCCTCGTGCCGGGCAGTGGGGTACCCGGCAACCGCTCAGCGACTGCTCTGGACGACTGCTCAGCAGCCGTAGTTGACCAGGTCGAACGTCACGTAGTGGTCCGCGGTGTAGTAGTCCTCCTTGGACCGCTCACCGGTGACGATGCGCTTCGCTCCACGCGTGGACGAACCCGGCGTCTTGACCGTGTACTCGTGGTAGTACCCGGTGGACTGGCTGGGCAGCACGCCCTCACGGTTCTGGAAGACGACGCCGTCCTGGGAGTACGGGTACGGGCCGCCCTGCTCGATGAGCTCCAGGGTGTCGTACGCCTGGGAGGGCAGGTCGCTGTAGCAGATGCTGCCGACGGAGGCGACAGCGGCGTCCGCCGTGGTGGCGGAGACGGTGCCGCCCACGAGCAGGGCGGACAGGAGCGCGGCGGCGGCGCCGATGCGGTGGGTGCGTGGGGGGAATCTCATGGCCACATGATGACGCGCGTAGACAGTGGCATGTCAATGACAAGGCGAGGGATTTTGCCGTCACGTCGGATGAGTTTTCCCGGAGTTAACTTTGCGCCGCCCGCCCCCACGTGGCTGTCACATGAACGAGCCGTAGACCGGCCTGCCGTCCCGGGCGTAGGTCTGGATGGAGACGCCCGTCGAAGTGATCTGGCCCCGGACGTGCCGGAACCGGGTCGGGGCGGCGCCCTCCGCGAACAGCCGTCGGCCCGCGCCGAGGAGCACGGGGATCGTCAGCAGATGGAGGGTGTCGACGAGGCCGAGGTCGAGCAGCGAGCGGAC
Source organism: Streptomyces sp. NPDC091279 (assembly GCF_044757465.1). Classification (NCBI taxonomy): domain Bacteria; kingdom Bacillati; phylum Actinomycetota; class Actinomycetes; order Kitasatosporales; family Streptomycetaceae; genus Streptomyces; species Streptomyces sp. NPDC091279. Next base: position 630,967 of record NZ_JBIVVA010000002.1, on the reverse strand, counting down.
CAGCGCGCCGCTGCCGTGCACCTGCACCTCGCCGTCGGTGCGCTCCTTGAGGGCCGTGACCTCGGGGGCGAGGTCGCCTCGCAGGACCGTGGTGCCGGCCCACGCGGGGTCGGTGAGGGTCGCGGAGGGGACGTATTTCGGGACGCCGTTCAGCCGCCCGGCGATCGGGTCCGCCGGGTCGGTCACCCGGGGCCAGAACGCGGCGAAGATGTCGTAGGTGCGGCGCCCGAGGAGGAACGCGCCGACGTTCCCGAAGACGTCGGCCAGGAAACGTCCGGAGTCCTCGTCGGCGTACGGGTGGCTCCAGCCGCCCTGGTCGAAGCCGTCCCTGCGGTCCTCGTCGGGGCCGCCCGGCCCCTGGTAGACGCCGTCGAGGGTGAGGAAGAGGGTGGAGACGAGGCTGCCCATGAGAGGTGCCTGCTTTCGGGTGCGGGGTCTGCGGTCATGAGGTCTGTCGTCATGGCTACAGACCTCATGAGTTCTGTCGTCATGAGTGCAGACCCCGACCGTCCCCGCAATTCATCGCCCACCGGAAATTCCGGACAGGCCAGACCACCGGACAGGGCCGCCCCCTGGGCCTGTCCGGCTGATCACGTCGCAGACGCGGGCCCTAGCCGCCCAGTTCCTGGTGGCGGGCCGTCAGCTCCGCCGTTCCGGTCTCGGTCAGGGAGCCGTGCAGGCGCAGGCGGGAGATGCCGCCGTCGGGATAGATGTCCACGCGCGCGTGCGTGCCCACCACCGGGGTCGGCAGGACGAAGCGGTGGTCGGTGTCGGGCTGGAGGCGGGTGCGCGGCAGGATCTCCCGCCAGGCCCCTTCCTCGCCGTCCTTCACCGACACCGACGCCCACCCCGCGCTGTTGCCCTTCAGGTACGCGGTGTCGATCTCGACGGCGCGGATCTGGGCCTGCGCGGCCAGCCGATAGCTGATCCAGTCATTGCCCTGGTCGCGGCGGCGGCGGGTCTCCCAGCCGTCGTCCATCTGGCGGGAGCGGCCGGGCTGGATGGTGTTGGTGGCCGGGGAGTAGAACAGGTCGGAGGCGTCCTCGACCCGGCCGCCGTTCTCCAGCGCGACGACGTCGAAGGTGCCGAGCGCCCCGAGCCAGCCGGGGTCGGGCACGACCTCGCCGTGGACACGCAGGCGGGCGATGCCGCCGTCGGGGTGCTGGTTGACGCGGAGGTGGGTGAACCGTTGCTCGACGGCGACGGCGAAACCGTTCGCCGCGTGTCCGCCGACCTGGGTGCGCGGGACCAGGGTGGTCCACTTGACGTCGGCGCCGAGCAGCTCGGCGGGGGACGGCGAGCCCGGCACGGAGGCGCCCTCGACGGAGACGGCCTGCGGGTAGTTGCCGCGGAAGTGGGCCGTGTCGACGACGATCCCGCGGATCACGCCGGGCGCCCCGAGCCGGACCAGCGCCCAGTCGTGGTCGTCGGCGGTGGGCCAGGGGTGGCCGTCGGAGCCACCGCGGCGGCGGCGGGTCTCCCAGCCGTCCATGATCTTGCCCTTGTGCCCGAAGCGCTCGGGGTCGAACTCGGCCCGCCCCGGGATCAGCAGGTTCTCGCGCTCGGCGAAGAACTCGTCGTTCGCGGCGATGACCCCGGCGCCGAGCTGACGGCCCGCGAGGTCGGCGTACGAGGTGAAGGGGAAGGCGGCCGTGCGGTAGTCCGCGTACGGGTCGCCGCCTCCGTAGGGGTTCGCGTCGCCGGTGAAACGGGGGATCGCCGTCACGATGATCAGGGGTTCCTTTCGGGGATCGGCCGCTGCGGTGCGGCCGGGCGCGGGGCGCCGGGTTCAGGGGGTGCGGGTCAGCAGGCGGCCCTTCGGCTCGGTGAACTCGCCGTCCGCGACGATGCGTTGGCCGCGCAGCCAGGTCGACTTGACGACACCGTGCAGGGTCTTGCCCGCGTACGCCGTGACGCGGTTGCGGTGCTGGAGGGCGGCCGGGTCGACGGTGAACGTCTCGTCCGGCGCGAGCACCGCGAAGTCGGCGTCGCGTCCTGGCGCTATGGCGCCCTTGCGGTGCAGCCCGGCCAGTTCGGAGGTCTTCGCGGACATCCAGCGCACGACGTCCTCCAGACCGTGGCCGCGGCGGCGGGCCTCCGTCCAGACCGCGGCGAGGCTGAGCTGGAGGCCGGATATGCCGCCCCAGGCGGTGGCGAAGTCCGGGGTCTTGAGGTCGGCGGTGGAGGGCGAGTGGTCGGTGACGACACAGTCGATGGTGCCGTCGGCCAGCGCCTGCCACAGGAGGTCCTGGTTGGCGGCCTCGCGGATGGGCGGGCAGCACTTGAACTCGCTTGCCCCGTCCGGGACTTCCTCGGCGGTGAGGGTGAGGTAGTGCGGGCAGGTCTCGACGGTGAGGCGGACGCCCTCGGCCTTGGCGGCGGCGATCAGCGGCAGCGCGTCGCTGGAGGACAGATGCAGTATGTGCACGCGCGCGCCGAGACGTTTCGCCTGCGTCACCAGCCGGGCGATCGCCGTGTCCTCGGCGCCGCGCGGCCGGGAGGCCAGGAAGTCGGCGTAGCGGGGGCCGCCGCGCTGCGGGGCCCGTTCCAGGTGGTGCGGGTCCTCGGCGTGCACGATGAGCAGGCCGTCGAACGACGCCGTCTCGGCCAGCGACCAGCCGAGGTGCTCCTCGTCGAGGTGCGGGAACTCGTCGACGCCGGACGGGGAGAGGAACGCCTTGAAGCCGTGCACGCCGGCCTCGTGCAGCGGGCGCAGTTCCTTGAGGTTGTCGGGCAGGGCGCCGCCCCAGAAGCCGACGTCGACGTGGGCCTTGGCGGCGGCGACCTCCTGCTTGACGCGGAGGTGGTCGACCGTGGTGGTCGGCGGGAGGGAGTTGAGCGGCATGTCGACGAGGGTGGTGATGCCGCCGGCCGCCGCCGCGCGCGTGGCGGTCCAGAAGCCCTCCCACTCGCTGCGCCCGGGGTCGTTGACGTGCACATGGGTGTCGACCAGGCCGGGCAGCAGGGCGTGGTCACCGACGTCCTCCAGGCGGGCGCCCGGCGGGACGGGGGCGTCGTGGGGCAGTACGGCGGTGATCGTGCCGTCGGCGACCGCGACCGTGGCGGCGCGGGTCCCCTCGGGGGTGATGACTCGGGTCGAGCGGATCACCAGTTCAACGTCGGACACCCAGGCCCCTCCCTAACCGTCGCGTTACGTCCCGGAAACGGGATTTACCTATATGTAACGGAATTCAACGTTCTGTTGAAGGAGTCTTCACTCCCGCCCCCACGTCGTCAAGGGGCACACTTCTCGCCAGGGGGAACAGCGTCCACACTCTGGACGTTTCCACAAAGCGAAATTAGGCTTCCGGCCCGCAGAACTTAACGAGGTACAGCCGGGGAGTCAACCGACTGCCAGGTAGGCTTCTGACCTTCCTGCCAGCCCGAAAGGAACGCGCCGTGCCGACGTCCAGCGCCAGCACCACCGACCCCGCGAGGTCCGCCTCCGGTGGGGTCCAGTCCCTAGAGCGCGCCTTCGACCTGCTGGAACGGATGGCCGACGCGGGCGGCGAGGTCGGCCTCAGCGAGCTGTCCGCGAGCAGCGGCCTGCCGCTGCCCACCATCCACCGCCTGATGCGCACCCTCGTGGCCTGCGGTTATGTCCGCCAGCAGACCAACAGGCGGTATGCGCTCGGCCCCCGCCTGATCCGCCTGGGCGAGTCCGCCTCCCGGCTGCTCGGCACCTGGGCCCGCCCCTACCTCGCCCGCCTGGTCGAGGAGACCGGCGAGACCGCGAACATGGCCCTGCTCGACGGCGACGAGATCGTCTACGTCGCCCAGGTGCCGTCGAAGCACTCGATGCGGATGTTCACCGAGGTCGGCCGGCGTGTCCTGCCGCACTCCACGGGCGTCGGCAAGGCGCTGCTCGCCGAGGTCCCCGACGACGAGGTGCGGGCCCTGCTGGCCCGGACCGGCATGCCGGCCGCGACGGAGAAGACGATCACCACGGCCGACGGTTTCCTCACGGCGCTGGCGGACGTGCGGCGCCTCGGGTACGCGGTCGACGACAACGAACAGGAGATCGGCGTCCGTTGCCTCGCGGTCTCGGTGCCCGACTCCCCCACGGCCGCCGCGATCTCCATCTCGGGACCGGCGGGCCGCGTCACGGAGACGGCGACGCAGCGGATCGTCCCAGTGCTCCAGCAGGTCGCCGGGGAGCTGTCCCAGGCCCTCGCCGCCCAGAACCCGGCCTAGGGCCAACAGCCCGGCCCCGGCGGGGAGTTCGGGTGACGGGACAGCAACACGGGCCGCAGGGGCCCGTGTTCACCGCCTCAGCCCCTCAACGGCCGGACAGTTCGCGGCACTTACCGGCGCGGTGGCTCACCGAAGAGGTCGACGGCCGCCCGTACCGCCGCGAGACCGCCCGCCAGGGCGCTCACCGAGCCGAGGGCGCTGGCGATCAGCAGCAGACAGCGGCGCAGCCGGAAGATCTCCGGGATGCCGTCGCGGGCCATCGCGGCGAGGGTGGCGAGTTCCTCCTCGGCGATGCCGCGGTCGGGGAACTCGGCGGGATGCGCGGCGAGTTCACGGCTCAGCCGGGACACCGCGCTCCGCAGTCCCGTCACCCGGACGTCCTCGCCGCCTGCCATGGGCCTCTGCCCCACGCTGCGCAACACGATTCTCCCCCCGCGCACGCCGGTGTACGCCTCCCCTGCTCCCCGGAGCACGCTCCGGGCACCGGGAGACGCGGGTCAGTAAACGCCACCCGGCGCCGCCCGCGCCACCATGCCGACCGAAAACAAGTCCCCAGAAACCGGGCGCACGCCCGGAGTTCAGGTATGCAGGACCCATGACGGAGAACGAGGTCCCGGTGGCCGGCCTGCTGCTCGCCGCGGGCGGTGGGCGGCGCCTGGGCGGGCACCCCAAGGCGCTGCTGACCCATCGGGGCAGGCCGCTCGTGGAGCACGCGGTCGGGGTGCTGCGGGCGGGCGGCTGCACTCGGGTCCATGTGGTGCTGGGGGCGCGCGCCGACGCCGTTCGGGAGCGGGCGGATCTGGCCGGATGCGTGGTGGTGGACAACCCGGGGTGGGCCGAGGGGATGGGTTCGTCGCTGCGGGCCGGGCTCGATTCGCTGGCCGGGACCGGGGTGCGGGCGGTGCTGGTCGCGCTGGTCGACCAGCCGGGCATCGGGGCGGCGGCCGTCGAGCGGGTGCGGGAGGCGTGCGGCGGGGACACGTCGCTGGTGTCGGCCGCGTACGACGGGGTGCGGGGGCATCCGGTGCTGTTCGGGGCGGCGCACTGGGCCGGGGTCGCGGCGTCGGCGACCGGCGACCGCGGGGCCCGCGCCTACCTGAAGGCGCACCAGGACGCGATCACGCTCGTCGAGTGCGGCGATGTCGCCCGGCCCTACGACATCGATACGCCGGACGATCTGGGGCACCTGGAGTGAGCGGGGCGGCACCGAGCGCCACCCTTTCCCGGCGTTGGCTCGATCCGGAGGGTCTCGACCTCAACAAAGCATTGAACTTCCACGATAAGGAAACTAGTATCCACTGTTCAGAAGCGCCCTGACCCTCCCCGGGGTGCCCGGGGCCCTGCTCGGGCCGGTTGGCACCCGATGCCACGCACGCTGAAGGAAGTGACGCATCATGTCCGCACCAGCGCCGTCCTCGCCGGCCGTCGTCGACGCCGAGCCCCTCCCCCGGCAGGAGGAGGTCCTCACGGACGCGGCCCTCGCCTTCGTGGCGGAGCTGCACCGGAGGTTCACGCCCCGGCGCGCCGAACTCCTCGCCCGCCGGGCGGAGCGCCGCGCCGAGATCGCCCGCACCTCCACGCTCGACTTCCTGCCCGAGACCGCCGCGATCCGCGCCGACGACTCCTGGCGGGTGGCCCCGTCCCCGGCGGCCCTGAACGACCGCCGGGTGGAGATCACCGGCCCCACCGACCGCAAGATGACCATCAACGCCCTCAACTCCGGCGCCCGGGTGTGGCTCGCGGACTTCGAGGACGCCTCTGCGCCGACCTGGGAGAACGTCATCCTGGGCCAGGTCAACCTGATCGACGCCTACACCCGCGCCATCGACTTCACCGACCCCGTCTCGGGCAAGTCGTACGCCCTGAAGGACGACGCCGAGCTGGCGACCGTCGTGATGCGGCCGCGCGGCTGGCATCTGAACGAGCGTCACCTCCTGGTCGACGGCGAGCAAGTGCCGGGCGCCCTGGTCGACTTCGGGCTCTACTTCTTCCACAACGCGCGGCGCCTGCTGGATCTCGGCAAGGGACCGTACTTCTATCTCCCGAAGACGGAATCGCACCTGGAGGCCCGCCTCTGGAACGACGTGTTCGTGTTCGCGCAGGACCATGTCGGCGTCCCGCAGGGCTCGGTGCGGGCCACCGTCCTCATCGAGACCATCACGGCCGCGTACGAGATGGAGGAGATCCTCTACGAACTCCGCGACCACGCCTCGGGGTTGAACGCGGGCCGCTGGGACTACCTGTTCTCCATCGTGAAGAACTTCCGTGACGGCGGGACCAAGTTCGTCCTCCCGGACCGCAACGCGGTGACGATGACCGCCCCGTTCATGCGCGCGTACACCGAACTCCTCGTCCGTACCTGCCACAAGCGCGGCGCGCACGCCATCGGCGGCATGGCGGCCTTCATCCCGTCCCGGCGTGACGAGGAGGTCAACAAGGTCGCGTTCGAGAAGGTCAAGGCGGACAAGGACCGTGAGGCCGGGGACGGTTTCGACGGGTCGTGGGTGGCCCACCCGGACCTGGTCCCGATCGCCATGGCCTCCTTCGACGCGGTGCTCGGCGAGAAGCCGAACCAGAAGGACCGGCTGCGCGAGGATGTCCATGTCGAGGCCGCCGACCTCATCGCCGTCGACTCCCTCAAGGCGAGCCCGACCTACGACGGCCTGGTCAACGCCGTTCAGGTGGGCGTCCGTTACATCGAGGCGTGGCTGCGCGGGCTCGGCGCGGTCGCCATCTTCAACCTCATGGAGGACGCGGCCACCGCCGAGATCTCCCGCTCCCAGATCTGGCAGTGGATCAACGCAGGCGTCGAGTTCGAGAACGGCAAGAAGGCGACTCCGGAGCTGGCCCGTGAGGTCGCCGCCGCCGAACTGGCCGCCATCCGCGAGGAGATCGGCGCCGAGGCCTTCGCGGCCGGCCACTGGCAGCAGGCCCACGACCTGCTGCTCCAGGTCGCCCTCGACGACGACTACGCGGACTTCCTGACGCTGCCCGCCTACGAGCGGCTCGCGGGCTGACGCCTCGTCACTTCTCCGAGTGGCCCAGGGACTTGTCCGGGGCCACTCGGTCGCGGACGGCGCGCTTGACGGCCGTCGGCTCCGGGAAGCCCTGCTCGCGGCGGTCCCAGACGACCTCGTCGTCGACCCGGACCACGAACACCCCGCCGGTGCCGGGGCGCAGCGACAGCTCCGTCAACTCGTTCTCGAAGGTCGTCAGGAGTTCCTGCGCCAGCCAGGCGGCGCGGGGCAGCCAGCGGCACTGGGTGCAGTACTCGATCTCGACCCGGTGCGGGTCCTTCAGCACGTCCGTCTGTCCGTCCGTCATGCCAGATGTACCGTCCCGTCGTGTTCGACCGCCGGTGCGCCGTGCAGGTCGGGGACCCGCTTGAGCCACTTCGGCCGGCCCTGTTCCGTGCGCGCCGTCCGGAGGGCCTCCTCGGCGGCGCGTTCCTCCCGGGTGGGGAAGCCGGTGGGCAGCCAGGCCCCGGAGGCCGCCACTCGTGCGTGCAGATGGCCGACGTACGCGCGCCGGGCCGCGTCGGGGCTCGCGAAGTCGTCGGCCAGCCAGGCGTCGGGGACCTGGGCGACGATCCCGCGCAGCAGTTCCTCGGTGACCCGGGGCGCGAGATCGGCGTCGGCGGCGCGGACGTCGGGGCCGTAGTGGCCGAGGGCGTGGTGGCGGAGGTCGTAGGCCCGCTCCGGCGCGGCGGTGTCCCAGCGGTGGTGGAAGACCAGGGCGGCCCCGTGGTCGATGAGCCACAGGCGCGCCGGGACGGTCCCGAAGGTCGGCCAGATCATCAGGTTGGAGCTGTGGACGGTCCGGTCGACGTTGGCGGTGAACGCGTCGAGCCACACGATCCGCCCGGCCTCCAGCGGGTCCACCCGGAACTCCCCGGCGACCTCCGGGGTGAAGTCCCGGGCACCCGGCAGCAGGTCCATCCCGAGGTTGAGACCGGCGCTGGCCGCGTGCAGCTCGCGGACCTCCTGGTGCGGTTCCTCGTCGGCGACGGCGGGGTCGAAGTGGACCAGCACCAGTTCGGGGAAGCGCAGCCCGAGGGCGCGGGCCAGCTCGCCCACGATGACCTCGGCGACCAGCGCCCTGCGGCCCTGCGCGGAGCCGGTGAACTTGACGACGTAGGTGCCCAGGTCGTCGGCCTCGAAGACGCCGGGCACGGAGCCGCCGGAGTGGAGGGGCTCGACGTAGCGGGTCGCGGTGACCTCTCTCAACATGTCCCTGCCTCCCCTGCGGTTCGTCGGTGACGGCACCCTTCGCTTTCGGCGCCCGGCACGAAAAGAGCATAGTCACCAGGCGTGACAGCGGGCGCCGGGTGTTCGGGGGCCGGTGTCCCGGGGCGCCGGTGGGCGCTCACCAATGGACGCCATCGGTTGTTGGGGCCCAGGGGCGGTAGGACACTGGAGCGCATGGAGCCCACGTCCCCGGACGAGGACCGCACGCTGGTGGACCAGGCGTTCCGCCAGGCGTCGTTCTCGCTGTCGGTCTTCGACACCGCCCAGCGCTACGTCCGGCTCAACGACGAGGCCGGCCAGGTGATGGGGGCCGACGAGGAGACCCTGCGCGGCCAGGTCTTCCCGTTCGGTGTGCCGCCGGACGTCAACCAGCTGGGCACCCTGGAGGCGCTGCGCGAGGTGGCCGCGACGGGCAAACCCACCCACTACGAGGCATACAACCGGGCACCGTCCGGCATCCGGGAGCACGCGTGGAACCTGGAGCTGTGGCCGATCAGGGACGCGTCCGGCGAGGTGCGCGCGGTCGGGATGGCCGGGTTCGACAGCAGTGAGCAGCACTGGGCCCGGCAGCGCCTCGCCATCCTCGACGAGGCCGCGGTCTCGATCGGCACCAGCCTCGATCTCGACCGCACGGCCAGGGAACTCGCCGAGCTGGTCGTGCCCAGGTTCGCCGATTTCGCCAGCGTGGATCTGCTCGAAGCGGTGATGCACGGGGACGAGCCGCCGCACGCGGGCCCGGACGGCACCCTCACGCTGCGTCGGCTCGCGTACGTCTCCGCGGACCCCGCCGCCCCCGAGGGCGTCATCCCGCTGGGCGCCACCGACATGTACCCGCCGTACTCGCCGCCTGCCCAGGCGCTGCGGTCCGGGCTGCCGGTGCTCGGCAGGGGCGGGGAGGCCGACTTCGACCGGTGGCTGGCGGCGGCCCCGGCGCGGGCCGAGCAGCTCCACGGGCACCACCTGACGGCGTCGGTGCTGGCGGTGCCGTTGATCGCCCGTTCCACCACGCTCGGGGTGGCCATGCTGGTGCGCACCCGGCCCGACGCCTTCAACCAGGACGACTTCGCGCTGGCCAGGGAGCTGGCCGGGCGGGCGGCGCTGTGCATCGACAACGCCCGCCGCTACACCCGCGAGCGCACCACGGCGCTCGCCCTCCAGGAGAGCCTGCTGCCGCGCGGGCCGACCCCGCAGTCGGCCGTGGACGTCGCCTGCCGTTATCTGCCGACGGATTCGCGGGCCGGGGTCGGCGGTGACTGGTTCGACATCCTCCAGCTGTCCGGGGCGCGGGTCGGGCTCATCGTCGGCGATGTGGTCGGCCACGGCATCCGGGCGTCCGCCGCGATGGGCCGGCTGCGGACGGCCGTGCAGACGCTGGCCGATGTCGATCTGCCGCCCGACGAACTCCTCGCCCACCTCGACGACCTGGTGCTGCGGCTCGGCGGCGACGCCGAGATGGGGGGCCGTCCCGACGCCGGTGAGACGGGGGCGACCTGCCTGTACGCCGTCTACGACCCGGTGTCGTGCAAGCTGACCGTGGCCAGTGCCGGGCATCCGCTGCCCGTGCTGCTGCTGCCCGACGGGACGACGCGCAGCCCGAAGGTGCGGGTCGGTCCGGTGCTCGGGGTGGGCGGGCTGCCGTTCGAGAGCACGGAGGTCGAACTGCCCGAGGGGACCCTCCTGGCCCTGTTCACCGACGGGTTGATCGAGTCGCGCGACCCGGACCCGGACGTCGGCACGGCGCTGCTGCACCGGACCCTGGCCGACTCCGGCTCCGCCTCCCTGGAGGACCGGTGCGACCAGGTGCTGTCCGCCCTGCTGCCCGAGCATCCCCGGGACGATGTCGCCCTGGTGCTGGCGCGTACCCGGGCCCTGGGCTCCGGTCAGGTCCGGGTCTGGGACCTGCCCGCCGATGTCGCCGTCGTCGCCGAGGCCCGCCGCCTGGCCACGGACCAGCTGGCGGAGTGGGGTCTTGAGGAGGCCGGTTTCATCACCGAACTCGTCGTCAGTGAACTGGTCACCAACGCCATCCGCTACGGCGCCGAGCCGATCCAGCTCCGTCTGATCCACGACCGCGCCCTCATCTGCGAGGTGTCCGACGGCAACTCGACCTCGCCGCATCTGCGCCGGGCCCGGATCTTCGACGAGGGTGGCCGCGGGCTCCTCCTGGTCGCGCAGCTCTCCAGCAGCTGGGGCACCCGGCACACCCCGACCGGCAAGACCATCTGGGCCGAACAGTCCCTGCCGCCCGCCGTCTAGGGTGTCCAGGCCGTGTCGGCCGCCTGGGCCGTCGGGTACATCGGGAAGACCTGGTCCAGCCCGACGATCCGGAAGATGCGCCCGATGTGGTCGGGAACGCCGGCCAGGGCGATGTCCGCCTCGGCGGCCAGGGCGTGGTTGCGGGCGGCGATCAGGGCGGTGATGCCGCTGGAGTCGCAGAAGGTGACGCCGGTCAGGTCGATGACGAGGCGGCGCCCTGCCGGGAGGGTGAGCCGGGGCAGCAGGTCACGGACCTGGGAGAAGCTGGCGTGGTCGAGTTCGCCGGTCAGTTCGACGACGGGCCCGGCGGGGGCGGTCCTGGTGTGGACGGCGAGGTGGCTCACGGCTGGTGCCCTTCGCTGGCGGGTCGGGGCACGTTGATGGCGAGGACGGCGGTGTCGTCGTCGACGCCCACGCCGAGGGTGTCGAGCAGGTCGCGGATCGCGGCGATGGCGCCGGAGGCGGTGGTGGGGGCGAGGGCCCGGGCGAAGTCGAGGAGGGCCTCGTCGCCGTAGCGGCCGCCGTCGCGGATCGTGCCGTTCTGTGCCGTGTGGGCCTCGGTGAGGCCGTCGGTGTGCAGGAGCAGGGTGTCACCGGCCTCCAGGTGGAGGCTGGTGGTGGCGATCTGGACGTCGGGCAGGGCGCCGATGAGCTGTCCGCCGGGGGTGGGCAGAGGGGCGACGCCGCCGTCGGCGCGCAGCAGCAGCGCCGGTGGATGGCCGCCGCTGGCCAGCGTGATGCGGAAGCCGCCGTGGTCGGCGTCGGGGGTGAGCAGGCCGAACACGACGGTGCAGAAGCGCGGGTCGTGCCCGTTGTACTCGTGGTTGAGGACGGTGTTGAGGTTGTGCAGAACGGCGGCCGGGTCGGGGTCGTAGACGGCGGCGGCGCGCAGCGTGTAGCGGGCCAGGGAGGTGACGGCCGCGGCGGCGGCGCCCTTGCCGCAGACGTCGCCGAGGAACAGGCCCCAGGTGCCGTCGGCGAGCGGGAAGAGGTCGTAGAAGTCGCCGCCGACCTGGTCGACGGAGGCGATGTGGTAGTGCGCGGCGACGTCGAGCCCTGGCACGTTCACCAGGGCCGGGGGCAGCAGGGTCTGCTGGAGGGTGGCGTTGAGGCGTTTGAGTTCCTCGCGTTCGCGTTCCGCTTCCTGGCGGGCGCGCAGCAGTTCGGTCTCGTAGGCGCGGCGGTCGCGGGCGTCGAAGAGGGTGGTGCGGATCAGCAGCGGGCGGCCGTCGGCGTCGGACTTGACGGTGGAGGTGACCAAAACGGGCAGCCGGGCGCCGTCGGCGGTCTTCAGCTCCAGGGCGATGCCGCTGACCTCGCCCTGCATGCGCAGCAGCGGGGCGTAGTGGGTCTCGTGGTAGATGCGGCCGCCGACGGTCAGCAGGTCGGCGAAGGTCTTCTGGCCGATCAGGTCGTCCCGGGCGTGCCCGAGCCAGTCGAGGAGGGTGGTGTTGATCTTCGCGATCGTGCCGTCGAGGAGGGTGGAGAGGTAGCCGCACGGCGCGTGTTCGTAGAGGTCCTCGGCGCTGTCCTCCAGGAGCGCGGAGAGCGCCGTCTGATCGTCGTCGTCGATCCGGTGCGTCACGGGGCGGCCGGTACGAAGTCGGCGATCGCGGCGGCGGTCTCCTCGGGGGCGGCCAGCTGGGGGCAGTGGCCGGTCGCGTTCAGGGTGATCAGGCGGCTGCCGCGGATCTGGGAGCGCACGAACTCGCCGACCTCCGGGGGCGCGATCGCGTCGTGGGAGCACTGGGCGACCAGGGTGGGCACGGTGACACCGGCGAGGTCGGCGCGGTGGTCGGACAGGAACGTCACGCGGGCGAAGACACGGGCGATGTCGGGGTCGGTGCGGCAGAAGCTGTTGGCCAACTCCTCGCCCAGCTCGGGGCGTTCGGGGTTGCCCATGATGACCGGGGCCATCGCGCCCGACCAGCCCAGATAGTTGGCGTCCAGGGAGCCGAGGAGTTCGTCGATGTCCTCGGCGCTGAATCCGCCGCGGTAGCCGGTCGCCGGGTCGTCGATGAAGCAGGGCGAGGGGGTGAGCAGCACCAGGGAGGTGAACGCCTCGGGCTCGCGCGCGGCGGCCAGTACGCCCATCGAGGCGCTCACCGAGTGCCCGACGAACGTGACGGGGCCGAGCGCCAGTTCACGGCAGATCTCCAGGACGTCGTCGGTGTAGCCGTCCAGCGTGGAGTAGCGCGCGCGGCTCCACGCGGACAGGTCGGAGCGGCCGGCTCCCACATGGTCGAAGAGGACCACGGTGAAGTCGCGTTCCAGCCGGGGCAGCACCCGGCGCCACATGTTCTGGTCGCAGCCGAAGCCGTGCGCCAGCATCACCACCGGCCCTCCGGCGCGGCCGGACACCGTCACATGATTTCTGCCGCGCACATCCATGCGGCCCATCCTCGCAGACCGCCTCTCCCGGTCCGCCGGGTCGATGTGCCTGGTCACCGTGGGTGTGCGGGGGAGGGTGCTCAAGCGGGCAGCAGGCCGGTGCGGAGCTTGGTGAGGGTGCGGGTGAGCAGTCGCGATATGTGCATCTGGGACAGGTTCAGTTCGCTGCCGATCTCCGCCTGGGTCATCTCCCGGCCGAAGCGCATCTCGATGATGGTCCGTTCCCTGTCGTCGAGGCGCTGGAGCAGCGGGCCGAGCGCGTGCAGGTCCTCGAACAGGTCGAGGGCCGGGTCGACGTCGCCCATGGTGTCGGCGTACTTCGGCCCGTCGTCGGCCTCGTCGTCGCCGCCCGGGGTGTCGATGGACCCGGCGACATAGCCGTTGGCGGCGACCAGGCCGTCGATGACCTCTTCCTCGGTGAGGTTCAGGTGGGCGGCGAGTTCCTTGACCGTGGGGGTGCGGCCCAGTTCGACGACGAGGGCCTCCTTGCTGCGGGCGAGGTCGAGGCGGAGTTCCTGGAGGCGGCGGGGGACATGCACGGCCCAGGTGGTGTCGCGGAAGAAGCGCTTGATCTCGCCGACGATGTAGGGGATCGCGAACGACGTGAACTCGACCTCGCGGGTCAGGTCGAAGCGGTCGATGGCCTTGATCAGGCCGACCGTGCCGACCTGGATGACGTCCTCCATGTCGCCGCTGCCCCGGTTGCGGAACCGGCGGGCCGCGAAGGCGACGAGGGACAGGTTCATCTCGATCAGCGTGTTGCGGGCGTACTGGTGCTCGGGGGTGCCCTCTTCCAGGACGTTCAGCCGCTGGAGGAACAGCCGGGACAGGGCGCGCGCGTCGCTGGGGGCGACCTTGCCCGCGTCCTCGATCCACGGCAGGTCCTCGGTGACCTGCGGTGCGGGGGTGAGAGCGGGCGCTTCACAGGCGTTCACGGAAACCACGGTGCCGCCTTAGATGGAGAGCAGAGTGACCGTCTCCTGCCCGATCCCACCCTTCTCATGTCCACCCGCGGCACCTTTTTTCGTCAGTGGCCGAAAAAAGGTGCTCCAGTGGTGGCGATCTGAACACGTCCCATATGCGCAGATTCTCCGCATTCCTCCGGCAGACTTGGCCCGCCAACGGCAGCGCGGGCGGGATGAACGGCCCGCGCTGTTCCGCCTCGACCTCTCGGAGGGCTGACCCGTGAGTCTGACGGGGGCGTTGTTCTTCGTTCTGCTGATCGTGATCACGGTGCTCTGCGTGATCGGGACCATGGTGCTGTGGTCGCGGCTGCGCGGGCCCCGTCCGCTGCGCTGGCTGCTGCGGTTCCTGATGATCGCCCTGTGCCAGCTCACCGCGATCTCCGTGGTGGCGACCTGGATCAACGACGACTACGGCCTGTACGCCTCCTGGGACGACCTGCTGGGCGTGGACAACGGCACCGTCTCCATGTTCGGTCCGCCGGTCAACCGCGCCGCCTTCACGCGCGGTGACGCGGGCACCCTGGACACCTACTTCCGCGGCCGGCACTCGCACATGGCCGGGCAGGTGATCGTCTGGACGCCCCCGCAGTACAAGGAGGCGAAGCACCGGCACACGCGGTTCCCGGTCGTGCTGCTGCTGCACGGGGTGCCGGGCAGCCCGGCGTCCTGGCTGGAGCACGGGGGCATGCCGGGGGACTTCCGCCGGCTCATGGAGGCCGGAACCAGCCATCCGTTCATCCTGGCGATGCCGGTGATCGATCCGGGCGGCGTCAACACCGACTGCACCGACCAGCGTCAGGGGAAGGTCGCCACATGGGTCGCCCGGGACGTGCCGGAACTCCTGAGCCACAGGTTCCGCACCCTGTCCGGGCCGCAGGGGTGGGCCCTGATGGGGTTCTCCACCGGCGGGTTCTGTGCCGCCGGCCTCCCGCTGGCCTACCCGAAGGTCTTCGGCCCGGCCGCCGCCCTCGACCCCGACCCGCTCACCGGCGACCCCGGGGTGATCACGAACGCGGCCGACCGTGAGCGGACCAGCCCGACCTACCTGGTGAAGCACACCAAGGTGGCGACGCACCTGTTCCTCGCCACGTCGGCCGAGGACCCGGACAGCCCGCCGCGCTCTCTGCGCCAGTTCGAGCGAGCCGCCGCCGGTACCGGCGTCACGACGCAGGTCACGGTGGTGCCGACCGGGGGCCACAACTACAACACCTGGACGCGGTTCTACCCGGCGGCCTTCAGCTTCCTCAGCCGCCACACCACCGCGCCGACCGGCTGACCCGCGCGGCCCGACCTCACGTCCCGGCCAGTGGGTTGGGCAACGGCAGATAGCGGGCGTCGGCTCCGTCGGCGCCGGTCCAGCGCAGCAGCAGGTTGGTCTTGCCGGGCAGGGTGGGTGCGGTGAGCAGCCCGGCGGCCTCGGGCAGCGGGTGCCCCGCGAGGAGCCGCCGCAGGGCGGGCCACGGATCGAATCCGCGGTGCCGTTCCGCGAGCGCCCCGGCCACCTCCACGAGGTTGTTGACGACCAGGCAGTACACCAGCCGCTCCCAGCCCGCCGCCCGCGTCACCTCCCCCACCAGTTTCACGCCCTCCGCGTCCCGGAACAGCGCCTGCACGGGCAGCCCGCCCGCGTCCACCGCGACCAGCGTGTTCTGAAGATGCGCCTCCAGCACCACCCCGTGCTCCGCGAACGCCGTCAGCGCGGGCGGCACCACCTGCGCGAGGTAGGCCTCCCACCAGGCGCCGGGGTCGGCGCTCTCCAGCGGGCTGCCGGGGAACCCCTCGACGAGCCCGGCCGCGAGCAGCGGGGTCGCGCCGGGCACCAGACCCGGGCGCAGGCCGTCGCGGACCAGCACGGCGAGTTCCTCGAAGGCGAAGTCGACGGTGCGGTATCCGCGGTCGTTGAGCCAGCGGGCCGCTCCCGGCAGCGCGGCGAAGGCGTCGGTCACGGCCGCGTCGATACGGCGCAGCTTCAGCAGGTCGTGGCGCCACAGCCGACGGATGTCGTTGGTGATGCGCACATCGAGGCTGAACTTCAGGAAGAGGTCGGCCTCGGGGGCGTACACGGTACGGATCGCGGCGGTGGGCCAGGCGTCGGGCGCGGCCGTGCCGATCGCGATCAGCCGCCTGTCGGCGAAGGCGTCCGCCAACTCCGGCCCGACCAGGTCGAGTTGCCAGGGATGCGCGGGCAGCAGCCGGTAGCCGGGCGGGGCCTCACCGAGGGCGTCGAGCGCCGAGGTGTCGCCCTCCTCGACGACGGTGTCCTCGCGGGCGCCGAGCAGCACCAGCGGGAACGCGGCGTACGCCTCGGGCGCGTACGGCAGCCAGCCCGCCGCCGGTCCACCGCCGCGCGCCTTGGGCGCCGGGTGGTACGGGTGCCCGGTGATCAGGCACTGCTCGGAACGCCGGTACGGGTCGTCCGGTGCCGTGGTGCGGTCGCGGGCGGCGAGCAGGGCGGCGACCGTGTCCCGGCTGTCGGCCATCTCGGCGGGGAGTTCGTGGCTGGACAGGCCGGTGTGGGCGCGCAGTTCCTCGGCGACGAGTTTCACCAGCTCGGCGTGGTCGAGCCGGTGCCAGCGGCCGCCCGCGTCCACCTCGGGCTCGGCAGGGCGCCGCAGGCCGCGCACCCGCAGCAGCCGCCCCGTGCCGGGCAACCGGAACACGGTGCGGTCACCGGAGCCGGGGGCGGACGGGGCGGTGGGGTCGGGTTCGGCGGTGGGGTGGGGCTGGGCGATCTCGCGGAGCAGGCAGTTGAGGAGCGGGGCCGAGGCGTATCTGTCGGCGCGGGCGGCGTCGGCACGGAGAGGGTCGGCGCGGAGGGGGTCGGCGCGGGGGGCGTCGGCAGGGGTGGCGTCGGCGCGGTCGGGCCGGGGCAAGGGTTCCACGCGATTCCACTCGTTCCGTGAGGTCCGTTCGGACGGAGACGATCAGTATGGGTGCAGGCCGGAGATGATCAGTATGGATGCGCTCCCCCGCACGTCCGTGACGCCCCACTCGTACCCGAGGAGACCCCCCGTGCACCGTCCTCACCCCGCGGAGGCCGACGTCGCCGCCGCGCTGGCCGCCGTTCGCCCGGATCTGGAGGCGCGGTACGCGGCCGAGGTGCCGGGGGCCCGGGCGGCCGTTCTGACGCGGCTGTGGCGGGCGTTGGCGTTCGAGCCGTTGCCGTGGATCGCCGGGCGGGAGACGGGCCGGGACGGGCTCACCGTGCGGCTCGGTGACGGACGTCGGCTGCACGGCCCGGCGCCGGACCCGTACGCCACCGACGGTCACGTCCAGGTCGTCCGGCTGGCCGGGGTCGACCACGACCACCCGGCGCGGCTGGTCACCGACCTCGCGGTGCCGCACGGGACGGAGTTCGCCGCCGAACTCGCCGACAGTGTGGCCTCGTCGGCCCTGTCGCGGGCCGGTCAGGAACCGGCGGACGGGACGTGGCCCGACACCGACTGGGGGTGGGAGCAGCGGATCGTGGACGGGCACCCGTACCACCCCAACTGCCGTTCCCGGCCCGGCTTCTCGGTGGCCGAGCAGCTGGCGTACGGGCCCGAGCACCGCCCGCTGGTGGAGCTGGGCCTGCTGCCGGTGCGGGCGGCGGAGTGCCTGGTGTCGGGTGCGTGGCCGAGTGAACTGCGGGACGGGGAACGGCTGTTGCTGCCGGTGCATCCGTGGCAGGCGGCGCACGTCCTGAAGCGGACGCCCGAACCGGGGCCCACGGGGCACCCGTTGATGGCGCTCAGGACCCTCGCGGTGTCCGGGGGGACGCACGTCAAAACGGCGTTGAGCGCCCGGCTGACGTCCTCGGTGCGGGACATCTCCGCGTACTCGATCGGTATCTCGGCGGTGCTGTCGGAGTTCGCGGAGTCCCTCGCCGCCCGCTCGGAGGGGCTGGTGCACATGACGCGCACGCGGGGTGCCGCCACCGCCCACTCCCCCGACCTCGCGGCCGTGCTGCGGGAGTCGCCCAAGGTGTACGCGGACCGGGGCGCGGGCGAACGGGTCGTCCCGGTGGCCGCGCTCGCCACCACCGGGCTGCCCCAATCCCCTTCCTGGCTGGGCGAGTTCGCGCGGCTCGCGCTCACGGCGGGGCTGCGGCTGCTGGAGCAGGGCGTGGCCCTGGAGGCGCACGGCCAGAACCTCCTGGTGGTGCTGTCCGCCACCGGCGCCCCGCTGCGCCTGGTCTACCGCGACCTCGCCGACATCCGGGTCAGCCCCGCCCGCCTGAAGCGGCACGGCATCCCGGTACCGGAGTTGACCGGACGGATCGTCACCGACGACGAAACGACCCTGCGCCGCAAGCTGTTCGGCTCCCTGGTGGCCGGCGCCCTCGCGGCCACGGCGGGCTCGGCGCCGGCGTTGCGGGACGCGCTGGAGACCGCCGTTCGGGATGTTCCCGTTACCTCCGATCTGGCCGCGCTGCTCGAAGAGCCGTTGCCCACCAAGGCGTTGACGCTGATGCGGCTGTCGCCGGGGACGCCCGGGGACCAGTGGACGACGTTGCCGAGTCCGCTGCGCTGACAGCGGGTCCACAGTCCCGTGCGGTGACGGGTTCAACCTCCTTTCCGTGGACACGTTTTGGAGCCGGGCCGCTCTCCTCAATAAGATCCGCCGATGATCAGAAGACAACGGCTGGCGGCCGGGGCGTTGGCCCTGCTCGCCACCCTGGCGGCCGGGCTCGCGTTCCCAGCCACGGCGGTGGCCGGCGAGCCCACGGGCGAGAGCGCTCCGAAGGTCGACCTCGTCCTCGACGTCAGCGGTTCCATGCGGACCCGCGACATCGACGGCGGGACCCGGATGGCGGCGGCGAAGCAGGCGTTCAACGAGGTGCTCGACGCGACGCCCGAGGAGGTGGAGCTCGGCATCCGCACGCTCGGCGCCGACTATCCCGGCGACGACCGCACGACGGGCTGCAAGGACACCGCGCAGCTCTATCCGGTCGGCCCGCTGGACCGCACCGAGGCGAAGACGGCGGTGGCGACCCTCTCGCCCACCGGCTGGACGCCGATCGGCCCGGCCCTGCTGAAGGCCGCCGACGACCTGGACGCGGGCGCCGGTTCGAAGCGGATCGTGCTGATCAGTGACGGTGAGGACACCTGCGCGCCGCTCGACCCGTGCGAGGTGGCCCGCGAGATCGCCGCCCGGGGCGTCGGGCTGACCATCGACACGCTGGGCCTCGTGCCGAACACCAAGCTGCGCCAGCAGCTCAGTTGTATCGCCGAGGCGACCGGCGGCACCTACACCTCCGTCGAGCACACCACCGAACTCACCGACAAGGTCAACCAGTTGGTGGACCGCGCGGCCGACCCGGTGGTGACGCCGGTGGCGACCACGGGCGCCGCGCAGTGCGCGAAGGCGCCCACCCTGAAGTCGGGTCTGTACACGGACCGCGAGGAGTTCTCGCAGCAGCGCTGGTACCGCGTGGACGTCAACCCCGGCCAGGAGCTGCGGGCTTCGGTGAGCGTGGCGGCCGACCGGTCGATGAACCCGGACTACTCGGTGCTGCTGCGGGCGGTGACGGCGAGCGGCCGTGAGATCGTGCGGGGCGAGTCGGCGGGCACCGGCCGCACCGACGTGATCTCGACCGGCCTGCGCTACCCGAAGGCCGAGAGCGACGACGACGAGGCGCCGGCCGAGTCGGTCTGCCTCCAGGTCACCAACTCCTTCTCGCCGACGTCCGGGGTGAAGACCACGCCCGGTATGCCGGTCGAGCTGACGGTGGACGTCGTCGACGGGCCCTCGCAGGCGAGCGACGTGGCGTCCTTCGGGCTCGGCCGCGGCTGGTGGCTGCTCGGGGTGCTGGTCCTGGTCGGCTTCCTGGCCGGTCTGCTGTGGGGCTGGGTGTCGCGATGGCGGGTCGCGGTCTGGAGGACCAACTGATGCGGATCACACGAGTGTTGGGCGTGGCGCTGCTGGCGCTCGGCTGCGCGGCGGGCCCGGCGGCGGCCGACTCCACGCCGTCCCCGAGCGCGTCGGACGACAGTGCGGCGCCCACCCGGGCGGGCACGTCGTTCCGTACGGCGACCGAGATCGAGCAGGACCAGCGGGCGACGGCGAGCGCGTCGGCGGGTGACTACCTGTACTGGTCGTTCGCGGCCGACGCGGGGCAGCGCCCGACGGTGAAGGCGACCGTCAAGCTGCCGGACGCGCACACCGCGCAGACCTGGCAGCTGGACGTGTACGACGGTCTGCGGCGCCGTCAGGCCTGCCAGTTCGGGGCGCAGACCCGCACCGTCGAGCAGGGCACCGCCTCGGCCGACCTGACCTGTGTGCTGCGCACGGTGCGGGCCTGGTCGGAGCCGTGGGCGGACGACCCGCTGCCGGGCACGTACTACGTCCGGCTCACGGCGGTGGGCCTGCCCGCGTCCGATCTGGGGCTGCCCGTCAGCACCTCGGTCGAGGTGGGCGCCGAGCACGTCGGCGGCCGGGCCGCGGTCGACGGTTCGCTGTCCCAGCCGTTGGTGCCGGGCATCGCCGTCACCTCCCAGCAGGAGGACGAGGACGCGACGACGTCGTCGGCCGTGCTGTCCAGCATCGAGCCGGACGGCGGCTGGTCGTCGGGCTGGTGGTCCGACCGCTGGGTGTGGACCGGGGTGGGGGCGATCCTGGCCGCGCTGGCCGGCATCGGCGGCTACGCGCTGACCCGGGGTTCGGGTCGCCCGGCGCGGATTCCACCGGGCGCGTGACGCGATGAACGCCCACATGACCTGACGTTTCTCACGTTCCTGATGTTTCTGACGTTCCCTCAGAAGGCCTGCCACGAGCGGGCCTTCTGTGCGTTCTGCGGGTTCCTCAGTCCTCCCGCAGGGCTTTGGCGAGCGCTCCCTCACCGGTCACCGTGACCCGCCCGTCCCGCACGGCGTCCAACAGACTCAACTCCCCCTGGGCAACGGCCACACAGGCGCCGGCGTCCACGACCAACCGCGCGTCGGGCTCGCCGGGCGCGGGCCCATCGCCGTACACGGGACCGTCCTCGGCGCCGACGTACAGGTGGAAGTCGCCTTCTTCCAGGCGGACTTCGACGAGTCCCGCCCCATCGAGAGAGTGCAGCAGCGGCAGCGCGAACCAGTGGGCGCGGAGCGCGTCCGTGGGCCGCCGCTCCCCCAGCTCCGCCCGCCCCCAGCCGCTGAGCGCTTGCAGCACCGGCAGCAACTCCCGCCCCCGCCCGGTCAGTTCGTACACGGAGGCGGCGCCGGGGGGCGGCAGCCGACGTCTGCTCACCAGGCCGTCCCGCTCCATGTCCTTGAGCCGGGAGGCGAGGACGTCGGTGCTCACGCCCGGCAGATCCGCGTGCAGGTCCGTGTAGCGGCGGGGACCGGCGAGGAGTTCGCGGACGATCAGCAGGGTCCAGCGGTCGCCGACGACATCGAGGGCGCGGGCGGCGGAGCAGTACTGGTCGTAGCTTCTGCGCGGTGACATGCGACGCAGTCTAGACATGTTGTTGGACTTTCCAAGCTCACACTTGGTAAAACCAAGCAACACACATTCTGAGGGGACGGCGCATGGAGTTCCGGCAGTCGAACAAGCTCAGCGAAGTCTGCTACGAGATCCGCGGCCCGGTGATCGAGCAGGCCGACGCGCTGGAGAAGGCGGGCCACAGCGTGCTGCGCCTGAACACGGGCAACCCTGCCCTGTTCGGCTTCGAGGCGCCCGAGGAGATCCTCCAGGACATGATCCGGATGCTCCCGCAGGCCCACGGCTACACCGACTCGCGCGGCATCCTCTCGGCCCGCCGCGCGGTCGCCCAGCGCTACCAGGCGCTCGGCCTGGAGGTCGGCGTCGACGACGTCTTCCTCGGCAACGGCGTGTCGGAGCTGATCTCCATGGCCGTCCAGGCGCTGATCGAGGACGGCGACGAGATCCTCATCCCGGCCCCGGACTTCCCGCTGTGGACGGCGGTGACGACGCTGGCCGGGGGTAAGGCGGTGCACTACCTCTGCGACGAGCAGGCCGAGTGGTACCCCGACCTCGACGACATGGCCGCGAAGATCACCGACCGCACCAAGGCCGTCGTCCTCATCAACCCGAACAACCCCACCGGCGCCGTCTACCCGAAGGAGATCGTCGAGGGCATCCTCGACCTGGCCCGCCGGCACGGCCTGATGGTCCTCGCCGACGAGATCTACGACCAGATCCTCTACGAGGACGCCGTGCACCACTCGGCCGCCGCGCTCGCCCCCGACCTCGTCGTCCTCACCTTCTGCGGCCTGTCGAAGACGTACCGGGTGGCCGGGTTCCGGTCCGGTTGGATGGTCGTCACCGGGCCGAGGCAGCACGCGCGCGACTATCTGGAGGGGCTCACGATGCTTGCCTCCATGCGCCTGTGCGCCAACGCGCCCGCCCAGTACGCCATTCAGGCCGCGCTCGGCGGCCGGCAGTCCATTCATGAACTGACCGCGCCGGGCGGCCGCCTGCACGAACAGCGCACGGTGGCCTGGGAGAAGCTCAACGAGATCCCCGGCGTGTCCTGCGTGAAGCCCAAGGGCGCGCTCTACGCGTTCCCGCGCATCGACCCCAAGGTGCATCCGATCCACGACGACGAGCGGTTCGTCCTGGACCTGCTGCTGCGCGAGAAGATCCAGGTCGTCCAGGGCACCGGCTTCAACTGGCCCACCCCCGACCACTTCCGCATCCTCACCCTGCCGCACGCGGACGACCTGGAGGCGGCGATCGGCCGCATCGGCCGCTTCCTGAGCGGATACCGCCAGTAGCGGATCTCGCCGGTGGCCGACGGCGGAATCCGGGGGCCGCTCCACGGCCGGACAGGTGCGGCGCCCCTGATGTCCTGGGTAGACCCTCCGTATGACTCAACGCCCGTTGTTGCTCCTCGATGTCGACGGCCCGCTCAACCCGTTCCGCGCGCGGGTCCTGCGCCATCGCGGATACCGGCCGCGCCGGGTGCACCCCGCCAGCTGGTCCGCCCGGCAGAGACCCGGGTCCCGGCGGCTGCGGGCGGGCCTGCGGATACGGCTGCACCCCGGCGAGGGGGCGCGGCTGCTCGCGCTCCCCTACGAACTGGCGTGGGCCACCACCTGGATGCACGAGGCGAACGAGCTGATCGGCCCCGCCATCGGGCTGCCCGAACTGCCCGTCATCGAGTTCCCTGAGCTGTTCGCCCAGGACCCCGACGGCCTCTACTGGAAGACCCGAACTGTCCTACGGTGGGCGGCCGGACGCCCGTTCGCCTGGGTCGACGACCTGGTCACCGACCTCGACATCCGCCATGTCGCCGACCACCACGAGGCCCCGGCCCTGCTCCTCCCGATCGACGCACGCCGCGGCCTGGGCCCACGCGAGTACGCGCGCCTTGAGGAGTGGGCGCGTGGCCTTTGACCACGCGGATGATCGTCTCCGGGTTGGTCACGCGCGGGACGGCACACGGGCTCGACGGACATCCCGCCGACCGCCGACGTCCGATCAGCGGCACGCCGCCTGATGCCGCCGACCGCCTCACACCGCGTCGCCGCCGCGCGCGTGAGCCCGCTACGCCGGACCGCGAAACAGCCGAGCTGAGCGGCGCCCGCGCCGACCGGAACTACGGCGGCCACGAGGGCACCACCACCGCCGAGCACCAACGAACCCGCCCAGCCTGCTCCCTGCTCACCGACAGGGCCCCACCGGAGCACCCGCCGCCCGGTCACTGGCCAGGGCGGACACGTCCCTGACCGACCCGGAGGGCATCGTGCTTCCTCCACGTCCTCTCCCACCTGACCACAGACATGGCCGCCCGGTCATCGCCGGTTGGAATGTCAGACCCCCGTCGTAGCCTTCGAGTGGGCCGGTTGTCCGCGGACTTCGGGGCCGGGCGGTACGGGGGGCGTGGGTCGTCATGCGCGAGCGGGGGCGGGGGCGGGGGAATGGGGTCGGTGAGTCACGGTCCGCGAGGCGGGAGGGGCGGGGAAACGGGTTCGGCGAGCTGCCGTGTGCGGGCTGGGGGGAATGGGTTCGGTCGGTTGCCGTCCGCGAGCCGGGGGCGTGGGGAATGAGGTCGGTGAACTGCCGTCCACGAGCTGGGGAGGTGGGTTCGGTGAGACGTCGCGCCGCCCCGCAGTTCGCGGGGAGGTACCGGTTCCGGCGAGTGGCCGGGGGATCGCGCGGGCCTGCGTGTTCGGGTGGCCCGTCGGGGGGGCGGGCAACTGGTGCCGGGCGTTCGGTGTTCCGCGCGGAGGAACGGTACGGAACGGCGGGTTCGGTGCCGTTGGCATGGGGAGGCGCACGCCGTGGCACGTCTGCCGACCACTGCCCGACGGGGGGCATCGACGCCGCCGGCCCCGCCGAGGTTCGGGGGTCCGTGCGGGCCTACGGGGCTGGTGAGTTGGCGGGGGCTCGCGCGGGCCTGCGGGGCCGGGTACGGGGGCTGGTGAGTTGCCGGAGGCTCGCGCGGGCCTGCGGGGCCGGGTACGGGGGCTGGTGAGTTGCCGGAGGCTCGCGCGGGCCTGCGGGGCCGGGTGACCCCGTCAGGGCAGGCAGTTCGTGCGGGGCGTTCGGTGCTTCGCGCCGAGGGATGGGACGGAACGGCGGGTTTGACGCCGTTGATGGGGAGGAGCACGCCGTGACACGACTGCCGACCGCTGCCCAGCGGCGGGTCATCGACGCCGCCGACCCCGTCACCGGGCGGCTCAAGGGCACGGCGGCGCAGCATGCGGCCCTGGTCCTGCTGGGGCTCGCCTTCCGGCACCCCCGGCCACCGCACGCCCACTTCCTGACACCGGCGGGGCACCGGATACGGGAGGCCACGGGGGCGGGGAGGTCAGAGGGGTCAAGGGCTTCGGGAGTAGCGGGGGCGCCGGGTGGCTCCAATTCCGTTGCCGTTTCTGCGGATTCAGAGACATCGGGGACTGCGGGGGCTTCAGCCGGTGGGGGCGGTGGTGGTTCGGGTGCCGGTTCCGGTGCCGGTTCCGGTGACGGTTTCGGTGGGGTGTTTGTCGCTCGGGTTGGGGGTGAGGGGGAGGTCGCGGGGGACGGCCACCGGCGGGCTCGGGAGGTGCGCGGGGCCTGGGAAGGGCTGCTGGAGCTGCGCCGGATGACCCATCCGGACGGTGCCATGGACCGGCCGTGCGGTTGGGAACGCGCGCACTTGGTGCGGGCCGCCGCGCTCGCCCTGGAGGCGGGCGGCCACTGTCCCGCCGGGACCGGTGCCGGGACGCCGGGTTACCGGGTGCGGGCGACCCCGCAGCCGGAGGCGGTCGCCGTGCACGAGCCGGACGCGGCGGCGTTGCGGGCCTGTGCGGCCACACTGGAGCGGGCGGGCTGGCAGGTCGGCGAGTACACGGAGCCGCGTACCCGGGCCCGCTATTTGTTGGCGTCGCCGCGACGGGTGTGACGGGGGGGCGGGCTCTGCATGACGGCAGGTGAGCGGCACTTGACCGGGGGTCAGATGGCGTGGGGAGCGGATGGCAGGCTCGGTGTCCACTGGCCTGTGCGACCGGATTTCGAGGGTGCGCCATCGAGGTGACGAGGGTGGCGGCGGCGAGCCCGAGGGTGGTGCCGGAGCCGTAGTCGCGCGCGGTCGGATCGCCGGCCCTGAGCCCAGCCGAAGGCGACCGGCAGCAACGAGACGCCGATCAGGGTGACGACGGAGCCGGTGACGACGGGCGGGAAGAAGCGCACCGCCCGGCCGAGACGGGCGCGACGAGGAGGCCGAGGAGTCCGGCGACCAAGACCGCGCTGAGGATGACCGGCAACGCGTCCGACGGGCCGTGCGTGGCGGCGATCGCGGTCATCGGTGCGACACCGGCGAACGTGACGCCGTTGACGAACGGCAGCCGGGCGCCGATCTTCCAGACGCCGAGGGGCTGGAGGAGGGTGGCGAGGTCGGCGGTGAACAGGCAGGCGTCGGCGAGGAACGTCGGTTCGGTGCCGGAGAGGCCGATGGCGGCGCCGGCGATCAGGGGCGGCGCGACGACTCCCGCGTACCGGGCGGCCACGTTGTGGAGACCGGTCGTCGCCGTCTTGAGGGCGGGGAGTCTCTCGTCGACGGGGTGGATCGCGTCGGGGCGGTGGGCGAACGCGGCTGCCCCTCCGGGTGGTTGACCCGTCGGCTCTGACGCGGCTTCGTGGAGGTGTTGCGTGTGGTCGTGCGGGACCCTTCCGGGGCGCGCACGTCGGTGCGCGCCCCGGTCACGGCCGCCACGGACCCTTCGTCGGGTCCACGGCTACCGGCCCGGGAGCCGTCCCTCCCGCGCCGGTGTTCGGGGTGGTCAGGCCTGCTGGGCGAGGTCCGCGAGCCGCCGCGCCTGGGCCCGCGTCGAACGGGCGATGGCGTCCTCGTCGACGTGCAACAGCCGTCCGTCCTCGACGACTTGACGGCCGTTCACGAACGACGCGGTGACCGGCGCCGCCGCGCCGAGAACCAGGGCGGCGACCGGGTCGGCGATGGAGGCGTGCGCGAGGGTGTCCAGCTTCCACAGCACCAGGTCGGCCAGCTTGCCCGGCTCCAGGGAGCCGATCTCCCGTGCCCTGCCCAGGACTTGGGCGCCGCCGTAGGTGCCGAGGCGCAGTGCCTGACGGGCGGTGAGGGCGGTTTCGCGGTGGGCGCCGAGACGGTTGACGAGGAGGGCGTTGCGCAGTTCGGTGTGGAGTTCGCCGGACTCGTTGGAGGCGGTGCCGTCGACACCGAGGCCGACCGGGACGCCGGCCGCGAGCAGGTCGGGGACGCGGGCGATCCCGGCGGCGAGGCGTGCGTTGGAGGACGGGCAGTGGGCGACGCCGGTCCTCGTGCGGGCGAAGGCGGCGATGTCGGAGTCGTTCATGTGGACGCAGTGGGCCATCCACACGTCGTCACCGAGCCAGCCGGCGGACTCGAAGTAGTCGGTCGGGCCCATCCCGAACAGCTCGTGGCAGAACTTCTCCTCCTCCACCGTCTCCGAACCGTGCGTGTGCAGCCGCACCCCGAGACGGCGCGCCAACTGGGCGCCCTCCCGCAGGAGTTCGGTGGACACGGAGAACGGCGAGCAGGGCGCGACGGCGATCTGCGTCATCGCGCCGAAGGAGGCGTCGTGGTGTTCGGCGACCGTCGACTCCGTTGCGGCCAGGGCCCCTTCGAGGGTCTCGACGGCGAAGTCCGGGGGAAGGCCGCCGTCCTTCTCGCTGCGATCCATGGAGCCACGCGCGAGCGTGAAGCGGACGCCGGTCTCGCGGGCGGCGCGGATGATGGCGCCGGACAGGTCGCCCGAGCCCTTCGGGAAGACGTAGTGGTGGTCCATCGCGGTGGTGACACCGCCGCGCGCCATCATGCCGAGGGAGCCCTGCGCCGCCGCGTACACCATGGGTTCGTCGATGCGGGCCCAGGTCGGGTAGAGAGCCACGAGCCAGTCGAAGAGGTTGTGGTCGGTGGCGAGGCCCCGGGTGATCCACTGATAGAAGTGGTGGTGGGTGTTGACCAGGCCGGGGGTGACGAGGTGCCCGTCGGCGTCGATGCGGCGCACGACGCCCTGAAGTCCCTCCGGGGCCCTGCCCGCGCCGAGGGACTCGATGCGGTTCCCGGCGATCACGAGGTGCCCGTTCGCGTACTCGGTGTCGTCGGCGTCGACGGTCGCGATCGAACAGTTCTCGATGACGATGCGCTGGGCTGCTGCCATGGTTCGTCCTTTGCGCTGGAGGGAGGAGGGCACGGCAGGACCCCGGAGGTTTTGAGTGCCGTGGCCGGGCCGGGTGAACCCCGACCGGCCACGGGTGCCGAGAAGCAGGTACTACGGGTACTACCGGCACTACGGGGCGCCTCAACCCTTAAGGGGTGCCCGCGGCCCAGCCGTCTACAGGTTGGTGAGGTCCACCGGGATGCGGGGCTCGCAGCCGTCGCGCAGGACCGTCGCCTCGATCAGGCCGTAGGGCCGGTCGGCGGCGAAGTAGACCTCGTTGTCGTTCTTGAGCCCGAAGGGGGCGAGGTCGACGAGGAAGTGGTGCTTGTTCGGCAGCGAGAAGCGCACCTCGTCGATCTCGTCGCGGTGGTCGATGACGCGCGCGCCCATCTGGTACAAGGTCTGCTGGAGCGAGAGCGAGTACGTCTCGGCGAAGGCCCGCAGCAGATGTCCGCGCACCTCCTCGTAGGAGGTCTCCCAGTCCGGCAACTCCTCTGTGTCGTCGGTCCAGTTGAAGCGCCAGCGGGCGGAGACCTCGGTGGCGAGGATGCGGTCGTGGGCCTCCGGCAGCGTCGTGTACTTGTCCTTGACGTAGCCCCAGAACTCGGAGTCCGTCGAGTTCATCACGACGAGATCCTTCAGGCCCGATATGACCTCCCAGGATGCGCCGTCGTAGGTGATCTGGGTGACCCGGGTCTCCTGGCCCTTGCGGACGAAGGAGTGCCGGGGCGTGTCGGCCTCGTCGGAACTAGCCTCGCCGGACGGGGAGTTGGCGGTGTCGGTGGTGTCGATCCGTTCCCAGCCGTACTCCTCGATGCGGATGCGGGCCGTGTGGATCGGCTCCTGGCTGGTCACGAAGTGGCGGGCCAGCGCGATGCCGAACTGTTCGGCGGACTCGATGCCGTGCTCCTTGGCGAACGCGTACACCGTGTTCTTCGTGGTGTCCGTCGGCAGCACGTTGGCGTTCGAGCCGGAGTAGTGGACGTCGTCCATGTCGCCGGAGAGGGCGACGGAGACGTTGAGGTCCTTGATGTGGTGGGTGGCGCCGTCCCGCGTGATCCTGACGACCCGGTTCTCGGCCTTGCCGTACTGGTTCTGCCCCAGGAACGCAGGTCGGGCCGGGCGGGCCGGGCGGGAAACATCGGTCATGTCTGCTAGCTCCCTCGGTATACGGAGTAGCCGAACGGGTTGAGCAGCAGCGGTACGTGATAGTGCTCACCGGGCTGTACGGCGAAGGTGATCGCCACTTCCGGGAAGAACACACCGCTGTCCCGATTCGCGGGGGCGTCCTGCTGCGTATCGGCCTGATTCTTCTCGGACTTCAGGAAGTACGCCTCGACGGCGAAGTCGAGCCGTACGTGAGTGGTGCCCGTCGGCAGCGCCGGGAGGTCCCTGCACCGGCCGTCCGCGTCGGTCGCGGAACCGCCGAGTGCCTGCCAGTCGGCAGCGGGGCCCGTACGGGCGGCGAGCTGGACGGCGACGCCCTGGGCGGGCCGTCCGACGGAGGTGTCCAGGATGTGCGTGGACACGGAGGCGTCGGCGGAAGCGGTCATGCCCCTTCTCCTTCCCCGTACGGGGCTTTCCCTAGGGGGCCTGCCCCTTGCGGGACTTCCCGTAGGGGATCTGCCCCTTCCGGGGCTTCCCCTAGGGAATCTGTCCCCTGCGGGACTTCCCCTACGAGACGGTCGAGCCGGATGCGGTTGATCTTGCCCAGTTCGGTGCGGACGTTCTCGCGCTCCCGCTCCGGCGTGTTGTCGATCCGTTCCCGTACCGCGTCGCGCATCTGCTCGCCGGTACGGCCGGTGGCGCAGATCAGGAAGACATGGCCGAACTTCTCCTGGTACGCCAGGTTCAGTTCAAGCATCTGCGCCGTGAGTTCCTCGGAGGCGCCGGCCATGCCACGTTGCTCACGGGCCGAGGTCGGGTCGCCGGGCGCGGGGCGGCCGATGGGCGGGTGCCCGGCCATCGCCTCGGCCAGATCGTCGCCGGTCAGGTCGGCCATGGCGGCGTCACTGGCGGTGCGCAGGGTGTCGAGGGTGAGGTAGGGGCGGGCGGCCAGCAGCCGCGCCGCCCACCGGGTGGAGGCGCACGCCTCGGTGAGGGCGGCGAGCGCCGCGTGCTCCGCCAGGGCGTTGAACCGGGCCAGGCCCGGGGGCATGCGTGTCGACGTCACGGGAGCCTCCGTGGCCGCGAGCGGCCGTCGTGCTGAACGGGCTGCCGTTAGCTAACGCGCTCGAAAACTCGACGTCAACAGTTTGTTGAAAATTCCCGGTAACAAGCATCCCCCGCCACCGGAACGCACCCGCCCCCTAGGGGCTCCCCCGTCAGGTCCCCTTCTCGCGGTTGAGGTAGTTGTAGACGGTGAAGCGGCTGACGCCGAGGGCTCCGGCCACCGTCTCCACCCCGTGCCGCACGGAGAACGCGCCGCGTGCCTCCAGTACCCGTACTACTTCCTGCTTGGCCTTGCGGTCGAGGTCGGCCAGCGGCTTGCCCCGGGCGCGTTCCATGGCGGCCAGGATGTGGTCGAGCGAGTCGGCGAGCTGCGGCAGCCGCACGGCGACCACCTCGGCGCCCTGCCAGCTGAGCACAACGTCGTCGGGACCGGCCTCGCCCGGCGCGAACATCTCCCCGCCCATGGCGTCGACCAGCGGTTTCACCGCGGCGAGGAAGGGCTCGCCCTCGGCAGCGGTCACTTGGTGTCCTCCCCGACCACGTTCACCTGGAGCGAGATCCGGGTGGCGCCGGCCGCCAGACTCCGGCGCAGCAGCGCGTCGACGGCGGTGAGTACGGCGTCGGCGCCACCTTCCGCCGTGTTGCCGAACGGGCCCACGTCCACCGCGTCGAGGGTGGCCCCCTCGATGACCTCGCGGGCGACCAGCGCGTGCGCCGGTGGCTCGTCCAGGTCGAAGGGTTCGGTGGTGAACTCCACACGCAATCGCATACTGCCCCCAGTCACGGTCCTGACCTGCGCTTCCCCCGGGATCACCGACGGCAGGGCCACACGGGGGCGACACCGGGAGCCGCGCAGCGACTCTAGCCGACCGGAATTTCGTCCCCCTTCCCCCAACCGTCACTCCTCCCCCGCCCCGCTCCCTTCTCCCGCTGACCGTCCCGCCCGCAGCAGGACCCCGCCGACCAGGACGCCGGCCAGGACCACGGCGACGTTGGCCGCGATGGCCGTTCGCAGTCCGGTGAGGACGGCCGCCGTGCCGGTGCCGGTCATGGCGGCGGTGGCGACGGCGCCCATGACCGGGGTGCCCATGGTGATGCCGATCTGCTGGGTCATGGTGGCGAGGCCGGTGGCCAAGCCCTGTTCCCGGTCCGCGAGACCGGACGTGGCGGTGACCATGAAACCCACGATGACCAGCATGTTTCCGACGCCGCCGAGGAAGGTGGCGGGCAGCAGAAGGCCCATCCAGGACCGTTCGGCGCCGAGTGCGAGGAGCGCCGCGGTGGCCGTGGCCTGCATGATCCCGCCGACGATCAGCGTCGGCGCGCTGCCGATCCGCCCGATGACCCGGGAGGCGACGGAGCCGCCGACGACCGTGCCGAGGCCGAGCACACCGAAGCTCAGCCCGGCGGCGAGCGCGGAGAAGCCCAGCACGTCCTGGAGGTAGAGGGTCAGCAGGAACACCAACGACGTCTCGGTGAGGAAGGCGATCAGACCGGCCGCGTTGCCCCAGGCCACCGAGGGCCGCCGCAGCACGTCCAACGGCACCAGCGGCGCCGGGACCCGACGTTCGACGGCGTGGAAGACGAGGAGCAGGGCGGCGCCGATCGCCAGCGGGACCAGGGCGGTCGGCGCGGTCCAGCCGTCCTGGCCGGCCCGGGTGAGGCCGAGGACGACGGCGAGCAGGCCGAGGGTGACACTGACCGCGCCGGGCAGGTCCAGCTTCGGGCGCCGTTCGGGGCGGGACTCCGCGACGACCGACGGGGCAACGGCCAGGACGGCGAGGGCGACGGGGACGTTGACGAAGAACGCCCACCGCCAGGAGAGGAGGTCGGTCAGCAGGCCGCCGAGGATCGCGCCGGTGGTGAAACCGGCGGACATCAACGCCCCGTTGAGGCCCAACGCCCGTTGCCGCAAGGGCCCTTCGGGGAACGACGTGGTCAGCAGGGACAGGCCCGCCGGGGTCACCGCGGCCGTCGCGAGGCCCTGGAGCACGCGCGCGGTGAGCAGCGCCTCGGGGCTGCGCGCGAGGCCGCCCGCGAGGGAGGCGACGGCGAGCAGCGCGAGGCCTCCGAGGAACATCCGACGGCGCCCGAAGAGGTCGGCGACGCGGCCGAGGAACAGCGTGAATCCGGCCGCGCAGAGGGCGAACGACGTGCCGATCCAGGTGAGTTGGGCGAGCGGGAAGCCGAGGCTCGTGCCGATGACGGGCAGCGCCACGTTCAGGATCGAGAAGTCGACCGCCAGCATGAACTGGGCGGCGAGCAGCAGCACGAGCACCAGGCGCAGGCGGGGCGTGAGGGTGGTGGGGGCGGCGTCCGTGGGTGGGCTGTCGGTGGCGGGCATGGGGTGGTCGTCCTTCCTCGCGGGGTTCCGGAGCGTCAACGGCGCTGTCCGGAGCGGTTGTTGAGGAAGGCTCGCCCGGGTCGCGGTGGGCGAGTAAGGACCGCGTCCTGGGCAGGCGGCGCGAGGGTGGTCACGGCAGGACCACCCTGGGCGCTCCCGTCGGTCGGGGCCGGGCGGCATCATGGACGCAGTTCCGTCGATGACCTGGGAGGGGCGTGTGGACACCTGGTCCGAGCTGGGGAACTTCCTCAAGTCCCGGCGTGCGGCGCTGCGTCCGGAGGATCTCGGGCTCACCCCGCATCCGACCCGGCGCCGGGTGGCGGGGTTGCGGCGCGAGGAGCTGGCCGCGCTCGCGGGCGTCAGCATCACCCACTACACGCGGCTCGAACAGGGCCGGGCTCGGGGCGCGTCGGACTCGGTGCTGGACGCGATCGCCCGCACGTTGCGGCTCGGTCCGGACGAGAGCGCGCACCTGAAGGATCTCGCCCGCCCGGCCGACGGTACCCGGATGGCGGCAGCGCGTGCGGATCACGTGGGTTCGTCAGCAAGGCAGTTGGTGGCGGCGATGACCGACGTACCGGCCGTGATCCTGGACCGGCGGGGCGATGTGCTCGGCTGGAACGTGCTCGGACACGCCTTGCTCGCCGGGCAGTTGACGTGGGACGCGCCGGATGCCGGGGGCGACCGGCCGAACCTGGTGCGGATGCTGTTCCTGGACCGCCGGTACCGGTACCTGTACCCCGACCGGCACGAGGAGGCCGAACTCGCCGTCGCGTCCCTGCGATTGGTGGCCGGACGCCATCCCGGCGACCGGGCGCTGGCCGAGTTGATCGGCGCGCTGTCCATCCAGTCGGCCGAGTTCGCCACGCTCTGGGCCGCGCACCCGGTGCGGACCTGCGCCTCGGGCGCCAAGCGCCTGCGCCACCCCCACGTCGGCGCGCTGGAGCTGGACTTCACGAACCTCTGCCTGACGGGCACCCCGGGACACCGCGTCATCACCTACACGGCTCGCCCCGGCTCCACCTCCGAGGCCTCCCTCCGCCTGCTGGGCAGCATCGCGGCATCGACGGTCTGAAGCGGGCATTGGAGGTCGCGGGGGCCCGGCTGGCCGGGCTGAACTTCTACGCCGGGCAGTTGCCGGGCCCCGACCGGGGCGCCCTGTCGATCCCCGGCGCGGAGTCGGAGCGGTTCCGTGCCAACGTCGACGTGGCCACGGAGTTCGCACGATCGGTCGGCTGCACGGCCCTCAACGCGCTGTACGGCAACCGGGTCGACGGCGTGGACCCGGCCGAACAGGACGCGCTGGCGTGGGAGAACCTGGCCCGCGCCGCCCACCGGGTCGGCGCCGTTCTGCTGATCGAGGCCCTCCAACCGGGTGGAGTCGCCGCGGTACCCGCTGGTGTCGGCACCGGCCGCCGTCGAGGTCGTCGAGGTCGTCGAGGTCGTCGACCGGGTCAACGAGGCGACCGGCCCCGGCAACGCACGGTTCCTCATGGACCTCTACCACCTGTCCATGAACGGGAAGGAGTTGCCGACCGTGATCGAGCGGCTCGCGGCGCGGACCGGGCATGTGCAGATCGCCGACGACCCCGGCCGGGGCGCCCCCGGGCACGGGCACGGTCCCGCTGGCGGACTCCTCGACCGGTTGACGAAGGCGGGCCACGACGGCCTGGTCGGCCTGGAGTTCAAGCCGGGTGACCGGCGGAGCGCCGAGGCCCTCGACTGGCTCCCGCGCGCCGCGCGCTGAACTCCCCCACCCGGACGAGCAGTCAGAGAGAGGAACCCTCAACCATGAGCGTGCTCACCGGCGTTGCGTGGATCGGCCTCGGCATCATGGGCTCCCCGATGTCCGAGAACCTCATCGAGGCCAGGTACCACGTCACCGGATTCGCCCTGGAGCAGGCCAAGTTGGACCGGCTGGCCGCCGCCGGAGGCAGCGAGGCCGGGGCGATCACCGATGCCGTGCGGGACGCCGACGTCATCGTCACGATGGTGCCCGCCTCCCCGCAGGTCGAGGCCGTCGCGTACGGCCCCGACGGCATCCTGGCGCACGCCCTCCCCGGCGCCCTGCTCATCGACAGGTCGTCGATCACCCCGCAGACCTCGATCGACCTCGCGCAAGCCGCCCTGGCCAAGGGCGTCCGGGTGCTCGACGCGCCCGTGTCAGGCGGCGATGCCGGTGCCGTGGAGGCGGTGCTGTCCATCATGGTCGGCGGCGAACAGGCCGACTTCGAGGCCGCGAAGCCGCTGTTCAACGTGATCGGCGGGACCGTCGTGCGGGGCGGTCCGCACGGTTCGGGGCAGACCGCCAAGGCCGCCGACGAACTGATCGTCAAGGATCTGGGCACCGCCACCCCGAGGCCGCCCGCGCGGCCGGCGCGGCGCTGCCGATCGGTGCCGATCGGCGCCCAACTGGTCGCGAGCCTGCGGGCACAGGGCGACGGCGGCCTCGACACTCGGCCCTGCTGCGGTCCGTGGAGCGGCTCTCCGGCGCCCAGGTCTGAACCGGGCGCCCCTGGAGTCCAGTTGGGCCTGGCATCTCAGACTTGTGGGTGGTGTCGCCGCCGACAACTGTCCTGTTG
This sequence comes from Streptomyces sp. NPDC091279, assembly GCF_044757465.1. Lineage (NCBI taxonomy): Bacteria > Bacillati > Actinomycetota > Actinomycetes > Kitasatosporales > Streptomycetaceae > Streptomyces > Streptomyces sp. NPDC091279. The sequence goes on along the minus strand of NZ_JBIVVA010000002.1, from coordinate 596,245 downwards.
CGCCCGGTGTCGGCACCCGCCCGGAACCCAACTCCCCTCGGACAGAGGGGTGTCACCCCGCTGACGGCCCACGCGGCCGACCGGCCCGGGTTGACGGGTGACCGGTCGACCGGTCGCGGGCGAGGCGGGGACCGTGGCGGCGTGCGAGCCCGTGCGGTGGTGAAGGGCGGGGCGTCTCCTTCGACGTGAGGAGGAGCCACCCCGAACCGTCTCGCCCACCACGGTCCCCGCCCTTTCCACACCCCCACCGGACGTCCAGACACGCAGAGTTCACCCTCCCGCCGCACGGACGCGGGCGCCATGGACATGAGCGGTCGGCCAGAATGCGCCAGAGCCAACGCCGAGGTCAGGGTGGGGAGTTCGGCCACACGGCCACACTCGAAACGTGGCCGGTTGCGGCGCTTACGGAGCACGCCCCGGCACCCCCCGCACCCCAACCCGGCACCCCGGCACCCCGGCACACCCCGGCACCCCGGCACCCCGGCACCCCGGCACCCCGGCACCCCGGCACCCCGGCACCCCGGCACCGAGTGAGGGCAACCCCTCTCAACTGGGCTGCCCCCGCTCGCCGTTCCGCATGGGTCGGGACGTGAGCGTCCTGATGGGCGCCGGTGCGTGCGCCGGTTCCGTGGCCAGTTCCTCGAACTCGACGATGTGGGAGATGTCGTTCGTGGTCGACATGGAGATGTTGGTGACGCGTTCCACGATCACCTCCACCACGACCGGCACCCGGAACATGTGCAGGAGTGGGGCGCCCGCGATCTGCGAGAGGCCGATGGCGGGGACATAGCGGGTCTCCGGCTGGAGGGTCGCCTTCTTTTCCTGCGCACGCGCCGCCCACGCGGAACGGTCCGGGAGCCGCCCCGCCGCCCTCAACTCCCGTGCTACGGGCAAGAATTGCTCCAGGGCGGCCTTCGCGTCGGAGGTGATGCCGTAGTCGGCCGGGAAGATCCTGCCGATCAGCACACCCCAGTCCGTCAGGGTCGGGACGACCGGGACGCCCGTCAACTCGGCTAATTCGACGATGAGTTCACAGGCGTCGGCGTTGACGCCACCGCCACCGCCACCGCCACCGCCACCGCCACCGCCACCGGCGACGATCAGCGGACGCCGGGAGGCGCCCAGCATCGTGAGGGCCTTCTCGATCGGGGCGCGGGGCCGTGGCGGGCTTGTGGACGGGCAGCGGCTCACAGGTCTCCGGGTCGAACTCGACCTCCGTCAGCTGGACGTCGATCGGCAGGTCGATCAGGACCGGCCCCGGGCGCCCGGACCGCATCAGCTGGAACGCCTGCTGGAAGGCGCCGGGGACCTGGGCCGCCGCCAGGACGGTGAGCGCCGACTTGGTGACCGGGGCGGCGTTCGAGGCGATGTCGACGGCCTGGAAGTCCTCCGGCGGCTTTGAGCGCCGCGTAGAAGGGGTTGAACGCCGCGCCCGGGACACCGAACACGTCCCTGACGCCCTCCCGTTCGAGGATCTCAACTGCCGTGCGGGCAGCGGCCATTCGAGCCATCGCGCCCTCCTGCCCCGACTGCCGGAATCGCACTTCCGTCGCGCCCACCGGACGTTTACTTTCCGTATTATGGACTTCAACTTCTACTATCTGGAATGAATGCAGGGGGCCGTGTGAAACCGGTCAAGAGACCGGCAAGGGGGTCCCACCGGAGCGTGAAGGGGGGAGTATGGGGAGCGCAGTCTCGTTGCGATGCCTTGGAGTGGGCCATGCCCGAGAGCGTGCCGGTGCAGTGCCCGGCCTGCCGACGCGAACACCGGTATTCCGCACCGTCCTACCCGTGCGCGTGCGGCGCCCCGACCGCCCCGCCGCTCGATCCGGCCGGGGCACCGGAGGTGATCACCCACCGAGTGTGGGACGAGGACTGGATCACCGTCCCCTGCGCCTCCTGCGCCCGCCGGAACCAGTGGCCCCAACCGGAGTTGGGCTGCCCCTGCGGTACCTCCCTCCGCATCCCGATGAGCGAAGGGGCATCGGGAGCACCAGGATCACCGGGAACACCGAGGTCGGAGCAGCACCCGGACGCGGACGCTGACACGGGGACGGGCGCGGGGACGGGCGCGATGCCGGAGCCGGACCCGGCGCCGAAACCACACCCGACCACCGCACCCCCCGCAGACGCGACGCCGACACCAGAGCAGGCCTCGCCCTCCCCATCCCCTTCAGCCCCCTCCCCCGCCCCCTCTGCCGCCGCCCCCGCCTCGACTCCCGCCCCGGAAGAGGCCTCGGACACTCCCCCGCACTCCAGGCCCACCCCGGTCACCGACCCCGGCCCGGCCCCGGCGTCAGCCGCCGACCCCGCCCCGCACCCGACCACCCCGCACCCGACCACCCCACACAAGGCCGACCCGCGTCCGGCCGCCCCGTACCCCGCGCCCCCGGCGTCCCCTCACCTCCCGTCCCGGCGTCGGCCGTTCCAGCCCGTCACCATCCGGACCGCCCGCGATGCCGTCACCGCCGCCGCGCTGTACTTGCGTTGGCTCGGTTACCAGGACATCCGGCGGGCCGATCAGCGGCCGCCGTCCGGGATAGGGCTCGCCGCGCGGGGGCTGGTCGTGCAGGTCGATCCGACCATGCGTCCGGCGTCCCCGCGCGACGTCGAGTGTCTGTGGCTGACGGCGATGACGGAGTCGGCCCACTGCGTGTACTTCTCCCTCGCCGGATTCGCCGACGACGCCCGCGACCGCGCCAACTCCCTCGGCATCCCGCTCTTCGTCCTCGACCTCACCGGCACCCCCCAGCCCCTCAACCATCTCGCCGACGAGCTTGAAGCCACGGGCACCTGACCCCCGTTCCCCCGCAACACACACGGAGCCACCGCCACCCGCCCCCTCGGAACCCCAGAACCCCGGGACCTCGGGACCTCGGGACCTCGCGACCCCGGCACTCCCGGCACCCCCGGCACCGCTGCCCCCCCCCCTGGCCCCCGCCCGGCCCGCTCAACTCCCCTACCGCTCCGCGTACTTCTCGCGTAGCTCGATCTTGCGGACCTTGCCCGACACCGTCATCGGGAAGGCGTCCAGGATGCGCAGCCGGCTCGGGATCTTGTAGTGGGCAAGGCGCCCCGCGCAGTAGGCCTGGAGCTCCTCCAGCGTGAGCGGGTCGGCCGCGTCGCGCGGGATCACGCAGGCCAACACCTCCTCGCCGTACCGCTCATGGGGGACGCCGACCACCTGGACGTCCGTGATCCTCGGGTGGGCGTAGAGGAACTCCTCGATCTCGCGCGGGTAGATGTTCTCGCCGCCCCGGATGATCATGTCCTTGATGCGGCCGACGATCTCCACATAGCCGTCCTCGCGCATCAGGGCGAGGTCGCCGGTGTGCATCCAGCGACCGGCGTCGACGACCTCGGCGGTCTTGGCGGGTTCGTTCCAGTAGCCGAGCATCACGCTGTAGCCACGGGTGCACAACTCCCCTGCCTCGCCCCGGGGTCGGGTCACCCCGGTGGCCGGGTCGACGACCTTGACCTCCAGGTGGGGCAGGACGCGGCCGACGGTCGTGGTGCGGTGGTCGAGGTCGTCGTCGATACGGGTCTGGAGGGAGACCGGGGAGGTCTCGGTCATGCCGTAGCAGATGGAGACCTCGGCCATGTGCATCTCGGCGACCACCCGTTTCATCACCTCGACCGGGCAGGGCGAGCCCGCCATGATGCCGGTGCGCAGCGACGACAGGTCGAAGTCGGCGAAGCCGGGGAGGTTCAGCTCGGCGATGAACATGGTCGGGACGCCGTACAGCGAGGTGCAGCGCTCCTGTTGGACCGCCTCCAGGGTCGCCCTCGGGTCGAAGGAGGGCGCCGGGATCACCATGCAGGCGCCGTGCGACGTGGCCGCGAGATTTCCCATCACCATGCCGAAGCAGTGGTAGAAGGGCACCGGCAGACAGATCCGGTCCCGCTCGGTGTACGCGATCGACTCCCCCACGAAATAACCGTTGTTGAGGATGTTGTGGTGGGAGAGGGTGGCCCCCTTCGGGAAGCCGGTGGTGCCCGAGGTGTACTGGATGTTGATGGGGTCGTCGCAGGACAACCCGGCCTGCCGGGCGAGGAGTTCGTCCTGCCGGTCGGGGGTGCCGCGCTCGGTGAACGCCTCCCAACTCGGGTCACTGATGTAGACGGTCCGCCGCAACTGCGGGCAGTTCACGGTGACTTGCTCGACCATCGCCCGGTAGTCGCTGGCCTTGTGGCTCAGGGTCGCGAACAGCAGGGAGATTCCTGCCTGGTTGAGGACGTACTCGACCTCGTGGGTGCGGTAGGCCGGGTTGATGTTCACCATGACGGCGCCGACCCGGGCGGTCGCGTACTGGACCAGCACCCATTCCGCGCAGTTGACCGCCCAGATGCCGACCCGGTCCCCCTGGGCCACCCCGTCGGCCAGCAGCGCGCGGGCGAGCCGGTCGACGTCGGCGGCGAAATCCCGGTACGTCCACCGCCGCCCGGTCTCCACGTCGACCAGCGCCTCCCGGTCGGGCCAGGCGCCGACGGCCCGGTCGAGGTTGGCGCCGATGGTGTCACCGAGCAGCGTCGTCGCACTCGTTCCATGGGTGTACGCACCCGGCGCGGTCACCGGAAGTCCTCCTCGCGGTACTCGTCCGTCGAGCCCGCCGCCGTCGCCTCGCGCAGCTCGATGCGGCGGATCTTGCCGGAGACCGTCTTGGGCAGCGCCCCGAACTCCAGGACGCGGATGCGCTTGTAGGGGGCGAGGACCCCGCGCGCGTGCTCGAACAGCACCTTCGCGGTGTCCGGTCCCGGCTGCCAGCCCTCGGCGAGCACGATGTACGCCTTCGGCACCGCGAGCCGCAGCTCGTCCGGCGCGGGCACCACGGCCGCCTCGGCCACCGCCTCGTGCTCAAGCAGCGCGCTCTCCAGCTCGAAGGGGCTGATCTTGTAGTCGGACGCCTTGAAGACGTCGTCGCTGCGCCCGATGTAGGTGAGGTAGCCGTCCTCGTCGCGGGCGGCGACGTCGCCGGTGCGGTAGTAGCCGCCGGCCATCGCCTCCGTCGTTCGGTCCGGGTCGCCGTGGTAGCCGGTCATCAGGCCGACCGGGCGGGCCGACAGGTCGAGGGCGATCTCGCCCTCGGCGGCGCCGGGCGCGCCGCTGACCGGGTCGAGGAGGGTGACGCGGTAGCCGGGGCTGGGACGGCCCATGGAGCCGCTCTTCAACGGCTGCCCCGGGGTGTTGGCGACCTGGACGGCGGTCTCGGTCTGCCCGAAACCGTCCCGGACGGTGACGCCCCAGCTGCGCCGGACCTGCTCGATGACCTCGGGGTTGAGGGGCTCACCCGCGGCGAGGGCCTCGCGGGGCGGGGTGCGCAGCTGGCCCAGGTCGGCCTGGATGAGCATCCGCCACACCGTCGGCGGGGCGCAGAAGGTGGTGACGCCCGCACGGTCCATCTCGGCCATCAGGCGGGTCGGGTCGAAGCGGTGGTAGTTGTGGATGAAGACGGTCGCCTCGGCGTTCCACGGCGCGAACAGGTTCGACCAGGCGTGCTTGGCCCAGCCGGGCGAGGAGATGTTGAGGTGCACGTCGCCGGGGCGCAGCCCGATCCAGTACAGGGTGGCCAGATGGCCGATCGGGTACGAGGTGTGGGTGTGCTCGACCAGTTTGGGGCGGTCGGTGGTGCCGGAGGTGAAGTACAGCATCAGCGGGTCGTCGGCGAGGGTCGGTCCGTCCGGCACGAACGGCTCGTCGACGGCGTAGGCGTCCTCGAACGGCTCCCAGCCCGGCTCGGGCAGGCCGCCGACGGAGATCCGGGTGTAGGCGCCGGGCACCTCGGCGAACTTGGCGGTGTCCGCAGCGCGTGCGATCACATGGCTGACCCGGCCGCGCGCGACCCGGTCCCGCAGGTCGGCGGGGCCGAGCAGCGGGGTCGCCGGGATGACGACGGCCCGCAGCTTCATGGCGGCGAGCGCGGTCTCCCACAGTTCGGCCTGGTTGCCGAGCATGACCAGGACCCGGTCCTCGGCGGCGACGCCCCGCGCGCGCAGCCAGCCGGCCACCCGGTCGGAGCGGTCGGAGAGTTCCGCGAAGGACAGTTTCCGCTCGGAGCCGTCCTCCTCGACGATGTGCAGGGCGGTCCGGTCGTTGCCGTCGGCGATGACGTCGAACCAGTCGAGCGCCCAGTTGAACCGGTCGGGTCGGGGCCAGCTGAAGCCCTCGTACGCGGTGGCGTAGTCCTCGCGGTGCTCCAGCAGGAAGTCCCGCGCGCTACGGAATCGCTCCGTCGCCGTCGTCATCTGTGTGCTGTCCTCCTCGGTACCGGGCCATTGCCCGGCGGCTCTCTGTCATCGTGTAATCCGTGATGCGGGTGTCACTACCCCCGAACGGGGGTGTGCGACCCGGGAAGGGGCGAGCGGGTGACGGGTGACGCGACGGGGGCGGCGGAGATCCGGGGTGCGCTGCGGCGGCTGCGGCGGACGACCGGGCTGCCGGTGGCCTTCGGCGGTCTGGTGGAGCCGGGCGGCGGGCCCCGGATGCGGATCAGTGAGCTGTGCGGCACGGACACGCCCGCGCTCAGTGGGTTCGCGGTGGCCTCGGGCAATGGTCTGGGCGGCAAGGCGGTGGCGCTGGCCCGCCCGTGCGCGGTGACGGACTACTCCGCGTCCCGGCAGATCAGCCACGAGTACGACGTGCCGGTGGCGGTCGAGGGGCTGCGGTCGGTGCTGGCGGTGCCGGTGGTGGTGCGGCGCCGGGTGCGCGGGGTGCTGTACGGGGCGCTGCGCACGGCCGAGCCGCTCGGTGACCGGGCGCTGGGCGCGGCGATGGGTGCGGCGCGGGACGTGGAACAGGCGCTGGTGGTGCGCGACGAGGCGCGGGGTCTGCTGGCGGCGGCGCGGTCGGTGCCGGAACCGGCGCCTGCGGCGGGCGCCGTCTGGGAGCAGGTGCGGGAGGCGCACGCGGCGTTGCGGGCGCTGGCCCCGAAGGTCGCCGATCCGGCGCTGCGGGCCGAACTCCTCGATGTGTGCGGGCTGCTGGCGCCCCGTCCGCAGGCGTCCGGTGTGAGTCTGGCCCCGCGTGAGCTGGACGTCCTGGCGTGTGTGGCGGCGGGGGCGACCAACGCCGTGACGGCCGAGCGGCTCGGGGTGCGGGCGGAGACGGTGAAGGGGTATCTCCGTTCTGCCATGCGGAAGTTGGGGGCGCACACCCGGGGTGAGGCGGTGGCCGCGGCGCGGCGGGCGGGGGTGTTGCCGTAGGTGTTCCGGAGACTTGGCGTGGGCATTTCATTCAGGCGGGAGCGCGTGGGGATTTCGCTATGCCGGGCCGTTGTTATATCCCTCACCTACTGGCCAGTCCGGATTTCAATGTGAAGTTGCCTAGAATTTGGCCCGGACACGCCACAGGGAGGGAGCGGTGACCTTGCGACGGGACTTCAAGGAGCCTGCCAGAGGCCGCCCCGACCTGGTCATCGGCCGGGACGGGCTGGTTGTCGCGGCGCGTGAGCAGCTCGCCCGGGGCGGCAGTGTGCTGTTCCACGGCCCCGCCGGAATAGGAAAGTCGACCGTGCTGCGGGCAATGGCCGCGCAATACGGGTCGGCGGCCCGCACCGTGTTGCGCTGCTCGGCGACGGAGTCCGAATCCCATCTTCCCTTCCTGGCCCTGGCCGATCTGCTCGGTCTGGTCCTGGACGAGGTGTCCGAGCGGCTGCCCGCCGCCCAGCGCACCGCCCTGGAGTCGGCCCTCACCGGGCGCGGCGAGTCCAGCCTCCAGCGCGACGGCCTCGCCCTGCGGCTGGCCGTGCTGTCGGCGCTGCGCGCCCTGGCCGCCGAGGGTCCCGTGCTGATCGTCGCCGACGATCTCCAGTGGCTGGACTCGGCCAGCGCCGAACTGCTCGGCTTCGCCGCCCGCCGCCTCGGCGACACCCCCGTGCAGATGCTGTGCGCGGTGCGGACCGAGGGCCAGGAGTACGACCGGCATCTACGCGCGTCCCCGCCGGACACCCTCGCCGTGCGGCTCGGCCCGCTCTCCGGTTCCCAGGTCTCCGCGCTCCTCGACCACCGCGGGTACACCGGGCTGCCCCGTTCCATCGTGCGGGACATCCACCGCACCAGCGGCGGCAACCCGCTCTTCGCCCTGGAGCTGGGCCGGGCGCTGGCCGAGAGCGCCACCCCGCCCCGGCCAGGTGAGGCGCTGCCGGTGCCGACCTCGCTGCGGGCCCTGGTCCTCAACCGGCTGGAGATGCTCTCGGCCGAGGCCCGCCGCACCCTGCTGGTGGCCAGCGCCGGTGCCCGTCCCACGCTGGCCCTGCTGCACGCGGCCGGGCGGGAGAACGCCGAGGCCGAGACCGCGCAGGCCGCCGAGCTGGGCCTGCTGGCGACGGAGGGGGAGGGCCCGGCGGTACGGTTCGCGCACCCGTTGATCTCGGCCGCGCTGTACGCGGAGGCGCCCGCGCAGGACCGGCGGGCCGCGCACGCCGCGCTGTCGACGGCCGCCTCCGACCCCATCGAACGCGCCCGGCATCTGGCGCTCGCCGTGACCGGCGCCGACCCGGAGGCCGCCGCCCGGCTCGCCGAGGCCGCCGCCCAGGCCCGGGACCGGGGGGCGCCGTCGGTCGCCGCCTCGCTCGGGCTGCTGGCCGCCCGGCACACCCCGGCCGACGACGAACCCGGCCCGGACGAACGGCGGTTGGAGGCCGCCGAGGACGCGATCACGGCCGGTGAGGTGGATCTGGCCCGGGACATCGCCCGCGAGGTGCTGACCCGGGCGACGGCGCCGACGGACCGGGTGCGGGCCTGGATGGTGGTGATCGAGGCGGCCGGGCAGGCGCTCGGCGAGGTCGACACCGTCTATCCGCAGGTCCTCGCGGACGCCGGTGACGATCCGGGGCTGCTCGCCCTGGTCCGCTATCAGCTGGCGTGGCGGGCGCTGGTCGTCGAGGGCGATTTCGCGGAGGGCCGTCAGGAGGCCGCGCACGCGGCGGAACTGGCGGCGCGTGCGGACGACCGGCGCACCGAGCTGCTCGCGCTCGCCTTCCAGGCCCAGACCGAGACCCTGATGGGCCACCCGGACGCCCCCGCGACCATCAAACGGGCGCTGCGCGAGCCCCAGGACCCGCAGGTGGCCTGCCATCACAACGGCCCCGGCGCGACCCGCTACCGCTGGCTGATCATGAGCGACCAGCTGCCCGAGGCCCGTTCCACGGTCGCCGCGCTGCTGCGCGAGGTGCGGCGGCGCGGCATGGTCGAGTCCGAGGTGCACTTCGTGCGGCTGCTCGCGGAGACGGAGCTGCGGTCCGGGCACTGCGGCCGCGCCCTCGACCTGGCCCGGGAGAGCCGCCGCCTGGCCCGTGACTCCGGGATCGGCGAGGTGCCCTCGGCCGTGCTGACGTCGCTGGCCGAGGCGTCGGGGGGCGATGTGCAACGGGCCCTGGAGCTGGCCCGGGAGGCGGTCGCGCAGGCCGAGGAGGTCGGCGACCAGATCTATGTGTCGCGCACGCTGGCGGCGCTCGGGCACGCCCAGCTGGTGGCCGGGGACGACGCCGGTACCGTCGTCTCGCTGCGCCGGGCACGGGAGTTGGAGAGCGGCCTCGGCATCACCGACCCGGCGCGCGGGCGCTGGCAGGGCGACCTGGCGGAGGCGTTGGTGCGGGTCGGTGAGGTGGACGAGGCGCAGGAGCTGGTCGACGTCACCCGGGAGCACGCGCTGCGGCTCGGGCGGGAGAGTGTGCTGGCGGTCCTGGACCGGGCGGAGGCGATGGTGCGGGCTGCCCGTGGCGACCACGAGGCGGCGCTGGCCCAACTGACGTCCGTGCAGGACCGGTTGGCGAAACTGGGCTACGGCCTGGAGGAGGCGCGGGCCGCGTTCGCGCTGGCGGCGCTGCGCAGCGGTGGTCAGGCCGCGGGGGGAACCATCACGCCGGTTCCTTCGTCCTATGACGAGGCGGCCCGGTTGTTCCGGCGCTGCCGGGCGCTGCCGTGGCTGCGGCAGGTGGAGGCCGCCGGTTCGACACCGCCGGTGCTTCAGCCGCCCGCACCGGGCGCCGCCGCGCTCGACGGACTGGAGGGGCTCGCGGCGATGGAGCGTCAGGTGGCCGGTCTCGTCATGGAGGGCGCGACCAACCGGGAGATCGCCGCCCGCCTCTTCATCAGCGTGAAGACGGTGGAGGCGACGCTCACCCGGGTCTACCGGAAGCTGGGCATCCGCTCGCGGGTGGATATCGTCCGACTGGCGGCGGGGCGTAACCCGAAGTGACGTCACTGCGGGTTAACTGAGCGCCGACCGAGGGTTTTCCCTGCCCAACTCCCCCTAGGGGGTTCCCTCATTGGGACGAGGGTGTGCCGGGTCCTAGCGTGTGGGCATGCCGCTTCGCCGGGCATACGGAGGTCGGTCCCGCGACCCCCGTGCACACCCCCCACACCCGCGCGACCCCCACCGGCAACCCCACTGAGGAGACTCATGTTCGGGCTCAACCGCGCCAAGAAGTCCGCCGCTGTCGCCGTCGCGACGGCTGCCGCAGCCGCTACCGCCCTGCTCGGCGCCCCCCAAGCCGTGGCCGCCCCGCAGCCCATCGTCGGCGGTTCGACGACCACGACGACGGCGTACCCGTTCGTCATGCAGATCACGGACGCCTCGCAGAACCAGTTCTGCGGCGGAACGCTGGTCTCGGCGACCAAGGTGATCACGGCCGCCCACTGTATGGTCGGCGAGTCCACCAGCAGCGTGCGTGTCGTCGGTGGCCGCACCAACCTCAACGGCACCAACGGCACCGTCGCCCGGGTCAGCAAGATCTGGGTCAACCCGAGCTACACGGACGCCACCAACGGTGACGACGTGGCCGTTCTGACCCTCTCGACGTCGATGCCGTACACGGCCGCGTCGTACGTCTCCTCGTCGCAGACCAGCCTGTACGCGGCCGGCACCACGGCCCGCATCCTCGGCTGGGGCACCACCTCGGAGAACGGCAGCTCCTCGAACACCCTGCGGACGGCGACCGTGCCGCTGGTGTCCGACTCCAGTTGCAGCAGCTCCTACGGTTCGGACTTCGTCCAGTCCGACATGGTTTGCGCCGGACTCACCTCCGGTGGCGTAGACACCTGCCAGGGCGACAGCGGCGGTCCCCTGCTCATCGGGGGCGTCCTGGCAGGGATCACTTCTTGGGGCGAGGGCTGCGCGCGCGCCGGTTCTCCGGGTGTCTACACCCGGCTGACCACCTTCTCCAACCTGGTGACCACGCAGGTCAACTCGTAACCCAGAAGGTCTCCTGAGCGCGTCTCAGGTGCAATGCCAGGGGGCGTTGCGGGCTTCCACGAGCAGCCCGCAACGCCCCCTATCCATGTCCGGCGCCCGGTCGCCCAGCTCGACGCCGTTGCCGCCCGGGAGGACCGGGAGCCGACGGGCGAGGGTCGCGCGACCGAGGACGCGGGGGGGGCAGGCGGGGACGCCGCCACGGTCGTCATGGCGAGACCGCCAGGACGAAACCGGCGGGACCGGCGGGACCGCGAGATACGGACAACGGCGGTCCCGGCACTCTCACCGAATCCCGCACGGAGGCTCACCTCGCGGGGCTGATCGTCCCGTATATCCTGCGGAGGATCACGCCCGCACGGGCCCGGGGTACCGCCGACCGCAGGCTCGACGACCCGAGAGGCAGCCGCATGTCCGAGCGACGCGCCCGTCCCGCCTCCCCCGACGCGAAGAAGTCCGGCTGGCGCCGTGCCCTGACCCCGCCGCAGTCACCGGCCGAGCCGGAGCCCGAGCCGCCGGTCGAACCGGAGCCGGAGCCGCCCAGCATCGTGCAGGCCGCGCTCTACCGGGACGGCGTGCGCGTCTCGACACCGGCGACGCTCGCCGAGACCTACCGGGAGCTGCGCGAGCAGCCGGCCGGCATGGCGTGGATCGGCCTGGCCCGGCCGACCGAGAGTGAACTCCATTCCCTGGCCGCCGAGTTCGACCTCCACCCGCTCGCCGTCGAGGACGCGATGGAGGCCCATCAGCGCCCCAAGCTGGAACGGTACGGCGACACCCTGTTCGTCGTGCTGCGCGCGGCCCGCTACCTGGACGCGCAGGAGGAGGTCGACTTCGGCGAGCTGCATGTGTTCGTCGGCCATGACTTCGTGATCACCGTCCGGCACGGCGCGGCCCCCGACCTGTCGGCGGTACGGCGCCGGATGGAGGAGACGCCTGAGCTGCTGCGGCTGGGGCCCGAGGCGGTGCTGTACGCGATCCTCGACTCGGTCGTCGACGGCTATGTCCCGGTCGTCGCGGGCGTCCAGAACGACGTCGACGAGATCGAGACGGAGGTCTTCCGGGGCGACCCGAAGGTCTCCCGGCGCATCTATGAACTCTCGCGCGAGATGGTCGAGTTCCAACGTGCGACGCGTCCCCTGGTGGGCATGCTGCACAGTCTGATGGCGGGGTTCGCCAAGTACGGCACCGACGAGGAGCTCCAGCGCTATCTGCGCGACGTCGCCGACCACGTCACCCACACCAGCGAACGCGTCGACGGCTTCCGCCAGGCCCTCACCGACATCCTCACCGTGAACGCGACCCTGGTGACCCAGCAACAGAACGCGGAGATGCGGGCGTTGGCGGAAGCGGGCTTCGAACAGAACGAGGAGATCAAGAAGATCTCCAGCTGGGCGGCCATCCTCTTCGCCCCCACCCTCGTCGGGACGATCTACGGGATGAACTTCGACCGCATGCCGGAGTTGCACTGGGCCCTCGGCTACCCCTTCGCCATCATCCTGATGGCGGTGGTGTGCACCAGCCTGTACGTCATCTTCAAGCGGAAAGACTGGCTCTGACCGGGGGAGTAGCCCGGGTCAGGCGATGCGGGCCGCCGCGATGGGGCGCTGGGCGACCGTGTGGGTGTTCGCCGCGTTGGTGTTGACGCTCCACCGGTAGCGGGAGAACTCGCCGGTGGCGTCGGAGGCGTAGAACATCATGTGGCCGATGCCGACGCCCTCGAAGGCGTCGGTGTCGGCGCTGCCGCCGGTGCGGGTGTCGGGGTAGGGGGCGTAGCTGGCCAGGCCGTGGACGCCGTGCGGGTCGGAGGTGCAGTCGACGACCTCGACGGCGTACTGCGTCTCGCCCGCGAAGTTCGCGGCGTTCGGGTAGACGCCCTTGATCTGGCGGACCATCACGATGTGCCCGGTGTTGTTCGCGACGGTGCCGTTGTAGTCGACGGCGATCACATCGCCGGGGCGCAGGTCCCTGACCTTGCGGATGCGCTGGAAGCGGGGGCCGCCGGTGTGGTCGGCGAAGGCCTTGCGGTAGTCGGCGGCCTCGGGGATGCGGTCCTGGAAGTACTGGCGGAAGTAGGCGTCGTCGGCCCAGCCGTAGGTGTGCCGCAGCACCCAGGTGATGAACGAGGAGCAGCGGGCGCGGGCGATCCAGCCGGCCAGGTCGTCGGGGCGTCCCCAGGTCACCGTGGACGGGGAGCCCACGAGGTAGACGTTGTTGGCGCGGGCGGTCCTGCCGCTGATCAGCGCGATCTCCGCGGCGTCCAGGGCACGCCCGTAGGCCCGGACGTCGTCGACGGCGCCCTTGAAACGGTTGGCGTAGGCGCCGTCCCAGCGGGCCCGGCCGATGTTGAAGCCCTCGGTGGCGGCCCAGGAGAGGGTGGCGTCGGCGCTGCCTTCCAGGACGCCGTTGACATGGAGGTGGACGCGGGTGCCGTCCCAGACGCCGGTGAGGTGGGTCCAACTCCCCAGCGCCACCGGGGTGGTGGAGAGCGCGGAGATCTTGACGCTCTGGTCCTCGCCGCGCACCTTGAACGCCCACGCCGACGCGGTGTCGTCGTACTGGAGCAGGAAACGGCTGCACGTGGCGCCGTCCTGGCTGACGGCCGTGTACATGGTCGCCGGGTTCGCGTCGGGGGCGAGCCGCAGCCAGGCCGAGACGGTGAAGGGGGCGGTGGTGTCCAGGACGGAGGCGGTGGCGGCGTACGCCCCGGAGGTTCCGTCGAGGCTCAGCTCGCCGCCCGCGCGCAGGGTCGTCCAGGTGGCGCCGGTGCCGGTGGTGACGGGACGGTCGCGCCCGGAGCGGTCGGCGCCGGAGCCGTCCAGCGCCCAGTGTCCGACCAGCCCCGTCGTCAACTGCCCTGCCGCGAGCAGCCGTTGGTACTGCACCATCCGTTCGGCCTCGGCGAGATGCGGCACGGTGACGGGGGTGAACGGCGTGTCCAGCACAACGTCGGCCGCGGCGCTCCCGGCGCCACCGGTCACCCCGGTCACCGCACCGGCCCCCACCAACGCCGCTCCGCCCAACAGCCCACGTCTGCTGACCATGGTCGCTCTCCCCCACCCGTCGCCCCGCGCACGCTGCTGTGTGCGGGGTCGGCAGAGTCTATGGGGTTTCGGTGAAGCGCGGCCCGCCGGTCGCGCGGCGGGGGCCCGGCGGCGGTCAGGTCACGGTGAGGGTGTGCAGCAGGTCGTTGTAGCCGGTGGCGGCCTCCCAAGTGCCTTGGTTGGCAAGCCTGATGGAGTACTCGGGCCGGGTGGGGAGCTGCGGGTCGGGGAGGTTGAGCAGCATGCGGTAGCTGCCGGCCGGGAGGTCGGCGGGCAGGGTCGGGGTGCGGTCGACCGTGGTGGTGGTGCCGGGCGCCCACCGGCGCGGGTCGCCGGTCAGCGGGAGCCGGTACACCTGGGAGGTGGCGGTGTTGCGCAGGACGAGTTCGAGGCCGCGCGGGTTGAACGGCGCCGCGAACCCGTCGTTCTTGACGGTGAGGTGCACCGGCAGGGAGCCGCCCCGGCTGGCGGTGTCCGGGTAGGTGCCGTTCTGGAGGGCGAAGCGGTAGCCGAGGTTCCTGGTGATCTCGGGCAGGCAACCACCGCTGCGCCAGCCGTTGATGACGTTCGGCTCGTAGTCGGTGTTGAGGTACGACCAGTGGAACATCCGCAGCTCGGAGAGGGTGGTGGGGCAGTCCGTCCGGGGCGCGTTGACGCCGCAGGTCTCGCCGCCCATCGCGAGCGCGGACGTCTCGGCGGCCAGGTAGGGGTATTCGACGGCGGTGTTCTCGTAGGTGCCGTAGTCGTCGGCGCTGGCGAGGAAGCAGTCGTTGTGGTGACCGAGGCGCGCGGCCGGCGTGCCGTTGTACGCCTGGTCGGCCGGGAGCGCGGTGGCGCCGTACATCGTGCGCTTGTATGCGGGCGTGCGCAGCTGCACCATGCGGGTCGACGGCAGCGCGCTGAGCGTCTTGTCGACGACGGCCTTGCGGTTGGCCCGGTCGGCGGTGGTCAGGTTGCCCGCGTTGCCGAAGTTCTTGGTGTAGTAGCCCTCGCCCCAGGCGCCGACGAAGCCGGCCTGGACGACGTCGATGACGTCGCTGCCCGCGCTCAAGTAGGGCGCCAGCTGGTCGAGATGGGCCAGGACCCGGTCCTTGGTGGCGTCGTCGCCGTCGGCGGAGTCGGTGTAGGCGAACCGGACGATCAGCTTGACCCCGGCGCTGCGGGCGGCGGCGAACTGCCGCTGGAGCCGGTCCAGTTGGCCCTGGCTGATGGGGCTGTTCCTGAACTCTTCCAGGTAGAAGACGCACATCACCAGCGAGATGCCCTCGTCGGTGCGGTACTTCTGGAGGGTGGCGGCGCTGAAGTCGTTCTTGTCGCAGCTGTCGGTGTGGTGGTAGAGGCCGCGCTCGGGGTTGGCGAACGTGTCGCCGGTCTGCGGATAGGACACCGCGGCGGCGGTCGCGGCGACCTCGTCCGGCTGGGCCGGGACCGGGGCGGCGCCGACGAGCAGCGCCCCCAACAGGCCTGCCACGGCAAGGCTGTTGAGGACGGTGGGGTGGGGAAGGAGTCTCTTCATCGAGGCGATTCCTGACCTGAGAGGTCCTGCGGGGGCCCGGTGGCCTGGGCGACCGGGAGGATCAGGTGGCGATCCCCTGGATGAACGGAAGCAGGGCCCACAGGGTTCAACTCGCCCTGGAGGATGGTCAGTTGTGCGGGGACGTGACAACATCCTTGTCCCATAGGTGAGTTGGGTCGCGCCGGACGCTGTTGCGTGTGCTCAGCCGTTGAAGGTGTCCGGGTCGAAGCCGATGCGCTCGTCGCGGTTGAGGGCGGAGATCTCGCCCATGTCGCCCGGGCTCAGTTCGAAGTCGAAGAGGTCGAAGGCGCCGAAGCCGAGTTGGGGGATCTGCACGGCGTTGTTGAGGGTGCGGGCGGGTACTGCGGTCACGGTGACTCCCTGCCCCCGGCGCGCCTGTGGCCGCAGATGATCTGCGGCCACAGGGGTGCTGCGAAGGGGGTGCCTACCGGCCCCGGCAAGGGGGTCGGCGGGCGCTCAGGTTCCCTTGGTCCGTCGGTCCCGTCAGAAGGGGAAACGGTGGTTCGGGGCCGCGCCCTCCCAGCGGGACCCGCCACAGCCTTCGGCGTAGAAGCCCTTGCCGTTGGCCGCGCCCGCCACGATGCCGCAGCCCGCGGTCTCGCCGCGCGAGCCGTGGTGGTCGTCGTAGTCGTGGGCGAGCGCCGAACCGGCGCTGCCGAAGATCGCGGCGGCGGCGAGGACGCCGGCTGCCAGAGTGGTGCGCATACGCATGGATACTCCCGATGGAGAGAGGGAAGGACGTGCTAACCCTCCCCGTGGACATATGCGCACGAAACGCCATTCACCTGGACGCCACCCGAAACCACCCGTCTGCCGCTCCCTGCCCGGCGTGTCGCACCCCGGAGGGTGAGGGCTACGTACGAGAGGTGACGGCGCCGACCGGGACGCGACGGCCGACGGCTCCCCTGGGTGACGCGCCTAGGTGACGGCCGAGTCGGCCTCAGAGCGCGGTCGGGATCGGCCTGTCGTCGCGCTTCCCCGGGCCGCCAGATCCCGTTCCCGGGTCCTCTCACCTGCGTCCTGTACGGTGCCGTCGACGCCGGGGTCGCGCGTTCCCTCGGCCTGGAACGCGGGGTAGAGCCTCGTGGCAGGTCCGACAAAGGGGGCGCCGCACCCGGAACTCCCGCTGCCCACTCGGAGGACGCCCCGATGACGACGGACCCCCACGCTCCGTTCACCGCCCGCACCACGCACGGTGCGGTGCGCGGAACCCGCACCGACGGCACGGCGGGCGTGTTCGCCGGTATACCGTTCGCGGCGCCGCCGGTCGGCCCGCTGCGGCTGCGTCCACCGCAGCCGCCCACCCCGTGGGAGGGCGTGCGCGAGGCCACCGCGTTCCCCGCCGGACCCGCGCAGCGCGGCGCGGACGGCCCCGGCGGCTGGGAGACGTCCGAGGACTGCCTGTACCTCAACGTGTGGACACCCGACGTCGACGGCCGACGCCCGGTGCTGGTGTGGATCTACGGCGGCGGCTTCGAACTCGGCACGGCCTCACCGCCGTTGACCGACGGCGGGGCGCTCTCGCGGCTGACCGGTGCGGTGGTGGTGGCGCCCAACTACCGGGTCGGCGCGCTCGGTTGGCTCACCCCGGCCGGGCCGGACGCGCAGCGGTGGGCCGACAGCGCCAACCTCGGCCTCCAGGACCAGACGGCGGCGATGCGCTGGATCAGCGACAACATCGGTGCGTTCGGCGGCGATCCGGACAACGTCACCATCGCCGGGCACTCGGCGGGCGCCTTCTCGATCGGCGCGCTGCTGGCGCGGCCCGCCGCACGCGGAACGTTCCACAAGGCGATCCTGCACAGTGGCAGCATCGGCCGCGTCTACCCGGCCGACCTGTCCGCCTCCCTCACCGAGGAACTCCTCGCCGAGGTCGGGGCCAAGGACCTGGACGAGCTGTCCTCCGCCCCGCTCGACCGCATTCTCGATGCCCAACACACGCTGATCGACCAGGACTTCGGCGTCCGTAACCTGCCCGGCGGCCGGGCCTGGGGCCTCGTGCTCGACGGCACGGTCCTCACCGAGGACCCGGCCGAGGCCATCGCGGCGGGCGCGGCGGCCGGTGTTCCGCTGCTGATCGGCGCGGACCGCGACGAGTTCCGGACCTTCCAGTACCTCTTCAACAGCGAGTTCTACCGCCACCCGGCCGACGAACAGGCCCTGTTGGCGGAGATGGAGAGCGCCGGGGTGGAGCACCCCCGCGAACTGCTGGCCGCCTACCGCGCCCAACTCCCCTCCCCCACCACGCCGGACAGCCCCCGGCGCTCCGAACTCTCCGACCTGCGCACCCTGTTCCTCTCCGACGCCGTCTACCGGCGCCGCGCGACCCGGCTGGCCCGCGTCCAGACAGCCGCGGGCGGCACCGCGTACACCTACCTGTTCGCGGCCGAGCCCCTCGGCCCGCAGTACGGGGCGTTCCACGGGTGCGAGCGCTTCTACGCGTTCGACCAGCTGGCGGCCCTGCGGATCGACACCCCGGAGCAGCGTGCCGTGCGCGATGCGCTCACCGGGGCCTGGTCGGCGTTCCTGGCCGACGGCGACCCCGGCTGGCCCGCCTACGACGAGGAGCGTGCCGACAGCACCCGGCTGATCGGCGGTGCCGTGCCCTTCGTCGAGGAACCGCCGGCCGAGGTGGCCCGCCGGTGGCCGCTCACGCCCTGACGAGCCGCCACAGCGAGGTGACCTCCGCGGCGCGGGCGGCGTGGAGGGGGTCGGCGGTGTCCCGGGCGCGGGGATGTCCCGGCCGGGTGCCGATCCGGTCGACCACGCGCAGGCCCGCTGTCTCGATGGTCGCCAACAGCTCGGCGCGTGTGCGGAGTTGGAGGTGTTCGGCCAGGTCCGAGAGGACGAGCCAGCCCTCGCCTCCCGGTGCGAGGTGCGCGCCGAGCCCGTCCAGGAAGTCGTGCAGCATGGCGCCGCCCGGGTCGTAGACACCGTGTTCCACGGCGGAGGTCGGACGGGCGGGAATCCAGGGCGGGTTGCACACGACGAGGTCCGCCCGGCCGTCGGGGAAGAGGGCGGGGCCGACGACGTCGACGCGTCCGGCGAGGCCCAGCCGGCTCACGTTGGCGCGGGCGCAGGCCAGGGCGCGGGGGCTGATGTCGGTGGCCACGACGTGCGCGAAACCCCGGCGGGCGAGGACGGCCGCGAGCACTCCGGTGCCGGTCCCGAGATCGAACGCCGTTCGCCTACAGGGGAGTTGGGGGCCGGTCGGGGTGGACAGGGGTGCGTGGGCGACGAGGTCGACGTACTCGCCCCTGACCGGTGAGAACACCCCGTGGTGCGGGTGGACGCGGGCGCCGAGGGCCGGTACCTCGACGCCCTTGCGGCGCCATTCGTGTGCGCCGACGACGCCCAGCAGTTCGGTGAGCGAGACGGCCATCGGCCCGGTGGGCGGGCCGTACGCCTCGACGCACGCCTGCCGGACGTCGGGGGCGCGGCGCAGGTCGAGGCCGTA
Source organism: Streptomyces sp. NPDC091279 (assembly GCF_044757465.1). NCBI lineage: Bacteria > Bacillati > Actinomycetota > Actinomycetes > Kitasatosporales > Streptomycetaceae > Streptomyces > Streptomyces sp. NPDC091279. The sequence goes on along the minus strand of NZ_JBIVVA010000002.1, from coordinate 577,019 downwards.
TTCGTCGTCGAGAAGGACGAGGAATCTGCCCAGGACGCGCGAACGGTGGCCCCGGGCCCGGCGGTTGAGGTGGAAGGAGTCGGCCGGGCCCTCGCCTCGCCGGGGAGGTTTCCGGTCGACGCGGCGGCCCACGGCGTGCAGGAGTTGGCGTGCCTGGGGGAAGTCCCCGCGCCACAGCAGGGCGGTGCCTTCGCAGGCCAGGCGGTGAGCGGTAGCGGCGTTCAGGCGGTCGTCGGCGACAACGACCCGGCGGGGAGCGGGCGTTGCGTTCTCGGAATGCCAACGGGCGGAACGGGGCGTGTGGTTCTCGGTCCAGTGGAGGGTGGCCACCAGTACTCCTCGTGATCGAACGTGCGGGGCACGAAGAGCACTTCGACGAGGAGCGCGGAGCGATGCGCGGGCCGGACGGCCCGTACCGGGGCACGGGCGCGTGGATCGGGTCGGGTGGGGCTACCGCTCCCGCGTCGAAGCGCGGAAGGAGAAGTCGCCGAGAACCATGCCGAGCGTCACGACCAGCCCTTTCAGAGAGATGACCCCAGAGGCTCGCACAGCCCCGTCCGCCCGGGCAAGCCGGGCGGGGCGGTTGGCCGTTCGGGGCGTTGTCAGTGGGTCCGTCTATGTTCGTTGCATGAGTTCTTCCCTGAGCGTCTATCTGCTCGACGTGGCCGCCACGCGCGCCTTGGTCGGTTCCCGCGACGACCAGTTGCTGGAGGTCATCCACAAGAGTTACGCCGACGATCTCGCCCACGACGACGCCTCTTTCTCGCACGCGATAGCGCAGGGCGCGCCCACGGCGTCCGAGGCACTGCACGCGGTCGTGCACGGCGGCCCGTTCAGCGCGAACCGGGACCACGCCTTCCAGTACGGCTACGCCTACCAGCGGTTGTGCTCGCTGACCGGCTCGTTCCTGGACAACAGCTCCTTCACCCCGCACCGGGGCGCCTGGCTCTCGGCGGTCGACGAGGGCCTCCACGCGCTGGGCATGACCGCCGTGTCCGTCGAGGACTTCAGCTACAACGGCCTGCCCACTCCCCTGCCGTACGCCTACACACCGGGCTGCGGTGAGTGGACGCCCGATCAGATCGCCCGGGCACTGGAACAGTTCGAGGAAACGCAGCGGGCGACCGCCGAGTCGGGGCAGGTGCCGCCGCTGGAGCCGGAGGTCGTGGAGGCCGTCATGCAGTGCCTGGGCTGGATGCGCCGAGCGGCCCGACAGCCGGGATTCGGGGTCATCGGGTTCCGATTCTGAGCGGCGGCCACGGCCCGGCGGACGCCCACCTCCGACTCTGAACGCCGGGGCGGACCCGTCGACATCCGCCTGCGCCCCTGAGCCCCGGGGGCGCATCGGCCGACGCCCACCTCCGGCTCTGAACGCCGGGGCGAACTCAGCGACGCCCGCACCCACCCCGCGCCCACCCCGCCCCGCTCAGAGGCGCGGGTGCCTCGCCCAACCGCCCCGCCCAACCGCCCCGCCCCGCCCCGTCCCTACACGCTCGGCGTGTTGGTTCCGTCGGTGCCGGCCAGGGCCGCTACCTCGGCCTCGAAGTACTGGTCCGGGTCGAAGCCCATGCCCGTGAAGTGGCCGGCGAGTTCGAGGGAGAGGATGCCGTGCACCCGGGTCCAGAAGCTGAGCCCGCGGTGCAGCACCGCCGGCGGGGCGGGGTGGCCGCGGGCCCAGTCGCGGTGGTTCTGGAGATGCGCGGCGAACCGGATGCCGGCCGTGCCCGACGGCGGCGACAGCGGCGCCTTCTGGAACGCGTCCAGCAGCACCGACATGGCCTCCGCGCTGATCACGGTCGTGTCCTCGGGCGCCTCGTAGCCGGGCACCGGCGTGCCGTAGATGAGGAAGTAACGGTGCGGGTCCGCCAGCGCCCACCGGCGGATCGCGTGGGCCAGCGCGGACACGTCCCCGCCTGACGCGGCGGTCGCGCGCAGAGTGTCGGCGAGGCTGCGATAGGCGTCTTTGATCAACTCGGTGATCAGTTCGTCGCGGCTCGCGTAGTAGCGGTAGAGGGCGGGACCGCTCACCCCCATCTGCTTGGCGATCGCGTTGACCGAGAGCGCGGACGCCCCGGCCGTGGCGATCTGCCGCCAGGCGTGCTTCTTGATCTCGGCCCGCACCTGAACGCGGTACCGCTCGCGGGGGGTCTCGGTCTTCGCGCCCATCTCGGCCCGCCTCCTCGTCACACCCCCACATCTGGGGGAGTCCCTCACCTTTTTTGCGGGCCCCTCTAACGCCCGTTAGAGGGTATCACTTTACCTTCAGGGCGTAATTGTCGCTGGTCAGCGACCGGCAGCCGCCCACGTGACAGCTCCGCAGGCAATGCGCGGCAGCGCGTGACACCCCCTCCCGGGAGTTAGAAGGTCTAACGAAAACCATTGACGCCCTCACGCGGCAGTTATAGCTTCTAACTAAAGCGATAGGCAGTAGCACTCACGCACGGAGGCCGGTCATGCACACCGAGCAACTCGTCGAGGTCGTCCTTCCCGGCGTCGTGGAGCCGGAGGGGCTCCAGGTCAGACACGGCGGCACCGTCCCCGCCCCGGGCCCGGGGCAGGTCGTGATCCGGATGGAGGCGACCGGGGTGTCGTTCGCCGAGCAACAGATGCGGCGCGGCCGGTACTTCGACCAGCCGCCCTACCCCTTCGTCCCCGGCTACGACCTGGTCGGCACCGTGACGGTGACCGGCGCAGGGGTCGGCCCCGACCTCGTCGGCCGTCGGGTGGCCGCGCTGGTCAAGGTCGGCGGCTGGGCCAGCCATGTCGTCGTCGACGCGGCCGACGTCGTCGCCGTTCCCGACGGGATCGGGGCGGCCGAGGCCGAGACGCTGGTGCTCAACGGCATCACCGCCTGGCAGATGCTCCACCGCAAGGCCCGCGTCCGCCCCGGCGGTACGATCGTGGTGCACGGCGCCAACGGTGGCGTCAGCTCCGTCCTGGTCCAACTCGCCCTCGCCACCGGCATCACGGTGATCGGCACCGCGTCCACACGCCATCACGACACCCTGCGCGCACAGGGCGTGCGCCCCGTCGACTACCGCGCCGGTGACCTGGCCGCCCGGGTGCGCGAACTCGCGCCGGGCGGGGTGGACGCCGTGTTCGACCACGTCGGCGGCCGGGGCATCGTCGACTCGTGGCGGATGCTCGCGCCCGGCGGCACGCTCGTCTCGTACGGCACGGCCGCGACCCGGGACGATCAGGGGTCCAAGCAGTGGCCCGTGCTCAAGCTGATCGGCCGGCTCTGCTGGTGGAACGTCCTGCCCAACGGGCGGCACACGTCCTTCTACTACATCTGGGCGGGACGTTCGCTGGGCAAGAACCGGTTCCGGGCCCGGTTGCGCGAAGACCTCGCCGAGGTCTTCGCGGCGCTGCAACGCGGTGACGTCACCCCCCGCATCGCCGCCCGGCTCCCCCTCGACCGCGCCGCCGACGCCGTGCGGCTGGCCGAGTCCGGCACGATCGCCGGGAAGGTCGTCCTGACACCGTGAGCGCGGTCGGCGGCGGCGAGGGCAGCGGGGCGGCGGACAGTTCCACGTGTCCCGTGGGCAGGTGGGGGGCGTCGGTCCGGGCTCAGCGCATCGTCGGTGTGGACAGGCGGCGTTCCATCGCGGCGAGGTGATCGGCCCCGCGGTAGGGGTCCTGTTCGTACAACGACCGTAGGGCCGGGGCGAGTTCGGCGACGGTGTCCGGGTCCGTCACGTCGCACCACTCCTCGTAGGCGCGGTCCAGGCAGGTGCGGGTGGCGCTGAGGTCGGTGTGGAAGCGGGCGGCGGCCAGCCAGAGGCGGGCCGAGAGGGCATGGTCGTCGGCGATGCGGGCGACCACGGCACGCACCTCGATCCAGTGGGTGGCCTCCGGGGACTTGGCGCCGTGGACGCGGACGGCGTCGTTCTCCCGTGCCCGGATGAGGGTCTCGACCTCGGCGAAGCGTCCGGAGCGCGCCTGGCGCCACAGGTGGTCGTGGATGTCGCCGTCGGGTTCGCGGCTGCTCAGGGCGAGGAGTTCGTGCTGCGGGAAGGTGAGGGGGACGCGGATCTCGCCGGTGCCCTCGGGGGCGGGTTCGGTGCGGCGGGCGTCCGCGACGACGACCACCGCCACGCCCAGCATGATCATGGCGAGGCCGGGTGCGGCGTTGCGGGAGGGGAGTTGGCCGAGCCAGAGCCAGGCGGTGAGGGCGGCGATGGGCGCTTCGAGGAGCAGCATCACGCTGGCCACGGTGGCCGGGACGCGGCCGAGGGCGTAGTTGAGGGAGAACAGGCCGAGCAGCTGGGGGAAGATCAGCAGCCCCAGCAGGGCGATCAGGGTGTGGCTGTCGAAGGTGAGCAGCGGGGTGCCCTGGATCAGGCAGACGACCAGGAGTTCCACGGTGCAGACCAGGGAGCAGAGGACCGAGAACACCATCGGGGAGACGTCGGGCCTGGCCTGTTCGCTGAGGGCCGTGTAGCCGGCCATGGCGATGCCGCCCGCGAGGGCGAGGCCGTCGCCGAGGAGTGCGCCGCCTCCCGATGTGCCGTCCATGCCGCTGGCGACCGCCGCGCCCGCGACCGACACGGCGAGCCCGAGCCAGGTGGCGCGGGGCAGCCGGTTGCCCTGGAACGTCGAGATGAGCGCCTGCCAGACGGGCTGGGTGGCGACCAGTGCGGTGGCCATGGCGACGCTGGTCATACGGGTGCTGGTCATGAACGTGGCGAAGTGCGCCGCGAGTGCCGTACCGGCGAGGACGCCGTAGACGGCGCCCCGGCGCTGTTCCTTGCGCACCAGGAACCGTTCGCCGCGGAAGACCTTGCGGAATTCGCCCCGGCGGATCAGCAGGACCACGGGGCCGACGGTGACCAGGCCCAGCACGTTGCGGCCGAGGGCGAGGGCGAGCGCGGGGCCCGTTCCGAACGCTGTCATCGGAGCCGTCGCGGAGAAGGCGCTGACCGACAGAAGCATGACGGTGAGGGAGACGGCATCAAGCTTTTTGCGCATGAAGGAGAGCAACCTTTGGGACGAGCAAGGGGAGGGGGAGCGACACCGGAGCAGCCGACATCGTGGCCACCGGTCATGGCCGTCGCGGGGCGAGTCGAGGTGGGGGGACGTCGTCACCGGGCCGGTGTGCCGGATCACGGTCCACCGGCGCGGACGATCCGCACAACGTGGTCGACCACGAGAAGCACCACGAGATCGGCGGCGGGTCGGCGGCGGCCCGCCCCGTGACCTGCCTCACGGGGCCCGGATGAACTGGAGTGGTTTAAAACCCGTTGCACCTCCTGCGCGACGCCACCGACCGCAGACCCGTCTGGAGGGGTGGGGCCGCTCATCCAGCTCAGGAGGCAAGCGAATGTCAGTTCCGGCACGTGAACACCAGGACGCCGTCGCCCTGTTGGCGGCGGAGGCCGGGCGCGCCCGTGGTGGCGCCGGACGTCTGGTGCTGCTGCGGGGGGCCACCGGCACCGGCCGGACCACCGTCCTGGAGCGGGCCATGGCGGACGCGGCCGGGCACGGGATGCGGGTGCTGAACGTGCACTGCTGCGGCACCGATCACCCGGGCCCGCTCTCGACGGTGCTGCAACTCCTGTGCTCGGCACCGGAGTTCGTCGATCTCGCCGTCGACCCGGAGGAGCCCGACAGCGCCGAGACGCTGTGGCGGCTGCTGCGCGGGTACGCCGTCTCCACTCCCCTGCTGCTGGCCGTCGACGACGTCCATCTCGCCGACCCGGCCTCGCGGCACTGGCTGGCGCTGGCCGCGCGGCGCATCGAGCGGCTGCCGGTGCTGCTGGTGGTGACCGAGCGCAGTCAGTACGACGTCGATCTGCCGTCGCCCGGCATCACGCACGCGTTGCCGCCCGCGCTCATCCGCACCCACACGTTGCCTCCGCTGACCCGGAACTCCGGTGTGGAGATGGTGAGTTCGGCCCGGCCTGACGCCTCGCCCGGGTGGGTGGGCGACTGTGTCCGGGCGGGTGCGGCGAGCCCGCTGCTGCTGCGGGCGCTCCTTGAGGACCTGGGCGGTGACGCGGCGGAGACGGTGCCCGAGGTGTGCGCCGCGTTGTACCCGGGGGCGTATCCGGCGGCGGTGAGGTGGTGGCTGGACAACGCCGGTCCGCTGACCCGGGAGGTGGCGCGGGCGCTGGCCGTGCTGGACGAACGGGGGCGCGACCTCACCGGCGTCCACGCGGGGGTCGGCGAGCACCTCGATCCGGCCGGGCTGCTGGCCGGGGTGACCGGTGCCGATCCGGCGCGGGTGCTCGGGTGGGTCACCGCGATGACCCGGCTCGGTCTGCTGCGGCCCGACGCGACCGGGCGGCTGCGATACGCGCATCCGCTGCTGCGGGACGCGGTCCTCATGGCGGTGCCGGAGCAGCGGCGGCAGGCGGTGCACCGGGCGGCGGCCGAGACGCTGTCCCGGCGCGGCGCGACCAGCGAGGCGGTGGCCCGGCAGTTGCTCCAGGCCGACGCGGTGGGTACGCCGTGGGCGCTGGGCGCGTTGGCGGGCGCCGCCGCGCTCACGCAGCGCGACGGGCGGCTGGACGCGGCCCGGGCGTTTCTGCGCAGGACGCTGGCCGAGCCGATCTCGCTGGGGCATCGGCAGCGGCTCCTGGTGGACCTGGGGTCCCTGGAGTACGCGGGCGGGCGGGCGGCGACCGCGTTGCCGAGGCTGGCGGACGCGTTGCGGCTGGCCGAGGAGCTGCTGCCGTCCGACGCGGGGGCGGCGCGGGCCGGGGTGCGGGCGGCGGTGGCGCTCGGTACGGCGCTCGCGGGCCTGGAGCGGACCGTCACCAGCGTGGAACTGCTGACCGACGTGAGCGGACATGTCGAGGACCGTCCGGAACTGGCCGACGTCCTGCTCAGCGCGGCCGCTGTCCTCGGGGACCGGGACGACAGCGTCCGGCCGAGGGCGCACGCCTGGCTGCGCGCGCTGGAGGAACGGCAGCCCGGGAGGGTGGGCGCGGCCGGGCGGGCGTTGCTCGTGCGGCACGCGGCGCTCACCGGGCGGGTCTCGGCGCAGGAGGCGATGGAGCGGCTGCGCACCCTGCTGGCCGAGCCGTCCGACGCGTCGGCGGAACCGTTCCTGGTCGGCACGGCCGCCGCCGTCGCCGTCTGGGCGGACCAACTGGACGAGGCGGAACGGCTCTTGGAGAGCGGCCTGAGCGCGCAGTCGCCGGCGTCGTTGCATCCGATGCTGGATGTGCTGGCCGAGGTCCGCGCCGATCTCGTCGCCGCGCGCGGTGATCTGACGGCCGTCCTGGCGACGGACGAGGTCCGCTCCGGTGGGGCGCGCGACGCCGGTGCGCTCGCCGGGGACGCGCACGCGATCGTCGCCCTGGTGGAGGCGGGGCGCGTCGAGGAGGCGGCGCGGCGGGCGTGGGCCGTTTCGGCGGGGAGCACGCGGGACGCGTGGGGGCAGTTCCGGTTCCGGTACGCGAAGGGGGTGCTGCGGATGGCGGAGGGTGATCCGGCGGGCGCGTTGCACGACTTCCTGGAGTGCGGGCGGCGGCTGCCGGTGCGCGAGACGGTCTGTCCGGTCGTCGCCCCGTGGCGGATCGCCGCGATCGAGGCGCACCTCGCGCTGGGCAACCGTCCGGAGGCGCTCGCGCTGGCCGAGGAGGAGGTGCGGCTCGCCCGGATCTGGGACACGCCCCGCACGACGGGCCGCGCCCTGAACGCCCTCGCGGCGGTGACCGGCGGGCGGCGCGGCCTGACCCTGGCCGACCAGGCGGTGGCGCTGCTGCGGGCAGCCCCGGCGGAAACGGAGCTGGTGGCGGCGTTGATCACGCGCGGGCGGCTGCTGGTCGCCACCGGTGACGCCGGTGCCGCCCGGCACTGTCTGCGGGACGCCGCCGAACTCGCCGAGCGGCTGGGCGCGGTACGGCTGCGGCGCCAAGCCGAACAGGCCCTCCGGGACAGCGGTGCGCGGCGCCCGGTCACGGCCCGTACGGGGGTGCCGGCGCTGACGGCGAGCGAGCGGCATGTCGCGGGGCTGGCGGCGGACGGGCGGACGAACGGTGAGATCGCGGCCATGCTCCATGTGGCCCGGCGCACGGTCGAGACCCATCTCACCAGTACCTACCGGAAGTTGGGGATTCAGAAGCGGGTGGAGCTGCGCAGGGTACTGGAGGGGCAGCGGGGGGTGTGAGGAAGCCTCTCCCCGGGCCCAGCGGCTTGTCGCCGACGGGCTGTGGAGCACCGGCGCGCGGTGGTCCGCCGGTCGCCGGACCGCCGTTCGAGGCCGGGCGTTCCCCGCGCCCCCTCGCGGCGATGCCCAGGCCGGGGCTGTGTGTGACCCCCGGCCGCGGGGGTGCGGGGGAGCATCTACGCTGGTCAGGAGGAAGTGTGTGGCGTTGACGCTGGTGGAGCGGAGAAAGGGGACACCTGGTGGTGAGCGAAGGACAGGGCACGACCGGGGACGCGGCCGGCCCGCCCCGCCGGATTCCGCCGGGTCAGCGCCAGGTCCACGGCTGGCCGGTCTCGCACTACGGCCCGGTCCCCCGCTTCCGCATCGAACGCTGGGACCTGCGTGTCCACGGCGCCACCGCCGACGGCAGCATGCACGTGTGGACCTTCGCCGAACTGTCCGCCCTGCCGCACACCACCCTCGCCGCCGACCTGCACTGCGCGACCGGCCCCACCTCCACCGACCACGAGTGGTACGGCATCCCGGCCCGCGCCCTCCTGGAGCTGGTGCCGCCCGCCCCCGATGTCACGCATGTGATGGCCTGGGCGGAGTACGGCTACTCGGCCAATCTCCGGATCGCCGACTTCGACCGCCCCGACACGCTCCTGGCCACGCACCACAACGGCGAGCCCCTCACCGCCGAGCACGGCTTCCCGCTCCGGCTGATCGTCCCGCACCTCTACGGCTACAAGAGCCCCAAGTGGCTGCGGGCCGTCGAGTACCTCACCGAGGACCGGCGCGGTTTCTGGGAGGAGCGGGGCTTCCACAACATCGGTGAGGTCTGGAACGAGCAGCGCTACTCCCACCAGGAGCAGCCCGGCGACGGTCCCCCGCTCAAGGACGATCTGTAACGGCGGTCAGCGCGACGCCCGCCCGGCTCTCAGCGTGCGCGAGCACCAGCCGATGACGGTGGCGTTCACCAGGGCGCCGAAGACGACGGCGACGACGAACGACCAGGCCTGGTCCGGCAGTACGAGGAAGACGAGGCTCGTCGGGGCCGTGGCCAGCATCGGGATGACGCCCGCCATGGACTCCCCGGTGTCGTCGAACACGGTCACCGCGAACGTCCAGATCAACAGGGCCGCGCAGACACCGAGGTAGACGAGGGCGACACCGTCCGTGAGCAGGTGGCGGAGTCGACGGGTCGGGCGGGGGTGGGTGGTGGGGTCGGTCATGGGTGGGGCTCCTGGTCAACTGGTGTGCGGGGACGGTGGGTTGGGGCGGGCGAGGCCCAGGTCGTAGGCGAGGATCGTCGCCTGGACCCGGTCGCGCAGCCCGAGTTTGCGCAGCAGGGCGTTCACATGGGACTTGACGGTGCCGACGGTGATGCCGAGTTCCCCGGCGATCTCCGCGTTGTTGAGGCCGGCGGCGATCAGGCCGAGGACGTAGCGTTCGCGGGCGGTGAGGCTCTCCAGTGCGCGCGGGACCTCTCCGGAACGGAACCCGGCGCCTGTTCCCGAGGCGTAGTGCCCGATGAGCCGACGGGTGGCGGAGGGCGCGAGGACGCTCTCGCCTGCGGCCACCACCCGGATGCCGTCGAGGAGTTCGGAGGGCTGGACGTCCTTGAGGAGGAATCCGGAGGCTCCGGCGCGCAGCGCGTCGAAGACGTAGGCGTCGAGGTCGAAGGTGGTCAACACCAGCACCCGGGGCGGGTGTTCGCGGCCGGTGACGATCCGGGTGGCGGCGATGCCGTCCAGTTCGGGCATCCGGACGTCCATGACGACGACGTCGGGGGCCAACTCCCCGACGAGGCGCACCGCTTCGGCCCCGTCGGCGGCCTCTCCGACCACCGTCATGTCGTCCTGGGCGTCGATCACGGCGGCGAAACCCGCCCGGACGATGCCCTGGTCGTCGACGACCAGCACCCGCAGGCTCATCGGCTTGTCTCCTCGTCCGCCGCGCACGGCAGCAACAGGCGGACGGTTCCCGCCCGTTCGGTGTCCTCGATGGTCAACGTGCCGCCGAGCGCCGCGACCCGCGCCGCCAGCCGGTCACGCACGCCGGGACGGGCGGCGCCGGGAACGCCGGTGGCCGTGAGCACCAACGTAGCGTCGGCCGCGTCGATCTCGATCAGCGCGGGCTCCTCGCCACCGGCCGCGAGCAGCGTCTCGACGGCGTGATAGGCGGCCAGGTCGACTGCGGTGGGGAGGTGTTCGGGCACCCGTGCGGTGAGCCGTATGACGACGTCGCGGCCGGTGGCCCGGCACTGGTGGGCGAGCAGGTCGAGCGCCTGGAGGGTGGGCTGCGGTCGCAGGGCCGGTTCGTCGGCGCCCTCGCCCTCACGAACCGTGTCGAGGAGGGCGCGCATCGCGGCCAGGGCATCGCGGGCGCGTTCGGCGGTGGTGTCGAGGCGGCCGGCCTCGGCCTGCGTGACCATGTCGGCGGTGCGGGCGAGAACGGTGGTCTCCAACCCGGCGGCGATCCGGCGCCGTTCGGCCCAGGCGTCCCGCACCGCCTCCTCGGTCCACCCGGCGAGGCGCTCCTCGCTCACCCCGCGCGCCTCCCGCTCCCGCCGCCCGCGCCGGGCCCCGTACCAGTGGGCCGCACCCGTCAGGACGCCGGCCCCGCCGACGGCACCGAGGACAACTCCCCACGTGGGGACCGTCGTTGGCCGGTCGAGGACCGCTGCGACGACGGCACCGGCGTGGACGAGGACGGCCGCGAGGACGAAGCCGCGGGCCGACCGTCCGCCGGACCCCGCCGGGTCACCGGACGCGCAGGCCCGGGCCGTCTCCAGGGCCACGGCTGTGCAGGTGGCGAGGGCGCCGAGGGTGACGGGGAGGAGGACCGGGCCGGTGTAGTGGCCGGCCGCCATCGCCAGCGGCCACAGCGGGGCGAGCGCCAGCAGCGCGATCCGGGCGGTGCGGGGCGCCCGGCGCAGCCACAGCAGGGCGACCGTCTGGGCCGCCGCGAGCAGCGCGAACAGCACCCCCGCCGACACCCGCCCGCCGCTCGACGCCTCCCCCGAGCGCACCACCAGGACCGGCAGCAACGGCTGCACGCCCAGGCCGAGCGCGGCGACCAGCTGCGCCACCCGGTAGGACGGCGGCACGGCAGGCTCGTCCGGCGCCGCCGTCCGGCCCGGCAGCACCGCGCGCACCTCCCAACCGCCGTCCGCCGTGGGCCCGCTACTCAACGTGCCGCCGACCTCCCGGGCCCGGGACCGCAGAAACCCCTGCCCGCGCCCGCCGCCGAGCCCGGCGCCGTGCGCCGCCGCACCGGTCGGCGGGGCCGCGCTGGTGACGACGACCTCGGTGCGGGTGTCGCCGTACCGGCACACCACCGCGGTGCGGGCGCCCGGGGCGTGCCGGGCGACGTTGGTGAGGGCCTCGCGGACGATGCCGTGGACCGCGTCGGCGAGGGCGCCGTCGGGCAACGGGTCGATCTCCGCGTCGACTTGCTGGTCGAGGCGGCGGAACCCGGCGATCAGGGACCTCAACCGCTCGTCGGGCGCGGGGAGTTCCTCCCGTGAGGGTGCCGGTGCCCGGACCGCGCCGAGCGCCCGGGTGACCGTACGTCCGGTCTCGACGGCGAACTCCAGTGCCTCGTCGGCGAGTTCGGGACGCCGTTCGCGCAGGCCGAGCGCGGCACCGGCGGTGACGACGACGGCGGTGAGGTGATGGGCGCTGACGTCGTGCAACTCCCTTTCCATCCGGCGCCGTTCGGCCTCGGGGAGCCGGTGGCGTTCGGCTTCGGCGCGCCCCAGACGGAGTTCGGTGGTCCGCCGGGTGCGGTGGGCCCGTCGCGCCCACAGGCCGGTGCCGCAGGCGGTGGCGTAGAGGAGGGCGGTCAGGACGAGGTCGAGTCCGTCGCGTTGCGACAGCCCGTGCAGGCTGAGCCCCTGCACGAGTTGCCAGAACGCGAGCGCGGACACGCTCAGCACCGCGGTGAACGGGTCGCGTTCCCTCGCCACGGTGAACAGCGCGAGGGCGACGCCCGCCGTCCCGAGCACCGCCGTTCCGCCGGCCGGCAGCGGTCCGGCGCCGAGCGCGCAGGCGGCGGCGACCAGGATGAGGGTGACCACCGGCCGGGCCCGGCGTCCGGCGAGCGCGGCGGTCACCGTGCCGGCGACCAGCAGCGCGACGAGGAGCGCGGAGGCGGGCGGCACCGTGCCACGCGCCAGCTCCGCGCCGGGCCACACGGCGGCCTGGGCGCACAGCAGGAGGACCGGGAGCAGCCGGTCGTCGTCTCGATCGATGACGTTCATGATGAATCCAGGCTAGGTGTGGTCAGGTGGCCCGCGGCTCGGGCTGAGGGCGGAGCCGCGCGCCCCGCTCTCTACCTCTGGTTCGAGACGGTGATCGTCCGGCGGAGCGAAGACCTCGCCGGGTGCCGGGCCATAGTCTCGACCTCGTCGAAAGGCATGCGGGAAGCCGTGGAGGAAGCGGTCGGGAAGGCAGTCGTACAGGTTCCCTTTCCGTTTCATCTCCTTCGCTTTCATCCCTTTCGCTCCATTCCATTCACTCCATCCCTTTCACTCCATCCCTTTCGCTCCATTCCATTCGGCCCGTTTCTTTCGGTTCATTTCTTTCGCTTTCGCTCATCTCATTCGTATAGCCTTGAGGGGAATTCTCATGTCCAAGCGCGTTCTCGTTTCGTCGCTCGTCGGTGTCGCCGTCGTCGGTGGTGTGGTGGTCGGTGGTCTCTCTTCCGCCTTCGCCGCAACGGAGTTGACCGTGGACAACGCCGTCGCCCGGTTCTCCCCCGCGTCCGGTGGAGAGCCGGCCGCATTCACCTTCACCGCCGATGTGCGCGACGACTCGGGCGTCAAGAGCCTGAATGTCGTCGCCTGGCCTGCCGCCTCGAAGCTGGACCCGACCGAGAAGGACATGCGTTCCGTGGAGAAGGCCACCTGCGTGCGGGTGTCCGACGAGAAGGCCACCTGCACCTATCGGCCCGCGCTCTCCGAGAAGGACGCGAACGAGTTGGCCGAGGGCACCTGGTACGTGTCGGCGCTGGCGACCGCCGAGGACGGCGACACCGCGTTCGTGCCGAAGGCCGCGACCTTCGAGGTCACGCGCTGAGAGTTGCGGGTAGGCGGAACCCAGGCGGTCGGCCGCCCGTTGGATCTACGGGGTCCACTCGGACGAACACGGCCAAAGCGACACGTAAGGAGCGGGGAGCCACGTGAAGACACTGGTCATCGGCGGCGGGATCGCCGGAACGGCGACGGCGCTCGGCCTGCACCGGGCGGGCCTCGACGTCGAGGTGTACGAGGCGCATCCGGACTCGGCCGAGGACATCGGCGCGTTCCTGACCCTGGCGAGCAACGGCATGCGGGCGCTGGCCCAGCTCGACGCGGCGACGGCCGTCGGGCGGGCCGGGTTTCCGCTGACCTCGATGCGGGTGCTTGACGGCACCGGCGGTCAGGTGGCGCACGTGCCGCTGGGCGAGGCCGATGATCCGGTGCTGCGGTTCCGGTGTCTGCGGCGCGGTGAGCTGAGCGGGGCGCTCCAGGCGGAGGCCGAGCGTCGGGGCATCCGCATCCGGCACGGCGCCCGGCTCGACTCCGTCCAGGAGGGGCCCGACGGCGTCACCGCGCACTTCGCCGACGGCAGTACGGCCGACGGTGATCTTCTTGTCGCGGCCGATGGGCTGAACTCCACGGTCCGTCGGGGGCTGGCCCCCGATGTCCGGCCCGTCTACGCGGGGCAGCGGGTCTTCTACGGCTACACGGACGCCGTTCCCGACGGGCCCGGGGACGCCGTGATCACGATGGTGCGTGGGAGTGGGGCGGCGTTCGGGTACGCGGTTTCTCCCGGTGGGGAGACGTACTGGTTCGCTCGGGTCGGCGGTGCGGCGTTGTCCGCCGAGGAGATCGCTCGGGGGACGGCGGGTGATTGGCGGGAGTTGTTGGTGCCGTTGCTGCGGGCGGATGCGACGCCGGCGGCGGATCTGGTCGCGGCCACTGGTGGTGACCTGATGGTCACCAACGCCACCGAGATCGGGGTCGGTACGCGGTGGCGGTACGGGAGGGTGGTGCTGGTTGGTGATGCCGCGCATGCTGCCTCGCCGGCTACGGGGCAGGGGGCGTCCATGGCTCTTGAGGACGCGGTGGTTCTGGCCAAGTGTGTGCGGGATGCGCCTGCGGTGGGGCGGGCGTTGGCCTTGTATGAACAGGTTCGGCGGGCTCGGGTTGAGCACAACGTGCTGGTCAGTGGGGGGATTTCTCGTGGGGCCGGCGCCGGGCGGGGGCGAGGCCCTGGGCCGGGTGGAGGGGCGGCGGGGGCCTCGGGTGGGGAAGAGGAGCTTGTCCGGTACCTGGACTGGTCGTCTGACATATGGGCGAGGGGTGGGGGCGGCGTAACGGGGGGTGCGGGTTGAGTTCCGGGTGGCCGCCGGTGGGGGCTTGTCGCGCAGTTCCCCGCGCCCCTAGAAGCAACGGCGTTGCCCCCCGGCATCTGGAAAGTGCCCCCCTGTGACGCTGGCCGGGCGGGTTGAGATCCGGCTTTCCGCCCGTGGGGGCTGGTCGCGCAGTTCCCCGCGCCCCTAGAAGCAACGGCGTTGCCCCCCGGCTTCTGGAAGGTGCCCCCTGTGACGCTGGCCGGGACGGGTTGAGATCCGGATCTCCGTCGGTGGGGGCTTGTCGCGCCGTTCCCCGCGCCCCTAAAAGCAACGGCGTTGCCTCCCGGCTTCTGGAAGGTGCCCCCTGTGACGCTGGCCGGGTGGGTTGAGATCCGGCTTTCCGTCGGTGGGGGCTTGGTGTGCCGTTCCTCGCGCCCCCTAAAACAACGGCCATTCGCGTGGTCGTGGGGGGAAGTGGGGTGGGGGGTGAGGGGGGTTCTTACGATCGGGGGGTGGTGTATTTCCTGGTTGAACGTACCGTGGCGCTGCCTCTTGGTGAGGCTTGGCGGCGGGTTACCTGCTGGGCTCGGCATGGTGAGGTCGTTCCGGTGACCCGGGTGCGGGTGGTGACGCCCGGGCCGACGGGTGAGGGGACCGTGTTCGTGGCCCGCTCGGGGCTGGGGCCGCTCGCGTTCGACGACCCGATGGAGGTGACGGTGTGGGTTCCGCCTACCGAGGAGACACCTGGCCGGTGCCGGGTCGAGAAGCGGGGGCGGGTGCTGACGGGGTGGGCCGAACTGGAGGTGCGGCCGGGGCCCGGCGGGCGCAGCCGGGTGGTGTGGCGGGAGGATCTCACCGTGCGCTTCGTACCGGCGCTGTTCGATCCGGTGCTCACCAGGGCGTCCCGGTGGATCTTCGGGCGGGCCGTGAACCGGCTGCTCAGAGGGGTGTGACCGGGGAGTCGGCGGGTCCTCTGCGGCGGTCGGGCCGTCGTTGGAGGTGTCCGGTTGGTTCCTCGGCCGGTGTTCTGTGATGAAAACGGACGCCCTAGTCTGTGGCGCGTGTGCGATACGTCTGCGCGAGGAGGACGGGAATGGTGACCGGCTCATGTCGCTGAGCACCGGGAGTGCCGAATCCACGGGTGGGTCGATCGGCGGCTACACGCTGATCGACGAACTCGGCAGTGGCGGTATGGGCGTCGTCCACCTGGGCCTGTCGCCCTCGGGTCGGCATGTCGCGATCAAGGTCGTGCACGCGCAGTACGCGCTGGACCCGGAGTTCCGGGCCCGTTTCCGCCAGGAGGTCGCGGCGGCCCGCCGGGTGAGCGGGGCGTTCACGGCGCCGGTGGTGGACGCCGATCCGGACGCCGAGCAGCCCTGGATGGCGACGCTGTACGTACCGGCGCGCACGCTCACCGAGGTCGTCGCCGAGGAGGGCCCGCTGACCGGCCGCGCGCTGCGCACGGTCGCCCTGGGTCTGGTCGAGGCGTTGCGGGACATCCACCGGGCCGGGGTCGTGCACCGGGACCTGAAGCCGAGCAACGTCCTGGTCGCCGACGACGGACCCCGCGTCATCGACTTCGGCATCTCCCGCGCCGCCGACAACGAGGACCTCACCGTCACCGGACGGCTGATCGGCACCCCGCCCTTCATGTCCCCGGAGCAGTTCGCGTCGCCGAGGGACGTCACCGGGGCGTCGGACGTGTTCTCGCTGGGCTCGGTGCTGGTGTACGCGTCGACGGGGAACCGCCCCTTCGAAGGCGGCAGCCCTTACCTCACCGGCTACCAAGTCATGTACGAGGCACCGGTGTTGGACGGTGTCCCGGAGCCGCTGCGGTCCATCGCCGCCCGCTGCCTGGACAAGGACCCGGCGGCCCGTCCCCAACTCACCGAACTCCAGGGCCTGTTGCTGGCCCTCCCGGACCACGCTCCCGACCCGCACCGCACCCGGGACCCGGACACCGTCAACTCCCCGTCGGTTCCTGTCTCCCGGCGCCCCGGGGCCGCTCGCCCCGTACCGGCCGCCGGTTCGGAGACCGTCGGTGCCGCGAGCCGCCCGCGCGGGGGACGCCGGATGCGACGGGCCCTCGTCGCGGTGGGCGCGGTGCTCGCCGTCACCGGCGTCGGCATCACGGCCGTTCGGCTCGCGGACGGGAGCGGGGACGAGCGGACGGCCGCCGCCGAGCCGAGCGGGACGCCCGTCGCGGCGCTGCCCGCCGGGTGGCACGCCTGGCGGGCGGATCTGCGCCGGACGCCGAAGGACGACCCGATCGACGAGCTGAACCCCGGTTGCGTGCCGGGTGGTTCGGCCGCCGTGTACTGCGCGGGCACCGGCTTCACGACCATCAGGCTGGACGCGGCGACCGGGCGGGAGGGCTGGCACGCCGGCACCAGTCCGCAGACCTCGCGCCCGGTCGGCGTCCGCGACGGCCACGTCTACGCCTACCTCAAGCCCGACTCGAACCAGACGTACCACCCTCGGCAACTGGTCGCCCTGGACGAGAAGAGCGGCCGTCAGCTCTGGTCCCGGCCGGTGCGCGGGGACACGCCGTCGCTGATGTTCAGCGGGGGCGTCCTGACGATGGACGACGCGGCGACGCACTACCTCGCCTACGACACGTCGGGCACGCTGCTGTGGCGGAGCGCCGCGTCGGCCGTGAACGTCTGCGCGCCCGTGGTGATCGGGGGCGCCCCCTACGGGCTGTGTTCCGCGCCGGGCGACTCCACCAGCGGCCCGAGCACCCTCTTCCGGCTCGACCCCGGCACCGGGAACGCCCGGAAGCTGGCCCAAGTGCCCGCCAACTCACAGGCGTTGGGCGGCGTCGACGGGCAGCCGTTGCTCGTCGCGCCGGACCAGAAGGAGTACCAGACGGCGCCCGAGGGCGACTGGCCCTACACGACGCTGCTGCGGGTCGACCCGGACAACGGGAAGGTGCGGCGGCTGACGCTGGCGGCCGGGACGCGCGGCACGCCGACCGCCGTGGGCGGCGTCGTCTACTTCGTGCGGCCCGACGGGACGGTCACCGCCGTCCGCGCCGGTGACGGCAAGCGGCTGTGGCAGCGGACCACGGACGTCGAGAACCTGTCGGCGCCTGTGCTGTCGAAGAAGTACGCCAGCCTCTACTTCGCCAACCGTTTCGGCCGGATCGTGGCCGTCAACCCCGGTACGGGCGCGGTGCGTTGGCGGACGGCGACGATCAGCGACCCCGGTGACTCGGCGGCGGGCAGCCCGCCGTACCTGGCCCTCGTGAAGGACGCGCTGGTGGCCGTCGCGGGCGACACCGCCTTCTCGCTCCGCCCCGACCGGCACTCCCTCACCCCGACCGCCGCGACGGATTGACGGACCCCGCGGTTCCGCGTCAACTCCCCTGGCACGGAACGGCGTTCAGGCCACCGACCCGATGTGCCATCCCGGGCGGGGCCTCGGGTCGTCCCGACGGTCGTGGTGCGGGTCGTGGTGGATGGGGGTGTGGGCGCCGGTCAAGGGGGCGCCGCTGCCGCCGTGCCGGGCGGCGATGATCTCCGAGGCGATCGACAGGGCCGTCTCCTCCGGGGTGCGGGCGCCGAGGTCGAGGCCGATGGGTGAGCGCAGCCGGGCCAGCTCCCGTTCGCTGACGCCGACGGCGCGCAGCCGGTCGTTGCGGTCCAGGTGGGTGCGGCGGGAGCCCATCGCGCCGACGTACGCGACCGGCAGCCGCAGCGCCAGCCTGAGCAGCGGGACATCGAACTTGGCGTCGTGGGTGAGCACGCACAGCACCGTGCGCCCGTCGACGGCCGTCCGCTCCAGGTACCGGTGCGGCCAGTCGACGACGATCTCGTCGGCGTCCGGGAACCGGGTGCGGGTGGCGAAGACGGGGCGGGCGTCGCACACCGTGACGTGGTAGTTGAGGAACTTACCGACCCTGACCAGCGCGGACGCGAAGTCGATGGCGCCGAAGACGATCATCCGGGGCGCCGGCACGGACGACTCGACCAGCACCGTGAGAGGTGCTCCGCACCGTGAGCCCCTCTCACCGATCTCCAGCGTGCCGGTCCGCCCGGCGTCCAGGAACGCGGCGGCCTCGCCCCTGACCGTGCGGTCGAGTTCCGGATGGCCGCCGAGACCGCCCTGGTGGCTGCCGTCGGCCCGCACCAGCACGGCCCGGCCCAGCAGTTCGGCCGGTCCTGACACGATCCGGGCCAGCGCCGCCGCCTCCCCGCGCGCGGCGGCGGCCAGCGCGGCCGCGACCACCGGGCGGACGGCGTCCTGCCCCCGTACCGGGGTGACGAGGATGTCGATGACTCCCCCGCAGGTCAGGCCGACGGCGAAGGCGTCCTCGTCGCTGTAGCCGAACCGTTCGAGGACGGCACCGCCGTCTGCCAACGCCTGTTGGCACAGTGCGTAGACGGCACCCTCCACGCATCCCCCGGAGACCGAGCCGATCGCCGTGCCGTCGGCGTCCACCGCGAGGGCGGCGCCCGGCCGCCGGGGTGCGCTGCCGCCGACGGCGACCACGGTGGCCACGGCGAAGTCGCGCCCCTGCTCGACCCACCGGCTGAGTTCCTCGGCGATGTCCAGCATGTCTCGTTCTCCTTGACGCTCTCGGGTTCGGGTCGGTGTCCGATGCGGTGTGGTGTCGGGTTCGGCCGGTGTCGATCGCGGGCCGGGTCAACGGCGGTGCGGCAGCGCCCTCGTGCGAGGGACCCGGCGCCGGTGCCGGGGAGCGGCCCGGTCAGGTCGGCCCGGTCGGCCACGGCGGTGCCGCAGCCGACCGACCACCTGATCCGGCGCTCCCGGCTCGGCGCTCAGCGCACGCCGAGCCAGTTCTCGATCGGGTGGAGGGCGAAGTAGACGACGAAGATCACCGCCAATCCCCACATGAAGGCGCCGACCTCACGGGCCTTGCCCTGCGCGGCCTTGATGGCCGTGTAGGAGATGACCCCGGCGGCGACGCCGGTGGTGATCGTGTACGTGAACGGCATCAGGACGACGGTCAGGAAGACCGGGATCGCGGTGGCCCGGTCGGCCCAGTCGACGTGCCGGGCGTTCATCAGCATCATCGCGCCGATCACGACCAGCGCGGCGGACGCGACCTCCTGCGGGACGAGCGCGGTGAGCGGGGTGAGGAACAGACAGGCCGCGAAGAACACGCCGGTGACCACGGAGGCGAGCCCGGTGCGGGCGCCCTCGCCGACGCCGGTCGCCGACTCGACGAACACGGTCTGTCCCGAGCCGCCCGCCACACCGCCGATCGCGCCGCCGGCGCCGTCGATGAACAGCGCCTTCGACAGTCCCGGCATCCGCCCCTGGCGGTCGGCGAGCCGGGCCTCGGTGCCGACGCCGATGATGGTGGCCATGGCGTCGAAGAACCCGGCGAGCACCAGGGTGAACACGATCATGCCGACGGTCATCGCGCCGACCTGACCCCAGCCGCCGAACTCCACGTGCCCGAGGAGCGAGAAGTCCGGCATCGACACCGCGCCGCCGTGCAGTGCGGGGGCGCCGCCCGCCCAGGCGTCCGAGTCGATGACGTCGAAGCCGTTCAGGACGATCGCGACGACGGTGCCGCAGACGAGGCCGATGAGGATCGCGCCCGGGGTCCCCCGGGCCTGGAGGACGAAGATCAGCAGCAGGGTGCCGGCGAACAACAGGACGGGCCAGCCGACGAGTTGGCCGGCGGGGCCGAGGGCGAGCGGGGTGGACCTGCCCTGGTGGACGAAGCCGGACTTGTAGAAGCCGATGAGCGCGATGAACAGGCCGATGCCCATGGTGATGCCGTGTTTGAGGGCGAGCGGTATCGCGTTCATGACCAGCTCGCGCAGACCGGTGACGACCAGCAGCATGATGACGACGCCGTACAGGACGCACATGCCCATCGCCTGCGGCCAGGTCATCACGGGGGCGACCTGCGAGGAGAGCACGCCGGAGACGGAGAGTCCGGCGGCGAGGGCGAGCGGCACCTTGCCGACGAAGCCCATCAGGAGGGTGGTGAGGGCCGCCGCGAACGCGGTCGCGGTGATCAGCGCCGACCGGCCGAGGGTGTCGCCCGCCACGTCCTTGCCGGACAGGATCAGCGGGTTGAGCAGGAGGATGTACGCCATCGCCATGAAGGTGGTGACACCGCCGCGCACCTCGCGCGCGACCGTGGACTCCCTCGCGCCGATGTGGAAGTACCGGTCGAGCCAGGACCGGCCGCCCGGGTCGCGGGGTGCCGCGCCCGCGCCCGCGTCCTCGGCGGTGGTCGGTGGTTCGAGGGACTGCTGGGTCATGTGGGCCTACTCCCAAGGTTCACAGGGGCACCCGTCTCCGTCGTCGTCGACGTCGCCGGGATTTGGGAAGGTGCTGCGGCCGCACGACCCGGGGGACGGCCCGAGACGAACGATCTCTGTGTGCCCCGGGTGACTGGTGGGCCGCCCGGGGAGGTGGTCACGCCGTGCCGGTCAGGTGTTCCGGCCGGACCGGCGTGCGGTTCAGCTCCAGCCCGGTCGCGTCCCGGATCGCCGCGAGGACGGCCGGGGTGGACGACAGGGTGGGCGCCTCGCCGACGCCACGGAGCCCGTAGGGGGCGTGGTCGTCGGCGAGTTCGAGCACGTCGACCGGGATGGTCGGCGTGTCGAGGATCGTGGGGATCAGGTAGTCCGTGAAGGACGGGTTCCTGACCTTGGCGGTCTTGGGGTCGACGACGATCTCCTCCATCACCGCGATGCCGAGACCCTGGACGGTGCCGCCCTGGATCTGGCCGATCACCGAGAGCGGGTTGAGCGCCTTGCCGACGTCCTGGGCGCAGGCCAGCTCGATGACCTTGACCAGGCCGAGTTCGGTGTCGACCTCGACGACGGCCCGGTGCGCGGCGAAGGAGTACTGGACGTGTCCGTGGCCCTGCCCGGTGCGCAGGTCGAAGGGTTCGGTCGGCCGGTGCCGCCACTCCGCCTCGACCTCGACGGCGTCGCCGCCCAGCACGTCCACGAGGTCGCGCAGCACCTCGCCGCCGTCGGTGACGACCTTGCCGCCCTCCAGGAGCAGTTCGGCGGTGGCCCAGGCCGGGTGGTGGGTGCCGAACCTGCGGCGGCCCAGCTCCAGTACCTGGTCCCGGACCAGGGCGCAGGCGTTCTTGACGGCGCCGCCGGTGACGTACGTCTGCCGGGAGGCGGAGGTCGAACCGGCGCTGCCCACCTGGGTGTCGGCGGGGTGGATGGTGACCTGGGTGACGCCCAGCTCGGTGCGGGCGATCTGGGCGTGCACGGTGACGCCGCCCTGGCCGACCTCGGCCATCGCGGTGTGCACGGTGACGACGGCCTCACCGGCGATCACCTCCATGCGGACCTTGGCGGTGGAGTAGTCGTCGAAGCCCTCGGAGAAGCCGACGTTCTTGATGCCGACCGCGTAGCCGACGCCCCGCACGACGCCCTCGCCGTGGGTGGTGTTGGAGAGGCCGCCGGGCAGTTGCCGTACGTCGACGCCCTCGGTGCTCTCCCACTGGCGCTCGGGTGGCAGCGGCATCGCGTGGACGCGGCGCAGGAGTTCGGCGACCGGGGCGGGCGAGTCGACGATCTGCCCGGTCGGCATGACGGCGCCCTGTTCCATGGCGTTGAGCTGCCGGAACTTCACCGGGTCCATGCCCAACTCCCGTGCCACCTTGTCCATTTGAGCCTCGTAGGCGAAGCAGGCCTGGACGGCGCCGAAGCCGCGCATCGCGCCGCAGGGCGGGTTGTTGGTGTAGAGGGCGATGGCCTCGATGTCGACGTCGTCGACGACGTAGGGGCCGACGGAGAGGGAGGCGGCGTTGCCGACGACGGCCGGGGACGCGGAGGCGTAGGCGCCGCCGTCCAGGACGATCCGGCACTTCAGGTGGGTGAGCTTGCCGTCGCGGGTGGCGCCGTGCTCGTAGAGGAGCCGTGCGGGGTGGCGGTGGACGTGGCCGAAGAAGGACTCGAACCGGTTGTAGACCATCTTGACGGGCCTGCCGGTGCGCAGGGCCAGCAGGCAGGCGTGGATCTGCATCGAGAGATCCTCCCGGCCGCCGAAGGCACCGCCGACGCCGGACAGGGTCATCCGTACCTTGTCCTCGGGCAGTCCGAGGACGGGCGCGATCTGCCGCCGGTCGGAGTGCAGCCACTGGGTGGCGATGTAGAGGTGGACGCCGCCGTCCTCCTCGGGCACGGCGAGCCCGGACTCGGGGCCCAGGAAGGCCTGGTCCTGCATGCCGAAGTGGTACTCGCCGCGCACGACGACATCGGCGCGGGCGGCGGCCGCGGAGGCGTCACCGCGCAGGATCGGCTGCCGGTGGACGACGTTGGGGTGCGGGACATGGCCGATGTGGTGGTCGGCGCGGCCCTCGTGGACGAGGATCGCGTCGGGGGCGGTCGCGGAGGCCTCGTCGGTGATGACGGGCAGTTCCCGGTAGTCGACCTTGATCTTCGCGGCGGCCCGGCGGGCGGTCTCCGGGTGGTCGGCGGCGACGAGGGCGACGGGTTCGCCGTGGTGGCGGACCTTGCCGTGGGCCAGGACGGGGGTGTCCTGGATCTCCAGGCCGTAGCTGCGGATGCCGGTCGGCAGGTCGTCGTAGGTCAGAACGGCGTGGACGCCCGGGGTGGCGAGGGCCTCGGCGGTGTCGAGGGAGAGGATCTCGGCGTGCGCGACGGGTGAGCGCAGGATCTGCCCCCAGAGCATGTCCTCGTGCCACAGGTCGGACGCGTAGGCGAACTCGCCGGTGACCTTGAGGATGCCGTCGGGTCGCAGCGTCGACGTCCCGATGCCGCCCTCGGCCGCGGCGCCCTGGGTGATCTTCCCGGGCGCCCCGACCGGCGTACCGCCCGATCGGAGGGAACCGGAGTCGGCTGAGAAACCCATGGTCAGACCCCCTCTTCCTGGCGGGCGGCGGCCAGTCGGACGGCGTCCATGATCTTCTCGTAGCCGGTGCACCGGCAGAGGTTGCCGGACAGCGCCTCGCGGATGTCGGCGTCGGACGGGTTGGGGTGGCGTTCCAGCATCTCGTCGGCGGCGACCAGCAGCCCCGGCGTGCAGAACCCGCACTGGACGGCACCGGCGTCGATGAACGCCTGCTGCACGGAGGAGAGTTCGAGGCCCTCGCCGCCGTGCGCGTCGTTCCCCCGGGGCTGCCACGCGCGGGCCGTGTCCCACGACGTCGAGGCGTCCGGTGAGCCGCCGCACGCCCGGCGTCTGGCGTGGTCCGCGAGCCCCTCGACGGTGACCACGTCACGTCCCTCGGCCTGGCCCGCCGCGACGAGGCACGCGCAGACCGGCACGCCGTCGAGGCGGACCGTGCAGGAGCCGCACTCGCCCTGTTCGCAGGCGTTCTTGGAGCCGGGCAGGCCGAGCCGCTCGCGCAGCACGTACAGCAGGGACTCGCCCTCCCAGACGTCGTCGGCCCGCTGCGGGCGTCCGTTGACGGTGAGGTTGACGCGCATCAGGCGGCTCCTTCCGAGCGGCGGGTGTCGCGGTAGGACTCCCAGGTCCAGGTGAGCGTCCGCCGGGCCAGCACGCCGACCGCGTGCCGCCGGTAGCCCGCGGTGCCCCGGACGTCGTCGATGGGGTTGCAGGCGCCGGCGCACAAGGACGCGAACTCCTTGACCAGGGAGGGGGTGATGACCTTCCCGTTGTCCCAGAAGCCGCCCTCGTCGAGCGCGGCAGCGAGGAACTCCTCGGCGACCCGGGCCCGTACCGGGGTGGGCGCGGCCGAGCCGATGCCGGTGCGTACCGTCCGGGTCGCGGGGTGCAGGGCGAGCCCGAAGGCGCAGACCGCGATGACCATGGCGTTGCGGGTGCCGACCTTGGAGTACTGCTGGGGTCCGTCGGCCTTCTTCACGTGGACGGCGCGGATCAGCTCGTCGGGGGCGAGGGCGTTGCGCTTGACGCCGGTGTAGAAGGCGTCGATCGGGATGAGCCGGGTGCCGCGCACCGACTCCGCCTCGACCTCGGCGCCGGCCGCGAGGAGGGCGGGGTGGGCGTCACCGGCCGGGGAGGCGGTGCCGAGGTTGCCGCCGACGCCGCCCCGGTTGCGGATCTGCGGGGAGGCGACGGTGTGGGCGGCGAGGGCGAGCCCGGGGAGTTCCTCGCGCAGGCTCTCCATGATCCGGGTGTAGGGCACGGAGGCGCCCAGGCGCACGCTCGTCTCCCCCACCTCCCACGCGTAGAGGTCGTCGATCCGGGTGAGGTCGAGCAGGTGCGCGGGCCTGCGGTGGTCGAAGTTGATCTCGACCATCACATCGGTGCCGCCGGCGAGGGGCACGGCGGTGGGGTGCTCGGCCTTCGCGGCGAGCGCTTCCGGCCAGCTGGCGGGGCGGAGGAAGTCCATGGACCGGCTCTCTGTCTGCGTCGCGTGGTGGGTGCGGATCGAGCCAGATCGGGTGCGGCGGGCCGACTCGTTCATGCGCTGTTCACGTGGAGTGGTTCCAGTACACAGGGGCAGGCTCCGCCGGGGTCAGTCACCGAAACCATGAAGGAGTTGGCTGGCCAGGGCCCTCATCTTGTAGATTCGTATGAACGGAAGGCCACGGTAACCTCCTCGTTTTCCTGTGGAAACACGAGAAACGCCCGGTCAGCCCCGACGTACGGTTCAAGCCCCACGGCGACGGCTGATCCCGTGGCCCTTTCGACCCACTTTCCCGGACTTCACGACAGAGAACGGCGGCGACGAGAATGCGGCTGCGCGCACTGCTGGACACCGACGCGCTGGGCCTGCGGCTGCTCGGCGGCGGCGACGAGCTGGACCGGACCGTGCGCGGGGTGATGACCACCGACCTGCGCGACCCCAGCCGGTACCTGTCCGGCGGCGAGCTGGTGCTGACCGGTCTGACCTGGCGGACCGGCGCGGCCGACTCGGACCCGTTCGTCACCCTCCTGACCCAGGCGGGCGTCACGGCACTGGCCGTCGGCGAGGCCGAACTGGGCGCGATACCCGAGGACTTGGTGCTGGCCTGCGCCCGGCACCGGCTCCCGCTGCTCGCGGTGGACGAGTCGGTGGCCTTCGCGACGATCACCGAGCATGTCGTGCGCCAGGTCTCGGGCGAGCGGGCCGGTGATCTCGCGGCGGTGGTGGACCGGCATCGCCGGATGATGACGTCGGGCCCGGCGGGCGGCGGTCCTGACGTGGTCCTCGAACTGCTGGGCACCGACCTGGACCTGCGGGCCTGGGTGCTCTCCCCCACCGGGCGCCTGATCGCGGGCCCGAAGGTGGCGGGCCCTGGCCTGCCCCCGGAGCTGCGCGCCCGGCTGGCCGCCGAGCACCTGGCCGCGACCCGCACCGGCCGCCGGGGCCCGCACCGGGTCGCCGTCGAGCAGGCGCAGTACTCGCTCTTCCCGATCCGCAGCAGCGGCCGTTCCCCGCAGGGCTCGCGGGACGTGCGCGAGACGGTGCTGTCGGACTGGCTGCTCGCCGTGGAGGCCGACGCGGCGGACTGGCCGGCCGAGCGCCTCGACCTGCTCCAGGGCGTCACCCAGCTGATCGCCGTGGAACGCGACCGCCGCGACGCCGCCCGCACGGTGCGCCGCCGCCTCGCCCAGGAGGTCCTGGAGCTGGTCCAGTCGGGGGCGGCCCCCGCCGAGATCGCGGCCCGGCTGCGGGTGGCGGCCCCGGTCCTGCTGCCCGGCCTCGGCACCGCCCCGCACTGGCAGGTGGTGGTCGCCCGGGTCGAGTGGGCGGGCGGCGAGGCCGTCGCGTCGGGACCGGTCGCCCAGTCGCTCCTGGAGGAGATCCTCGTCGACCCGCACGCCACCGGCCCCGAGCCGTCCGACCGCATCGCCGTCGCCCACACCGGCGAGGAGGCCGTCGCCCTGGTGCCGCTCCCGGCGGTCCCCCTGGAGCACGACGGCCCGGCGTCCGGCGTCCACGCCGACACGCTCCTCGCCACGGTCCGGGCCCCCCTCACGGCGGGGCTGGACGACGACGGTGACGTCACCCTGGGCGTCAGCGCGTCCGTGCACTCCGCGGAGGGCCTGCGGGGCGCCCTGGAGGAGGCGCGGCACGCCCGCCGGGTGGCGGCGGCCCGCCCGGGCCGGGTCTCGGCGGCGGGCCACCAGGAGCTGGCGTCCCACGTCCTGCTGCTGCCGTTCGTGCCGGACGACGTCCGCCGCGCCTTCACCGCCCGGCTCCTGGACCCGCTGCGCGACTACGACCGACGGCACCGGGCCGAGCTGATCCCGACCCTGGAGGCGTTCCTCGACTGCGACGGCTCCTGGACCCGGTGCGCGGGCCGACTGCACCTCCACGTCAACACGTTGCGCTACCGGGTCGGGCGAATCGAGCAGTTGACGGGCCGGGACCTGTCCCGCCTGGAGGACAAGCTCGATTTCTTCCTCGCGCTGCGCATGAGCTGATCACACGACTTTGTGAATTCCTTCACCCACCCTCTTGGCCGGACCCCGTGATCCGTGCTGAGATGCCGCCACCACTCGACAGCTCGATGGCGCGCTAGGGGAGGGCAACGTGGCGCATACCGCCATGTCTGGTGCCGGAACGACCGCAGGCGACGATCCGCTCCAGACCGCGGTGTGGCGGCTGCGCTCCCGCGCCTGCTGGGCGGACGCGGCGGCCCTGCTGCCACCGGACACCCCGGCCGGCTCCCTCCAGCGCACCTCGCTCCTCGTGGAGCGCTGCCTGTACACCGAGCAGGGCTGGCAGGACGCGGAGGACGCCCTGCGGGTGGCGGAGGCGCAGGCCCACAGCGACGACGAACGGGGCGCGGCGGCCTGTGAACGCGGCCAACTCGCCTACGCGGCAACGGTGCACGGCGTCCGCGACCGGGCCGACGAGGCGCGCGCGGCGCTCGGCCGGGCGGCGGCGCTGATCCCGCCGGGCGGCATGGGCCGGGCCCTCCTGGACTTCCGCAGGGGCCTGCTGGCGGAGAACCTCACGCACTCCCCGCAGGCCGCCCGCGCCGCCTACCGCAGGGCCCACGCGGGCGCGACGGCGAGACCTGATCCCCTGCTGCTCTCCGCCACCTGGCGGCATCTGGCCGGACTCGCCCTGCGCGAGGGCGAGTTGGCGGAGGCCCGGCACGGTTTCCGGGAGTCCCTGCGCATCCGGGAGGAGCTGGGCTACCTGGTCGGCACCGCCCCCGCCCTGGCCTCGCTCGCGGAGGCGGAGCCGGAACCGGAGTCCACCCGCCTGCGGGAGGAGGCCCGGCGGCTGTTCCGGCTGCTGGGCGGCGTCCCCACCTGGCTGATCCGCCAGCTCCCCCCGCTCCCGCCGCCCACCACGGCGTAAGGGGTCAGCGCCGCCCGCCGAAGTGGGCGTCCACCAGCACCCGCACCGCGCTGTCGTCCCGGGCGATCAGCGCGTCCAGCAGCGCCAGGTGCTCGGCGGCGTCGCTCACGAGGTCCACCCGGCCGCCGCCGACCGGCAGTTGAACGCGCCGGTGCAGGTCGTCGGCGATCTGCACGAGCTGCCGGTTGCCCGACAGGCCGAGCACCGCCCGGTGGAAGGCCCGGTCGGCGTCCGCGTAGGCGACCGGGCAGCCCGACGACGCCGCCCGCACGCTCGCCTCGGCCAGCGGCCGCAGCTCCGCCCACCGCGCCACCGGCACCCCGCGGGCCAGCCGCAGCAGCACCGGCACCTCCAGCAGCGCCCGCACCTCGGCCAGCTCCGACAGCTCCCGCACCCCGCGCTCGACGACCCTGAAGCCCCGGTTCGGCACGACCTCGACGGCGCCTTCGAGGGCGAGCTGCTGCATGGCCTCACGCACCGGAGTGGCGGACACCCCGAACCGCTCCCCCAGCGCCGGCGCCGAGTACACCTCGCCCGGCGCCAGCTCGGCCCGGGCCAGCGAGTCCCGCAGCGCGTCGAGGATCTGGCCGCGCACGGAGGCCCGCTGCACGGACCGGGCCTTGGGCGCGACGGGCGCGCAGTAGCCGTGCTCGCCGCGCACCGCGCCGACGTTCCTGCCCGCCACCGCCCCCGGTGGCCCGGACTGCCCGGGCACCCGGACCAGTCCGGCGACTCCCTGCACACGCTCCGCACGCTGCTCCACGGGCCCACCTCCGGACGTGTCGTACTTGCGGTCATTGCGACGGGTTGCTACGTACCCGTCAAGCACCCTAGGCCCATCGGGCACCAGTTCAAATCCCACCGAGAGCCGGTAAGGGCAGGCTTACCTCCAGATTCACGCACTTCGGCGGCGAACGGCGGACCCGGGCACCCACGGCTCCCGGGACGCCCGCGTCGGTGCTCACGGCCGCGGGCGACCGCCTGACCAAGACGTTCCCGGTGCTACGGATACACGAGCCGTTCCCGGGCGCCGGACAATCGCGCCACCGGGGCCGGATTCGTGCCCCGGGGCGGCGGCGTCACGGGCGAGATCCCCCAGGGCCACCGGGCTCGGGCGCCCCTTTCGGCGGGCGGATCGCCAACCTCGCCTCGCTCGCGGTGGCTTGATCCACCCTCAGCGAGACCCCCGGATGCACGTGACGTAGGATCAGCGCCGAACGAGACACCACCCGGAAGGACACCCAAACGCTCCTTTGGTCACAGGTGATTCACGAATTCCTCACCTGCCACGGGAACTTTCCGTGGAACCACCCGTACGGGTAGTCTTATTCGAACTCAACTCCCGCCCCTCACGCGGCAGTTCGAGCAGAACGCCGCCCTGGGCATCCCCTTGCACTTCCTTGGCGGCCTCTTGCCCCGAAACCCCCTGAGGGCCGGTGGAATTGGGCCACTATGGCGGGCGTTACGCCCTATCCCAATGCAAGGGACCCAGATGAGACTGACCGACATATCGCTGAATTGGCTGCTTCCCGGCGCCGTACTGCTCCTGGGCATGCTGGCGGCGGTGGCGGTGCTCGCGCGCAGCAAGCGGTCCGGGGAGCACGCGAAGACCGAGGACTCTTGGGAGCGGAGCGAGGAGCGGCGCAGGCGCAAGGAAGCCATCTACGGCTGGGCCTCGTACGTCCTCCTCTTCTGCTGTGCGGCCGTCGCCGCCGCGCTCTCCTTCAAGGGGCTCGTCGGCTTCGGTGAGCAGAACCTGGGCCTCAACGACGGCTGGCAGTACCTGGTGCCGTTCGGCCTGGACGGCGCGGCGATGTTCTGCTCCGTCCTCGCCGTGCGCGAGGCCAGCCACGGTGACGCGGCCCTCGGCTCGCGGATACTCGTGTGGACGTTCGCGGGCGCCGCGGCCTGGTTCAACTGGGTGCACGCGCCCAGGGGCATGGGCCACGACGGTGCTCCGCACTTCTTCGCCGGCATGTCCCTCTCGGCCGCGGTGCTCTTCGACCGCGCGCTGAAGCAGACCCGCCGGGCCGCGCTGCGCGAACAGGGCCTGGTGCCCCGTCCGCTCCCCCAGATCCGGATAGTGCGCTGGCTGAGGGCGCCCCGCGAGACCTACAAGGCCTGGTCGCTGATGCTCCTGGAGAACGTCCGCAGCCTGGACGAGGCGGTCGACGAGGTGCGCGAGGACAAGCGGGAGAAGGAGCAGAGCCGACTGCGCCGCCGCGACAAGGAGCGCATGGACCGCGCCCAGCTGAAGGCCATAAGCCGGGGGCACCGCGGGATCATCGGCCGCGGCCGGCAGATGGAGGCGCTGGAACGTGCCTCCGCCGCCTCCACCACCGCGGAGCCTGCCATACCCAACCCGGAAGCCCTGCCCGTCCGTTCGCGTCCGTCGTTGCAGCCGGTACGCAAGGGCGGTTCCGAGATGACCGTCGACCTCACCGCGGAGGACGACACAATGGCGCTGCCGCGCCTCGACTCTCTGGAACGCAAGCTCAAGGATCTTGAGCAGCAGTTCGGCTAGCCGGACCGGAGACGTCATCACGGGAGAGGGGCGCGACCCACGGGTCGCGCCCCTCTCCCGTTCCCCCGTGCCGGGACGGTTACCGACCGGCGCTCGCCGCGTCGATGCGGAATATCTTGTGGCCCCGGTTCATGTCGACGACCAGCCGGGTGGTCTCGCCGCCGCCCCAGGTCAGGGTGACGACGGCCTCGGTGTAGCCGTCGGTGCCGCTGTCGGTGACCTGCCAGGATTCCGGGACGTCCTGGGCGCGCAGCACACCGTTGGCGTGCTCCCGGGCCTCCCAGGCGGCCAGCTGCTTCTGGAAGCCGGCGGTGAGGTAGTGCGCCCGCAGAACGGCCGGGAGCCCGTCGTCGTTCCCGTCGGTCACCGCGTCGATGTAGGTGCCGTAGAAGTCGGCGATCCGGGTGAGGTTGTCCGCCGACGAGCCGCTGACGCTGCGCGGCGCTCCCGCCGACGCCTGGGCGCTCACCCCGAGCCCGAGCGCCAGGGCGAGCCCGGCGGCGGCGACGGTACGGCGGACGGTGCGGTTCTTGCCGTTCATGAGTGGTTCCCCGTTTCTCGGTGTGCGGTGCGGTGTGCGGTGCGGTGTGGGACATGCGGGGCCGCCCGCCCGACCCCCGTGCGGGAGGGCGGCCCCTGTTCGATGCGGCTCAGGCGAGCCGGTCGACGGCGGTGACGGTCGTCCTCTTGAACGCCTTCACCGGGACGCCCTCGAAGCCGCCCAGCCGGCCCCAGTCGACGACGGTGACGGTGCGCCCGTCGCGGCCGACCGACAGCAGCCGGACATCGGCGGCGCCCCAGGCCGTCCCGGTGTGCAGCCCGTAGACATGGGCGCCGTCCTCGACGGCGAGCGTGCCGTAGTCCTTGAACTCGGCCCTGGCCCACGGGTAGGCCTCCTCGATCCGCGCCGGGCAGGAGCGGATGTCCTGGTTCACCCGGGCGAACAGGCCCTTGGCGGCGGCGGTGTCGGGCAGCACGACGCTGATCTGCCGGGCACCGGTGTCGAGGTCGGTGCGGAAGTCGCGGTACCAGGTGTCGGCCTGGCCGGGCAGCGCCAGTTGGAGGCAGGTGTCCTGTTCGGTCTCCTCCGGGACGCCCGCGGTGACCCGGCCGGCCGTCCAGGCGGAGGACGCGGCCGGGAGATCGCCGACGGTGAGGAAACCGGGCACGTGCGGGGCGGCGTTCGCCGGTGCGGTGGCGGCGGCCCCGAGTACGGTGGCGGCGAGGACGAGGAGCGCGCCGGTGCGGGTGCGCTTGGACATGGTTGTCCCCCGTGGATGAGTGCGGTGGTGGTCGGACGCGCACCGCCGGCCGGTTGGTCGGGCCGGTCCGGTCGGTGCGGCACCAGAAGCATCGGCGCTGCCGTGAGCGGCCCGCAACAGCCGCCGCCCCTTCCACCGGGATGGAACCATCCCACCCCCTCTGACGTGCAGGTACAGGGGAGCCTGGGATACCGGGACAGAACACAACGGGGGAACGGTGACCACTCGCGACGACGTCGAGGAGTTCGCGGCGCTGCTGCGGCTGCTCAAGGCGCGCACGGACCGGAGCTACGGCTCACTGGCCCGGCGCCTCAGCATGAACACCTCCACGCTGCACCGCTACTGCGCGGGCGAGGCGGTGCCGACGGAGTTCGCCCCGGTGGAACGCCTCGCCGCGTTCTGCGAGGCGACCCCCGAGGAACGCCACGAACTCCACCGCCGCTGGCTGCTGGCCGTCGCCGCCCGCCAACGCCCGAAACCGACGGAGGCGGCCGAGGCGGGGGCGACAGCACCGGCGGAGCCGTCGGAAACAGCGGGCCCGGCGGAAACGGCGGAAACAGCGCCCCCTTCCCCCCACTCCCCCCGCCCTTGGTTCCGGCGGCGCCGTACTCTCGTCGCCGCCGCCGCGACCACCGTGCTGTTGGCCACCCTGAGCAGTCTCTCGGCCCCGCCCCCCGGCCACTCACCGGCGGACGCGGCAGGCACCCCGAGCCGGTCCCCCGCCCCCTCCTGGTCCAGGACGCCCGCGCCGCCCAACTCCCCTTCCCCCGGCCGCTCCTCGGCCTCTCCCCCGGCGACGACGGGCACCCCTTCTCCCGCCGCTGCCGGGAAGGGCGGGGAGAAGGAGGGGCACGAGAAGGGCGCGAAGGCGGCCGCGCCCACCGGCGGGGCGGTCTCCGTGCCGCTCACCTGGACCGCCGACTCGCAGATCTGGAACCAGGGGTGCGGGCACGACTACATCATCGACAAGCAGCCCGCGCAGGTCCCGCCGCCCCCGATGCAGCAGGACGCGGCGGCCTGGGCGGCGACGCAGGGCGCGGTGCACGGGCACCAGACGATGGTGCAGATCTCGGTGCAGGGGACGTCGTCGACGGCCGTGGTCCTGGAGGCGCTGCGGGTCCGGGTCACCGGCCGGGGCACGCCGCTGAAGGGGATCTCGTACGCGATGGAACAGGGGTGCGGCGGCGAGTTGACGCCCCGGACGTTCGCGGTGAACCTCGACATGGACCGGCCGATCGCCCGTTCGATGCCGGGGGCGGACAGCACGCACACGATCCCCGCGGTCCGTTTCCCGTACCGGGTCTCCGCCACGGACCCGGAAGTCCTGCTGGTGACGGCGGAGACCGAACGGTACGACGCCTCCTGGTACCTGGAGCTGGACTGGTCCTCGCAGGGCCGCACCGGCACCGCCCGCGTCGACGACCACGGCCGCCCGTTCCGCACCAGCGGCAACGAGGGCCTGCCCCGCTACTGGTACGGCACCAAGGACGGGCAACGCCAGTGGGTGCCGTACCAGTAGCGGGGCCTGAACGGGGTCAGGGCCGGGGGACGTTGCGGAGGTTGGAGCGGGCCATCGTGAGCATGCGGCCGACGCCTCCGTCCAGGACGATCTTCGACGCGGAGAGGGCGAAGCCGGTGACCATCTCGGCGCTGATCTTCGGCGGGATGGACAGCGCGTTGGGGTCGGTGACGATGTCGACGAGGGCCGGGCCCTTGTGCTTGAACGCCGCCTTCAGGGCGCCCGGCAGGTCCCTGGGGTTCTCGACGCGCACCCCGTAGGCGCCGCAGGCCCGGGCGACGGCCGCGAAGTCCGGGTTCTTGTTGGCGGTGCCGTAGGAGGGGAGTCCCGCGACCAGCATCTCCAACTCCACCATGCCCAGCGAGGAGTTGTTGAAGAGGACGACCTTCACCGGCAGGTCGTACTGCACCAGCGTCAGGAAGTCCCCCATCAGCATGGAGAATCCGCCGTCCCCCGACATCGACACGACCTGTCGTTCCCGGTCGGTGAACTGTGCCCCGATCGCCATCGGCAGCGCGTTCGCCATCGACCCGTGCGAGAACGAACCGATCACCCGGCGCCGCCCGTTGGGCGTGATGTACCGCGCCGCCCAGACGTTGCACATCCCGGTGTCGACCGTGAACACGGCGTCCTCGTCGGCGAGTTCGTCGA
Organism: Streptomyces sp. NPDC091279; assembly: GCF_044757465.1. NCBI lineage: Bacteria > Bacillati > Actinomycetota > Actinomycetes > Kitasatosporales > Streptomycetaceae > Streptomyces > Streptomyces sp. NPDC091279. Next base: position 543,416 of record NZ_JBIVVA010000002.1, on the reverse strand, counting down.
CGACGGACGCCACGTACTCGGGGTGGATGGGGACATGCTTCTCGACCTTGCGGGTGTACGCCTTGACGACGCCCTCCAGGGCGTCCGCGTGCTTCTTGAGCATCTTGTCGAGGAAGCGCCGGTTCTCCTTGGGCTTCACGCGCGGGGTCAGACAGCGCAGCGTCTCCCGCACATCACCCCACACCGCGAGGTCCAACTTCGAACGGCGGCCCAGGCGTTCGGGGCGGACATCGACCTGCGCGATCTTCACGTCGTCGGGCAGGAAGGCGTTGTAGGGGAAGTCGGTGCCGAGCAGGATCAGCAGGTCGCACTCGTGGGTGGCCTCGTAGGCGGCGCCGTAGCCGAGCAGCCCGCTCATGCCGACGTCGAACTTGTTGTCGTACTGAATCCACTCCTTGCCGCGCAGCGCGTGCCCGACCGGTGACTTGATCTTCTCGGCGAACTCCATCACCTCGGCGTGCGCGCCCGCCGTGCCGCTGCCGCAGAAGAGGGTGACCTTCTCGGCGCGGTCGATGAGGTCGACGAGTTGGTCGATCTCGGCGTCACCGGGGCGGACGGTGGGCCGGGAGGTGACGAGGGCGGTCTCGATCGGCTTGTCCGGGGCGGGCTCGGAGGCGATGTCGCCGGGGAGTGAGACGACGCTGACGCCGGACTGGCCGACGGCGTGCTGGATGGCGGTCTGGAGCAGCCGGGGCATCTGCTGCGGGCTGGAGATCAGTTCGCAGTAGTGGCTGCACTCGGTGAACAGCCGGTCCGGGTGGGTCTCCTGGAAGTAGCCGAGGCCGATCTCGCTGGACGGGATCTGCGAGGCGAGGGCGAGCACCGGGGCCATGGAGCGGTGGGCGTCGTAGAGGCCGTTGATGAGGTGGAGGTTGCCGGGGCCGCAGGAGCCGGCGCACGCCGTGAGCTTCCCGGTGATCTGCGCCTCGGCCCCGGCGGCGAAGGCGGCGGTCTCTTCGTGGCGGACGTGCACCCAGTCGATGGCCGGGGTGCGGCGCACGGCGTCGACCACCGGGTTGAGGCTGTCACCGACGACGCCGTAGAGGCGTTTCACACCGGCGCGGACGAGGATGTCGACGAATTGCTCGGCGACGTTCTGCTTGGCCATGGCTCTCGTGTGCCCTTCGGTCTCCTGAAGATCCCTCTGGGTTCCATGAATTCACAGCCCGCGCGCTCACGCCTCCCAGACGGCGGCGGCCGTCCGGTCGTCCGGGTAACCCACGTCACCCTTGATCCGCACCTGGGTGTCGGTGAGGAAACCGGCGAGTCCGGGCGGGGCGGCGCCGGACCAGCGGGCCGCGAGACGGCGGCGCAGGTCGGCCTCACCGCGCAGGGGGTCAGCGAGGCCGCCGGTGCACATCAGCAGCGTGTCACCCGGCCGGGCTACCGACGCCCGGAACCGGAAGGGGGCACGGGACGCCTCCGGGGCGGGTGCGAACGGGCTCGGCGGCGCCGGAACGCCCAGGTCGAGGGTGCTGCGGTCGCCGTCGGGCGTCTCGGCGGGCGTCGATCCGAAGCCGACGACGGGTTCGCCGGCGGTGTCGGTGACGCGGGGTTCGATGTCCTGCCAGTCCCCGTCCCGGAGCCGGAACAGGCCGCCGGTGCCGACGCCGAAGAAGACCCGGGTCCGGCATCCGGGGTCGGCGGGCAGCAGCAGACAGCGCAGGCCGGCCGCGTACTCCTCGGGGTCGACGCCCTGTTCGGCGGCGGTGGCGCGGAGCTTGCCGAGGCTGCGGTCGGTCAGCCGGTGCAGTCCCGACTTGAGGTCGCCGCGCCGGGCGGCCCGGATGTCCTCGGCGAGCCGGGCGTGACTGCGGCCGACGGCGCGGCCGATCCACTGGCAGGCCTCGGCGGCGGCCCGGTGGGCGCCCGGGGTGGCTCGGGCACCGCTGGCCATCGCCACCAGCACGAGGGCGTGGTCGCCGGTGCCGAAGCGGGCGGTGAGCAGCGCCTCCCGGCGGGGTTCGCCCCGGTGGCGCGCCGCGTCCCCGCGCACCGAGGCGGCCCGCACGGTGCAGGCCCCGTACCGGGCACCGTCCAGCACGGTGTCCGCGACCAGGTCACCGAGATCGTCAGGATCGGCGAGGGGCAACGCGGTGGGCTCGGCGTCACGGGTGGGCGGCCCGGAGCCGGCCTGGGCGGGCGGTGAGCCGGTGGGGTGGGCCGGGCCGGGCGCCTCGGGGGCGGTGCGGCGGAGCTGGGCGGGGATCTCGGGAGCGGGAGCGGGAGCGGGGTCCGGGGTGGCGGCCGGGGAGTCGGTGAGCGTGTCGGCGGCCGAGGCGAAGCGGTCGTCCAGGGAGTCGGGTGCCGGTGCCGGGCCCGTGTCCTGGGCGGCGTCGTCGTACAGCTGCGCCCACCAGTCGTCGTCGGGACCGGTGGGCCTTCCCCCCTGCTGGCTCATGCCGGTCATTGTCCACGCGAGGGCCGCCCGGGACCGGGGCATCGGGAAAATCCGGCCCACCGCCGTCGGCCCCGAGCCTGCCGCGTCACCGCTCGAACGGCGGTGCGGGCCGGGCTCCCACCCCACCGCGGCGCCGGTGCGGTGACCCCCACGGCCGCTTCTGACCTGCGTCTTCCGGCGCCGTCCGGCACCCTGGTCAGATGGGCGTGTGGGACCTCCTGCTGGTCGGCCTGGTGCTGGTGCTCGGCCTGTGCGGAGTTCTGGTGCCGGGGGTGCCGGGGTCGTGGCTGGTGTGGGCCGCGGTGCTGTGGTGGGCGCTCAAGGACCCGCAGCCGTTGGCCTGGGGTGTGCTGGTGGGGGCGACGGTGGCGTTGTTCCTCTCCCAGGTGGTCCGCTGGTCGTTGCCGCCCCGACGGCTGCGGAACAGCGGCACCACCCGGCGCGCGGGCGCGTACGCGGGGGTGGGCGCGCTGCTGGGGTTCGTGGTGATCCCGGTGCTGGGCGCGATCCCCGGTTTCCTGGCCGGGATCTACCTCCACGAACGGCTGCGGCTGGGCGACCGTGCGGCGGCGCGGGCGGCCCTGCGCACCGCGATGCGTTCGGGCGGCTCCAGTGTGCTGACGGAGCTGTTCGCCTGTCTGCTGATCGCGGGCGCGTGGCTGGGCGCGGTCATCTGGGGCTGACGGCACCGCCCCGAACGGCACCGTCCTGAACGGCAGCGCCCTGAACGGCGGCGTCCTCGACGGCAGCCGCTGCCGCGTCGCTCTCGATGGCGCCCTCCAGGGTGAGGAGCCGTACCTTCCGGTCCAGGCCGCCCGCGTAGCCGGTGAGGGCACCGCCGGCGCCGATCACCCGATGGCAGGGGCGCAGCACGAGGAGCGGGTTGGCGCCGATCGCCCCGCCGACGGCGCGGACGGCGGCCCGGGAGGCGCCGACGCGGGCGGCGATGTCACCGTAGGTCGCGGTGGTGCCGTACGGGATGGCGTCGATGGCGGCCCACACCTTCTCCCGGAACGCGCTGCCCTCGGTGCGGAACTCCAGCTGGAATTCGGTGAGTTCACCGGCGAAGTAGGCGGCGAGCTGTTCCTCGGCGGCCCGGAAGAGGTCGGGGCTGTGCCGCCAACCCTCCTGCACGGTACGGCCGTTCTTCTGCCCGGCCACGGAGAGCGAGGTCAGGACGCCGTCGGCGTCGGCGGTCAGCAGCAGTGGGCCGACGGGGCTGTCGAGGGTGGTGTAGTGGACGCGGTTCTCGGTCATCGTGTCTCCAACTCCCCTGCGATGCGCAGGTGATGCAGGGCGTACGAGCGCCAGGGGCGCCAGCTGTCGGGCAGGTCCGCGCCGGGCGGGGCGACGTCCGGGTCACCGAGGGCGCGGGTACGGAGGGTGGCGACGGTGGCCGCGTCGAGGCCGGGCAGGGCGAGCAGCGCGGCCTGGGCCTCGTCGCGGTCGGCGCCGGGGTCGAGGCGGACGGTGCCGTCGGCGAGGGCGGCGGTGAGGGCGCCGAGGGGGCCGTGCAGTTCCGCCTCGGCGAGGACGGCGGCCTCGGGGAAGAGGTGGGTGAGGGTGCCGTGCGGGGCGTCGAGCGCCTTGCCGTAGCGCCGGACGAGGTCGGCGGTGGCGGTGGGGCCGAGGAGGGTGCGGACGGCGAGTTCGTCGGGGTCGGCGGTGCCGGGTGAGCGCAGGCCGGGGCGGGCGGCGACCAGCGGGGCGAGGCGGGGGTCGGCGCCGAGGCGTTCGTCGACGGCCCAGGGGTCGGCGTCCAGGTCGAACAGGCGGCGCAACCGGCCGACGGCGGTGGTCAGGTCACGCGGGTCGGTGAGGTGGAGGCGGGCGTCGAGCCAGCCGCCGGGGTGGGCGCCGGGGGTGGCCCTGGAGGTGCGGGGGCGTTCGTCGACGGCGACGACTCCGGTGCCGTGCGGCAGGCGCAGAGTGCGGCGGTGGACGCGGCGCCCGGGGACGCCGGTCACCTCCGCCACGCCCGCGACGGCCTCCTCGGCGAGCAGGTCGAAGACGGGTCCTGCGAGGTAGGGGCCGCGGTGGGCGAGCCGGAGCGGTATCCCGGCGGCGGCCGGTACGGCGGTGCGCCGGGTGGCCTTCGGGGTGGCGGCGCGCAGCTCGCTCGGGGTGGCGGCGTAGACGTCGCGGATGGTGTCGTTGAACTGGCGGACGCTGGCGAATCCGGCCGCGAACGCGATCTGGGTGATGGGCAGTTCGGTGGTCTGCACGAGGACGCGTGCGGTGTGCGCCCGCTGCGCCCGGGCGAGCGCGACGGGGCCCGCGCCGACCTCGGCGGTGAGCTGGCGCTGCACCTGCCGGGCGCTGTAGCCGAGCCGGTCGGCGAGCCCGGCGACGCCCTCGCGGTCCACGACGCCGTCGCCGATCAGCCGCATGGCCCGGCCGACGACGTCGGCGCGGACGTTCCAGTCGGCGGAGCCGGGGACGGCGTCCGGGCGGCACCGCCGGCAGGCCCGGAACCCCGAGCCCTGCGCGGCGGCGGCCGTCGCGAAGAACCGCACGTTCTGCCGCTTCGGCGTCACGGCGGGGCAGCTGGGCCGGCAGTAGATCCCGGTCGTGCGCACGCCGAAGAAGAACGCGCCGTCGAACCGGGCGTCCCGGCTCCGCACCGCCTCGTACCTGCTGTCCTCGTCCGTCATGTTCTCCAGTGTCGATGACACGGAGGACTGTGGCTGGCGGAATTCGGACACGGCGCTGGGGAGCGCGGGACGCCTTCACCATCGGTTAGAAACGGAGCTTTCCCTGTTTGGCGTCCAGCGCGGCGCGGCCCTGTGCTCCCTTCCGTTTCCAGTCGCGGCGGATCTCCGCACGCAGGCGGGCGTCGGTCTTGGCGATGATCCGCTGGTTCTCCCGCAGCAGCTTGCGGTAGCTGTCCAGGCGGCGCTGCGGGAGATCGCCGCAGGCGAGGGCGGCGAGGACCGCGCAGCCCGGTTCGGCCTCGTGGGCGCAGTCGTGGAAACGGCAGTCGGCGCCGAGTTCCTCGATCTCGGCGAAGACCTGCCCGACCCCGGTCCCGGCGTCCCAGAGGCCGACGCCGCGCAGTCCCGGGGTGTCGATGAGGACGCCGCCGCCGGGCAGGGCGAGGAGGTTGCGGGTGGTGGTGGTGTGCCGTCCCTTGCCGTCCATGTCCCGGGTGGCCCGGACGTCCATGACATCGGCGCCGACCAGGGCGTTGGCGAGGGTCGACTTGCCCGCGCCGGACGCGCCGAGCAGCACGGAGGTGGAGCCGCCGGTGAGCGCGACGAGGGGGCCGAGGCCCTCGCCGTGCAGGGCGCTGGCGGTGAGCACGGGGACGCCGGGCGCGGCCGTCTCGACGTCCTGGACGAGGTGGGCGAGGACGGCCGGGTCGGGGACCAGGTCGGCCTTGGTCAGGACGACGACCGGCTGGGCGCCTGACTCCCAGGCGAGCGCGAGGAAGCGTTCGACGCGGCCGAGGTCGAGTTCGACGGCGAGGGAGAGGGCGACGACGGCGTGGTCGACGTTGGCGGCGAGGATCTGTCCCTCGGACCGCTTGGAGGAGGTGGAGCGCACGAACGCCGTGCGGCGGGGCAGGTAGGTGCGCACATAACGGGGGGTGCCGCCGGGTTCGACGGCGACCCAGTCGCCGGTGCACACCACCCGCAGGGGGTCGTGCGGGGTGACGAACGCGGTGTCGGCCCGCAGCACGCCCCCTGCGGTGACGACATCGCACTGACCGCGGTCGACGCGCACGACGCGTCCGGGCAGCAGTCCTTCGGTGGCGAACGGGGCGAACGCGTCCGCCCACGCGTCGTCCCAGCCGTAGGGAGCGAGCGCGGCGACAACAGAGGTGGAAGACAAGGGAGACCCTTCGAACGGGCCCCGGCGACAGCGAAGAAGGTCAGCCGACGGCCACGGAGGTGAACCTGACATACGGAATGCGGGCAAGGCCCATCGCGATCACCGTCATCGGTCAACACCCCCTTCTTCTCACCTCGGTGGGCAACGGCGGCGGAGGCCACCGTGCGAAGTCGGGTTCAGTCTAGGACCGGGGTGAGAGGACGGCCAACGATTATTCGGGGGCGGTGTTCGGGCGGGGACAGGCGGAACCGCCAGTCCCCTGCGCTGCCAGGACGGGTACAATCGCACGGCCCGGGCTCGGAATCGGGGGCCCGATCGGGCCCTGCTCCGACGCATGAGACGCAGGAACTCCCGCCCCGACCCGGATGTGTTCGATGCCGGCCACATAATCTATGTTGCAGAGGCAAACACGGGGGGCTTCGCATTCCGCACGCGCATCAACCGCGTCCGGGGGCGACGTCCGGCGAGTCGGGACAGGGGCGACGGACTGCTGATGGCACGGGACTACGACAGCCAGCTTCTTGAGTCGGTGGCGGTGCGGCGCCGCAGGATGAGGGACGCGTTGCTCTTCGGGGCGCAACGGACGCGGCGCACGGCGGACGAGCGGCTCGGGAAACTGTTCGCGGGTATCGCCATCGCGGCCGTCCTGTGCGCCGGTTGCGTCGGCTGGTCCTTCATCCAGCACACGCTCTCGAAGCAGAAGGCCGAACAGCAGAAGCAGCAGGGCCAGGTGCTCCGCCTCGGGCAGTCGTCGTAGCCGACGCGGCCGTCCACGTCGTCCCACCCGTCGATCTCACAGACCACGCACGCCCCGGGATCGGCACGGACGCAGCAGGCAGACGGGGAACTGTACGGAGTCAAAAGGATTTCCCGTCGGCGAAGCCATGCCGCCTCGGCACCGGAAGGTGGCCATTCGCACGATGATAGGTTCAGGTAAGTGGTGAGTAAAGGAACGACTTCTCGGGCGCAGTTGAGCCGAGTGACCCTGGTCGGCGAGCGACGTCGGGCCGACATAGTCCTGCCCTCCGACACTCCGATCGGGCAGCTCCTCCCTGACATACTGCGGCTGCTCGACGATCGTGCCGCGTCGCGCCCGATGACCCGTCAGCTCATTACCTTCGACGGTTCCGCGCTGCCGCACGACAGCACGCTCGCGTCGGCCGGGATAGCCGACGGCGCCGTCCTCCGGCTCGTCAGGACTCACTCCGCGCCGCCCGCTCCGGTGGTTCACGACGTCACCGACCTGGTCGCCGACGACCTCGATCTTCAGGCCTGGCGCTGGCGTCCCGCCACTCGGCGCGGCAGCGCGGGAGTGGCGAGCGTCGCCCTCACGGTGACCACCGCGCTGTTCGCCCGTCACGAGTTCGCACTGGGCTCCCTGGCCGTCGCCCTCACCGCGCTCTCGTTGGTCCTGCTGGCGACCGGCACGCTCGTCGCCCGGATCGGGCAGAGCAACCAAGGCCTGGCGACCGCCCTCCTGCTCGCCTCCGGCGGGCTGGGCATCGTCACCGCATGGACCGCCGCGGATGCCTACCACTGGTCGGGAATCGTGCGACTCGCTGCCGTAGCGGGCGCACTCGTCCTGACACTGTCGCTGCTCGGCTACTTCTCACCGCTCGGTCGAGGCGGGCTCATCGGTGCCGTCGCCACCGCTGTGATCACCGCCGTGTGGGAGGTCGTCGCCGCCGTCCAGAGCGAACCGGCCCGGCTCGGCGCGGTGATGGCTGTCCTCTCCGTGGTGCTGCTCGGCCTGCTCCCGCGGCTCGCCCTGACCGCCTCGGGGCTCACCGCACTCGACGACCGCCGCTCCTCCGGCGTCTCCGTCAGCCGCCACGAGGTGAGCAACGCGCTCGCCGCCACGCACCGCGGGCTCGCTCTCGCGACGATCGGCACCGCGATCTCAGCGGTGACCGCCGGCTGGCTGCTGACCCTCGCCGAGGAACCCACCGTGTGGACGGTGACCCTGCCGACACTCGTCGTCGTGGTGCTTCTGTCACGGGCGCGGGCCTTCCCGCTGGCCGCCGAGGTCGTGGCACTGTTCGTCGCCGCGGCGTTGCTCATCGTGCGCCTCGTGACGCTGTGGACCGAACGCGACGGGGGTGCTGGGCCGCTCGCCGTCCTGGTCGCGGCGGCGTTGCTGCCGCTCCTCGTCCTCGCGGTGCAGCCATCGGAGCATGTGCAGGTCCGGCTGCGGCGCGCGGCCGACCTCGTCGAATCGATCGGCATGGTGGGACTCTTCCCCCTCGCCATCGGGGTGTTCGGCGTGTACGGGCAACTGCTCGACAAGTTCTGAGTCAACGCGCCGGTGATCCTGGCGGGGCAGCAGGTCGAAAGAAGAGGGGCAGGGGCAGGAATGCCGAACGGAGACAACTGGCAAGGCGATGTCCTGCGCGATCTCAAGGGCGGAGCACCGCTGCCGAGCCGGGGGCCGGGAGCGGCGGGGCTCCGGCAGCCGGAGTCGCAGGCCGGTGCATCCGCTCCGGGCACCGATGGCACCCCTCTTTCCGGGGCTCCGCCCCAAGACACTCCACCGCAGGCCGCGCCTCCCGCGCACCCGGCCCGACCGGCGGCGTCCCAGGCCCACGTTCCACAGCCACCGGGCCCGACCGTACGTACTCCTGAGTCCCGCCCCGCGATCGACCGGAACCTCGCCAAAACAGCGGGCAAGCCCCGGCACGGTGAGTCTTTCGCCGCCCGCGCCCTACGCACCGTGCGTCGCAACGTCTCCTCGTCCACCGCCCGTGAGGTCGCCGAGGTCACCCGGGTCGCCGAGCTGCTCCAACAGCCCGTGACCACCGGCCGCCAGATCGCCGTCACTTCCATCCGCGGCGGCGCAGGAAAATCCACGGTCGCCGCACTGCTGGGGACCACCTACGCCCACTACCGGCAGGACCCCGTGCTGTTCGTCGAAGCCGACCCGGCCCTCGGCTCGCTGTCGATACGGCTCGGCGCCGAGACTCTGCGCTGGACCACCGGTGACCTCGCGGACATCATCGAGCCCCAGATGTCGCTGCTCGATGTCACCGGCTATCTCGTCCAGCTCCGTGACAACGCCTGGCTGCTGCCCGGCAGCCAGGGCCAGATCGGCGCGATGCTCAGTACCGGCTCCTACGAGCGGGCCATGGTAGCGCTGCGCCGCTACTTCGGCGTGACCGTCGTCGACTGCGAGACGCTGCCTGCCGAAGTCGCCAGGGTCGCGCTGTCCGCCTCCCAGGCCCGCGTCCTCACCGCCCCCGCGACCCTGGAAGGCATCACCAGCACGTACGCGGTCCTCCAGTGGATGCAGGGGCTGCCGCCCCACATGATCACCGGCACAGTCGTCGTCCTCACCCAGCAGACACCGCACCCGGGAATCAACCTCGCCGAGGCGGTCCGCGCCCTCCAGACCACCAGGGCGAGCGTCCACGTCCTGCCGTACGACCGTCATCTGGCGGCCGGCGGCCCACTCCGTACCGAGTTGCTCGCCCACTCGACCAGGAAGACTGCCACCCGGCTGGCCGCCGAGGTCTTCTCGCTGTCCCAGAAGCGCCGTTGACAAAGATGCCTGATCCGACCGTGCCGAACCCGACCGTGAGGGGCGGACGACGATGACCACCCGACTGATCCACCGCCCGGCCAGGACCGTCAGACCCCCGGCCGCACCCGCCGCACGCACCATCGAGGCGCCGCCCAACCTTCCCGAGGGGAAGGCGGGGAACGTCGCGATGTCGTTGCTGCCCGTGGCCGGAGTCATGTCGTCCGTCGTCATGATGACGGTCGTGCGCAACAGCCAGTTCGCGGGGCTGGGCGCCATCATCCTGCTCGTCACCGTCGTCGGCTCGCTCGCATTGGTCTTCTCCCAACGCGGCAAGGCCCAGCGCACCCGCCGTACCCAGCGCGAGGCCTACCTCGCCTACCTGGAGGACCTGCGCGAAGAACTCACCGACGAGGAACGCGCGCGCGGCGAGCACGCCGACGTGCTCAATCCCCCGCCGCACGCGCTGTACGACATCGTCCGCGACCCTGCCCGACTGTGGGAACGGCGGCGAGTCGACGGCGATTTCCTGCGGGTTCGCGCAGGCACCGGTGAGATGCCCGTGCGCGCTCTTCAGATCGGCCAGCAGGGCTCCTCCGTCCTCACCCCGCCCGACCGCTTCATGCTCAACGAAGCGTCGGCACTGACCGCCCGTTTCCGCAACGGAACGGAACTACCGCTCACCGTCCCGCTGGACCGGGTGGGCAACGTCAGCGTCATCGGCCCCCGCGAGGACTGTCTGCGCGTCGCGCGCGCCCTGCTGGTCCAGACCGCAGCCCTGCACGCCCCTGACGACGTGGCGCTCGCTCTGGCCGTGCCCGGCGACCGGCTCCCCGACTGGGAGTGGGCCAAGTGGATGCCACACCTACTCGACACCGAACAGCTCGACGGCCCCGTTGCCGCCCGTCGGATCGCTCCCTCCACACCCCTGCTCGCCCGACAGATCGGTTCCGAACTACGCCGCCGCGCCTCCTACGCCGCCGAGGTACGTCGTGGGCTGTCCGGCAAGGACGCCCTGTCCATGACGTCCCGGCTGCTCGTCGTCGCCGACGGACACCGTGAGGACGCCGTCGAACTACCGCGCCCCGACGAAGCCGTCGGCCTCTCCGAGATGGGCGTCACCGTCCTCCACCTGCTCGAACAGCGGGTGCAGGAACCTGGTCAGGTCAGCGTCCGCATCACCGTCGATGAGGACCGAGTCCTGGTCGAGGATCTGCGCGAGGACGAGCCGATCAGCGCGCGCGGCATCGTGGACGAGGTCGACGTCCCCTTCTCCGAGGGCCTCGCCCGGATGATCGCGCCCCTGCGACTTTCCGCCGAGTCCCTGGTCGACGCACCCTTGTCCGGCCCCGTCGACTTCGCCGACCTTCTCGGTATCGACGACGTGGCCCGGCTGGATCTGGCGCGGCTGTGGGCTCCGCGCGGTGAACGAGCCTTCCTGCGCGTGCCTCTCGGGGTCAACGACTCCCGCGAACCCGTACTGCTGGACCTGAAGGAATCCTCCGAGCTGGGCATGGGCCCGCACGGTCTGTGCGTCGGCGCCACCGGTTCCGGGAAATCCGAGCTGCTTCGCTCCCTTGTCCTCGCCCTGGTCGCCACGCACCCTCCGGAGGACCTCGCCCTGGTCCTCATCGACTACAAGGGCGGCGCGACCTTCGCGCCATTCGCACAACTGCCGCACGTGGCCGGTGTCATCACCAACCTGGAGAACCAGGCTGGTCTCGTCGAGCGCGTCCACGCCTCACTCGCCGGTGAGGTCAAGCGGCGCCAGCAGGTCCTCAAGGACGCGGGCAACGTCGCCGACATCGGGGACTACGCCGCACTGCGTGCCGAACGACGGCTCGACCTGGACCCGCTCCCTCATCTCTTCGTCGTCATCGACGAGTTCGGTGAACTCCTCACCGCCAAGCCCGACTTCATCGACCTGTTCCTGTCCATCGGCCGGATCGGACGCTCCATCGGCGTGCATCTGCTGTTGTCCAGCCAGCGCATCGAGGGCGGCAAGCTCAGGGGGCTGGACACCTATCTCTCGTACCGCCTGGGTCTGCGTACTTTCTCCGCCGATGAGTCCCGCACGGTCCTGGACACCACGGACGCCTTCCACCTTCCTCCGCTGCCCGGCTTCGGCTACCTCAAGGTCGACACCAGCCACTACGAACGTTTCAAGGCCAGCTATGTCTCCGGCGCGTACCGGGGCCCGGTACAGCATGCGGAACAGGAGGACAGCGGCCCTCTCGCCCTTGAGTACGAAGCGTTCAACACCCTCTCCAGGTCCGAGTCCCCCGGCACTCAAGAACCGTCGACCCGACGCCGCGAGACCGGGCCGACCGAACTTGGCGTCGTGGTAGGGCAGTTGGAGAACGCCGCCCCGGCCGTCCGCCGTATCTGGCTGCCCCCGTTGCCCGCCGCGATCTGTCTGGACACGGTCGCGGGACCGCTCGACGTCGGCGTGCGCGGCATGCAGCTCTCCAAGCGGCGCGGTCGCCTCATGGTGCCGCTCGGTCTGCTCGACGACCCGACCCGGCAGTGGCAGGGCGAGTGGTATCTCGACCTCACTGTCGCGGGCGGTCACGCCGCCGTCATCGGCGGCCCCCAGTCCGGCAAGACCACCCTCCTGCGCACCCTGGTTCTCTCTCTCGCGCTGACCCACACCCCGCAGGAGGTCGGCGTCTACGGCCTCGACCTGGTCGGCGGCGGCCTCCAGGCCCTGTCCGGTCTACCGCACGTCGGCGGGATCGCGGGACGTGCCGATCGTGAACGCGCGGCCCGTACCGTCGAGGAGGTACGGAACATGCTCGCGATCCGCGAGGACCTCTTCCGCCTGCACGGCATCGACTCCGTCGAACAACTGCGTACCCTGCACGCGGCCGGCCGGCTTCCCCAACTCGCCTCCGCGGAGATCGTCCTCGTCATAGACGGCTTCGGCGCGCTGCGGGACGACTTCGAGGAACTCGACGATGCCGTCGTCGACATCCTCAAGCGTGGTGGCGGCTACGGCATCCACATCGTCGCGGGCATGCTCCGCTGGAACGACGTCCGAATCGCCACCCAGTCGAACTTCGGCACCCGCGTCGAGTTGCGGCTCAACGACCCCAGCGAGTCCAGCATCGAGCGCAAACTCGCCGAGACACTGTCGGCCGACGAGCCCGGCCGTGTCCTCACCGACCGCAAGCTCTTCGCGCAGGTGGCGCTGCCGCGCACGGACGGACTCAGCGACACCTCCGAGCTGGGTTCAGTCCTGGAGCGCACGGCCCGTACGGTCCGCGCCACGTGGAGCGGAGACGCCGCGCCGCCGGTCCGGGTCCTGCCTCACCTGGTCGAGCCGCACCTGCTGCCGGGCCCGGTCTCCGAGCCCAGCCGGGTGCCGATCGGCCTCGACCAGAACGCGTTGGCGCCCGTCCTCCTCGACCTGTTCCAGCATGACCAGCATCTCCTGGTCCTCGGCGACAGCGAGTGCGGCAAGACGAACCTCCTCAAGACCGTCGCCGACGGCCTCATCGAGCGCTACGGCGAGGACGAGTTGGTCTTCGCCATCATGGACCCGCGTCGCGGCCTGCGTGGGGCAGTACCGGAGGAGTTCAACGGCGGCTACGCGTACAACGCCAAGATGTGTGCGGGTCTGGCCAACGGCATCGCCACCGAGCTGGAGCGGCGGCTTCCCGACGACAGCGCCCGCCTGGAGGACCTTGAGCCCGGCAACTGGGGTGGCGGCCCGCGGATCGTGGTGCTCGTAGACGACTATGACGTGCTGACCACCGCCGGGCAGACACCGCTCCACCCGTTCCTCCCCTATATCCCGTCGGCAGTGGACATCGGCCTGCACTTCGTGCTGACACGCCGCGTCGCGGGTGCCTCGCGCGGAATGTACGAGCCTCTGGTGCAAGGTCTGCGCGAGTCCGGCGCCTCGGCCGTCCTGATGGCGGGCGAGCGGAGCGAGGGCCAGTTGTTCCCGGGGGTGTACGCCTCTCAGCAGCCCGCCGGCCGTGGCGTCCTCGTCCGCAGAGGCCAGTCCAACCGCCTCATCCAGACCGTGTACACCCCCAAGTGAAGGACCGGTCGACCACATGACCAAGGACGTCATAGCCCTCACGCCACGGATGCCCGACCCCTGGAGCGTGCTCGTGGGTCTGTTGTCCGGGGGGCCCGACAAGTTGGTGGACGCTGCGGGCGAAGGGGCCGTCGTGCAGCTCTGCGACCAGGAGGGCAGGCCGCTGGTCTCCATCGAGGCACCGCTGCTCGTGCAGGTCCCCGGCGAGGCCGAGCGGCTGCTCGGCAGCGCGGCGCCGCCGGTTCCCTTCTGGTGGACGGAGGCTCGCGCCACGACCGGTGTCGCGGAGGCCGAGCGGTTGGCAGACACGTTCGCCGCCCGGCTCGCCGCCCTGGCCGGCGGTACCGCCTGGCCCCCGCGGGCCGTACGTTCCGTCGGAGTGGTCGCGTCCGAGGGGGTGAGCGTCGCGCCCGTGCCCGCCGCCGCGCAGCCGGCCGTCGACGTCCTGACCGACAAGGTGGCCGTCGTCATCATGGACCGGCCCGTGATCGCGATGACCGCCTGGCTCTCCGATGCCTTCAGGGCCGTCGCCGCCGCCGAGCGAGGCCTCCAGATCGTCACCCCGGCGGGAACCACACTCTCCGCAGCCGTACGGGACACCCTGCCCGGCTGGCCTTCACGCTGGGTCGTCCAGGACGAACGGGAGGGCTACTACGACGGCCGCTCGGGCGCGGTACTGCGCTGGCAAGAGGGTATGTTCGCGCCGGTGACCTCGCCGGACGCCACCGAGGACGATCCCCACACCCCGGTGGCGGCCTCGTACCAGGAGTTCACGGACACCGGGGAACGACAGCTGGCCGTCACCCTCCGTACGGTCCACCCCGCAGACGAACGGTTGATCCTCGGGGGCGCGCTGGAGGCAGTGTGGCGTGAACTCACCGGTGAGCCCCCGGTCGGCTGGGGCAGCGCGGAGCCCGCCACTCTGCCCTGGTCTCCGGGGCGGCTGACCGACGTCGCGTTCACGCGGGCGCCCGAACCGAGCTGGTTCGTGGTGGTCGGCAGTCCGGAACGCCCTGGCCTCGCGACGGTCCGCGTCAAGCGAACGAAGGCCGGCGTGGAGGAGGAGGTCACGCTCGCGTTCGGCTACGGGGCAGACGAGCAGGTCCCGCGGGACGCGCTGCCGAGAGCGGCGGAGGTGCTCGCCACCCGCCACCGCCTCCAGTCGATGCTTGTGCAACTGCGCAAGGCTCGAAGGGACTTGGCGGTGCCACCACGCTTCGAGGGACCAGGCGTGCCGCTGGCCTTCGTCCTCGGCGCGGAGGAGGTCCACGCCCTGCCGGACGACCGCGCGTGGCGTACTCCTCTGCCGCAACAGCCGCTCAGACTGGGCCCGAAGGCCCGACCGGCCTTGTACTACCCGCTGCCCGGAGACCCCTCGGACCTGTCCGGATGGAGCGACTTCGAGCGGCTCGTGCGACATCTGAAGGGAGCGTGAGGGCCCTACCCTTGTGTCAGGGCTCAGTCACAGAAAGCTAGTTGCCGCTTGCCGCGGCGACATGAGTTGATAAAAAGAGATAGATATCATCAGTCGAGCATGCGGGGGAACGGTATGAAGTTCGACATGGGGACACAGGTTCTGACAAACCTGATGTCAGGGTCGCAGAACTCAAGTACCGACCTGGGGACGCTGATCCAGCAGCTGCTCAACGCGGCGCAGCCGCTGGAGGGCAAGTTCAACGGTCAGGGTAAGGTCGCGTTCGACTCGTTCAAGACTCGGTCGGACGAGATCACGAAGGAACTGAACGCCGCCTTGTCGGCCATCCTGGGTGGCCAGTCGGGCATGGAGCGCGCCTTCGGCTCCGGCGACCTGGAGCAGGGCGACAACGCCCGCACGCAGATGGGAGCGGGGAACTTCGACGCTGCCCGCTTCTCCGGCCGCTGAGCCGCTTTCGAACCTTCAACCACACGGGGAGTGTGATCAGTGATGGCCGGAGACACGGACCGTCGGTCGTACGACACGGGAGCCTCAAGCGAGGCGCAGGGGAACATCCAGGTGGTCATCGGCCAGTTGGAACAGGTGATCACCGCCCGCGACGCGCAGGTGAAAGCCGCCATGTCGGACTTCGCGGCCGACGGTGTGGCCGACGACTACCACGCCAAGGAACTGCGCTGGCAGAACGCATCGCAAGAGGTGAAGAACATCATCCACCTGCTGCGGACGACGTTGGAGAAGAACGACGCGACGGCGCACCACACGCTCACACGGGCGAAGTCCGCGGTCGACGACATCGGCTGATCCAGCCGGCTCGCAGGGTTTACGGGGGAGTTATGACGTCGTGGGACATCAAACCGCAGGGTGTGCAGGGCCAGCTGAGGCTCACGGGTGAGCGGGCGGGCGACCTGGAGAAGGCTCTGAGGACGTTGATGACGCACGTGTCGGAGGCGGCGTACGCGGCCGGTACGGCAGTGCCGGGGTCGGCAGCAGCGCTGCCGACACCCACCATGCAGGGTCCGGTGCCGACCGGGCAGGTGCCGTTGTCGCAAAGGGGCTCGACAGGTCCCGTGGGCGCGGCGCTCAGCCAGTATCTGGAGAAGCGTCAGACGGACCTCAAGGCCATGGGGGAACGGATTCAGGCCGCGTTGCTGGGCGCGGCGAAGGCGACGAACGAGTATGTCGAGGGCGACTTGACCGCGGCGAAGCACGCCCAGGACGCGGCCAAGAACATGCGACTGGACCAGCTGAGGGATGCGGCGGGGGGCGACAAGTGAGCAACGCACCGGTCAACCCCGCCGAAGTACCCGTGTTCACCGGGCAGTTGTCCGTGCTGGACGAGAAGGTGAAGTCACTGTCGGGCGACGGCGGCGCGCTCGCGGACGCGGGCTCGTCCGTGCACACGACGTTCGGGGGGATGTCGGCGTACTACCAGGCCCCCGAGGCGGAGCAACTCTTCGCGGTGACGAAGCCGGTCGTGGACATCACGCTCTCGTTCAGCTCCGACATGTGCACCATCGGGGGCGCGCTGGGCACGTACGCGAACGAGATCCGCCCGCTGGTGAAGCAATTGGAGACGCTGAAGGCCGAGGCGGAGTCGTTCCAGGCGAAGGTCGCCGACGACGAGAAGTGGAACGAGGACGGGGATCTCGTCGATGAGAACCTCGACCGGCGCAACAAGATCGCCGAGGTGTGGTCCCAGTTCCAGGCCGCCGAGCGGCACGCGCACGACACGATCGTGGCACTGGTGGGCGGCACACCGCTGAAGGTCGACGACGGCTCTCACGGCGATGGCATGTATGGATACGACGCCGAGGCCCTGAAGCATTCCAAGAGCCTGCCATGGGGTGAGGCGGTCGAGGAATCGGTCCCGTGGTGGCAGGTGTGGGAGCACGCGTACGACTTCGGCAAGGGATTCTTCGTCGATGGTGGGTGGGCCACCATCAAAGGACTGGGCACCCTTGTCGGGTTCGACGGCTGGGACGCGGCCGGGCAAGCCTGGATGGGCCTCGCGAAACTCGCGACGGGCCTGGTGATCACATCCGTTCCGGGTGCCGGAGCGGCATTCTGGATGGCTGACGACGAAGAACTGCCGTCCTGGCTCCGTGATTCCCGTACAGCGATGAAGGAGACCGGCAAGGCGCTGGTGGCCTGGGATCAGTGGGGTACGAACCCCTCCCGTGCGGCGGGTGCGGTCACGTTCAACGTCCTGACCACCGTGTTCACCGGCGGCACGGGCGGTGCGGTGTCCGGGGCGGGCAAAGCCGGCGTGGTGGCCAAGGCTCTCTCGTTCGCGAGCAAGGCCGGCCGCGCGATCGACCCCATGACCTACGTGTTCAAGGGTGCCGGCGCCGGCCTCTCGAAGATCGGCGATGTCATGGCCGGCCTCAAGGACTTGGGCAACTTCGAGATACCGAAGATCAATGAGGGTGCGTTCAGCCTGCCGGAGGGCGCTCTCAAGCTGCCGGACGGAACGGTCCGGTTGCCCGAGGGCTCTGCGGTTCCGGACGGGGCGATCAAACTCGGCGACGGCACCATCGCGCTGCCCAAGGGCACCATCACCTTGCCCGCCGGTACGGTCAAGCTGCCCTTCGACGACAGCCCCGCGAAGTACATGGACCCCAAGGGCAACCTCTACAAGGAGGACGGCAGCGTCTACCAGCGCGCCGAGAATGCTCCCAAGGTCGAACTCCGCGAACTGGCAAGCGTGGGCGGCCGCACGGGCGACGACGTGATCCGAGTGGGCAGCGACATCTCCGACCCGGCCCGCACCGCCGACAACCTGCCCGAAACCCGTCCCGGCAAGATACCCGGGGACGACGTGGGCCACCACACGCCCAGCAACGCCCTGGACAACACCGCCCAGGGCAGCCACAGCAACACTCCGGCCAGAGGCGGGCAGGCGGACGCTCCGTCGCACGCAGGCCACACCGACGGCCCTGCCAGAGGCGGCGGTTCCCACGCGAACGGCACGGGCGGCCACCACAACGAGTCGTCGTCCGGTAGGAGCAGCAATCATCCCGGAGTCCCCGGCAGAAACGGACTGGACGACGCGGCGCACGCCGGCAACGACGGTTCCCGGGGGAAGGTAGACAGCGATCACGATTCCAACCCCGCGACTGAGCATGGCGCGACCGATCACGACGGTAATAACTCTCACGAAGCACCCGATTCGCCCACGGAACAGGCAGGCCACTCGGCTGACCCCCACCAGCACGGCCATTCCAACCTCGACACCCAGCACACCCCCCGTGAGCTTCCGCCGGGCAGGGCGGAGCGTACCCTTCGTGAGATGCGCGCCATGCGCCACGGACGAGATCGGTACAAGGGGGCGGAGGACTTTCTCCGCGAAATGATGGGGGGTTCGCCGGAACGGCACTATCCCGTGCCGACCCATGACCACCCCTATTACCCTGTAGAGACGCCAGGTGGGCGCCACGTCGATGTTCCGGTGGATATGCCGGACGGTCGCACGCTCGCAATGGAAGTGAAGCACTACCTTGAATGGCGAACAATCACGCTCAAGGATGGCTCCACTCGAGTCGTGAAGGGCGAGGTCCCTCTGAGTAGCGGCCTGATTCAGCAGATCAACAAGGATCTGGCCCTCCGTCGAATGGACCCGAATTTCGATCCGCGCTGGGTCTTCCTGCACGCTCCCCCGTCAGAGGCCTTGAGGAACTATCTCATCCAGGCTCGAATAATTTTCGTCGAGTACGGGCCTGCCCCAAAAAAGTAGCGTCAATGAAAGGATCAAGGCGTGAGCAAGGCGAGCGAAGCGAATCTTCAAGAATGGATTGAAGGTGGACGCCGGAACATTATCGACGTGGCTGACATGCTCGGAGTGGATTCTGAGATCTATACCCGCGATCCAATGAGCCTTATCCCAGCTCTTCAGGATTATGTTTCACGTGCCCCGTTGGGTGAATTTGAAGAATCAGACTGGATCACTCTGCATGCCGATCTGATGTCCTACGTCGCCGATTATCTTATTCAGAGGCATGGAGCACAATGGGGAATCGCAGAAGATCCCAGCACGCCCCGCGGGTATCGATATGTCATCGAGGCGATGGGGAAGGATTCTCTCACCCGGCGCATTGACCCAGCCGATGTAGTGCGAAAGGAATTCTCCAACCTTCCGATCGATATTACCCGGATGCTGGCCAGCGCGGAACTCACCCTTCGCCTAACATCGCACCCCGGCGAAGACGAATAACACCCCGGCAGCTCCCGGACTCCGATGCCGACGTCAAGATCTTCGTCGCCGACACAAAAACAGCCCGGCACTCGGGACCTGTATCCGCCCGGCGCCAGCTTCATGCCAGAAGGACGGTCTTGATCGCCAGTACACCCGTCGCGCGATGGTCGTGGGGAGAGAGTGGGCATCGGACCGATCTGGTGCGGGAGGCCGTTCGGAGGTTTTCTCTGGCGCTCGGAGTGCTCGACCGGTATCGCCTCGGAACTCCGCATGGTGGGCGCGTGAGCGTAGTGGTTCCCGAACCGGGTCGCCGGAGCGTGCTCGTACGGGCGGACTTCCCTGTCGGCGCGCTGGTCTCGGATGCCGGGGCCGCCGAAGCGCTGGTGGCGCGGGTCAAGGGACGTCTCGCCGACGGTGAGATCGGTGGGGTGGAACTGTTCGCGTCGTGCGACGGCGTCGTGGAGACCGGTACCGGCGCGGTCCCGGTGGAAGGGATGTTCGCGCTCACCGTCGAAGTGTCCGAGGGTTTCTTCCAGGTGGGGCTGACGACGTTCTCCGATGCCTGGATGCCGTTCGATCTTCGGGGGCGCGAACAGGAAGCGGTGTTCACCGCGAACCGCCCGCGACTGGCCTCGGCCCTGGCAGAGATTTCCCGGCTTCTCGACGTGGAGATCGATCCGGAGGACGCGACCTGGTTCGCAGTCGCGACAGAATCTGGGGCCGAGAACCACTTCGAGGACGATGACGGCACCCCGTCCGACGTATGGGGGCGCTTCGAGATTCCCTATCGAAACGGCGTCTTCAGTCAGACCCCGAAGTTCACGGCTGGGTACGGACGACAGACCTCCGGTCCGGTGCGGTATGTGCCGGTTCTCGGTGAAGACGGGACGCTGGGATACCTGTGGGCCTCGGACACCGACGGCGCGGCCAGCTTCGAGGCGCGCGACGCTGCGGATCTGGACGCCTATCGGGCCGGTCTGGTCTGGCTGGACCGCTTGCAGCAGGCGTACGACCGAGGCCTGCTGCCCAGTGCCGCACTGACCGAGCTGAGGGAGTATCCGGGTGACCTCGTGTCGGGGCAGCCGGATGCGGCCGAGCCGGTCGAAGTGGACGAGTTCTGGAAACTCCGGGAACTGGCCCAGTCCTGACCGGGACGGCCCGGACAGCCGACGGGTGAAAGCCTCAGCCCCGCCTCAACCGCTCACGTTCCTCGTTGTCAGGATCTCCGTGGCTTCCTCGATCAGGGTCGGGGACGGGGTGTTGAGGCAGGCGTAGCCGGTGCGGGGGGTCTGGGGGGCGTCGGTCGTGCGGGGGACGCGGATCAGTTCCTGGGTGCCGCCCGCTCGGTGGCACCAGGTCTCCAGGTGGTCCAGGCGGCGGACCGCGACGCGGGGGGAGCCGGGCTCGGCCTGGGTGTAGAGGACCAGGGCTCCGCCCCGGGGGATCTGGCTGAGGGGGGACGTGGTGGCCTTCGGGCGGTACGTGGCCACCACGGCCGTTCCCGGTTCGGCGTTCGGGAGCGGCTCGCTGTGCCAGCCGGCGGGGCGGGGTGCGGGGGCGTCGGAGAGGGGGAGGTCGGTGAAGCCCGGTGGGGCCCAGGAGGCCGTGGGCGTCGCCGTGGTGCTGTTCCCGGCCCGGGGTGAGAGGAGCGTGTGTGCGGTGATGGCGCCCAGCACCGTCAGCGCCGCCGCGCTCGTCAGGGCGATCCGGCGGCGCCGCCGGGCCCGTACGCGGTGCCGGATCTCGCGGATGCGGCCGGGGTGGGTGCCCGAGGGGGTGATCCGGGCCAGCATGACCCGCAGCGCCTCCTCGCCCTCGGGTTCTTCCCTGTCCTCACGCGGGTGTGTCACGGCTGGTCACCGACCTCCAATAGGTGCTGCGCCGGACCGAGGTGCCGGCGCAGCATCCCCAGGGCCTTGGCGGCCTGGCTCTTGACCGTGCCGGGACGGCAGCCCAGCAGGTGTGCGGTCTCCTCGACGCTGAGGTCCTCGAAGTAGCGCAGGACGACGACGGCCCGTTGCCTCGGTGGCAGCCGCCGGATGGCGCCGGCCAGCGACTGTTCCAGGTCGACGTCGGCGAAGACGTCCCGGGCCCCGGTGGCGTCCGGCAGTTCGCGGGTGGGCGTCTCGCCCCGCCAGCGCCGGCGCCACCAGGAGGCGTGGGTGTTGATCAGCGCTCGGCGGGTGTACGCCTCGGGGTTGTCGCCCGCGATCCGGGACCACTTGGGCCACACCTTGGCCAGCACCGTCTGGAGCAGGTCCTCGGCCGCGTGGGCGTCGCCCGTCAGCAGCCACGCCGACCGGTAGAGACGGTCTCCGCGAGCGGCGACGAACTCCTCGAAACTCCACTCGGTGTCCGCCGTCTCCACCTGCTCCACGCCGCTCTGCCCTCGCCGTCGTCCTGGGTCCGCCACACCCGGGGAACTACGTGGCGGGCCAGTTCGGTTGCCCGACCACCGGCAGCCGCAGCGAGGTGTGCGCCAGATCGAGGGTGATCGTCGGCCGTTCGGCGCCATGGTAGAGGAGGCTCTTGCCGCTGCCCGCGACGACCAGGGCCAGCCGGTGGCCCGCCGGGACGACATGGTCGGTGCTGCCGAGCGTGAGCGTCAGCTCGTACGGCTTGCCCGGGGTGAGCGGCTGGACCTTCGTGGCGGAGTCGGCGGTGCCGAGCGCGGCCCAGCCCCGGCTGAGGACGGTGCTGGTGACGTGGGTGGTGTCGGCCACCGTTTTCTGGTAACAGGCGCTGTCCTGCGCGGTGTTGGCCCCCCAGCAGTTCTTCGTGGTGAGCGTGGAGATGCCGAGGTTCTCGGAGCGGTAGTCGCGGACGGTGGCCGGGCCGAGGTCGACCAGGATCGCCGTGAGGTTCGCGGACGTGGTCGTCGCGGTGGCGGTGACCGTGACCCGCGCGGCCCCGGAGACGCGCACCGGTTTCGCCAACGTCCCGGTGACGAAGCCCGACTTCGCCTTGGTCGGCTCGTCGACGTGCGCGGCCCAGTCGGCCTCGCTCACCTCCGGGTCGTCGGTGAACGTCGCGGTGCCGTCCCCGGCGTCGGTGCCGAGGGTGCCCACCCCGGCCTCTGTGCCCCGGCCGGGGTCGAGGGTGGTGGTCGCCGTGGACTTGGGTGGCCAGACGGCGTCCGTGGTCCAGTGGTCCGGGGTGCGTTCGATGTCGGCCATCGGGGCGCGGTCGATGCCGTTGTCGTAGCCGAGGAGGGCGTGGTCGAACCACTGGTGCAGGGTGTCGACCCAGGCGCCGCGCCGGTAGTCGAAGGGGTCGACGTGCCCGGTCTGGGAGAGCCAGATCTTGCGCGCGACGCCGTTCTTGGCGAGCGCGTCCCACCAGGCGCCGAACTCCTTGGTGCGGACGGTGAGATCGTTCAGCCCGTGGGCGATGAAGACGCTGGCCCTGACCTTGTCGGCGTGCGCGAGGTAGTCCCGTTCGGCCCACATCGGGGACCAGTCGCCGGACTTGGCGGCCGCGTCGCCGAGGGGCCGGTTGACGGCGGAGCAGCGGACGCCTGCGGCGTCGGTCTCGACGGTGCGGATCAGCGCGGCGGGCGTGGGCGCGCTGCCGGCCAGCAGGGCGCCCTGGGAGAAGTAGGCGTCGTACCAGGTGGAGATGGAGCTGATCGGGACGATCGTCTTGAGGCCTTCGACGCCGGTGGCGGCGACCCCGTTGGCGATGCTGCCGTCCCAGCTCTTGCCGATCATGCCGGTGGCGCCGTCGGTCCAGGTGGCCTGGGCGGGTGTGGTGCCGGTGTGGGTGGTGTAGGCGTGGGCGCGGCCGTTCAGCCAGTCGACGACGGTCTTCGTGGACTGGATGTCGACGGGTCCGCCGGCGTCCGTGCAGCCGTCGGAGCGGCCGGTGCCGGGGAGGTCGACGGCGACGAAGGCGTAGCCGCGCGGGACGAAGTAGTTGTCGTAGAAGAGCGGGAAGCCGGTCGGTCGTCCGTCGGCGTCGTAGGTCTTCTTCTGCTGTTCGTTGCCGCGTCCGCAGCAGGAGTAGTAAGGGCTGGCCTCCATGATGACCGGTATCTTCCGGCCCTGGTCGGCGGGTTCGCGCGGGCGCACGATGTCGACGGCGACCCGGTCCTTCGTGCCGTCGCCGTCGCTGTCGAGGCCGGCGTCGACCCAGACGGTCTCCCGGACGGCCTTCGCGTACGAGTAGACCGGCGTGCTCTCGCCGGACCGCCCGG
Organism: Streptomyces sp. NPDC091279; assembly: GCF_044757465.1. Taxonomy (NCBI): domain Bacteria; kingdom Bacillati; phylum Actinomycetota; class Actinomycetes; order Kitasatosporales; family Streptomycetaceae; genus Streptomyces; species Streptomyces sp. NPDC091279. The sequence continues at coordinate 519,797 of NZ_JBIVVA010000002.1, read as the reverse complement.
CCGAACCCTTCGTCGCCGAGCCCTTCGTCGCCGAGGCCGCCGCGACCGGGTCCGGGTCGCCCGGGCCCGCCGAGCCGCTCGGGGAGGAACAGCCGGTCAGCAGGATCGCGACGGCGAGCAGGGCGATGGTCGCGAGCGGCTTGCGGGGGCGGCGTTGGCGAGGTGATGCCACAGAGGTGTTGGGATGCACGCACGGGTAACCGCCTGGCCCCCGCCGGAGGTTGCCCCGTCCAGGAAACTCCTCCCGCGCGGCCGGGCGGAACGGCTCGGGGCGCGTGGCACGAGGGCGGGGTCAGCCCGCCCGGTGTTCCTCGGCGCCCGCGCCCAGCAGTTCCCGTACCGCGGTGAACGTCGCCTCCACGGTCGCCGGGTCCGCGCCCCTGCGGGCCAGCGCGCTCATCGGGATGGGGGTGACGGCGGGCAGGTCGGCGTAGGGGCTGAGGCCGTCGGGGGCCGGGCCGACGGAGGCGAGCAGGGCGACGCCCTGGCCGGTGCGGGCGATGTCGAGGACGCCCGCGAGATAGCCCGCGTCGCCGACGACCGTCGCGGGCACGTTGTGCGCGGCGAGCGTCGCGATGGCCCGGCGGCGGATCGCGCACGGGTCCTCGACGGCGATCAACGGCACCGGCGCGGGCGCGGCCGGGCGCCGCCAGCCGGGCGTGGCGTGCCAGGTCAGCGGGAGTCCGCCGACGGGGGTGCCCTCGGTGGCGGCGGCCTCGGTGACGTACACGGCGACGTCGACGCTGCCCCGTTCCACGGCCTCCACCAGCCGGGCGGAGCGGTCGATGCGGTACCGGACCCGGCAGCCGGGCCTGGCCTGGAGCACGGCGGCAGTCAGCCGGGGCAGGAACTGGTCGGCGGCGTGCTCGGTGGAGCCGATGGTGACGGTGTCGACATCGACGTCGAGCAGAGTACGAACGGCTTCGTCGTGGACGGCGAGGATGCGGCGGGCCTGTTCGAGGAGCAGCCGCCCGGCGGGCGTGAACCGCGTGCCGCGGCCCTCGCGCTCGACGACGGGCTGGCCGAGCGTCTTCTCCAGTCGGCGGACATGCTGGCTGACCGCGGACTGGCTCAGGGCGAGCGCCTCGGCGGCCCGGTGGAAGCCGCCCCGGTCGGCGATCGCGGTCAGGCTGCGCAGGGCCACGAGGTCGAGCACGGGTTGGGGCATGTCGGCGACGGTAGCCGCTTCGCCGATCGATCGCGAGAGCTGATCGGTTTCGATGCGGAAACATCGTTGGACGGTGTCGGTGGTGGCCGGTCATGATGGACGCATGTTGCCCGCGACCGCATCTGCTGCCCTTCTGACGCAGCGCCGAGTCATCGACTTCGGCGTGGCGTGCAGCGCGCGCTGTCGCTGAACCCTTCCGCCGTCCGCACGGCGACCTTCCCCCTTTCCGGCCCGGCGCGCTCGCGCCGTCCGGCCGCCTGCCCGCCCCACTGATCGCCGCGCACAAACGGATCACTGGTCGGTGGCCGGTAGTCGGTAGTCGGTAGTCGGTAGTCGGTAGTCGGTAGTCGGTAGTCGGTGATCGCCGGTCACTGGTCACCGGTCGCTGGTCACTGGTCACTGGTCGCCGGGTCGTGATGGCTGCCGGGGCCCGCCCCTCCTTCCCTCGCCTGCCCTTCTTTTCCCGCCCCCCTCACGGGAGTTGCTCTGTCATGTCCTTCTCCTCCTCGCCCTTCTCCTGGGACGAACCCGACGGTCTGGCCGCTCGCGGCACCCTGATCGTGCTCGCCGGACGCGGTGAGCACGGCGGTGTGTACGAACGGTTCGGCCGCCGCCTCGCCTTCGACGCCTACCGGGTGCGTGCCCTCGGCGACCCGTCCACCGACCCCGGCGTTCTCGACGAGGCCGCGAAGCTGCTGGCGGACGAGTCCCTGCCGGGCCCGAAGGTGCTCGTGGGCTCCGACACCGGCGCCTCCTACGCCGTCCGGCTGGCCGCCGAGGACGTCCCGGGCATCGACGCGCTGATCCTCGCCGGGCTGCCCACCAGCCCCTGGAGCGGCGGGAGTTGGGAGGCGGAGGCCGAGGCGCGCACCGCCTGCCCCACCCATCAGGGCAGGCTGACCAACGACCCCGCGTTCCGGCGCGGCGCCCTCGCCGGGCCCGTGCGGCTGCCGTCGCTCCGGCTCGACCTGGTGCGGGTTCCGGTGCTGGCGCTGCACGGCGCGGACGACACGGTGAGCCCGCTGCCGACGGCGCGCGAGGTCTACGCGGACACCGACGCGCGCCTGGTGACCTTCCACGGCGGGCGGCACGACGTCCTCAACGACGCCCTGCACCGCACCGCCGCCGCGACGGTCGTGCGGTTCCTGGAGCGGCTGCGGCTCTCCCCCGAGCTGCCGCTGATCGCGGAGGGCCCGGCATGAGCGTGACGACCAGCGTCGCGGAACTCCGCGCCGCCCTCGCCGGGGACGAACCCCCCGTCGTCCTCGACGTGCGCTGGGCGCTGGGCGACCCGCACGGCCGCGCGCACTACGCCGACGGCCACATCCCGGGCGCCGTCTACGTCGACCTGGACCGCGAACTGGCGGCCCCGGCCAGCGCCGAGGGCGGTCGGCATCCGCTGCCCGACCTCGCCGATCTGCAAGCGGCGGCCCGGCGTTGGGGCGTGCGCGCCGGTCGCCCCGTGGTGGTCCACGACGACCTCGGCAACACGGCGGCGGCCCGCGCCTGGTGGCTGCTGCGGTACGCGGGCGTCGACGACGTCACGTTGCTCGACGGGGCGTGGGGCGCCTGGCGCGCGGCCGGGCTCCCGGTGGAGACCGGCGTTCCCGCGGACCCGGCCCCCGGCGACATCGTGCTGCGGCCGGGCGGGCTCCCGACCACCGATGCCGACGGCGCCGCCGAACTCGCCCGCACCGGGCTGCTGTTGGACGCGCGGGCCGGTGAGCGGTACCGGGGTGAGGTGGAGCCGGTGGACCCGCGGGCCGGGCACATCCCGGGCGCGGTGTCGGCGCCGACCGGGGAGAACCTCACGGCGGACGGCCGGTTCCGGTCGGCCGAGGAGTTGCGGGAGCGCTTCGCGGCGAAGGGCGCGACAGCGGGGCCGGCCGGGCGGATCGGCGTGTACTGCGGGTCCGGGGTCACCGCCGCGCACCAGATCGCGGCGCTGGAGATCGCCGGTTTCGAGGCCGTGCTCTTCCCGGGCTCCTGGTCCGCGTGGTCCGCCGACCCCGCCCGCCCGGCCGCCACCGGGCCCGAGCCCGCCCGGCACGAGAAGGAAACCTCACCATGACGACGAAACCGCTGGAGGCGAGCGCACCGCCCGCCCAGGACGCGCCGCCCGCCCCGCCGCCCCCGGACGCCCGCGTCACCATCCGCGGCGCCGCCACCTCCGCCCGCCGCCTCACCGTCCCCCGCTCGGTGCGCCGGACCGCGGGACCCGTCGGCCTCGTGCTGCTGTGGTTCCTCACCTCGGCCACCGGACTGCTCCCGGAGTCGGTGCTCGCCTCCCCCGTGGACGTGATCCGGCAGGCCGTGGAGCTGACGCGCGACGGTGAACTCCCCACCGCCATCGCGGCGTCGGGCCGCCGGGCCGCCGTCGGCTTCCTCATCGGGGCCTCCGTGGCGCTGGTCCTGTCCCTGCTGGCCGGCCTGTTCCGGCTCGGCGAGGACGTCATCGACTCCTCGATGGGCATGTTCCGGGCGATCCCCTGGGTGGGTCTGATCCCCCTGTTCATCGTCTGGTTCGGCATCGACGAGACCCCGAAGATCGCCCTGGTCGCGCTCGGTGTGACCTACCCGCTGTACTTCAACATCTACGGCGGCATCCGCTCCACCGACTCCCAACTCATCGAGGCCGCACGGATGATGGGCCTGGGCCGGTTCGGGCTGATCACCTATGTGATCCTGCCGAGCGCGCTGCCCGGCGCCCTGGTGGGGCTGCGGTACGCGCTGTCCACCGCCTGGCTGGCGCTGGTCTTCGCCGAGCAGATCAACGCCGACGCGGGCCTCGGCTACCTGATGAGCAACGCCCAGCAGTACTTCCGCACCGACATCATCGTGCTGTGCCTCGCGGTGTACGCGCTGCTCGGTCTCGCCTGCGACTTCGCCGTGCGGGTCGCGTCACGTCGGCTGCTGACCTGGCGGGCCAACTTCGAGGGCGAGGCGTAGAGATGGCCAACAGCATTGAGATACGCGGACTTTCACGGTCGTTCGACGGCAACACCGTGCTGCACGAGCTGGATCTCGACATCCGGGAGGGCGAGTTCGTGGCCCTGCTCGGGCACAGCGGCTGCGGCAAGTCGACGCTGCTGCGCATCCTCGCCGGTCTCGACGAGGAGATCGGCGGCGAGGTGACCGTGCCGGCCCGGCGCAGTGCCGCGTTCCAGTCGCCCCGGCTGCTGCCCTGGCTGAAGGTGTGGCGCAACGTCGTCCTCGGCCTGCCGGGGCGGCCCGACAGGGAACGGGCGCGCCGGGCGCTGGACGAGGTCGGCATCGGGGAGCGCGCGGACGTCTGGCCCAAGACGCTCTCCGGCGGCCAGGCGCAGCGCGTCTCGCTCGCCCGCGCCCTGGTCCGGGAGCCCGAACTGCTGCTCCTGGACGAGCCGTTCGGGGCGCTGGACGCCCTGACCCGGGGCAAGGTCCAGCAGTTGGTCGCCCAGCTGTGGGCGTCGCACGGCTGCGCGATCCTGCTCGTCACGCATGACGTGGAGGAGGCGCTGCTCCTCGCCGACCGGGTCCTGGTGATGGACGAGGGCCGGATCGCCCATGAGGTGACCGTCGACCTGCCCCGCCCCCGTGACCTGACCGCCCCCGATTTCGTCGCCCTGCGCGCCCGCCTGCTGGGCTGGCTCGGCGTCACCCGCACTCTGGAAGGAACCCCCTCGTGATCCGCCGACTCGCCCTGGCCGCACTGAGTTTCACCGCCCTGCTGGCGCTGACCGGCTGCGGCTCGGGCTCCTCCGACACCTCGGCCGACGGCCAGGTCACCCTCACCGTCGGCGACCAGGCCAAGACCCTCCAGACGATCCTCGCCGCCTCGGGTGCCCTCAAGGGCGCCAAGTACCACGTGAAGTGGGCGGAGTTCGAGGGCGCGGCCCCGCTGTTCCAGGCCGTGCAGGCGGGCGCCGCCGACACGACGTACTCGGCGGACCTGCCCGCGCTCCAGGCCCTCAGCGGCGGGGTGCGGTTCAAGAACGTGGCCGCGCTGAAGAACGACGGCCGGCACGTCGGCATCGTCGTCTCCAAGAACTCCGGCATCAAGAGCGTCAAGGACCTCAAGGGCCAGAAGGTGGTGGTGTCCTCGGCGAAGGGCAGCGTCGCCGAATACCTGCTGGCCAACGTGCTCAAGCAGAACGGCCTCAGCTACTCCGACGTCCAGGTCCAGTACCTGCTGCCGACGGACGCGCAGGCCGCGTTCGCCTCCGGGAAGATCAAGGCGTGGGCGACCTTCGGGGTCTACCAGGCGGTCGGCCTGGAGCAGGGCGGCCGGCTCCTGATCGACGGCGCGGACGGCCGGACCAGCGGCTACGGCTTCATCGGCGCCTCCGACAAGGCGCTCGCCGACGCCCCGAAGAAGGCCGCCCTCGCGGACTTCCTCCAGCGCCTCGGCACCGCCCTGAAGTGGACGACCAGCCACCAGGCCGCGTACGCCAAGGCCATCCAGACCCGCAACGGCGCCGACGCGTCCGTCGCCACCACGCTCGCCTCGGCCGCCTACGGCCAACTCCTGCCGGTCACCAGCGAGGTGAACCGGACCGTGCAGGGCGTCGCCGACCTCATGAACGGCATCGGGGTGCTCGACCCGAACGTCGACGTGGCCCGGGCCGCCGACGCCTCCCTCCTCAAGTAGCCGCACAGCGGCCCCGGTCGACCAAGGAGTCACGCATGCCTGTCGAGTTCATCAGCGCCGTCCACACCGACGCCGGTGCGTCGGGGCCCGCCGCGGCCAGCCGTACCGGTCTCGACGTCGACCATCTGCGCCGTTACGCACGGGCGTTGGACGACGGAGGGTTCGATCACACGCTGGTCGCCTACCACTCGGCGTCCCCCGACGCCTTCCAGATCGCGCAGTTCGTCGCCACCCACACCGAGCGCATCCGGCCGATCCTCGCGCACCGGCCGGGGGTCATCTTCCCGACGCACGCCGCGCGGGCGCTGGCCACCCTGGACCGGATCAGTGACGGGCGGCTGACCCTGCACATCATCTCCGGCGGCAGCGACGAGGAGCAGCGGCGGGAGGGCGACTACCTCAACAAGGCGGAGCGGTACGAGCGTTCGGACGAGTACATCCAGATCCTGCGCAGGGTGTGGCAGGCCGAGGGGCCGGTCTCGCACGAGGGGAAGTACTTCCGCTTCGAGGGCTACCACTCCGATGTGAAGCCGGTGAACGGGCTGGTGCCGATCTCGGTCGGCGGTTCGTCGCAGGACGCCTACCGGGTCGGCGGGCAGCAGGGCGACATCTTCGGGCTGTGGGGCGAGCCGCTGGCGGAGACGAAGGAGCAGATCGCCGCCGTCAACGCGGTCGCCGACGCCGCGGGCCGCGGGCGCCCCCGGATCTGGGTGTCGTTCCGCCCGATCATCGCGCCCACCGACGAGCTGGCCTGGGAGAAGGCGCACCGCACGCTGGGGGTCCTCAAGGACCAGGCCCGCAACACCGAGCTGCTGCGGCACTACCGCACCGACGGCCGCCCGGCCAACGTCGGTTCGCAGCGGCTGCTCGACATCGCCGAGCGGGGCGAGGTCCACGACCGCTGCCTGTGGACGGCTCCGGCGATCGCCACCAACGCGGCCGGTGCCTCCACGGCGCTCGTCGGCTCCCCGGAGACGGTCGCCAAGGCGCTGCTCGACTACGTGGACATCGGCTGCGACCTGCTGTCGATCCGCGGCTACGACCCGCTCAACGACGCCATCGACTACGCCCGTCATGTGCTGCCGCTGGTCCGGCAGGAACTCGCCCACCGCGCCTCCCCCGCCCACGCCGCCTGATGGAGCCCCCGTGTCGCTTCGCCGTCTCCGTGCCCTGCGCACGTCCGCCGCCGTCCTCTGCGTGCTCGCCGCGCTCCTGCCCTTCGCGACCGGCTGCACCCGCTCCGCCGAGGCCGGCTCCCCCGCCGATGTCACCCTGCGCGCCGGCGCCACCGGGTGGAAGGTCGAGGAGGCGGTGCTGAAGTTCGCCCACCTCGACGACACCCCGTACACCGTGCGCTGGAGCCTGTTCCAGGGCGGTGACCAGCAGCTCCAGGCCGTCCGGGCCGGCGCCCTCGACCTGGCCCTGTCCAGTGAGATCCCGCCCGTGTTCGCCGCCGCCGACGGCAGACCCAACTTCAAGGTGGTCGCCGTCGAACGCGGCTCCACCCTGAACCAGGAGGTCGTCGTCCCCAAGGGCTCCCAGGTCACGAGCATCGCCGGCCTGAAGGGCAAGAAGGTCGGCTACGTCCAGAACACCACCGCCCACTACTTCCTGTACGAACTGCTGAAGCGGGCGGGCCTCAAGTGGTCCGACGTCGACGCCAAGCCGCTGCTGCCCAACGACGGCCTCGCCGCCCTCAACGGCGGTTCCCTGGACGCGTTCGCCTCCTACGGCACCTCGGTCATCACCGCCCACCAGCGGGGCGCGCGGACGATCGGCTCGGGCGCGGACGTCCTGTCGGGCAACTTCCTCTGGTCGGCCCGGGACAGCGTCCTCGGGAACGACGCCCAGAAGGCGGCCGCCGCCGATCTCATCGCCCGTATCGACACGGCGTACGCGTATGTCCGGGACGGGCGTGAGGCCGCGTTCGCGAAGGTGATCGCCGCCCAGACCCATCAGCCCGTCGCCCAGGCCGAGGCGGACCTCGTCGCGCAGCAGAAGCAGCGGCCGACGACGCTCCACCCGGTCGACGACGCGGCGATCGCCTCCGAGCAGAAGGTCGCGGACGTCTTCACCGAACTGGGCGCCCTCACGTCCCCCTTGACCGTGAAGTCGTTCTGGACCACCGCCCTCGACGCCGACCTGGAGAAGGCCCTGTGACCGCTCTCGACACGGACCTGGTGGAGGCCCTGTGACCGCCCGTATCGCTGAACTGGCCGCCCGTTACGACGAGTCGGGCGATTTCCCCGCCGAGTCGCTGCGCCTCGCGCACGAGGCGGGCCTGCTCACCGCGACCGTCGGCCGGCGCTACGGCGGCCCCGGCGGCGGCGTCGAGGAGTCGGCGCGGGTCCTGCACCGGCTGGGGCGACTCGATCCGTCCGTCGCCCTGATCGCCGCGATGACGCTCTCCGTGCACGCCCGGCAAGCCCAACAGCCGCACTGGCCGGGCGAGTTGTACGCACGGGTGGTGAAGGAGTCGTTCGAACGGCCGGTGCTCGTCAACCATGCCCGGGTGGAACCGGAGTTGGGCTCACCGGCGCGCGGCGGGCTGCCCTCCACCCGGGCCCGGCGTACCGCCGACGGGTGGGCGATCAGCGGCACGAAACGGTTCGTGACCGGCGCGGAGGGGCTCGACTGGTTCCTGGTGTGGGCCACCACCGACGAGGCCGAGCCGCGGGTGGGCACGTTCCTGGTGCCCGGCGCCTCGGCCGGCATCGACGTCACCGGCCGGTGGGACCAGTTGGGGCTGCGGGCCAGCGGCAGTCACGACGTGACGTTCCGGGACGTGGAGGTGGGGGCCGACGATGTCATCGGGCTCGGCCCGCACGGTCGGGCGGCCGAGCAGGACAACCGGGCGGGCGCGGCGCTCCATCTCCCGTTGGCCGCCCTGTACTTGGGGGTGGCGCGGGCGGCGCAGGAGGCGTTCCACACGTTCGCCCATGCCCGGGTGCCGGCCAACCTCGGCCATCCGGTGGCCCGTACCGAACGGTTCAGGGCCGCCGCCGGGGAGATCGAGGTGCTGCTCGCCGCCGCCGAGCACCTGGTGTTCGGCGGCGCCGCGAAGGTGGACGCGGGCGACCCCGCGTACACCCCTGAACAGGCGCTCGGGGCACGGGTGTTGGCCGACCGGCACGGGCTGCGGGCCGTGGAGCTGGCGGTGCGGCTGCTCGGCAACCCGGGGCTGGCCCGCGGCAACCCGCTGGAGCGGCACTTCCGCGACATCCAGTGCGCGCCGGTGCACGCGCCCCAGGCGGACGTCTCCCTGCTCACCGTCGGAACGAAGGCGCTGTCGCTGTGACCCTCGCCCTGCCCACCACCTCCGCCCGTCTCCTCGGCCTGCTCGCCCGGGACCTGCCGCCCGACCGGCTGGTCACGGAGCCGCGCACGCTCGCCGCGCACGCCACCGACCGCTCCGGCACCCGCCCCGACGGACTCCCGCTGGCCGTCGTGCACGCCCGGCACACCACCGAGGTGACGGTCACCCTGCGGCACGCGCACGACCTGCGGGTGCCGGTGGTGCCGCGCGGCGCGGGCACCGGTCTGTCGGGCGGCGCGACGGCGGGCGAGGGCACCCTCGTCCTGGACCTGTCCGGGATGGACCAGATCCGGGAACTCTCCGTCGACGACCAGCTCGCCGTCGTCGAACCCGGAGTGATCACCGCCGACCTGGACCGGGCGGCGTCCGCCCACGGGCTGATCTACGCGCCGGACCCGGCCAGCGCCGCGTGGTCGACGATCGGCGGGAACATCGCGACCAACGCGGGCGGGCTGCGGTGCGCGAAGTACGGGGTGACCCGGGACAGCGTCCTCGGCCTGGAGGCCGTCCTCGCCGACGGAACGGTGGTGCGCACCGGCCGACGGACCGTCAAGGGCGTCACCGGGTACGACCTGACGGCGCTGCTCACCGGCTCGGAGGGCACCCTCGCGGTGATCACGTCGGCGACGCTGCGGCTGCGGCCCGCCCCGGCCGCGACGGCCACGCTCGCCGCCTACTTCGCGACCTTCGAGGCCGCCGCCGAGGCGTCCTACGCGATCGGGCGGGCGGGCATCGTGCCGGCGCTGGCCGAACTGGTCGACGGCCCGGTCCTCGAAGCCGTCGATCCGGCGCTGCGGGCGCGGGGCGCGGCCCTGTTGATCGTCCAGTGCGACGGGGCCGGCGCGGCGGTGGAGACGGCGGCGGTCGCGGCGTTGCTCGCCGGGTCCGCGACCAGCGTCGAGACCACCGAGGACGCGGCCGAGGCGGAGGCGCTGCTCGCGGCCCGGCGGCTCGCGCTGCCCGCGCTGGAACGGCTGGGCCGGCCGCTCATCGAGGACATCGCGGTGCCGCGTTCCCGGCTGGCGGAGGCGGCGGCGGAGATCCGGGCCATCTCCGCCCGCCATGCCGTGCCGGTGTTCACGATCGCCCACGCGGCGGACGGCAACCTCCACCCCATCGTGGTCGTCGACCCGTCCCTCGACCGGCTGCCCGACGCGGCCTGGGAGGCGGCGGGCGAGATCTTCGCCCTCGCCCTGCGCCTGGGCGGCACCCTCACCGGCGAACACGGCGTCGGCACCCTCAAACGCCAGTGGGTGGCCGAGGAGCTGGGCCCCACGTCCCACACCCTCCAACGCCGCATCAAGGAGGCGTTCGACCCCCGGGGGATCTTGAACCCGGGGAAGGGGTTGTGAGTCCGGGGAAGGCATGGTGAGCGGCGGTGGTCCGGGTCACCCGGACTTCGCGCACTCTCTGCCGTTCAGCATGACCTGGGTCGGTGGGGTGTTCTTGCCCTTCCAGGTGGCGAGGAAGCCGAAGGTGAGGGTGCCGTCGGCCGGGACGGACCTGTTGTAGTCGGCGGCGACGGCGGTGACGCGGGAGCCGTCCTGGCTGACGCTCGCGTCCCACATCTGGCCGACCCGCTGGCCGTCGGCGAAGGTCCAGGCGACCCGCCAGCCGTCGACCGCGCCGGCGGTGGTGACGCTGAGGGTGGCCTGGAAGCCGTCGGGCCACTGGTTGACGAGGTCGAAGGCGAAGGTGCAGCTCGCCGGAGCGTCGCCGTCCGCGTCCGGGTCCTCGGCGGTGGAGGAGGAGGTGCCCTGCGGTTCCGGGTCGGAGTTCTCGCCGTGGGTGTCGGTGGGCGGCCTCGGGGAGGAGGTCGCGGGCGGGATGGAGAAGGACGGGCTGGGGAACGGCGCCGGTTCGCCCCCGGCCGGGGCGGTGCCCTCGGAGGCGCTCGTCTCGGTGCCTCCGAACGGCATCATCGACACCGCGAGCGCCAGCAGCGACACCGAGACGGCGGCGGCCAGCAAGCTGGTGCGGACCATGCGGGCGCGTTGCGCGCCGGGCTTCGGGTCGGGGCCCTCTCCTGCGGCGAGTTCGGGGCGGCCGACGCCGAGTCTGACCTCGGCGGCCCGGCGGCGCCGTTCCAGGTAGGCGAGGCCGCCCCAGCCGATGACGCCGCCGACCAGCGCGGCGGGCAGACCGCCGCCGTGCGGGCGCAGACAGGCGGCCGCCTCGGCGCAGTCCACGCACCGGGAGAGGTGGCGGGAGAGGTCCGGGGGGATGTCGGCGGCCGGTGAACGGGTGACGCCGTCGAGGAGGCGGGCGTAGCTGCGGCAGTGCGCGGCCATCGGGGAGTCGAGCTGGGCGCGGTGGCAGCGGTCCCTGAACAGGCCCCGCACCTGGCCGAGTTCGTCGCCCACGGCGGCCGGGTCGAGGCCGAGGCGGCGGGCGACGACGGTGAGCGGCAGCGTCTCCACCTCGGCCAGCCACAGCAGCGCCGCGTCCGCCTCCTGGAGGTCCCTCAACCCCCGCAGGGCGAGGGGGCGTTGGAGCGGGGGGCCGGTGTAGCGGGCGGCCTTCTCGGAGTGCAGCCAGAGCCGGAGGTCGGGGTCGAGGTCGTGGCCCTTGCCGCCGCTCTCCCAGGCCGCCGCGGTGGTGCGTACCGCGGTCAACAGCAGGGGAATCACCGGGAGTCGGGCGGCACGGCGGCCGGTGCCTCGGGCACTCGCGCTCTCGACGACGCGGGCCTCGCGGATACCGAGGGCGAACGCCTCCGTGGCCAGCTGCGTGGCCGCGGCGGAACCCGCGGTGCACAGGTCGGCGTAGGAAAGCACCGCGTCCCAGCACTCCGAGAACAGCGCGGCCTCGGCGGCGTCGTTCGGGGTCGGCAGGTCGGGCATGAGTCTCCTGCATCCACATGCGAGGCCAACTCGCCTTATTGGCAACGGAGTTGTGGGGACCCTCGCGGCAGGCCCCGAGCCTTTCACGTCTCCCGCACAACTGACAAGCGCGCTCTTCACCTCGGGTGTCCCGGCGTGGCCCGCCGACGCCCCGAGGGTGATACGGAGCAAACGCCCCGGCTTCTCGATCCCGGGCGGGGAGGGTTCCGCACGCCGACGGCAGCGGCGCGGGCGGTCCCCGCAAACGCCGACGGTCCCGGGCGGTGCCGACGGCGGCGTTGTCCACGCCCTCCGCCGGTCCCTCGCCCGGGACCGTTCCGCTCAGCTCACGCCTCGGGCGTCGCCGCCGTCGCCGTTGCCTGTGACGTTTCGGCCGCCGTTTCGCGTCGTTCCGGGAGGCTGTCCATGAAGGAGCTGACGGAGAAGACCGCGCGGCCGGGTCCGGGCGGGCCGTAGCCGGGCGGGGAGGAGAGGCCGAAGTCGTCCATGGTGGCGCGGTAGGCCTCCAGGAGCCGGATGTGGTACTCCAGCGGGGCGCCCTGCGGGTTGGCCTTGCCGAGCGGGGTGGTGGGCTCCGGGCACCAGGTGGTGAAGCGGGGCGTGATGCCCTGCGACATGAAGAAGCGCAGGCCCTCGGTGGTCGACGCGATCGCCTCGTCGACGGTCTTGAAGCCGAACGGCTCCGCCATCTCCACGCCCGCGACGAAGTTGGGGATCACGTTGCGGGCGCCGAAGATGTCGGCGGAGTCGAGGATGCGCTTGTGCCACTCGGCGCGGCCGACGTAGCGCTCCTTGCCGGGGCAGTGCAGCTTGAAGAGGTACTCGTCCCACACCTCGTAGTTGGGGTGGTAGATCTGCACGCCGTAGTCCTTGAACCGCTGCACGTCGTCCTTCGGCAGCGCCTGGGCGACGACCTTGCCGATCCAGCGGCCCGGGAAGCGCTCCTCGATGGCCTTGGCGTAGTGGCCGTAGAAGTCGGCCTCGTCGCGCCCGGCGACCGTCTTGGTGATGGCGCCGCCGGTGAGGGTGTAGGCGGTGGAGGTCTTCGCGGTGTCGTACCGGTCGATGATCTCCAGGGCTTCGAGGACCTCCTCGACGTCCTTGACGCCGGTGTAGGGCCGCCCGGCCGCCTTGTGCTGGCGCCAGTTGTGGTTGATGTCGCAGTACTGGCACTCCTCCTTGGCGCCGAAGTACTGGCAGACCCGGAAGACGGTGAGGTAGATGAGGTAGCCCCACTGGATGGTGGGGGCCACCTCCATCACGGACTTCCCGTTGGAGAGCTTGTGCCGGTAGTACTCCGGCATCGGCGGCACCCCGACGTCGGCGATGCGCTTGCCGTCGAGGTAGAGGCCGAGGACGCCCTCGTCGTCGGAGGCCACCCGGTACGGCGACGACGGATTCACGCGCACGGAGACGACGGTGCGGCGCAGGTCGTAGGGGCCGCCGGTGAGGATGATCTCCTCCGGCGGGCGGCGCAGCGCGGCCTCCCCCAGCTCCGGCAGGGTGCCGTGGTCGAAGGAGAAGATGAAGTACGACTTCGGCTTGACCTCGCCGGATTCGTTGTCGCTCAGCGCGGAGGGGTCGAAGGCCACACCACCGCGCAGCAGGTCCTCCTTGAAGACGGCCTCCCGCGGTACATGCGGGAACCGCTCCATCAGATCCTCGACCAGCGCGGTACGGCTGCCCATCCCGATCTCTCCTCCCGGCTCAGTCCAACGACTCCTCACGGTATGCCCCGGCGGCCGGAGCGTGCCGGTCGGGGTCGCGGTGTGGCGTGCGCCACGCCCCGAACGAGGCCGGAAACCGCCCCCGCTCACGGGTGTTCCGGGGGAGAACGGCCGACCCGTCGAACACCTGTCGATCACGGGGACGTCCGCGCCGCCGGATGAGAAGGTCGGCCCACACGCGCTTTCCCGCGCGCACTTTCCGGAGGGACGGCAAGGATGACGGCGGAGACGGTCACCAACTGGGCGGGCAACATCACCTACGCGGCCAAGGAGGTGCACCGGCCGCGTTCGCTGGAGGCGCTCAGGGCGCTGGTGGCGGGCAGCGCGCGGGTGCGGGTGCTGGGCAGCGGGCACTCCTTCAACCGCATCGCCGAGCCGGGCCCCGAGGGCGTCCTGCTCTCCCTGGCCGCGCTGGCGCCGGTGATCGACGTGAACGGCGCGGCCCGCACGGTCCGGGTCTCGGCCGGGGTCCGGTACGCGGAGCTGGCCCGCGTCGTGCACGCGGCGGGCCTCGCGCTGCCCAACCTGGCGTCCCTGCCGCACATTTCGGTGGCCGGCTCGGTGGCGACCGGCACCCACGGCTCGGGCGTGACCAACGCCCCGCTCGCGTCGTCCGTGCGCGAGGTCGAGCTGATCACGGCCGGCGGCGAGGCGGTGACGATAGGCCGGGGCGACGCGCGGTTCCCCGGCGCCGTGACCTCGTTGGGCGCCCTCGGAGTCGTCACCGCGCTCACCCTGGACCTGACGCCCGCCTTCGAGGTCGAGCAGCAGGTGTTCACCGAACTCCCGCTGGACGGGCTGGACTTCGAGACCGTCGCCGGATCGGCGTACAGCGTGAGCCTGTTCACCGACTGGCGGGCGCGGGGGTTTCGGCAGGTGTGGCGCAAGCGGCGCCTCGACCAGCCGCCGGCCGACTTCCCGTGGGCCGCGCCCGCGACTCTCGCGCTGCACCCGGTGCCGGGGATGCCGGGCGGCAACTGCACCGAGCAGTTCGGGGTGCCGGGCCCCTGGCACGAGCGACTCCCGCATTTCCGGGCGGAGTTCACGCCGAGCCGGGGCAACGAGCTTCAGTCGGAGTACCTGCTGCCGAGGTCGGCGGCGACGGCCGCGCTGGCCGCGCTGGACGCCGTTCGGGAGTCGTTCGCGGGGCCGCTGCTGACCTGTGAGGTGCGGACGGTGGCCGCCGACGAGCAGTGGCTCAGCCCGGCGTTCGGGCGGGACTCGGTCGCGCTGCACTTCACCTGGACCGAGGACACGGCGGTGGTGCTGCCGGCGGTGGGGGTGGTCGAGGAGGCGCTCGCGGCGTTCGAGCCGCGTCCGCACTGGGGCAAGGTGTACACGGTGCCGGCGCCGGTGGTGCGCGCCCGGTATCCGCGCCTCGGGGAGTTCCGGGAGCTGGCGCGGGCGCTGGACCCGGGGGCGAAGTTCGCCAACGCGTTCGTCCGGGACGTGCTGGGCGACTGACCCGGCCACGACTTTATAAAGCCCCTTTCCTAACCCCTTGTCGAAAGCGGAGGGGAGCCCATAGCCTGGCGCGGCGCCGGGGCCGACCCGCTCCGGCCTGCCCGAGCTGAAGGGATGGGGGGTCGATCAGGTGAAGCGCACCTCACGTGACATCCGTACCGCGAACCGCTACGAGGTGCTGCGCCAGATCATCGCCGCGTCGCCCACCTCCCGGCAGGAGTTGGCGGCGGCCACCGGGCTGAGCCTGGCGACCGTCGCCACCCTCATCAACGAGCTGACCGACCTCGGCATGATCACCGAGGTCGGCTTCGAGGACTCGGCGGGCGGACGCCCCCGGGGCCTGGTCGCCGTGCACGCGTCGGGGGGCGCGCTGATCGGCGTCGACATCGCCGAGACCTATGTCCACGTCGAGCTGTTCGACCTCGGGCTGACCGTGCTGGCCCGCGCCGAGGAGCACATGCGCCCCGGGGAGAACCGGCCCGAGCAGGTCGTCAGCCATGTCACGGCCGCCGTCGGCGCGGTCGTCGCGCAGGCCGGGGTGGAGGGCGCCCGGGTGCTCGGCGTCGGGGTGAGCGTGCCGGGGCAGGTGGACCGCTCGACCGGCGTCTGCGAGTACGCGCCCAACTGGGACTGGCACCAGGTGCCGTTGCTCGATCTGCTCGCCGAGCACCTCGCCCATCCGCTGTATCTGGACAACCCGCTGCGGGCCTGCGCGGTCGCGGAGTTGTGGTTCGGGGCGGCCCGGGGTCGCGGTGACGCGGTGATCGTGAACCTCGGCACGGGTGTCGGCGCCGGGCTGGTGCTGGGCGGCGCGGTGCACCGGGGGGTCAGCAACAGCGCGGGTGAGTGGGGGCATACGACGCTGGTGCTGGACGGCCGCCGCTGCCACTGCGGCAACCACGGCTGCGTCGAGACGTATGTCGGGGCGCCCGGGATCATGCTGAACCTGCGGGAGGCGCACCCGGGCAGCCCGCTGCTGCGGCCCCGGGATCAGACCGCGACGATCGACGCGCTGGCGCTCGGCGTCGCGGCGGGCGATCCGGTGGCGGTCGGCGTGGTCCGGGAGACCGCCCGTTACCTCGGCGCGAGCATCGCCGACCTGGTGAACGTCCTCAACCCCGAAGTGGTCGTCCTGAGCAGCTGGGTGGCCCGCCGCCTGGGCGAACCGCTGCTGGACGCGGTGCGCGAGGCGGTCGCCCGGCGCGCGCTGCCGCGTCCGCTGGCCACCACCGAGATCGTCCTCTCCCCCATCCCCACCGACCCGGTGTGTCTGGGTTCGGCGACCTTCGCCCTCGAAGGCGCGCTGCAATCCGCGGGGCAGAGGTCCGCCGCCCGCACCACCCTCGCGAGGAGCCGTACCGCGCCACCGTCCTGACGGGCGAGGCGACCGGCCCGTCGTTCCGGCCCGGTGACCGAGGGCCGCCGACGGTCCGGACCCGGCGGCCCGCAACCCTCGTTCAGCTCCCGGATGTTCGGCATTCCGAACCGGGCACAACGCTTCGAACCGGCTTTGTCCAACCCCTTGCCGAAGCCTTAGCCGAAGGTTAACGTCCCCGCACCGCTACCTGATTCGAGCCAGCTGGCCACAGGGCGATCGAGCCGCAGCCGCAAATCGAGACAAGGACGTCCAGCATGTCGGCAACGAGCAACAGCAACTGGTCCCGCCGTTCCCTCCTCCGGGCCGCAGCGGGCGTGGCAGCCGCCGGTTCCCTGGCCGCGTGCGGCAGCAACACGGGGCGCGGGGGCGGTGCGGGGTCGGGGAAGCATCTCTCCCAGTACTTCCACGCCTACGGCGAGTCCGGGACCGAGCAGGCGATCAAGCGCTACGCCGCCGCCTACCAGGGCGCCAGCGTGAACACGCAGTGGATCACCAGCGCGGACTTCGAGAACAAGCTCTTCGCGACGCTGCTCACCAAGAACGCGCCCGACATGTTCGAGTTCCACCCGCAGATCCAGATGGTGCGCAGCGGCCAGGTGGCGGACCTGACCGACATCGTCACCCCGGTCAAGGACGACTTCAACCCGGCCGACATCGCCTCGCACACGGTCGACGGGAAGATATACGGCGTCCGGATGATCGACGACCCGCAGTTCTTCTTCTACCGGAAGTCGCTGTTCGAGAAGGCCAGGGTGGAGGTGCCGGAGACCCTCGACGAGCTGATCGAGGCCGCCGCCAAGCTCACCACCGGCAAGGTCAAGGGCGCCTTCCTCGGCAACGACCTGCACGCGGTGATCAGCCCGCTGATCTGGTCGGCGGGCGCGGACACCCTGAACGCGAAGAACGAGATCGCGTACCACACCGACGGTGTCATCGACGGCCTGAAGAAGATGCGCAAGCTGTTCACCAGCGGCGACCTGCTCCTCGGCGCCCCGACCGACTACTGGGACCCCTCGGCGCTCAACCAGGGCCTGTGCGCCATCCAGTTCTGCGGCATGTGGGCGATGCCCCAGTTCCAACAGGCGCTCGGCGACGACTGGGGCATCTTCCCCTTCCCCAAGGTCACCGACTCCGGCAAGCCCTCGGTCTACAACGGCGGTTGGTCGATGTTCGTCAACGCCAAGAGCGAGAACGTCGACGCGGCCAAGGAGTACGTGAAGTGGCTGTGGATCGAGCAGAAGAAGTACCAGGAGGAGTGGGCCACGTCGTACGGCTTCCACATCCCGCCGCGCACGTCGATCGCCGCGTCCGCCAGCAAGCTCAAGAGCGGCACCCCGGCCGAGGGCGTCAAGCTCTTCAACGAGTACGGGCACTTCGACAACATCGGCTGGACGCAGGCGATGATCTCCGCGCTGGAGGACGTCTTCGCCAACAGCGTCCGCAAGAACGGCGACCCCGAGGCCTCGCTCGACAAGGCCGACACGGCGGTGGGCCGTGAGCTGAAGAAGCTGTTCGGATAGGCCGGGGGACGGAACCCGACATGGCGACGACCACGACACGCGACCTCGCGCGCCCCACCCCGGCGAAGGCCTCCCCGGCCCGCCGCCGACGGGGTCTGGGCGGCAACCGCGCCTTCAACTTCTGGCTCTTCATCGGCCCGTTCCTGCTCGGGCTGGCCCTCTTCGTCTACGTCCCCATCGGCTGGAGTCTCTACCTCAGCTTCTTCGACGCCCGGTTCACGGTCACGCCCGAGAAGTTCATCGGCTTCGACAACTACAGCTACATGCTGACGAACCCCGACTTCGTCGGCTCCCTCGTCACCTTCACCGTCTTCGCCGCCTTCATCGTGCCCACCACCTGGGCGCTGTCGCTCGGCCTCGCCCTGATGGTGAACCGGCTGCGGTTCCTGCGCGGCTTCTTCCGGTCGGTGTTCTTCCTGCCGACCGCGTGCAGCTATGTCGCCGCGTCGCTGATCTGGAAGATGTCCATCTTCAGCGGCGTCCGCTTCGGCCTGATGAACACGGTCCTCGGCTGGTTCGGGGTCGAGAACATCGCCTGGCTCGCCGACCCGAACCCGCCCTGGTACTGGCTGGTCATCGTCAGCGCCCGGCTGTGGTTGCAGTCCGGGTTCTACATGATCCTGTTCATCGCGGCCCTCCAGAACATCCCGGCCGAGCTGTACGAGGCCGCCGCCATCGACGGTGCCAAGCCCGGCTGGCAGACGTTCCGTCACATCACCCTGCCGCAGCTGAAGGCCACGTCGACGGCGGTGGTGCTGCTCCTGCTGGTCGCCGCCTACCAGGCCTTCGACGAGTTCTTCAACCTGCTCTCCAAGACGACCTGGGGCCGGCCCCCGCTCGTCGAGCTGTACTACACCGCCCTCGGCGAGAACCAGGACTACGGCGCGGGCAGCGCCGGTGCCGTCGTCCTGACCGTGCTGATCTGTGCCGTCACCCTGCTCCAGGGGAAGTTCATGGGATTCGGAAGGGGGGAGGAGTCCAAGTGACCACCACCGCACCCGGGATACGCAAGGCCACGAGGGCGACCGCGCCCGAGCGGCGGCGCGGCGGCGTGATGAGCAGCACCGGCCTCTACCTCGCCACCGGTGTCGCCACGTTCCTCTTCCTCGTCCCCTTCTACCTGCTGATCCGCAACGCCCTGTCCACGGACGCCGAGATCACCGGCGAGCACTGGAAGTTCTTCCCCACCGACCTCCAGTGGGGCAACGTCGGCGCCCTGTTCGACGACACCTCGGTGCCGTTCGCCCGGTCCCTGCTGAACTCCACGGTCGTCGCCGTCCTGCACACGGCGGGCGTGCTGCTGCTGTGCTCGCTGGCCGGGTACGCCCTGGCCCGCATCCCCTACCGGCACGCCAACAAGGTGTTCTACGCGGTGCTCGGCACCCTGATGGTCCCGACCGCGGTGACCTTCGTGCCGAGCTTCGTGCTGGTCTCGTCGCTCGGCTGGGTGGACACCTACCGAGGTCTCATCATTCCGGGCCTGTTCAGTGGTTTCACCTGCTTCCTGTTCCGGCAGTACTTCCTGGGGTTCCCCAAGGAGCTGGAGGAGGCGGCGCGGGTGGACGGGCTCGGCTACTGGGGTGCCTACTGGCGTGTCGTCGTCCCCAACTCGCTGAACTTCTTCGCGGCCATCGCGACGATCACGTTCATCAACGGCTGGAACGCGTTCCTGTGGCCGCTGGTGATCGGGCAGGACCCCAGCGCGTGGACCGTGCAGGTGGCCCTCTCCTCCTACATGACCAACCAGACCGTCGTGTTCCACCAGATCTTCATGGCGACGGCCATCTCCATCCTGCCCCTGCTGTTCGTGTTCCTCTTCCTCCAGCGCTGGCTGGTGCAGGGGATCGCACAGACCGGCATCAAGGGCTGAACCCCCCGATCGAGAACCTGGAGACCGATGTCCATCCGCACCACCTCCTCCTCCGTCGACTACGTCGAGGACGTCTCACCCGGCTCCGGGGCCCTCGCGCCCCGGGCCTGGTACGCGTCCTCGGACGCCATGTCCCTGTCTCTGAACGGCAGTTGGCGGCTTCGGGTGTCGCCGACCGCTGATGCCGAGGACGACACGTTCGCCGCGCCGGGCTTCGACGCCGGCGGGTGGGCGGAGGTCACGGTCCCCGGCCACTGGGTCCTCCAGGGCGACGGCGCCTTCGGCCTGCCGATCTACACCAACCACCTCTACCCGTTCCCGGTCGACCCGCCGCATGTGCCGACCGAGAACCCCACCGGCGACCATCTGCGCGTCTTCGACCTGCCGTCCGACTGGCCCGACCACGCCGAGGGCGCCGGGGCCGTGCTGCGCTTCGACGGCGTCGAGTCCTGCGCCCGGGTCTGGCTGAACGGCACCGAGATCGGCGAGTTCAAGGGCTCCCGGCTGCCGCACGAGTTCGCCGTCGAGCAGCTCCTGAAGCCGACCGGGAACGTCCTCGCGGTGCGCGTGCACCAGTGGTCGGCGGGCTCCTATCTGGAGGACCAGGACCAGTGGTGGCTGCCCGGCATCTTCCGTGATGTGACGCTCCTGCACCGCCCGGCGGGCAGCGTCCGGGACTTCTTCGTGCACGCCTCCTACGACCACGTCGGCGGCGCGGGCACCCTGCGGGTCGACTCCGAGGTGGCCGGACGGGTCCTGGTGCCCGCCCTGGACATCGATGTCGCGACCGGCGAGAGCGTGACCGTGCCGGTCGAGGCGTGGACGGCCGAGACGCCGACGCTGTACGCCGGTGAGCTGGTCACGGCGGGCGAGCGGGTGCCGTTGCGGATCGGCTTCCGGACGGTCGTCGTCGAGGACGGGCTGATCAAGGTCAACGGCGCACCGCTGCTGTTCAAGGGCGTCAACCGGCACGAGTGGCACCCGGTCAACGGCCGCGCGCTCGACCTGGAGACGATGCGCGAGGACGTGCTGCTGATGAAGCGGCACAACCTCAACGCCGTCCGCACCTCGCACTACCCGCCGCACCCGGCCTTCCTGGACCTGTGCGACGAGTACGGGCTGTGGGTGATCGACGAGTGCGACCTGGAGACCCACGGCTTCACCGAGCAGGACTGGCGGGACAACCCCGTCGACGACGACCGCTGGACCCCGGCGCTCCTGGACCGCGCGGCCCGGATGGTCGAGCGGGACAAGAATCACCCGTCGGTCGTCATCTGGTCGCTGGGCAACGAGGCCGGCACCGGCCGGGGTCTGACGGCGATGGCCGAGTGGATTCACGGCCGGGACTCCTCGCGCCTCGTGCACTACGAGGGCGACTGGAACTGCCGTGACACGGACGTCTATTCGCGGATGTACGCCTTCCACGACGAGGTCGAGAAGATCGGCCAGGGACTCGACGGCGGCACCCACAAGCGCCGTCAACTCCCCTTCATCCAGTGCGAGTACGGGCACGCGATGGGCAACGGCCCGGGTGGCATCGCCGATTACCAGGAGCTGTTCGAGACGTACGAGCGGCTCCAGGGCGGCTTCATCTGGGAGTGGATCGACCACGGCGTCCAGGACGAGCGGTTCGGCTACGCCTACGGCGGCGACTTCGGCGAGGAGCTGCACGACGGCAACTTCGTCTGCGACGGCCTGGTCTTCCCCGACCGCACCCCCTCCCCCGGCCTGCTGGAGTACAAGAAGGTCATCGAGCCCGTCCACATCGAGGGCAACGGCGGTGACGGCACCGTCCGCATCACCAACAAGCAGGATTTCGCGGACCTTTCGGCGTTCGCGTTCACGTGGTCCTACCAAGTGGACGGCGAGAGCGTCGAGTCGGGCAGCCTGACCGTCCCGGCGCTGGCGCCCGGCGCGTCGGCGGACGTCAAGTTGCCCGCCCCGCCGGAGAGTCGGGGCGGTGAGACGGGCTGGACGGTGCGGGCCCTGCTGGCCGCCGACACTCTCTGGGGCCCGGCCGGTCACGAGGTCGCGTGGGGCCAGGACACCATCGTCGCGCGCACGGCACCGTCCGTCGCCGCGACCGTCGCCCCGGCGGCCGACGGCGGTGTGATCACGCTGGGCCCGGCCACCTTCGACGCCCGCACCGGCACCCTGCACGCGCTCGGCGGCGTCGAGGTCACCGGCGGCCCGCGCCTGGACGTGTGGCGGGCGCCGACCGACAACGACGACGGCGCCGAGTGGCAGTCCGACACCCGCTACGGCGTCCTCTGGCGCAAGCTGGGCCTGCACCGCATGCGGCACCGCATCGTCGCCGTCGAGGCGGACGGGAACGCGCTGACCGTGCGCACCCGGGTGGCACCGGCCGCCTGGGAGGTGGGCCTCGCGACGGTCTACCGCTGGACCACCGACGGTGAACGGCTGCGGCTGACCGTGTCGGTGACGCCCGAGGGCGACTGGAACGTGCCGCTGCCCCGGCTCGGCGTCCGCTTCGGGCTCGCCGCGTCGGCGGACCGGGTGCGCTGGTTCGGCGGCGGCCCCGGCGAGGCCTACCCGGACACCAAGGGCGCCTCGCGGATCGGGAGTTGGGAGTCCACGGTCGACGGACTCCAGACCCCCTACGTCCGCCCGCAGGAGAACGGCGCCCGCGCGGACGTCCGTTGGGCCGAACTCGGCGGGCTGCGCGTCGAGGGCGACCCGGAGTTCTCGTTCACCGCCCGGCGCTGGACCACCGAGCAGCTGGACGCGGCGACCCACCGCACCGACCTCACGCCGGGCGACACCGTGTGGGTCAACCTCGACCACGGGCAGCACGGCATCGGCTCGCAGTCCTGCGGTCCCGGCCCGCTGCCTCAGTACCATCTGCGGGCCGAGCGGGCCGAGTTCACCTTCGTGTTCTCGGAATCCCGTTGACCGCGACCGACATAGGGTCCACCGCGGCCGGCCGGCTCTTCAGCCGGCCGGCCGCGGTGGCGTCGTGCGTCGGGTTCGTACTCATCGGCATGGTGCAGGCCCTGTACGGCCCGGCGGTGCCGGGGCTGCGCGCGGAGTTCGGGCTGTCCCCGGCGGGCGCGGGCCTCGGTCTGAGCCTGCACTTCACGGGCGGGGTACTGGGCGTCCTCGCCTGCAACGCCGTTCAGCACCGGGTGGGCAACAGGGCGCTGCTCGCGGCGAGTTACGCGCTGCTGGCGGTCGGCGGCGCCGGTGTCGCGCTGGCCCCGAACTGGCCGCTCGCGCTGGTCGCCGCGTTCCTCGGCGGGCTCGGTTTCGGCGGCATCGACTACGGTCTGAACCTGCTGTTCGCCGTCGGCTTCGGGGACCGTTCCACGGCGATGCTGAACGTCCTCAACGCGCACTTCGGCATCGGGGCCGTCCTCGGCCCGGCGCTGATCGCCTGGCTGGGCCCGGACCGGTACGGGTACGCCTTCGGGGCGTGCGCGCTGCTCGCGGCGCTGCTGGTGCCGTGCACGGCGGGGGTCCGCACCCGCGAGGAGCCGCCCGGATCGACGCCGGGCGCGTCCGCGCCGCTCCTTTCCCGGGTGCTGGTCGGTTTCCTCGCCCTCTACGTCCTCAACGTGGCCGTGGAGGCCGGTGTCGGCGGCTGGGAACCCACCCATCTGGAGACCGTCGGCCACACCGCGACCGTGGCCGCGTCGGCGACCTCGGTGTACTGGCTGATGCTGACGGCGGGCCGGTTCCTCGTCGTCCCGCTGGCGCTGCGCCACTCCCCCGAGCGCATCCTCACGATCTGCGCGGCCGGCATGACCGGCTGCCTGCTCCTGACGCTGGTCACCCCGCTGGCGCCGGTGGCGTACGCCGGTGTGGGCCTGTTCATCGCGCCGGTCTTCCCGACCGGTCTGCCCTGGCTGAACCGGGCTCTTCCGGGGGCGCGCAGGGCCGGGGCCTGGGTGATCGCCGCGTCGATGGTCGGCGGGGTGGCGGCGCCGCCGTTGCTGGGCCTGGGCATCGAGGGCTGGGGCATCCACGCCGTCCCCTGGCTGCTGACCGCACTGTCCGGCGCCTCCCTGCTGGCGACGCTGTGGCTGATCCGACTGACGAGGAGACCGGTGAAGTGAACGTGGGAGCGAGGGCGAGGGTGCGCGTGAGGGTGGGCGTGGGAGCGAGGGCGAGGGTGGGAGCGAGGGCATGAGAACCGGTCCCCGTTCCGCCTCCGATCTGCCGTCCCGGCTCGCGGTGCGGCTGGTGTTCGTGGTGCTGGGCGGCACCCAGGGCGGCTGGATGGCGCGGATTCCGGCGATCCGGGACGCGGTCGGCCTGGACACGGCCGAGTGGGGGGTGCTGAGTACGGCGTCGGCGTTCGGGGACGTGATCGCGCTGGTGCTGGTCACGGTGTTGATCGGCCGGGTCGGCAACCGGCTGCTGAGCCTGGCGGCGGCCACCCTCGTCCTCGCCAACGCGCCGCTGCTGGCAGGCGCGTCGACCGTGCCCGCGCTGGTGGCGGGCCTCGCGCTGTGGGGCCTGTCGGCGACGTTCCTGGCGACCCCGGTCAACGCCCTCGCGGTGGCGGTCGAGCGGGACGCGGGGCGCCCGTTGATGTCCGGGTTCCACGCGTCGTACAGCTGTGGGGTGTTGGCGGGCGGGGCGCTCGGCACCCTGGCGGCGGCGACGGGAACGACGCCGGGTGCGCAGCTGGCGTGGAGCAGTGGCGTCCTGGGCACGCTGCTCGTGATCCTCGCCCCGAGGCTGCCGAAGGACCACCCCGGGGGCCGCCCGAAGTCCGAACGGCGTTCGCTGCGGCACCGTTTCACTCCGCACCTGCTGGTGCTGGCCGGGGTGGCGTTCCTGGGGTCGTTCGTGGAGGGGGCGGCGTCGCAGTGGAGTTCGGTGTACACGGCGGACCAGTTGGGCGAGGGCGCGGCGCTCGGGGCGACGACGTACACCTGCTTCTCGGTGGCGATCCTCGCGGGCCGTCTGTTCGGGGACCGGCTGCCCGATCGCCGCACCGCCCTGCGCGTCTGCCTCCTCACCCTCCTCACCGGCGTCATCGTGACGTTGGCGCACCCGAGCCTGCCGTTCGCCCTGACCGGCTTCGTCCTCATCGGCCTGGGCATCTCGTGCGTCCTCCCGGCGGTGATCGTCCTCGCCGGGAGGCAGAGCGACGTCCCGGCCGGCGAGGCCGTCTCGGTCGTCTCGATAGGCCAGTGGCCGGGCTTCCTGCTGGCGGGCCCGGCGGTGGGCGTACTGGCGAACGCGACCTCACTGCGGGTGGCGCTGGGGATGTTGGGGGTCGCGGCGGTCGGGGCGTTGGTGCTGTCGGGGAGGGTGCGGGTGCCGGCGGACTGAGGGGGGATCGGGCCGAGCGGAGCATCAACCGGGCGCCGACACAGCACCTTTGAGCAGGTAGTCCAACAAATACCCCCATTTGCAGGCACGTTCGCGCTGGCGAAAACTTGAACCCCGCCGGTAGCGTTCGCCCTCTTGACGAACTTCAGTCTCCCGGGGGACCACCGTGAAGCGCCGCACCTCGCCCATAGCCGTAGCGCTGGCGACCGCCACCGCCCTATCCCTCACGGCGTGCGGCGGCAAGTCCCAGCAGGACAGGGCGGCATCGGCAAGCCCCAACTCCGTTGACAGCAGCCCCACTTCACCGAGCGCGTCGGCGGGGGCGGCCGCGAGGGACAAGGGTCCGGTGTGCGTGGGCGCTGCTGGGGCCGATGGGGTGCATGTGCTGCGGGGTGGCGGGTTCCGGCTGCCGGGCGGCGGGGGTGTGCGCTACGACGCCGCGACGGCGGACGGTACGGCCCGTACCGCGATCCTGCGGGACGGGGCGAGGTACGCGGCCGGGCAGAAGGAGTGGACCGTCCGTGCCGGGCAGCGGATCACCGTGTCCGGGCACGCCTACACGGTCAGCCAGATCTGCTCCTACCGCGTCGTCCTGCAACCCCAGGACACGAAGGCCAAGGCCGCCCTGGCCGCCGCCCCCAACTCCCTTGAATCCCAAGGCGGAACGGCCGACAACGCCCTCTGCTTCACCACCGCCCCGTCCGTCCGCGCCGCCGCAGCCAAGGGCTTCCCCGCCAAGGGACACACCCTCTCCCTGCTCGACAACAGCACCGTCACCCCCTTCCCCACCGGCCTCTCCCTCACCGTCTCCTACCTCGACACCACCACCCACACCGCAGGCATCAACGCCAACTGCGCCGCCACCCCCGTCGCCCTGTACAAGAACCTCCACACCGGCGACACCCTCGAACTCGCAGGCGTCCTCTTCACACTCACCCACCTCACCGACAAAGCCGCACAGCTCACCCGGACGAGCGCGTAGGGGGAGGAAGGGCTGGAGTTGAAGGAGAATGGTCAGCGTGCTCTCCCTCAACTCCCCCTCCGGTGAACCCGTTCCGCGCCAGGTCGAGCCCGGTGAGGCTCCCGTCTGGGCGGACGCCCTGGCACGGGTCGAGCAGGATCTCGCGGTGACGCTTCCCGAGCACCGTGGGCTGCAACTCCTGGCCGTGCCCGCGTGGGAGGAGGGCGAGCCCGAGCAGGTGTACGTGGCTCTGGCAAGCGGCACCTGGTGGGGGAACCCCCTCTCGCTCGACCCCGGCGCCTCCCCCGACGACGCGCTGGGCACCGTTGCCGCGGCGGCCCAGGACACCGTCTCCGAACGCCTCTGGCAGGCCTGGCCGGTATGCGCCACGCACCACCTCGGCATGCATCTGACGCAGGAGGAGAGCCGTCCGGCGTGGTGGTGCGGCGGCGGGCTGAAGGAGCCGGGGCATGTCCGTTGCCTGGTGGGCGAGTTGGGCACGGTCCGACAGCTGCCGGGGTGAGGCCGGGGCGGGGTGAGCGGTACCCGGGGGCGAGGGGCAGTGGCGGTAGCCTGCGTCATCATGATGCGTGCGTGGACCTTGCCGATGCTGCTGGTGCTCTGCGGCTCAGCCGCCGCAACTGGGCCGATCCTCAAGGGGAGTCCGGGCACGGCCGCAGTACTCCTGTCGGTGTTCCTGATACTCGCCTTCGTCAACTCGCCCCTGATATACCCGCGTTCGGTCGATGCGCGGGAGGCGCAACGCCGCAGCGCGGTCGACGGCAGGCCGATCGTCTTCTGGCGGCCGGGCTGCACGTACTGCCTGCGGCTGCGCATCCGGCTGGGCCGCGCCGCCCGCCGGGCGCACTGGGTCAACATCTGGCGCGACCCGGCCGCAGCCGCAGCGGTCCGGGCCGCCAACGACGGCAACGAGACCGTGCCGACCGTCATCGTGGCAGACCGGCCGCACACCAACCCCGACCCCGAGTGGGTGCGGGAACAGCTCGGCCGTTCCGCGTGATCAGAGGCCGTGCGCTGTCGGAGGCTGGGCCGTCCGTTCGTTCCTCAGTGGTCCGCGCAGCACGGTGTGGGGTTCGGTACCTCGAACGGGATCAGGGTGTCGGCAGGGGCCGGCATCGTGGTGAGGACGAGTTCGTCGTGGTGCCAGTGCGGACGGACGTGGTCGCGGGTCAACAGGCGGGTGTGCGGGGCGGGTTGGGTCGGGGTGCCGAGGACTGTCACGCGGGTGATCGCGGAGCGGGAGAGGAGTTCCGCGAGGGTGACCGTGCCGGTGAGGGTCGTCGCGCCCGGGTAGAGGACCGCGCGGCCCAGCTCGTCCGGGGCGCCCTCGGTCACCTCGAAGCCACGGGCCGCGAGCCGCTCCCGGACGGTGTGCGGGAGCGGTCTCGACGGCAGGGACAGCGACACGGCGACCCTCGGACGGTCGCCGCGGACCAGGTGCGTGCAGCCGAACACGTCGTCGGTGAGGGCGAGTTCGGCGGCCAGCGTGTGCAGCAGATGGTCCGCGGCGGCCAGGTCGCGCACCCCGGGGTCGAGCGTGAGCGCGTGCCGGAAACGGGTCACGAGGGCAGGACCCACACCGGGTTGGAGTAGAACCACAGGTCGAGCCACGGGTCGGCGGAACCGACGACGTCGATCGCGGGCCCGGCCGGGTCGACGGCGGCGCCGCGCGCGCCGACGGCGGACCGGTTGCCGTCGGTGCCGCGCAGCCGCACGTACTGCGGGTGGTCGACGCGGCCGAGGTCGTAGGAGATCCGGACGGTGCCGGTCGCCTTGTCGACCTCGTAGGACTTGACGACCTTGGCGGACGGGGCGGTGAAGGTGTCCTGGTCCTTGACGGGCCCGGTCACCTCGCCGCGCACGACGTCGACCCGCGCCAACTTCGGTACGAAACCGGCCCAGTTGGCGCCGCCTGCCAGGGCGATGTCCACGGTCAGCGTGACCTTGGCGCCCTTGCGGACATGCAGCGCCCCGCCCAGCGTGGCCCACCGTCCGCCGCCGGAGAGGCGGGCGTCGAGGCCGCTGACCAGGCCGCCGTGGTCGACCCAGACCCGGCCCGCCCGGATGCCGTCCATGACGGCGGCGTAGGAGAAGCCGTCCGCGCCGACGTGGGTCCTGCTGTACTGGCCGGGCCAGTAGTCGCCCTGGCTGATGTCGATCTGGCCGCCGTACACCGGGTCGGGGTAGCGGCCGTCGGTGGTGAAGTCGCCGCCCGGGCCGCGCACGGCGGTGTCGGCGTACACCTGGTGGGAGTCGGAGTTGGCGGTGATCCACCAGGGCTTGCCCTCGGCGAGGAGGCTGTCCCAGAGCCCGCCGACGGTGGCCGTCATCCAGTCGAACCCGCCCCAGGTGCGGTAGCTCTCCAGCGGGAAACCGGCGAACGAGTTGGCGCTCGGGCTGTTGTCGTAGATGCCGCGCGCCCGGCCGGGGCCGTTCGGCGCGGGCAGGCCGGCCGCCTGGTGGCCGGGGGCGCCCTCGAAGCCGACGGCGATCTGGTGACCGGCGGAGGTCGCGTCGCGCCAGGCGCGGATCTCGTGCGGGGAGTCGACACCGCGCCGCGCCGGGTGGTTGGCGAGCATCAGCGCGTCCTTGACCTTGCGCCGCTTGACCTGCTCGCCGAGGAAGGCGAGGCCCGCGACGGCCAGCGCCTCGTTGGCGGGCGTCGAGTCGGAGGCGTTCTTGACGCTGCCGTCGTAGTCGGTCTCGAACTGCTTGAGGACGGACACCTCGTTGCGGCCCGGGTGCACGAACACGGTGCCGTGCTCGGCGGCGGGGATGTTCCACTCCAGGCCCTGGAAGACGAGGGTGTCCTCGTAGGCGTCCCGGGCGGCCACGATGTCCGGATTCACCTTCTCCACACCGATCTTGGCGTGCGCCTCGCTGCCGTGGTCGGTGATGACCATCCAGTCCAGACCGTGCCGGGCGCCCTGGCGGACCTGGTCGACGACGCGGTACTTGCCGTCGCTGCTGTACTGCGTGTGGATGTGGTGGTCACCGGCCAGCCACAAGAATCCCTTCGAACGACGGCTGCTGGAGGGGCCGTTGGCGTACGCGGGGGCGGCTCCCGCGGCGCCGGTCAGCACACCGGAGGCGGCGAGCCCGGCGCCGAGCAGGCCCGCGCGGCGCAACAGGCTGCGGCGCGAGGCCTGTTCGGGGGTGAGCGCCTCGTCGGGCACGGCCGTGTCGAACGCGGCCGGCAACGGCGCCGTCACCTCGTCCGCCTGACCATGACCGTGCGTGTGGCCATGACCGTGCTGGTGATGGTGACCGTGTCCCATGAACCCCTCCGGAATCCCGCTGCGTTCGCCGCCGACGGCTGCCCTCACCCGTCGCCCCACGGCTGTCTGCCCCACGGCCATGCCCGCCGGGCGCGAACTCGCGCCACCTGGAAACATGCCGTCCGAGGAGAATCGACGCGGGAGATGAACGCCCGGCGACCGGCGCGTGAGCGGCGCAGGACTCCGGCGCGGCGTCTCCCCTCGTTCCCCACTGTTTCCTCAACGACCCTTGTTCGTCACACTGTTGGCGCTGAACCTGAGCACCGTTCACTTTCGTCTCCCCACCCCCGAAGCGGAGTCGCCCCCACCATGAGAAGACTGATCGGCACCCTCGCCGCCGCCGCGCTCGCCGTCACCGGCCTCACTGCGGCGACCTCCCCGACGGCATCGGCGGCCACCGCCGCGACCGGCACCTTCAACGTCCTGACGTACAACGTCGCCGGCCTCCCCGAGGGCCTCAGCTCCAGCCACCCGGCCACCAACACCCCGTTGATATCCCCGAAGTTGGCGCCCTACGACATCGTCAACGTCCAGGAGGACTTCAACTACCACGCGGCGCTGTACGCCGGCGACCACCACCCCTACCGCACCGCCACCAGCGGCGGCGCGGCCTTCGGTGACGGCCTCAACACCCTTTCCAGCTACCCGTTCGACGACTTCGAGCGGGTCAAGTGGAACGAC
Organism: Streptomyces sp. NPDC091279; assembly: GCF_044757465.1. Taxonomy (NCBI): domain Bacteria; kingdom Bacillati; phylum Actinomycetota; class Actinomycetes; order Kitasatosporales; family Streptomycetaceae; genus Streptomyces; species Streptomyces sp. NPDC091279. Next base: position 489,636 of record NZ_JBIVVA010000002.1, on the reverse strand, counting down.
TGCACCGGCACCAACTGCCTGACCCCCAAGGGCTTTTCGCTGGCCCGGCTGCGGCTCGCCGAGGGCGTCTACGTCGACCTGTACAACGCCCACCCGAACGCCGACGACAGCGACGACGCGCTCGCCGCCCGGCGCGCCAACATCGCCCAGCTCTCGGCGTTCATCCAGGCCAACTCGGCCGGGAACGCGGTGATCGTGATGGGCGACACCAACACGCGGTACACGCGTGCCGGGGACAACATCCGCACCCTCGTCCGCGACAACGGCCTCACCGACGCGTGGGTCGAGCTGGTCAAGGGCGGCACCGAGCCGACGCAGGGCGCGGACGCGCTGCTGTGCCCGACGACGGCGCCGACCAACGACTGCGAGGTCGTCGACAAGGTCTTCTACCGGGGCAGCAAGCTGGTCTCCCTGGACGCGACCCGCTACAACGACGAGTGGGCGGCGTTCCTCGACTCGGCGGGCGGCAACCTCTCCGACCACTTCCCCCACACGGTCGACTTCTCGTACGCCGTCAACGTGTCCCTGAAGGCCAGCGACTTCTTCGGCGGCCCGCACGGCACCGCCTTCAACGACGCCGCCGCCCTCCCGGCCACCGTCTCCCCGCGCACCCTCACGCTGCGCGGCAGCGCCCGCCTCGACGCGGTCTCCCTGACGCACGACGGCGGAACGACGCTGACCCACGGCGGCACGGGCGGCACCGCCGCCTCACTGACCCTCGCCTCGGGTGAGCACCTCACCTCCGTCAAGCTGACGCAGGGGCAGAAGGACAGCCGCACCCGGATCTTCTCGGCGGCGTTCACCACCGACAAAGGCCGCACCCTGTCGGCGGGCACGGCGACCTCCGACACGACGACCTTCACGGCCCCGACCGGCTGGCAGATCGTCGGCTTCACAGGCCGCGCGGGCGACGAGATCGACAAACTCGGGGTCCTCTACGCCCCGATCAGCTGAGCGACGGCGTCCCTCCGGGGAGCTACGGGGGCCAGGGGTATCACGGGTGCGAGCAGGGACCACCCCTCGCACCCGCCGCACCCCAACCCCCTAGGGGCCCTACGGGTCCTACGGGTCCTACGGGTCCTACGGGTCCTACGGGTCATTCTTCAGGGACCGTAGGGTTCGGCCTGGTGCCCCTGGGTTTCAGGGGGCCGGGTCCCACGTTCCAGGAGACGTTCCATGCCCCGAGCCGGTCTCACGGCCGACCGCGTCGTCGCAGCCGCCGCCGATCTCGCCGACGAGGTCGGCTTCGAGCAGGTCAGCGTGTCGGCGCTGGCCCGGCGTCTCGACGTGAAGGACGCGAGTCTGTACTCGCACATCAAGAACCTCCAGGATCTGCGGACCCGGATCGCCCTGCTCGCGGGCGGCGAGCTGATCGACCGGATCGCGGCGGCCGTCGCGGGCCGCTCGGGCAAGGACGCGCTCACGGCGTTCGCCGACGCCTACCGGGAGTTCGCCCTGGAGCGGCCCGGCCGGTACGCGGCGACCCAGGCGCGCATCGACCAGGCCCTGATCGCCGACTCCCCCGCCCTGCACCGCACCGCCGAGATCACCTACGGGATGCTCCGCGCCTACGGTCTGGCCGAACCCGACCTCACCGACGCCGTCCGCCTGCTGCGCAGCACCTTCCACGGGTACTGCGCCCTGGAGGCCACCGGCGGTTTCGGCGCCCCGCGCGAGGTGCGCCGGTCCTGGGACAAGGCGGTGGCGGCCCTGCACATCGCCCTGGAGAACTGGCCGCGCGAGACCCACCCCTGACGACGACCGGCCACCCCCTAGGGGCCGCCCCTGACGGTGATCGTCGTCACAGCAACCCTGGCGCGTCCGGCGGCGACCAGGGGGCATGACTTCCGCACGACGCACGACGTCCCACCGCCGGGTGCGGGCGGCCCGCCGCCCGGTGATCGCCGGGCTCGCCGCGACCGCCACGCTGGTCGCCGCCTGGTACGCGACCGCCGGTGCCGCGCCGGCCACCGGCCTCACGGTCACCACCCCGAGCACGCTGACCCTGTCGGCCAAGTTCCCCTATCTGTCCGCCGGTTACAACGACACCCGGGAGTGGACGCGGACGTCGACCGCCGTCGCCCCGAACGGCACCCTGCGCGTGGCGTGGCCCGCCGCCGACGGCGTCCATGTCACCCCGCTCACCGCCGCCGGGAAGCGCTCGGGCGCGGACACCGTGGTCAAGGGCGCCAAGGAAGTGGGCGGTCTGGTCGCGCACGACAACGGCTTCGCCCTGCTCACCCGGGTCTCCGACACCAACAAGTGGAAGGAGACGGCGGCCGCGATCGTCCGGTACACCAACGGCGCCCGGACCTGGTCGACCAAGCTCACCGGCACCGCGAGCAACGACACCGCACCGCTGCTCGACGGCCAACTCACCTGGAACGGCAGCAAGTACGGCGCCTACTTCGTCGTGCACGGCGCGGGCGGCGCCGCAGACGGCCACTTCGGCGACAAGTTGGCGTACATCAGCGCCAAGGGCGCCAAGATGAGCGGCGGTTGGGGCTGGGGTTGCAGCCACAACGAGGGCATCGCGCTGCACGCCGAGAAGACCGGCGCGTTCACCTCCCTCTGCTTCGACGACTGGCGTTCGGGCCTGTTCGTGTCGACCGGCATCGGCGCCCCGGACACGGCGCCGGTCGTGCAGCGCGAGCAGTGCTGGGCGGGCTACTGCGGGGGAACGTTCCCCGGCCGCACCGGTGATCTGGTGCGCTCGGCGACCGGCCGGTACGCCACCGCGTTCGCCTCGCGCGGCGCGGCCTCCGCGAAGAAGAACCCCGAGGACTCCTCCGGGCGCGGCTGGACGGTCACCCCGCAGACCGCCACCCACCAGGTGTCCGTGGCGTTCCTCAAGAACCGCAACTCCGGTCCAGGCAAGGCGATCCGCCTCTCGAACACCAAGGGCACGGAGCACGTCAACGTCCACCTCGCGCCGTACGGCAAGGACCGGCTGCTGCTGTCCTGGGAGTCCCTGAAGAACGCGTCGTGCGCGTCCGGCACCTGCACCGGCACCTTCGCGGGCACCCACCTGCGGCTCATCGACTGGAACGGCACGTTCCAGTCGGCGGACCAGGTGGTGCGGGCCCGGATCGCGGGCGACCTCGCGGTGGCCGCCGACGGGACGCTGACCTGGGCGTACGCGCCGGTGACGCCGTCGTACGCGAAGCCGCTGACCGGGGCGTCGCCGACGTCGACGACGTTGCGGATCGCCCGGCTGAAGCCGTGATCCAGACCGGCGGGGTCTCAGACCTCCTCGACGGCCACCTCGACGCCCCGGGCGGTGAACCGGACGTGTACCTCGGCTCCGGAACTCCAGCTCGCCGTGAGGCCCTCGACCCCGTCGGTCGTCACGTCCACCGTCTTGGCGAGCGGCACGGGGTCGGGCTCCGCCGTGAGCCGGACCAGCGCGACGTACAACCCGCTTCCCTCGCCGGTGAGTTGGCCGGCGAGTCGGGCGGCGAGTCCGGCGGCCGGGTGGATCTCCGCGTGAACGTCCGCCCCGGCCGCCCATCCCGTGATGCGTACCGGCGTGCCGGGTGCCGCGCCCGACACCAGGTGGGCCCGCACCTCGACGGCGCCGTGCGCCAGGACCACGTTGGTCACCCGCACTCCCCCGGCCGCGGTGTGCCGGGAGGCCGCCCAGCCGTCGCCGGCGCCGAGCGGTTCGATGCCGGTGCGGGAGGGGTCGCCGTCGACGATCACGCTGTTGTCGGCGTCCTGGCCCTGGACGGGTCCGGTGCGGGTCGAGTAGGCGAGGCGGGTGTAGTAGGGGTCGTAGCGGACGTCCTCGCTGCCGTGGTTGTGCAGGCGGACGACGCCGTCCGAACGGGTGGACTGCACCAGCCAGTTGGGGGCCGCGACCGGGGTGAGCGCGTCCGCGCGTTCCGCCGGGGCCGGTTGCTCGGTGGCCGTCCACGCCGGGTGGTCCGGGGGCAGCAGCAGGCCGAGGAAGCCCTTGCTGGCCCAGTACGGCGACGCCGGGCCCGAATAGCCTTGCAGGAGTGCGTCGTCGGGGCCGTGCCAGCCGAGGGTGAGCAGGCCGCGCTCGTCGAGGGCGTCGTGGTCGAGGAAGTACTTCAGGGCGCCGGACGCCAACCGCCGTGTCTCGCCCGGCGCGAGCGGGGTGTGGCCGGTCAGGGCGCCCAGCCAGAGCGGGGCCGTCGTCGCGAACCGGTAGGTGAGGGACCGGCCTTGACGCATCGGGGCGCCGTCACCGCCGAACAGCCGTGCGTAGTCGGTGAGATGGCGGGTGAGGCGGCCGCCGTAGAGGTCCAGGAGGCGGCTGTCGTCGGCGAGCCAGGCGTGCAGCACCGGGTAGAGGTGCATCGCCCAGCCGTTGTAGTAGTCGAACTTGCGGCCGTCGCCGTCGGTGTACCAGCCGTCACCGACGTACCAGTCCTCGATGCGTGCCAGGCCGCGGTCGACGGCCCGGGCGGCGGCCTCCGGCTCGTGGCCGATCTCCTGGAGGAAGCCGCCGACCGTGACGGGGAACAACTCCCAGTTGCAGGGCCAGGGTTGGGCGGTCAGGGCATCGCAGAGCCAGTCGGCGGCGCGCTGTCGGACGGGGTCGTCGAGCCGGTCCCACAGGAGCGGGCGCGTCAGGCGCAGGGCGAGGGCGATCGACGCGGCCTCGACCAGGGGCTGGCTCCGGTCCTCGATGCGGGGCCAGACTCCGCCGACGCCTGCGGCGAGGCCCTCGGCGTACCGCTGGAGGGCGTTCTCGTCACGGCGGAACGCGGCCAGCAGCAGCGTTCGGGCGTACCCTTCCAAGCCGTCGGAGAGGCGCCCGGACCAGCTGGTGTGCTCACCGGGCAGGTGGTAGAGGGCGCCGCCCTCGGCCGCGTACGGCTCGACGGCCGCGAGCAGGGCGTCGGCGGCACCCTCCCAGTGGGCTCGGGTGTAGCCGGTGCGCGGGCTGCGGACTCGGTCGTCGACGGGGAGACGCATCAATTCGCTTTCCAGGTCGGGCGGTTCACTGTCGGAGGCGGTCACTTCACCAGCCCGAACGGCTGGTTCAGGCACCGCGCCATTCAACTCACCTGTGCTGCACCACCGTTCACCCTCACCATGGGGCACGCCCAGCAGCACCGCACCCCCACCCTCACCCTCGGCACCGGCACCGGCACCGGCACCAGCACCAGCACCAGCACCAGCACCAGCACCAGCACCGGGCGGTTGAGGCCTGGGGCGCCCCGGTTCCGGTCGGGACGCCCCAGGGTTCCTTCACTCCCGCACCAGCCTGGCGGGCACCAGGTGCAGGGCGACGAGTTCGTCCCGGACCAGGCCCGCGTACACGGTCGCGCCGTGCACGGAGGTGTGGGTGTTGTCCTTGTTCTCGTTGTACAGATAGACCGCCTTGGAGCCCTCCACGCCCAGGGACTCCACCAGCGCCTTGGTCTTCGCGGTGAGGTCGACCAACGGTACGCCCAACTCGGCGGCCACGGACCGGATCACGACAGGATGGTTCACGCCCAGGCCGTTGACCAGAAGTGCGATGTCGTTGTTCAGGGTGCCGTCGGCGTTGAACCAGCGACGCACGATCGGTGTCACCAGCACCGGTTCGCCGCCCTGGTGGCGGACGCCCTCGACCAGGGTCTGGAGGTTCGCCCGGTAGGTCGCCTCGTCGGTGGTCTTGTCGTTGTGGGCGAGCTGGATCAGGACCAGGTCACCGGGGCGGATCAACGGCCTTACGGTTCCCCACAGTTGAGGGTTCCCCAGATAGCTGACCGTACTCTCGCCGGAGTCCGCGTAGTTGGCGACGGAGACGCCCTTGTCCAGGTACTGGGGCAGCTGTTGGCCCCAGCCGGAGTAGGGGGCGCCGGGCTGGTCGCAGACCGTGGAGTCACCGACGAGGAGGATCTGCCGGGCCTGCCGGGCCGGGGTGACACGGATGTCGGCGAGGGCGGGCGCGGAGCCGCCGAGGACCAGGTCGAGGCCGGGCGTGCCGTCGGGTCCGGTCGGCTCGCCCTCGGGGGTGCGGACGTTCACGGTGAAACTGCGGGCGACCCGTTCCCCGGCCGGGGCCGCCGTCTCCGGGAGCAGGGAGCGCCGGGTCTCGCCGCTGACAGCGGTACGGGACGCGGCGCCGCCCCCGAGCAGTACCCGTACGTCGTAGGTACCGGGTGGGACGTCGAAGTGGCAGGCGTCGGCCGCGCAGTTCTCGATGCCGAGGTCCCGTTGTCCCGGGTGGGCCTGGGCCGGGGTGGCCGTCAGCCCGGCGCCCAGGGTCAGCGCCGCGAGAACGGCGAGCTGGAGACGTCTCATTTCGGCTCCTCGAACGGGTCGGCAAGGCCTGGCGGAGGGACCGTACCCCCGGGGACAAGCGCTTTCTACCCCCTGGACCGATTTCATAAAACTGCCAACCTCCAGAGCGCGAAAGCCCTTTCGCGAAATCGATTCAACTGTCACTCTCACAGCACCCGAACCCCTGAACCTCCCGAAGGAGGCACCCCCATGTCCGAATCCGCTCAGAACGCGGTAGGACGCCGCACCTTCGTCGTCGCCGGCGCGGCACTCGCCGGTGGCGCGGCGCTCGCCGGTCCCCTCGCGTCGTCGGCGTCCGCCGCCGCTTTCGGCTGGAGCGACGACGGCAAGAACTACGTCGTCGACACCGGCGCCAGCCTCGTCTTCAAGGTCAGCAAGACCAACGGCGACCTGACCTCCCTGGTCTACAAGGGCACCGAGTACCAGGGCTACGGCGGCATGAACTCGCACATCGAGTCCGGCCTCGGTACCTCGACGGTGACCATCAGCCAGTCCGGCACGAGCATCCTCATCTCGGTCACCTACGGCACGCTCAAGCACTATTACGCGGCCCGCAGCGGTGAGAACAACGTCTATCTGTGGACCAACAAGGCCGACACCTCCGTCAGCGCCACCCGTTACATCCTGCGGGTCAAGCCGGGCATGTTCCTCAACGACCTGCCGGATTCCTATACTTACGCGCCGACCACCGTCGAGGCGTCCGACGTCTTCAAGAAGTCCGACGGCCAGACCCGCTCCAAGCACTTCTCCAAACTGCGCGTCATCGACTACGACTACGTCGGCTGGACCACCGGCAGCGTCGGCCTGTACGTGGTGCGTTCCAACCACGAGAAGGCGTCCGGCGGCCCGTTCTACCGCTCGCTGCTGCGCCACCAGAGCGCCGACGGCGGCGGCCTCTACGAGATCCTCTACTACGGCGAGAACCAGACGGAGGCCCAGCGCTTCGGCCTCCAGGGCCCGTACGTCATCGCCTTCACCGACGGCGGCGCGCCCTCGTCCGCGCTGTTCCCCGCCAACCTCACGACGTCCTGGGCGGATTCGTTCGGCATGTCCGGCTACGTGTCCGCGAGCGGGCGCGGCCGGGTCGCGGGCGTCGGCATCACCGGCCGGAACACGGCGTTCGCGTACACCGTCGGGCTCGCCAACTCGGCTGCCCAGTACTGGGGTTCGGCGCGCGCCTCGGACGGCTACTTCTCGATCACCGGGGTGCTGCCGGGCACGTACACCCTCACCGTCTTCAAGGGTGAACTCGCCGTCTACACCACGTCGGTGAGCGTGACGGCCGGTGGCACGACCACGCTCAACAGCATCGCCATCCCGTCGACCAACGACCCGGGCAACGCGGGCGCGATCTGGCGGATCGGCACCTGGGACGGCACGCCGAACGGCTTCAAGAACGCCGACCTGATGACGTACGCGCACCCCTCCGACACCAGAGCGGCGTCCTGGACCGGGAACGTGGTGATCGGCAGCGGCACCGAGACCTCGGCGTTCCCCTGCTATCTGTGGAAGGACGTCAACAGCGGGATCATCGTCTACTTCAGGCTGACCGCGGCCCAGGCCGCCGCCGCGCACGCCCTGCGGATCGGCGTGACGACGGCCTACGCGAACGGCCGGCCGCAGATCACCGTCAACGACAGCTGGACCTCGGCCGTCCCCTCGCCGCCCTCCCAGCCGAGCACCCGGTCGCTGACCGTGGGCTCCTACCGGGGCAACAACTACACGTTCACCTACAACGTGCCGGCGTCCGCCTGGCTGACGGACCCCAGCGCCTACAACACGTTGAAGATCTATGTGGCGAGCGGTTCGGGGACGACGTCGTTCCTCAGCGCGGGGACGTCGATCGACGCGATCGATCTGCTGACCTGACGTCAGGTCCCGCGTGTCCACTGCTGGTTGGTCGCTCCGTTGCAGGTGTAGGTGATGAGCGCGGCGGAGTCGGCGGTGGACGCGCCGGACACGTCCAGGCACTCGCCGGTGGTGCGGGCCTTGACGAGGACGTAACCGCCGGACGTGGTCACGCTCCACTGCTGCCCCGTGGCGCCGGTGCAGTCCTCCTGGGTGATGTTCGCCGCGTTCTCCTGGAGGCACAACGAGCTTCCCCGGCCCACCAGTTGGTAGTAGCCGGTGCCCAGGTCCTTGAACCACCACTTCTGGTTGGCGCCGCCGTTGCAGGTGTACTGGCTGATCGCGGCGGCCTGCCACAGGGACTGGTTCGGCACGTCCGCGCACTTGGAACTGGAGCGTGACACCAGGGTGTTGTAGGTGGCGCCGGTCCCGCTGACGGTCCCGGCGGCGGTGTCGATGGTGATCTCCGGCGCCCAGGACATCGACAGCGAGGTGGCCGACGGGAAGGTCAACGGCAGCCATACGTAACGGGAGTCGTTGACGGTGCCGCCGAAGGAGTTGCCCCAGCGGTCGCCCAGGTACAGGTACGAGGTGCCCGACGTCCCCTGGACCGGAAGGACGTACGCGGTCTGGGAGTTGAAGGCCGTGGAGTCGCCGACGTTGGTCATCGCCGTCCACGGCCCGGCCGGTGACGAAGCGGTGGCGTACTGCTGCTGGTTGGCGCTCCAGCCGGTGGCGCCCGAGGTCAGCATGAAGTAGACGCTGCCCCGCTTGAACAGCGCCGGAGCCTCGCGGTGACCGCCCGGCCACGGGTTGGCGACCAGGCTCGCGATGCCGGTGTAGTCGGCGGTGAGCCGGTAGATGTGCAGGTCGTAGTTCTCGTTGGCGGCCGACACCATGTAGCCGGTGCCGTCGGTGTCGACGAACGTCGTGATGTCCCGGGACATGGTGTCGCCGAGCGGCCGGAAGCTGCCCTGGTAGGTGTAACTGCCGTCCACCGTCGAGGAGATGGCGACGGCCGCGCGCGCCTCGCCGTAGTCCGTGCCGTTCTCCTTGTGCATCCACATGACGAACTTTCCGGTGGACGCGTTGTACATGACCTTGGGCCGCTCGATGTAGGCGGTGCCCAGTTCGGCGGCGCTCGACTGGGTCAGGACGTGGCTTCTGAACTCCCAGTTCTTGAGGTCGGTGGAGCGGTAGGCGTCGACGTACCGGAAGGTGTTGTCGGCGTTGCGGTCCTCGCCGAACCAGTAGAAGGAGGAGCCGACCTTGATGACGCCGCCGCCGTGCGCGTGCAGGAGGTTGCCCGACGTGTCCGTGAACTGGACGCCGTTGGGGATCGTCTGGGCGGCGGCGTGCGCGGGTCCCGCGGTCAGCAGGGCACCGGCGAGGGCGCAGACCAGGGCGAGCAGGACGGCGTGCAGACGTCTGGTCATCACGCGCTCTCCTCAAGGGAGTTGGAGCCGGATGCGGAGGTGATGGCGGTCGTGTCGGCGACGGGGAAACCGAAGTCGGGGGTGCCGTCCGGGTGCCAGCCGAGGCGCTGGACGCGGGTGTGGCGGTTGGGGTCGTTCAAGGGGTCGCCGGTGATCTCCTGGTACTGCCGGGCGTGGTAGACGAGGACGTCGGCGCGGCCGTCCTCGGCGAGCGTGAAGCAGTTGTGGCCCGGGCCGTACTGGCGGGTGGTGTCGTTGCTGGTGAAGACGGGGGTCGGCGACTTGGACCAGTTCGCCGGGTTCATCAGGTCGGCGTGCGCGTCGACGGTGAGCAGGCCCATGCAGTAGTGGTGGTCGGTGGCGCTGGCCGAGTAGGACAGGAACAGCCGCCCGTCGCGGGCGATCACCGCGGGCCCCTCGTTGACCTTGAACCCGATCCGCTCCCAGTCGAACTCCGGTGTGGAGAGTCTGATCTGAGGACCCGTCAGAGTCCAGGGGTTCGCCATCCTGGACAGCCACAGGGCGGTGTTGTTGTCCATGCCGGGTTCGTGCTGGGCCCAGGCCAGGTAGCGGCTGCCCCGGTGGGAGAAGGTGGTGGCGTCGAGGGCGAAGGTCTCCCACGCCGTCCTGACCTGCCCGCGCTCCACCCAAGTCCCCCTGAACGGATCGGGGTTGGCGTTCTCCAGGACCCAGATGCGGATGTCCCAGACGCTCTCGGCGGGCGCGGAGGCGAAGTAGATGTACCACCTGCCGTCGATCCGGTGCAGCTCCGGCGCCCAGATGTGCGCGCCCATCACGCCGGTGGCGTGCCTGGTCCAGATCACCGACTCGGCCGCCGTGGCGAGGCCGCCCAGGGTCCGGGACCGGCGCAGGATGATCCGGTCGTACTCCGGCACGGTCGCCGTGAAGTAGTAACTGCCGTCGGTGTGCCGGTGGATGAAGGGATCGGCACGCTGCCGGACGAGGGGGTTCACGAAGGGGGCGGCTGCCGGGCGCGGGGCGACGGAGGCACCGACGGCGGTCTCGGCGGTGGCGGTGGCTGCGGTGGCCGGGCCCACGGCCAGGGCGCCGACGGCCAGGGCGGCTCCCTTCAGCACCGATCTGCGGCCGGCGGGTTCGGAGGACTGGGGCAGGTCGTGATCGCGGCTCATGCGCTGCCTCTCAGGGGTGGGGAGTGAGGCTGGGGAGTGAGGCTGGGGAGTGGGGCATGCGGGAGGGCAGAAAACGGCTCTTGTTCGACATGCCGAATGGCATCTGTCATGACGAACGCCGAAAAGGTATGGGGGCGCACCCAGGAGGTCAACGGATCTGACACGACGAACGGAGAGCGCTTTCGGGATGCGGATCGGCACCCCTGGTCACCCGGACGTCCCCTACGGGTACCCGGGATACCCGTACGCCCCCGACCGGGACCCGCAGTACCCGCACACCCCCGACCCGCGCCCCTACCCCTACCCCTACCCCTACGGCCCGACCCCGAGTTTCTGTTATCCCGCGTTGCCCCGGGCCGTCTCCCTCCCGTGCGCCCTCTCACCCACCGGACCGCAGCCGCCGCCGGAGCCTTCGCGGCCGTCGCCGCCCTGCTGACGTCCGCTTCTCCCGCCACCGCCGCCGACGCCCGGGACGTCACCGCCGATGTGCTCGCCGGGCGGGACGTGACCCTCACCGGCGACACGGTCGTCACCGTGCCGTCCGGGACGACGACGTTCGACGGCGTCTTCCGGGGCGAGGGCACCCTCACCGTGCGCGGGACGGGCACCCTGATCCTCACCAAGGACAGCGACTTCACGCTCCCCAAGGACCGGCAGCACCAGGTCGTGCGCACCCAGGGCGGCAACCACCCCTACACCACGGTCACCCGGCCCGACGCGCCCGCTATCACCGTCGCCCGCGGAGCGACCCTCCAGTACGGGACGGGCGGCGGCACCGGTCTGATCGGGCACTTCCCCTACAACACCCCGGGGTACCAGCTCAACCAGCTCAACGTCCGCGTCGACGGCACGCTGCGGCTGTCGTTGACCCGCACCTTCAACATCGGCACGATCAGCGGCTCCGGCCTGGTCACGCAGCCGCGCGGCATGTGGGGCACCCTCGACCTGGCCGGCACCCATCCGTTCTCCGGCGTCATCGACAACGGCACCGGCATGGCCGTCGGCCGCCCCGAGTACCCGGTCGCGCTCCCGAACGCCCGCGCCGTCCTCAACCAGGGTTCCTGGATCATCGACACCCCGCTCCACCAGACCATCACCCTGCGCCAGGACTTCTACCAACGCGCCTACGGCAGTGACGTCAACGTCCATACGCGGCCCGGCAGCAAGGTCGTCCTCACCGGCCAGTACAGCTACTCCGACCGAGGCGGCGACACCGCCCCGTCACTCAGCGACCCGGGCCTCAACTGGCGCCCGATCGCCCACCAGTTGAACAAGCGGGGCACCAACATCGAGGGGGCCGACGTCCATTGGGGCGACGGCACCACCCACCGCATCTTCATGCCGGGCACCAAGGACACCGTCTACATCAACCTCCATGAGGCGAGCGGCCGGCGCTCAAAACTGACCTTCGACTACAACGGTCCCGTCACCCTCGGCGCCCCCATCGGCGGCGGCCGGTACCACGACACCCTCGCCGCGCCCGGCGCCGGTGACATCGTGATCGCCGGCACCCGTGGCAACGACGTGACCTTCGCGGCCCGGCAGGACTACGACGGCTCCACCACGATCGAGAAGGGCGCGGTGCTGCGGCTCGGTTCGGCCACCGGCGACGGCTCCCTCCTCACCGGCACCGAGCGCCGACGCGTGGTGAACGACGGCACGCTCGTGGTGCACAACGCGCGAACGCCGGTGACGTTGGCCCGAGTCGGCGGCTCGGGCGCGTTGGTGCAGTCGGGCGCGGCGACGACGACACTGACCGGGAGCGCGGTCACGTACACCGGGGCGACGACGGTCCAGAAGGGCACGTTGGCGCTGCGCGGCGGGGCAACGCTCGCGCACAGCAAGGCGATTCGGCTGACCTCCGCTGCTTCGACGCTGGACGCGGGGACGCTGGGAGTGCGGGTGACGAGCACATTGGCCGGGAAGGGCACGGTGCGGGGGGCGGTGACCAACGCGGGCGTGGTCGCGGGCGGAGTGACGGTGGCCGGTGCCTACACGCAGGACGCGGGCGGCGAACTGGCGCCGGAGAAGGCGCCGTTGAAGGTCACCGGCGGGGTCCGGCTGGCCGGGCGCCTCGATCTCTCGTCGGTCCCGACCGGCGCCGCCCGTACGATCACCGTCCTCGACCACACCGGCACCGCGAAGAACTCCGGGACCTTCAAGGGCCTCAAGGAGGGGGCCCGGCTGAAGCTCGCCGGCACGGCGTACCGCATCAGCTACCGGGGCGGCGACGGCAACGACGTCGTCCTCACCCCGGCGAAGACCGCGAGCGCGGCCCCCGCCACCCGCTTGGGCCCGGCGTCGGCCGCCGCCCCGGAGTCGACCCCGCGCACCGCCAACACGGCGTCCAGCAGCGTGGGTTGGTGGCCCTATCTGGCCGGGGCCGCGCTGCTGGCCGGGCTGGCCGTGCCCGCCACCCTGCGCCGCAAGCGCCGCCGGGGCGGTCGGCACGCGGCCCAGGGCTGAGCAACGGACGTACGGGACAGGGCCGTTGCCGCTCCTGGGCAACTGGCCCACAGCTCAAGGCCGTTGCCGCTCCTGGGCAACTGCCCTGCGGGGCACGGTCGTTACGTGGTGACGGGCTCGGGTTCGTGGCTGCGGCCGCGCAGCCACACGTACACCGGGATGCCCGCGAAGAGGAACAGGGTGCCCTGGTAGACGGCCGCGTAACCGGCGCCCGCGATCAGCCAGAAGGAGAAGCCGAAGGACAGCGCGGCCACGATCAGGTCGCGGACCAGACCGGCCGGGCGGACCCGTTCCCGGCTGCCCTGGGCCAGCCAGTACAACTGCGCGGCGGCGGACAGGAGATAGGGGACACAGCCGGTGAACGTCGTGATCAGGACGAGGACGCGGAACGTCGTGTCCGGGCCCGCCGTGTAGTTGAAGGCGATCAGCAGCGTGCCGAGCACGGCCACCGCCCACACCCCGAACCCGGGCACCCCGCCCTTGCCGACCTTCGCGAACGGCGCCGGGAAGAGTCCGTCGCGGGCGGCGGCGTACGGCATCTGCGCGGCCAGCAGAATCCAGCCGTTGAGGCAGCCGGTGATCGAGGCGACGGCGACCAGCGCGATGGCGATACCGCCCCATGAGCCGCCGGTGACGGCGTTCACCGCGTCGGCGAACGGCGCCCCGGAATGGACCAGTTGATCGTGCGGGACCAGGCCGAAGACGGCGACCGTGCCGAGGATGTAGACCAACGCCGAGGCGAGCGTGCCCAGGACGCTGGCCCGGCCCACCGTGCGCTGCGGGTCCTTCACCTCGCCCGCGCTGACCGCCGCCGACTCGACGCCGAGGAAGCTGTAGAGGAGCAGCGCGGCGGAGGCGGCGAGGGCGCCGGGAACGCTGTCCCCGGTGGCGTTGAACGGGCCGAAGTTGTCGGTGTCGACGAAGAACAGGCCGACGGTCGCGACCAGCAGCAGCGGCACGAACTTCAGGACCGTCGAGATGATCTGCACGGTGCCGACCCAGCGGGTGCCGGCGAAGTTCGCGGCGGCCGGCAGCCACAGCGCGGCGAGCGCGACGAGGCCTTCGAGGAGGTGGTTGCCGTGCAGCGGGATCAGGACGTCGACGTAGCCGACCACCGCGACCGCGAGGGCCGCGATGCTGACCCAGCACATCGTCCAGTACGACCAGGCCGACAGGAACCCGGCGAACGGGCCGAACGCGTCCCTCGGGTACACGTACAGGCCGCCGGTGACCGGGCTGCGCCGGGCCAGCTTGCCGAAGAGCAGGGCCAGCAGCACCGCCGCGACCGACAGCACCACGAAGGCGAGCAGGCTGAGCGTCCCGTAGGGGGCGACCGCGGCGGGCAGCGCGAAGATGCCGCCGCCGATGATGTTGCCCATCACCAGGGCGGTGGCGGCGGCGAGGCCGAAGGTACGGCGGCGCGGGGCCTCGGGGTCCGTCTCCGGGGCCGTCTCGGGGTCGGGGGCGGTGGGGTCGGGTGCCTCGGCGGGGCGGGTGGCGGTCACGGCGGTTCCATGGGGACGTGGGAGCGGGGAGTACGGGTGCTAGGGGGACTACGGGGGGACTACGGGAGCTACGGGGACTACGGGTGGGGGGCTTGCCCCAGGGGAAGGCGCGATCGTATCCCGGCGTTTCATATGACGGGCAAACTGTTCATTTTTTGGACACAATATGGTCGGTGCACCCGGATGGCTGGTTTACCGTCGTGGAATGACCAGCGACACCCCTCCCCTCTCCTTCGCCCCTCCCGTCTCCTTCACCGCCGCCCTCGCCGCCGAGCCGCTCGTCCTCGACGGCGGCATGTCCAACCAGCTCGCCTCCGCCGGACACGATCTGAGCGACGAGCTGTGGTCGGCGCGGCTCCTCCTGGAGCACCCCGACTCGATCACCGACGCGCATCTCGCCTACTTCGAGGCGGGCGCGGACGTGGCGATCACCGCGAGCTATCAGGCCACGTTCGAGGGGTTCGAGAAGCGCGGAATCAGCCACGCCGAGGCCGCCCGGCTGCTCACGCTCAGCGTGACACTGGCCCGCGAGGCGGCCCGGCGGACCCCGACCGAGCGCCCGTTGTTCGTCGCCGCCTCGGTCGGCCCCTACGGGGCGATGCTCGCCGACGGCTCCGAGTACCGGGGCCGGTACGGGCTCACCGTCGACGAGCTGGAACGTTTCCACCGGCCCCGTCTGGAGGTCCTCGCCGCCGCCGGGCCCGACGTCCTCGCCCTGGAGACCGTGCCGGACGCCGACGAGGCACGGGCGCTGCTGCGGGCCGTGCGCGGACTCGGGGTGCCGGCCTGGCTGTCGTACACCGTCGACGGCGACCGCACCCGTGCCGGGCAGCCGCTCGACGAGGCGTTCGCGCCGGCCGCCGACGCGGACGAGATCGTCGCCGTCGGCGTCAACTGCTGTGCGCCCGAGGATGTCGACGGTGCCATCGCGGCGGCCGTCCGGGTCACCGGCAAGCCGGTCGTCGTCTACCCCAACAGCGGCGAGGCCTGGGACGCCGAGGCCCGTGCCTGGACCGGCCTTCCCACCTTCACCCCGGAACAGGTGACCCGCTGGCAGAAGGCCGGGGCCCAGGTCATCGGCGGGTGCTGCCGGGTCGGCCCGGAGGCGGTGACGGACATCGCGGGGGTACTGGGGTAGGGGTTTCCCCGGAGGGGTTTCCCCGGAGGGGTTTCCCCGGAGGGGTTTCCCCGGAGGGGTTTCCCCGGAGGGGTTTCCCCGGAGGGGTTTCCCCGGAGGGGTTTCCCC
>NZ_JBIVVA010000002.1:283545-473623 GCF_044757465.1 Streptomyces sp. NPDC091279 | reverse complement strand
CCCGGAGGGATGAGGACAGGGTGGGGGTACGGGTGCCGAGCGCCGTCACTTCTTCTTGTAGTCCAGGGACTTTCCCTCGTTGAGGCGCTGGACCAGGTCGAAGGCGGCGAGGGCGAGGGGCTGGAGGTCCGCGGTGGGTATCCGGTCCCTCATCCGGCGCAACTCCGCGACCAGAGCGACCTCCTCCTTGCCTGACCTGCCCACCTTGTCGTCGACCGAGCCCAGCGCGCCGAGGGAGCCGTGGATGTGCTCCCAGTCCTGCCTGCGGTCGGAGACCTGGTACTTCTCCGCCTCGGTCAGGTGCTTGTAGTTGCGCAACAGGTCCTTGCCGACCGGAATGCCCTTCAGCCACTCGGCACGGGTCAGCGGGATCTGCCGGGTGTCGCGGTGACCGGCGTCCCCGTGCGCGACGGGCTTGTTGTACAGCAGATCGGTCCCGTTCTCCGGGAGACCGGTCGCCTTGAGGGCGAACGCGACGAACCGGTTCGGGTCCTCGCGGAAGTACATCCGCATCGGGTGGGACAGCAGCGTGAAGTTGTGGGCGAAGGAGGTGCGGGACATCAGACCGCCCGCGATCGACTTCGAGTTCGGGTTGACCTCCAGGTTGGACCCGTAGGAGAGGTAGCTGCCGATCAGGGTGATCAGACCGACGAGTCCGTCCGTCGACTCACCCCCGACGACCCCTGGGGGAAGACCCTTGGCCTGGTCCTCGGCCCGCTGGCGGATGCCCTCGATCGGGGCGACGGAGTCCCGGTGCAGATCCTGCTTGGCCTCCTGGCGCCGTTCGTGGGCGGAGCGCCCGAAGAGCCCGGGAGCCTTGGCCGGGACGTCGAGGTACTCCACCAGCCGGGGCAGCTCGGCCAGCTTGAACCCGCCGGTCATCTGCGGCGCGTACAGGAGCGCGCCCCGTAGGGGGAAAATCATCATCCCGGGGAGCGCCGTGAAGCTGCCGAGGTTGACCTCGTCGAGCAGGAAGGAGCCCTGGTCCTTCCGGTTGTCCAGGGCGGTCGACAGGGCGGTGATCTCGCCCATCACCTGGAGGAGTTGGTCCTTCGTGGTGAGCGGATCGGTCACCCACTCCAGGGCCGAGCCGCCCGTGGGGCTGACGTCCGAGGTGAGCCGGTAGTCGGTGCCGCTGCCGAGGGTGCCCATCTTGGGGACGTCGCGCCCCGGGAGGGGGGTCTCCCGGATGCGGTTGTTGTGGAGCAGGGCCGGAACGGCGTCGGCCGCGTGCCTCCGGTAACTGTCGGGGTTCTCCCGCTTGGCCCGCGCGATCCGCGCGCTGCCCTCAGCGGTGAGCTGGAACTGATCGGGATCGCCCCCGGGCAGCGGCGTGAGCCACTTGGCGACCAAGTCCCCTGCGGACGGGTCCTGTTCGGCCGCGTCCCGGAGATCGTTGACCTGCCTCCGGTCGGCCATCTTCCAGAGGATCTTCGCGTCGATGACGGCGTCGCGTTCCGCGATCTCCCTCTGGTGGTTCTGCTCGTCCTCGTCGGTGAGGTTGTTGTGATCCCGCACCTGCCACTGGGACTCGAACTCGAAGCCGACCCGGCGCTGGATCGCGCCCGCGTCCCCGCCGTCCCCGTGCTGCTCGCCGTCCGCGCCGCAGCGGTGGACGCTCTGGCCGCGCGCGACCCGGGCTCCGACGTCGGCCGCCTCACGCTCCCACGTCCCGTCCGGATCGCTGAGGCCGCCGGGGGCGTCGCGCTGGGTGGTGTGGTGGATCTCGTGGGCCATCGTCTCGACGTCGCGCAGGACGCCCGCGTTCTGAACGACGATGTGGTCGCCGACGGTGTACGCCTTGGCGTCGATGCTCGCGGCGGCCTGCTCGTCGACCGACACCCTGATGTGGCCGAGACCGGTGCCGAACGCGCTCTCCATGGAGGTGCGCATCCCGGTCGGCAGCCGCTTGCCGCCCCGTCCGGCCGTGCGTGCGGCCTCCCGTACGGCATCGCCCCTGGGGGGCGGCACGGCGTCGCCCTGATTCCGCTCGCGCGCGATCATCCGGGAGACGGCCGCGTTCCCGATCGCACCTTGCAGCGCCCCCGGCGAGCCCGCCGGAAGAGGTCCGGTGGCGCGAACTGCACCGCGTGGCCTGCTCTGTTCACCCTCGGTGTTCCGTCGGGACTCTGTGCTGCGCCGCATGGAGAACCCCTCCGAGGGAGAACCGCCCTGCCATCATCGTCTCAAAACGTGACTGTGCCGCAGAAGTTGGCGACGAGGAAAGGGCAATAAGGGCAGACCGAGGGCCACTTCGGACTGCCCGTTCGGTCGCTCCCCTGCCTGCGCTCCCACAGCATCTCCAACGACGGTACAGCGCACCCCTAGGGTGAGGCCGGGCCGCGCTGCCCCTAGGGGAACCCCGTCGGGGACGTCCACTGAGCCGCAGCAGGGCAGCACCGGGGTTGCTCGTAGGGACCTCGCCCTCGCCGGGGCCGTGTCGCGCGTCCGGGAGAACGGGTCGCCGGCGTCCCACCCCGCTGCTAGCCTCCGCATGGGAACCGGTTGCCATCATGTTGCCGGGAAGCGTGGCTGAAGGGGCGGGCGTGACCAGGAAGAGCAGCGACACCGGGCGGGGCACCATTCGGGACGTGGCCGCGCGGGCCGGGGTGTCCGCGTCGACCGTGTCGCGGGTGCTCGGCGGGGTCTATCCGGTCAGCTCGGCGACCCGGGCCCGGGTGATGCGGGCCGTGCGCGAGATGGACTACGTCGCTGACGCGCGGGCCAAGGCGGTCGCCGGGGTCGGGACACCGACGCTGGCGTTCGTGCTGGAGGACATCACCGGACCGTCGTTCGCGCACATGGCGCACGGCGTGGAGAGCGAGGCCACCCGGCTCGGCCATCTGTGCCTGGTGTGCAGCACGGAGGGCGATTTCCGGCACGAGCTGGAGTTCGTCGAGATGATGCGCGCCCAGCGGGCCGCCGCCGTGATCCTGGTCGGCGGCGCCGCCGACACCCCGGAGTACCGCGAACGCACCCGCCGCATGGCCGACTCGCTCGCCTCGGCCGGCTCCCGCCTGGTGCTGTGCGGACGCCCGCCGCTCGGCCCCGGCGCCCCCGTGACCGTCATCGAGTACGACAACGAGGGCGGCGCCTACGCCCTCGTCGCGCACGTCCTGTCCCAGGGCCATCACCGCGTCCTCTTCCTCGGCGGCAAGCCCGACCACACCACCGCGCAGGGCCGTGAACGCGGTTACCTCGCCGCCCACCGCGCCCGTGGCCTCGAACCCGACCCCGAACTGGTCCTGCACGGCGACTTCACCCGCGACTCCGGTCACCGTCTGATGCGCGAGGCGCTGGCGCGGAAACTGGAGTTCACGGCGGTCGTCGCCGCCACCGACATGGTCGCCGCCGGTGCGCTGACCGCCCTGCACGAGGCGGGCCTCGATGTGCCGGGGGACGTCTCCCTCGCGGGCTACGACGACATCCCGTTCGCCCGCGATCTGCACCCCGCCCTCACCACGGTCCATGTCCCCTACGTCGAACTGGGCCGCCTCGCCGTCCGCACCGTCCTGGCCCGCACCCCGGAGACCCCCGACGAACACCTCCTGCTCGGCACCCACGTGGTGGTACGGAACTCGGTGGCCCCGGCCGCGAACGGCTAGCTCTTCAGGGGGACGGGTAGTACGAGGGCGCTGCGGGCACGGCCCGTAGGGGGACCCGGGCCGGACCCGTAGGGGGCCTACGAGTACTCCGGGTACTCGGGACGACCCGTAGGGGTACTCCGGGTACTACCGGGTGTTCCGGGCGCCTCGGCCCCTACGGGTGCTCCGCCCCACCCGTACGGGTACTACGGGTCGTACGGGGCGTTCCGGACTCCCGCCGCCGCACCCGATACGAAGCGGATTCCGCCGCACTACGGGTACTAAGGGGTGTTCCGGACGCCCCGGCCCGCGCAGGTACCCCGCCCACCCGTACGGGTACTCCGGGTACTCCGGGTACTCCGCCCGTACGGGACCACGGGCCCGCGCCCCGTACGGGTACTACGGGGTTTTCCAGACGCCCCAGCCCGCGCAGGTACCCCGCCCGCCCGTACGGGTACTCCGGGTGCCCCCCGTAATACCCGACCACGGGCCCCGCCCCGAACCGGCCCCCGAGCAGCCCGCCCCCTACGGGTACTACGGGTAGTCGTGGCGGCGGACCGAGCCGGGGAGGCGTAGGCGGCGGACGACGGAGCGGATCTCCGTGCTGCGGGCGGCCGCCGGGCCGGTGACGGGCGCGGGGTGCGCGGGTTCGGCGTCGGCCGCCCACAGGGCCAGTTCGGCGTCGCGCGGACCGTGCACGATCGAGGGACCGTCCGTCCCGAACATCCGCACCGGGTGCGAGGCGTCCCAACTCCGCCAGCCCGGGTCCCCGTCGACCGCGAACCGCACCCACGCGGCGTGCATCTCGTCCGCCAGTTCCTGCGGCGCCCCCTCCCCCGCCAGCCTCCGCGACTCCGGGACGTCCCCGGTGTCGAAGACGAACCCCAGCTCCAGCGCGTGGCACGCCCCGAGGCCGGGGATCTGAGACGGCCAGCCGAACTCGTACACGTACGACGTGTCGGGGCGGGAGTCGGCGAGGCGGTGCAGGGGGATGCGCAGGAGGTGATCGGTGACGAGCTGGCCGACGATCTCGGCGGTGCCGGCCCCCGGGTGCAGGGCGCGGTAACCACGGGGGACGTCGTGGCCGCAGTGGCAACGGGCCATCGCACCGGCCAGCGCGATCGTGCCGAGCCGGTCCACCCGGTCCAGCAGACCGCCCGGAACCAGCCACAGCCGGTACTCGTCCTTCGTCCAGCCCAGCATCAGCTGCACACCCCGGGCCACCCCGCCCTCGACCAGGGCCGTCAGCGGATCGCGCGGGACGAGGTCGCCGTCGACGACCAGGCCGAAGGAGGGGCCGCCGAGCACGGGGCTGCTGAGCCGGCCGACCTCGGCCTGGGTGCGCAGGAGCAGTTGGCGATCGACGTCCGCGAAGGCCGCCGCCGTCGCCGGGATCTTCAGCCGCGCGGCCATCCGGCGCACCATGCGGCGCACCTTGTCCCGGTCGAACGCCTCGGGCGGCCCGCTCTGCAACACCGCCCGCCGCACCAGACCCTGTGCCTGCGGGGCGGCCAGCAGGGCGCCGATGCTGATGGCACCGGCCGACTGTCCGCACAGGGTGATGCGGTCCGGGTCCCCGCCGAACGCCCCGATCGACTCCCGCACCCACCGCAGGGCGGCGAGTTGATCGCGCAGGCCCGGGTTGGCGGGGGTGTCCGGAAACAGACCGTAGCCCTCGACGCCGAGGCGGTAGTTCACGGAGACGAAGACGACGCCGTCGCGGGCGAAGGTGCGTCCGTCGTACACCGGCACTGCGGCGGAGCCCCTGGTCAGGGCGCCGCCGTGCAGCCAGACCAGGACGGGGAGGCGGGCGGCGGGGCCCGGTTCGGGGGTCCAGACGTTGAGGTTCAGACAGTCGTCGCCCGGCACGACCGGGTCGGCGAGGAGCCTGGCGAACGCGTCCGAGTACGGCGGTTTCGGCGGCGTCGGCCCGAACGCGCCCGCGTCCCGGACGCCGTCCCAGGGTTCGGGCGGCTCCGGAGGGCGGAACCGGCGGGGGCCGAAGGGGGGTGCGCCGTAGGGGATGCCCCGGAAGACGGCGACGCCGTTCTCGTACCGGCCGCGTACGGACCCGTAGGGCGTGGGTACTACGGGGTCGGTCGGGCCGGGGCTCGTCGGCCTGGGCGTCGTCGGCCCGGACTCTGTCGGCCTGGGGTGCGTCTGGTCCGTTGTCATCCGTCCACCAGCCTCCCTCGACACGCCACTGCGCTCTGAACATCAGAGCACCACAGAGTGGCCGGGTATTCCGGCGGAGGAGGTGGTGGGAGGGCCGATCGGAGTACCTGACGGAGGCGGGGAGAGGCGGCTGCGGCGGCGGGCGGGACTGGGGCGGCAGGGCGGCGGGCGGGACGGCAACAGACAGTCAGGGCGACTCGGGGCACGAGGGGGCCAGGGAGCGGGAGGCCACGGGTGTGAGGGCCATGGAGTGGGGGCCACGGGGTGGAGGTCTGAAGGGGGTGGGGGCGTGCGGAGGCAGGGGCGCAACCGGTTGCCACGTCCCGGTGATTGACCCGTGTGAAGCCGCAGACCTACCGTAGAAGGCGCTTTCTGAAACGTTTTCCGTGTCCTCGATGGTCAGGAGAGCCATGCCCAGTCCCCGGTTGCCGCGGGCCGTGTTCGCGATGGACCCGGTGCACCTCCCCCTGCTCTTCCCGCCGCACCTCATGACGCGGCTCAGCCGGATCACCGCCATCGACCCCGCCCTCGTCGTACGGGACTTCACCGACCCGGCGGCCGCCGAGGCCCTCGCCCACGCCGAGATCCTGGTCACCGGCTGGGGCTGCCCCCGGCTCGACTCCCCCGCCCTCGCCGCCGCACCCCGGGTACGCACCGTCCTGCACGCCGCCGGCTCGGTCCGCTCCCTCGTCGGCGAGGAGCTGTGGGACCGTGGGATCAGCGTCTCCAGCGCCGTCACCGGCAACGCCGTGCCCGTCGCCGAGTACACGCTCGCGATGATCCTGCTGGCCGGGAAGGACGCCTTCGCCCACCGCGAGCGGTTCCGCGCCGCCCGCGTCCACCCGACCCCCGCCGAGACCGCGACCACCGGCAACGTCGGCCGTCGCGTCGGTGTCATCGGCGCCTCCCGCGTCGGACGCCGGCTCCTGGAACTGCTGCGCCCCTTCGACCTCACCGTGCTGCTGCACGACCCCTACGTGGAACCCTCAGAGGCCCTCTCCCTCGGCGCCGAGCCCGTCACCCTCGACGACCTGCTCGGACGCAGCGACATCGTCACCCTGCACGCCCCCGATATCCCCGAGACCTACCGCATGCTCGACGCCGGACGCCTGGCCCTCATCCGCGACGGCGGCCTCCTCATCAACACCTCCCGGGGCGCGCTGATCGACCCCGTGGCGCTGACCGAGGAGTTGGTCTCCGGGCGGCTGCACGCGGTGCTCGACGTGACCGAACCGGAGCCGTTGCCGCCGGGATCGGCGCTCTACGACCTGCCCAACGTGTTCCTCACCCCCCATATCGCCGGGTCGCTCGGCAACGAACTGGAGCGGCTCGGGCAGATCGTGGTCGAGGAGGCGGAACGGGTCGCCGCCGGGGAGCCGTTGGGCCATGAGGTGCGGGTGGGGGATCTCGGGCGGGTGGCCTAGGGGACTACGGGGCTATGGGGCTACGGGGGAACCAGGGGGCTACAGGTAACTAAGGGGACTACGGGTCGGGGTTCAGGGGGTGGGTGACGTGGTGGGACGGGGAGTGGGGTGTGAGGTGGGTTGGGATACGGTTTCCGTGCCCGCGTCGGGTGGGGTACTGGCTGTGAAGGAGCCGCGGTGAGTCAGCGCAGGGCCGACGGCGGGCGGGCCACCATCCGGGACGTCGCGGAGTTGGCCGGGGTCTCCGTGGCCAGCGTGTCGCGGGTGCTCAGCGGCAACTACCCGGTCTCGGAGGAGCTGCGCCGACGCGTCATGAAGGTCGTCCAGGACCTCGACTACGTCACCAACGCGCACGCCCGGTCGCTCGCCGGGGGCGGCACACCCACCGTCGCCATCCTCATCAACAACATCACCGGCGCCGCTTTCGCCCACGTGGCCAAGGGAGTTGAGGGCGCCGCGACCCTGCGGGGGTGGCTCTCGCTGGTGGGGACCACCGGGGACGATCCCGAGCGGGAGTTGGCGTTGGTCACCCTCATGCGGCAGCAGGGCGTGGCCGCCGTGGTGCTGCTCGGGGGCGCCTACGACTACGACGAGTACCAGGTGCGGATGGGGCGGTTCGCGCGGTCGCTGGATGCCGCCGGGTCGCATCTCGTGCTGGTCGGGCGGCCCCCGCTCGAAGGCGCCGTGCCCGCCACGACGGTCGACTACGACAACGAGGGCGGCGCCTACGCCATGGCCAGCCACTTGCTGTCCGCCGGGCACCGACGGGTCCTCGTGCTGCCCGGGCATGCCGAACTGACCACCGCGCAGGGGCGGTTGGCCGGGGCGCGGCGGGCCTTCGAGGCGTACGGCGTGCCCTTCGACACCGGCCTGGTGCGACATGGGGCGTACGACTACGAGCACGGGTACGAGGCGGTGCGGGAGGCCTTGGAGAGCGGACTGTCGTTCACCGCCGTGCTCGCCGGGACGGATGTCGTGGCCGCCGGTGCCATGCAGGCGCTGCGGGCCGGAGGGCTACGCGTCCCCGAGGACGTCTCGATCGTCGGCTACGACGACATCCCCCTCGCCTCCCAGCTCACGCCCCAACTCACCACCGTCCACGTGCCCTACGAGGAGATGGGGCGCGTGGCGTTGCGCGCCGTCGCCGATCGCCGGGAGGGCCACAGCGGTGGCGGGCGGCGCAAGGGGCGGGACGGGGAGCATCTGGTGCTCGGCACCCATGTGGTGGTGCGGGGCTCCGTACGCCCTCCGACCCGGACACAGGGCGACTGAACCGAACCCCGTCCCCTACTGAACCGCAGCCACCCCCTACGGGACGGCTGAGCCGCCCTCCCCACCGGTCGGAGGTTCCGGAACCCGCGCGAGGACGCGCGCCGGGGTGAGCCTGTCCGGGGGCTCCGGCTTCTCCCACGGCCGCCGGAGGTCGGTGGCGAGCGATCGGGCGCGGCGGAGCTGGATGTGGGCGGCGATGATCAGCCAGGTCCAGCGGTCGGCGGCGGCCGAGTCGCGCAGGCGGGGCCGGGTCCGGCCGAGGGTCTGCTTGAGCCAGCACAGCGAACGGGCCGACTGCCGCGCCCACCGCGTCGGGAAGCACGCCCACCACCAGAGTTGCCGCCTGACGGCATCCGCAGAGGCCCCCGCCACACCGCCGCCGATGACCTGCGGCACTAGACCCCGGCGAGGATGGCGCCTCCGTCGACGGTGAGCACGGTTCCGGTGACGAAGCGGTTCTCCATCAGGTACAGGTGCGCCGCGGCGATCTGGTCCGCTTCGCCGATCGAGTGGGTGAGCGTCCGATCGGCGAGGGTCGCGAACAGCGTGGCACGCTGCGGCTCCGGCACCGGGTCCCACAGCGGGGTGCGGATGGCTCCCGGCCGGACCGCGTTGACGCGCACGGGGGCCAGCTCGGCGGCCAGCCCTCGCGTCAGGCCCTCGGTGGCGGCGGCCGCGCCGGCCGCGAGCGCGGTACCGGGTGTGGGGCGAACGGCGACCGTCCCGGACGTCAGCACGATCGAGCCTCCCGGCCGGATACGCCGTGCCGCGTGCTTGACCGTGGCGACGGCTCCCCAGAAGCGGACCTCGAACAGCTCCCGGGCGGCGTCGAGCGGCAGGTCTGCCAGCGGCTGCGGACGCACCGTGTCACCCGCTGTGTAGACCACGTGGTCGAGTTCGCCGACGCGGTCGAACAGGGCGGCGACGCCGGCCTCGTCGCGGGTGTCGACGACCGCCCCGTCGCACGCGTCCGGCAGCTGCGCGAGCGCGCCCGTCAGGCGCCCCTGGTCGCTCGACGCGATCGTGACGGCCGCCCCGGCCGCCGCTGCGGCGCGGGCCGTGGCCAGCCCCATCCCTGAACTGCCGCCGATGATGACGATGTGCCGACCTGAAAGAGCCATGACGCCTACTCCTCTGCCCCAACTGCCTCAACAGTGATGACTCAGTGAGTCATCACCACCGTAGCACCGATGACGACCCACTGAGTCATCACTGTTAGGGTGGCGAGCATGCCGCGATGGGACCCACACGCCGAAGACCGGCTCCGCGAGGCGGCGCTG
Organism: Streptomyces sp. NPDC091279; assembly: GCF_044757465.1. NCBI lineage: Bacteria > Bacillati > Actinomycetota > Actinomycetes > Kitasatosporales > Streptomycetaceae > Streptomyces > Streptomyces sp. NPDC091279. The sequence continues at coordinate 463,888 of NZ_JBIVVA010000002.1, read as the reverse complement.
GAGCTGTTCCTTGAGCGCGGGTACGAGAACGTGACCGTCGCGGAGATCACCGAGCGGGCCGGGCTGACCCGACGCTCGTTCTCCCGCTACTTCACCGACAAGCGGGACGTGCTGTTCGCTGAATCCGAACACCTTCCGGCCGCCCTCGCCCGCTCCGTCCGGCACGCCGACGACAGCCTCTCCCCCTTCGGGGCCCTCCTGGCCGCTCTCGTGGACGTCGCCGGCGCGGTGGCCGACCAGGCCCCGGCCCCCCTCGCCGCGCAACGGCGCGCGATCGTCCGGGCCAGCCCGGAGTTGCAGGAACGCGGGCGAACCAAGTTCGCCGCGGTGACGGACGCGGTGGCGGACGCGTTGCGGGACCGAGGCGCCGCCGCATCGGAGGCAGCGCTGCTCGCGCACGTCGGCGTCGCCATCTTCCGCACCGCGTTCGAGCGCTGGACCGACCAGCCGGACGACGTCGGCCTACCGGCCCGCATCCGGGAGGCGGCCGCCGAACTCGCCACCAGCCTGGGCACGGTGGACTTCACCACGCCGCCCCGCCCGTGACGCGATCACCGCACAGGGACGAGCGCTGCTTGCGGGCTCCCAGGCACTGAGCCGCGCCGAACCGGTGAAGAGACAAGCCGAGCGCATGTTTCGTAACCGGTTTCTAGGCCTGGCCTGGGCTTCCGTGCGTGCACCGCAAATAGTGGTGGCACGACCCTTGCCCGGAGAGGGAAACGCGGCCTACCTTCACGGCAAGCGGTTTCTACAGCTTCCGCCCGGTGGTTCCCCGTATGTGCGCGCCGTCGGGTGGTCCGGCCGCCGATCCGGTCGGCCCCGGCGCTGCCGTACCCCGCTTCCGCGCACGCCCCCTCTCTTCTGAGAACGCTCCCGAAGGATCTCGGTCAGATGAACTTCAGCAGCTCCCGGAGAAGGTTCGCCCATGCCGCCGTCGCCGGTGTCGCGCTGACGGGTCTGCTCACCGCCTGCGGTGGGTCCGACTCGGGTGGCGGCACCCAGGCCTCCGGCACCGTCACCCTCCCCTACTGGGGGTGGGCGAACGGGCAGGAGGCGGTCGTCAAGGCGTTCAACGCCTCGCACCAGAACGTCAAGCTCAAGTACACCAAGGTCACTGACCAGTTGACCATGCAGAAGCAGCTCACCAACGCCGTCAAGGCGGGGAACGCGCCCTGTCTGGTGCAGAACACCGCCGAGTACGTGACGAGTTGGGTGTCGCAGGGCGCCCTCGCCGACATCAGCCGGTATGTCGGGGCGAAGAAGGCCGAGTTCAACCCCGGGTCGTGGGCGGCCGCGCAGGTGCAGGGCAAGGTGTACGGGGTGCCGACGAGTTCGGCACCCAACTTCACCATCTACCGGGCCGACCTCTTCAAGAAGTACGGGGTCGAAACCCCGCGCACCTGGGACGACTTCATCGCCGCCGGGAAAGTCCTCAAGAAGCACGGCGTGAAGATCACCAACTTCGCCGGGGAGGACCCCAGCACGCTGGAGGTGCTCGCCATGCAGGCCGGTGCGCACTGGTACGCCATCGACGGGGACTCCTGGAAGGTGGACTTCCAGGACGCCGGGTCACTGAAGGCGGCCCAGGTCATCCAGGCGATCATCGACAACGGCCTCAACTCGACGTTGTCGTTCGCCGATTACGCGGCTGTGCAGCGCACCTACGACGAAGGGCACACCGCCACCCGGCAGATCTCCACCTGGCAGATGGCCGGGATGGTGCAGAACTTCACCAAGTCCTTCGGCCAGTGGGCCCTTTCGCCGTGGCCCACCTACGCGGGCGAGGCCGCCAAGACTCCCGCCGGGACCAATCTGACCGGCAGTGTCACGCTGGTGACCCAGCAGTGCGCGCACCAACAGCAGGCCGCCGAGGCCGCGTTGTGGATGTCGACCGACCCCGGCGCGGTGCAGACCCTGGCCAGTCCGACCACCGGCAACGGTGTGATGCCGGCACTGGCCGACAGCGGGTCGTACGTGGGTCGGACCGTCTCCGAGAAGCTGCTCGGGAAGAACTACCCGGCCGCGAAGAAGGTCGTCACGGACAGCCTGGGGACCATCACGACCGACTGGACCTTCGGGCCCGACTGGACCGCCATGTTCACCGAGATGCAGGCCGGGTGGGCCAAGGTGGTCAACAGGGAGCAGACCGTACGGCAGTTGCTCGCGCATATGCAGGCGTGGACGGTCAAGGACCTCACGTCCCGTGGCATCAGCGTCAAGGGCTGAGGGCGAGCCCATGATTCGTTCCCTGCGGTGGAAGGGTGCCGCGTTCACCGTGCCCTTCCAGATCGGTTTCGTGTTTCTGTACGTGCTGCCGATCGGGTACGCCGTCCACCAGTCCCTGTTCCGGGAGCAGCAGTCCGGGTTGGGGCTCGGCGGGTCGACCGAGCGGTTCGCCGGGCTCGACAACTACAGCCGGGGGCTGAGCGATCCGAGCTTCATGGGGTCCGTGCTGCGGGTGGTCGGGTTCGCCTGTGTGCAGATCCCGCTGATGCTCGTCGTCAGCCTGGTGCTGGCCCTGCTGCTGGATGCCGCGACGTCGCGCGTGGCCGGGCGGTTCCGGGTGCTGTTGCTCGTGCCGTACATGATTCCCGGGGTGGTGGCCGCCCTCGTGTGGATCAACCTGTACAGCCCGGACGTCGGTCCGCTGACGCCGTGGGGCAAGGTGCTCGGGTTCGACTGGAACTTCTTCGCGCCCTCGATGGTGTGGCCGGCCATCGGCAACCTCCTCACCTGGCACGGGATCGGCTACAACATGGTCATCCTCTACGCGGCGCTCCAGGGGGTGCCCCGGGAGTTGTTCGAGGCGGCCCGGCTGGACGGTGCCTCGGAGCGGCGGATCGCGTTCAGTATCAAACTCCCGTACGTGCGGGGGGCGTTGGTGCTCACCTGCATGTTGTCGATCATTCAGATGCTGCAAATCTTCAATGAGCCCGAGCTGTTCAGGAACATCACTCCGCAGACCGTCAGCGACAGCTTCACGCCGATCATGGTGATCTACAACCAGGCGTTCAACGCGGGCGATTACCACTACGCGGCCGCCCTTTCGGTGCTGCTCGCCCTGATTCTGGGGGTGGCCTCCTTCCTCTTCTACCGGCTCACCTCGCGGGAGGTCGACTGATGACGCTCACCGAGGAGACGCTCGCGCGGCAGGGGGCGCGGGACGGGGGCGGGGTGCGGCGGCTCAACCGGCCTGACGCACAGGGCAGTTCGCGGGGCGGGCAGCGGTTCTTGTTGGTGGGCCTGGTGCTGGCGAGCGTGTACAGCCTGTTCCCTCTGTGGTGGCTGGTCGTCGCCTCGACGAAGAACCGGACGGGGCTCTATCAGAGCAACGGGCTGTGGTTCGACGGGTGGCATCTCTGGGACAACCTGCGGCAGTTGTTCACCTACGAGGACGGGATCTTTCTGCGGTGGACCGCCAATTCCTTGCTGTACGCGGGAGTTGGCTCGCTCGGCGGCACGCTGATCGCCCTGGCCACCGGATACGGACTGGCACGCTTCGACTTCCCCGGGCGCGGTGCCGTGTTCGCGTGCGTGGTCGGGTCGTTCCTGGTGCCGATCGCGCTGTTGACGTTGCCGTTGTATCTGCTGTTCTCGGCGATCGGGATGGTGGACACGCCCTGGGCGATGCTGATTCCCTGCCTGGTCAATCCGTTCAGTGTCTATCTGGCGAAGGTGTACACCGAGGCCACCGTGCCGTTCGAGCTGCTGGAGGCCGCCCGGATCGACGGGGCCGGGGAGTTGAGGATCTTCTTCAGCATCGTGCTGCGGATGATGACCACGGGTGGGGCAACGGTTTTCCTGCTGGCGTTCGTCAACACGTGGAACGCGTTCTTCCTGCCGCTGACCGTGTTGCGCGGCGAGGAGAACTGGACGCTCAACCTCGGCCTCTACAACTGGTCCGGCAAACGCCTGGAGTCCGGCGTCGACCTGACCAGCCTGGTGCTGACCGGCGCGCTGCTGTCCATCGTCCCGATGGCGGTCATGATGATCGCGCTGCGCCGGTACTGGCGCAGCGGCGTCACCCTGGGGGCCCTGAAGTGACCCTGATCCACAACCCCGTGATCCGCGGGTTCGCCCCCGATCCCTCCCTGGTACGGGTGGGTGACTGGTATTACGTGGCGACCAGTTCCTTCGAATGGTTCCCGACGATTCCGCTGCATCGCTCGCGGGACCTGCGCCGATGGGAGTACGCCGGTCACGTACGGGGGGCCGTGCCGGGCAACTCGCTGGCCGGGGTGCCCGATTCGGGTGGGGTGTGGGCGCCGTCGTTGAGTTGGGACGGTGAGCGGTTCTGGGTGGTGTACGGGGTGGTGCGGTCGGTCGGGACGCCCTACTTCGACGTGGACGTGTATGTGTCGACCGCCGTCGATGTGAGCGGTGCGTGGAGTGCGCCCCGGCGGGTGGCCGCCCATGGGTTCGATCCCGCGCTCTTCCATGACGAGGGGCGGCTGTGGCTGCTCAACCTACAGAACGACCACCGGCCGGGCGGGCGGCGGTTCGCCGGGATCGTGATCACCGAACTCGACCGCGAGACGCTCGCTCCGATCGGGGCCACCCGGCTGCTCCTTCAGCAGGAACGCCTCATCGAGGGGCCGAAGTTGGTGCGGCGGGGCGGGTGGTTCCACCTCGTGGTCGCGGAGGGCGGGACCGGGTTCGAGCACGGGGTGCGGGTGGCGCGCGCCCGCTCGGTCACCGGGCCCTACACGTGGGACGAACGGCCGCTGCTCACCTCCCGCGACGACCCTTCCCTGCCGCTACAGAAGGCCGGGCACGGGGAGTTGGTGCGGTTGGGCGGGGACGGTGAGGAGTGGGTGCTGAGCCATCTCGCGGCCCGGCCGATCGCCACGCGGGAGGGGCCGCGGTGTCCGCTGGGGCGGGAGACCGCGCTCCAGGCCGTGGTCTGGGACGCGGACGGGTGGCCCCGGCTGCGGCAGGGCGGGCACCATCCGGCGGTCGAGGTGGAGGTCGCCACCGAGGTGAGCAACGTTCCCGAGGGGCCCCAAGTCACGCACATCCACGGCGAGTTGGGGTGGCCATGGAGTACGTTGCGGGCTCCGGTCGATTCCTCGTGGGCGGACGTCACCGCCCGGCCGGGGGCCGTTCGGCTGCGGGGGCGGCACGGGCCCGAGTCGTGGTGGGCGCGGAGCCTGCTCGCGCAGCGGATCACCGAGCACCGGGCCGAGGCCGAGGTCACCGTCGAGGCGCGGCCGGACACCTTCACGCAGGCCGCCGGGCTGCTCCTCTACTACAACACCGACGCCTACCTCAGCCTGGATCTCACCTGGGCCGAGCCCGCCGGTGAGGTGCAGCGCGGGCAGCAGTGGGGCGGTGGGCGGGGGCGGACCGTGTTGCGGCTGGTGGAGCGTGGGGAGGACGGGGCGCGTGAGGTCGCCGTGGTGGATGTCGAGGCCGGGGTGCCGGTGACGTTGGGGGTGTCGGTCGAGCGGGCGGAGGCCCGGTTCTGGTGGCTGCGGGACGGGGTGCGGACGCCGGTCGGGCCGGTGCTGGACTTCGGGCGGCTCTCCGACGACCACGGGTCACGGCTGCGGTTCACGGGCGCGATGGCCGGCATCCACGCCATGGATCTCGTCGACGCGACGTTCACGGCTGATTTCACCGGGTTTCGCCTGGTCTGCGGGTAGCCGCGAGGAGGCCCGGGAAGGGTGCTTCTGTTCGAGGTTTCGAAAGTTCCGGTCCGCCGCAGACCTGCGAAGTCCCGCCTCTTCCCGCCGTCTTGCCGGGTACCTAGGGTGGGAAGCGCTTACCCCCGGGTCGGTCGTCCTCCGGCGTGGAAGGGGCGGTGGTCGAAACTTTCGATGGCCCCCGGGCGGGCCGGAGAGGCGGTGCCCTGTGGTCCGTTCGGGGAGTGCGCGCGTGGCGGCCGGTCCGACGCTGGCGGTCGTGGCGCGGGAGGCGGGCGTGTCGGTGCCGACCGCCTCCAAGGTCGTCAACGGCCGTGAGGACGTGGCACCCGAGACGCGGCGCCGGGTGACGGAGGCCCTGGACCGGCTCGGCTATGTGCGCAGGCCTCGTTTCGACGTGGCGAAGGTGCCCGCTCTGATCGACCTCGTGGTGACTTCGCTCGGCACCTCTTGGTCGGGTGCGGTGCTGCACGGGGTGGAGGCGGCGGCGCACGACGCGGGACTTGAGGTGGTGGTGTCGGCGGGGCTCGACCGGACCCGGGGCGGGCGCCGCGAACAGGGCTGGCTGGACAAGCTGATCGCCCGCGGATCGTCCGGAGTCCTGTTCCATCTGGCGGAGTTGACGCCGGCGCAGTACGCGTGGCTGACGCAGCACCGGATTCCGTTCGTGATGATCGACCCGGTGCTCGAACCGCCGTCGGGCGTGGTGTCGGTCGGCGCCGCCAACTGGCAGGGCGGGGTCACCGCGACCGAGCATCTGCTCGCCCTCGGCCATGAGCGCATCGCGGTCGTCGCGGGCCACCAGCACAAGATGTGCAGCAGCGCGAGGGTGGCCGGTTACCGTTCCGCGCTCGCCTCGGCGGGCGTGCGGCACCGCCCGGAGTATGTGCGGCACGCCGGGTTCGACGAGAGCGTGGCCCGCCGCCGGATGCTGGACCTGCTCGATCTGCCCGAGCCGCCGACGGCGGTGTTCGTATGCTCGGACCGGATGACGCTGGGCGTCTACGAGGCGCTGGTGCAGCGGGAGTTGAGGGTGCCGGACGACATCAGCGTGATCGGCTTCGACGACCTCCCCGAGTCCCGTTGGCTCGCCCCCGCCCTCACCACCGTTCGCCAGCCGCTGTCGGAGATGGCGGCCACCGCGCTGCGGCTGCTGGTGCGTATGAGGGACGGCGAACGGCCCGAGAGTACCCGGACCGAACTGTCGACGCGGCTGGTGCGACGGGCCAGTACGGGACCCGCGCCGGTGACGTAGCAGCACGGCACGCTCAACGGGCCTACGGCGACGTGCGGTTGGCGGACACGCTCAACGGGCTTGCGGCGAGGCCTGGTTGACAGGAGTCCCCAACGACCGTGCAGGCACCGGTGGTTCACGGGTGGGCCGGAGCTTGCGGGCCGTCGCGCGCAGCAGGCGGAGCAGGAGCCAGCCGGTGCCGACGAACGGCAGGGCGAGGAGGACCACGTCGATCAGGGCCACCAGGGTGGACCAGAGCTGCTCGTGTCCGGCGGCCGTCGTCGCGGCGTGGGCCTGGTCGGCCAGGGCACCGAGCGCGGTGCTCGTGATCCTGGGCAGGTTCCACAGGCCGTAGCCGAGGTCGGCGAGCATGAGCGGCACCAGGGTGAGGACCCAGACGGTCACGATCGTGCGGGCCCTGCGGGTGAGGACGGGCACCGGCTCGGCCGGGCGCCCGCTGCGGACGCGGCGCGGCAGCAGACCCCGCAGCAGCGGGCCGATCCTGCCGTAGAGGTCGGGGACGCCCGCGACGTCGGTGAGGATGTAGTAGCCGTCGAGCCGTGCGGTGGGCATCAGTTGCTCGAAGATCTCGAGGTGGCCCAGGTAGATCGCCGCGAGGAACACGGGGTGCCCGGTGCCGGCGTAGGCCGCGAGGAGCAGCAGCATGAAGACGACGTTGAAGTAGACGCCGCCGAGGTCCGTGCGCAGGCGTCCGGCGCGGGTGGCCCGGTAGACGTCGGTGACGTCGGTGTAGAGCGAGGGCCAGATGAGGTAGAGGCCGCAGCCGATGCGTCCGGGGGTGGCACCGGCGTGGTGGCAGGCCGAGGCGTGCCCGAACTCGTGGAAGACCAGGGACGCCACGATCAGGGCGAAGACGGTCAGCAGCGGGAGGGGTCGGCTCAGGGTGTCCAGGAGGGCCGGGATCGCCCCGTGGACGAGGAACAGCCAGCCGTCCATGGCCAGCGCCGCGCCCAGCACCAGCACGGTCACCGTCGGGCGGTGCAGCCACGCCAGCGCGCGGGCGGCCCTGCGGACCTGGGCCGGCGGGACGAGGGTGCGGCGGCCCATCAGGCCGAGGAGCAGGTCGTTGCGGGGCGCGTCGGCGGTCACGGCGGTCGGGGCACCGGGCTCCGCGATCACCCCTAGGGGGTGGAGTTTCCGTGCCACGAGATGGCGGATGTTGTCGGCGCTGACGTCTTTTCCGAACGCCTGGCCGACGCGTTCGGCGATGGTCTCGCTGTTTCTCGCACCGTCGATCTCCTGGGCGACGAGAAAGAGCAGAAAAGAGAGCTGGACCATCTGGCCGTCACCCCGGCGGGCGAGAAATACGGGATTCTCGTACTCCGCACCTTGGTAGCGGCCCAGTAATTCGAGACCTTCGGTACGGCGCGGGACGTCCGCGTCCGCCGTGGCCGACATCATTCCTTCATCCGGTGCGGGCATGTCCCGAGCGTTTCTCTCTTCAGCCGGAAGCCGGTGCGGCGCGGGGCGCACGGGGGCCTGCGTCGCCGCGCACCGCACCGGCCGATTCCCCCGCCGGGGGCGGGGAGTCGCGTCAGCGCTGGGGGTGCCCGTGGTGGCCCGGCGCGTGGTGCGTGGGCGCGTGGTGGACCGGTGCGTGGTGGCCCGGCGCGTGGTGAACGGGCAGGTGGTGGACCGGCGCGTGGTGGTGGTGCCCGTGGTGGCCGTGGCCGCCGGGCTCGGGGTGGTGGTGGACCGGCGGGGCGCAGGTCACGCCGTGGTGGGCCGGGGTCGTGCAGTGGAACTTGAGGACGCCAAGGGCCTCTCGGCTCGGCAGCAGGCCCGCGACCTGGGCGTCGAGTTCGGCTTCGTTGAGCATGTGCTTACCGCTTTCTTGAATACCCGGAACGGGAATGTGAGTCCCCTTCCGCCCCGGGTCTCCGGTTTTCCTGTGAAGGACGCTAGGCGCGCTCCAACACCGACGCAAGCGGCGCTCCGCGTTTCGCCGACCAAAACGCGGTCAAGCAGCACAAAGACGGACCCAATAAAGCCGTGATAAACGAACAGGGCACTCGCTCGCGTGAGCGATATTTATTGATTATGCAGCGGAAGTGATCGGGAGAATCGCGGAAATGATCGGGGTCATCCGCGCCCGGTCGCCCACTCCAGTCCGCCCCGTAGGTGGGCGCGGAAGTCCTCGTCGGCGTAGGCCTCCGTGGCGTGGCCGAGGGAGGTGTAGAAGACCCGGCCCGCCGCTTGGGCGCGGCACCAGGCCAACGGATGGTCGGGGCCCATCGCGCCGCCCTCGTAGGACGTCTCGTCGGCGCTGAGCAGGACCCGCACCGAACTCCGGGGATTGGAGCGGAAGTCGTACCACTCGTCGGTGAACTCCCAGACGGCGGGCAGGTGTCGGGTCGCCGGATGGTCACGGTCGTCGGTGATCACCCGGCCCGGCTGACAGGCGGGGTGCCGGTCGAAGCGGGCGCCCAACAGGTCGCCGTAGTAGGGCCATTCGTACTCCGTGCAGGCCGCCGCGTGCACCCCGACGAAGCCGCCGCCCCCGTCGACGTACGCGGCGAGCCGTTCCCGGCCTGCCGGGGTGAGCACCTCGCCGCTGGTGGACAGGAACACCACGGCCGCGTACCCGTCCAACTCCCCTTCCAGTACGGCCGGGTCCTCCGTGTGGTCCACGGGATGGTGAGCCAGCTCGCGAACGGCGGTGACGGCGGCCGGGATGGAGTCGTGCCGGTAGGCGGTGGTACGGGTGAAGACCAGGAGTCGGGGCGTCATGGGACCGAGCCTATGCGGGCGGTCCGGCGGGGAACGGGTACCGGGCGCGCCGACGGTTTCGGGGGCGGCGGCCTGTTCGAGCGGGGGCCGTTCGTTTGCGTGGGGGCCGATGGTGTCGCCGGAGGGGGTGGCTCCGCCGCGAGGGTGTTCCGCTGCCGGGGCGCCGCTGCGTAGGCTCGGGCCCGATGAACGCGATTCCTGCCCTGCTGGACCACTTGGTCCTCGCGACCCCCGATCTGGCCGCGACCGTCGCCGAGTTCACCCGGCGCACCGGCGTGACCCCCGCGCCCGGTGGTGCGCACGTCGGCTTCGGCACCCGCAACCACCTGGTGTCCCTGGGTGGTTCGCGCTACCTGGAGATCGTCGGACCCGACCCGGAGCAGCCCGATCCCGACGGGCGCCGGCCGTTCGACGTCGACGCTCTCGCCGGTGCGCGGACGGCGACCTGGGCGATCAGCCCGCCCGACCTCGACGCCGCCGTCGCCGCCGCGCGCGCCCGGGGTTACGACCCCGGTGACATCCGCCCGATGAGCCGGCGTCGACCCGACGGCGTCCTCCTGGAGTGGCGCCTGACCGACGGCGACACCGCGCACCCGTCCGGTCTGGTGCCGTTCCTCATCGACTGGCGCGGCGCGGCGCACCCGGCGTCGGGCCTGCCCGTCACTCCGCTGCTGGAGTTGACCGTGACGTCACCCGAACCGGCCGAGATCCAGGCCCTGTTGGCGACCCTGGACGTCCGACTCGACGTGCGGAAAGGGCCGGTGGCCCTGTCGTTCACCGTGGACACACCCCGGGGCCCGGTCACGTTCGGGTAGGGCCCCTGGTCGTGTCCGTTTCCTTCAAGACCGGCCGTCGGTTCGCACCGCTGCCCGACCGGCCGTTGCCCAACTAGCCTCTGTCTGCTGAGTCGTTGTCCGGCCGGGCCAGCAGTTCCCGCAGCGGCACTCCGGTCAACTCCTTGACGTCTCTTGCCAGATGGGCCTGGTCGGCGAATCCGGCCCGGGTCGCCGTGTCCGCGTACGGCACCCTGTCCCGGGCCAGCCGCAACGCCCGCTGGAGGCGCAGCACCCGCCCCGCGCCCGCCCCGCCGGACGGCACCCTGGACCTGTTCCCCCCTCGCGCTCCCCTCCCCCTACTCCCCGTCCTCCTTGGGTGGGTGGGGGTGGTGGTGGGTGTTCTTCGCGTGGGTGCGGAGGCGGGACGTGACGTCTTCCGGGGGGAGGAAGCGGGACCAGCGTTCCGGGAACTCGGACGGCATGTCGGGGTCGTCGTCCGGGTCGTCGTCGGCGAGGGCCGCCGCGCGGGCCACGTACTCGGCGACCTGGGCCTCGCGCAGCCGTTCGTTGGCGGCGCGGGCGGCGGCGGTCGCGGCGGCCGGCCAGACCCGGTCGATCGCGGCGTTGACCGCCGCCCCGACGAGCACGGCGAACGCGGCCACGCCGATCCACAGCAGGACGGCGACGGGCGCGGCGAGCGAGCCGTAGATGGTGGGGCCCTCGACCGTCCTGGTCAGGTAGATGCGCAGCAGGAAGCTGCCGAGCACCCACATCGCCAGGGCCACCAGGGCGCCGGGGACGTCCTCGATCCAGGGCGAACGGACCGGCACGGAGACGTGGTAGAGCGTCGTCAGGAAGGCGATCGACAGAAGGATGACGACCGGCCAGTACAGGACCTGGACGACGGTGGTGGACCAGGGGACGACGTTCACCACGGCGTCCGGGCCCGCCACCATCAGCGGCAGCGCGATCGAACCGATCAGCAGCGCGGCGATGAAGAGGAGGAAGGCGACCAGCCGGGTCTTGACGATGCCCCGGACGCCGTCGAGGCCGTACATGACGGTGATGGTGTCTATGAAGACGTTCACCGCGCGGGAGCCGGACCACAGGGCGAACAGGAAGCCGATGGAGATGACGTCGGGCCGGCCGCCCTTCATCACGTCGTGCAGGATCGGCTGGGCGATCTCGGCGACGCCCCGGTCGGACAGGACCGTCCGCGACGCCTCCAGGATGTTGTGCTCCAGGCTCTGGATGGTGTCGGCGCCGGTCCAGTCGTCGACGTAGCCGAGCAGGCCGATCATGCTGAGGAGCAGCGGCGGCACGGAGAGCAGGGTGAAGAACGCGGCCTCGGCGGCGAGGCCCAGGATGCGGTACTCCATGCAGGAGTTGACGGTGTCCTTGAGCAGCAGCCAGGCGGTCCTGCGCTTGGAGACGTTCCGGTAGAGAGCGCGGGCCCGGTGGAGACGGCCGGCCGGCGTCTGCGGGGGTTCACTTGCTGACTGCACGCGCTAAAGGTATCCGCCGTTGCCGAGTGCGCTCATCCCGCGCCCCCACCGTTCCCACCTGGAACGTGTCTGATGCGCACCATTTTTCGGTGCCGCCCGCGAGGGAGTGCCCCGGGCGACCGTGCGGCGGGGCGATCGGGGTGTCGTGTCCGTCCGGTGCCGGACGACGTTCGCCGAGGTAGGTTCGCCCGCATGGCAGGTACCACGCATGACGTGACCAATCAGGCCCCGCCGCTGGTCGGCTACGACGTCTTCGGGGCCGACCGGGTGCTCACGGAGGCCGTCGAACGGCATCTGGCGCCGGAGCTGCTCGATCAAGCGCGCGACGGGCTGGGCGAACTGGGGCGGGCCACCGGGTCCGCGCAGGTGCAGGAGTGGGCGGCGCAGGCCAACGACCATCCGCCCCGGCTGCGGACCCATGACGCGACCGGCGTCCGGATCGACGAGGTCGACTTCCATCCGGCGTGGCACCGGCTGCTCGGCAAGGGGGTCGGCGCCGGTCTGACGTCGGCCTGGAACCGGCCCGGCGGGCAGGTCCGCCGGGCCGCCGCCTTCGTGGTGTGGACGCAGGCCGAGGCCGGCAACTGCTGCCCCCTGTCGATGACCCACGCGGCGGTGCCCGCGCTGCGCACCGACCCGGAGCTGGCCGCCGAGTGGGAACCGCGGCTGACGTCGACGGTGTACGACCGGGGGTTGCGGCCCGTGCGGCTCAAGGCCGGGGCGTTGTTCGGGATGGGCATGACGGAGAAGCAGGGCGGCAGCGACGTCCGGGCCCTCAGCACCGTGGCGCGGCCGCTCGCCGAGGACGGCACCTATGAGCTGACGGGGCACAAGTGGTTCTGTTCGGCGCCGATGTCGGACGGTTTTCTGGTGCTGGCGCGGGCGGCGGGCGGGCTCACCTGTCTCCTGGTGCCACGCCTGCTGCCGGACGACAGCCGAAACGTTTTCCTGCTGCAACGGCTCAAGGACAAGCTCGGCAACCGTTCGAACGCGTCGGGCGAGGTCGAGTTCGACGGGACGTGGGCGCGGCGGGTGGGCGAGGAGGGGCACGGGGTGCGGACCATCATCGAGATGGTCGCCGCGACCCGGCTCGACTGCGTGCTCGGCTCGGCGGGGCTGATGCGGCAGGCCGTGGCGCGGGCGGTGCACCACTGCGGCCACCGCGAGGCGTTCGGGGCGCTCCTGGTCGACCAGCCGTTGATGCGCAATGTGCTGGCCGACCTGGCGCTCGAATCGGAGGCGGCGACCACCCTGGGGCTGCGGCTCGCGGCCGCGTACGACGACGGGGGTGAGCAGGAGCGGGCGTTTCTGCGGCTGGCGGTGCCGGTGGCGAAGTACTGGGTGACGAAGCGCTGTTCGGCGGTGGTGGTGGAGGCCGCCGAGTGCCTGGGGGGCAACGGCTATGTGGAGGAGTCGGGGTTGCCGAGGCTGGTGCGCGAGTCGCCGCTCAACTCGGTGTGGGAGGGCGCCGGGAACGTGCAGGCGCTGGACGTGCTGCGGGCGTTGCGGCGGGAGCCGGCGGCGTTGGACGCCTATCTGCGGGAGGTGGGACAGGCGCGGGGCGCGGACCACCGGCTGGACGGGGCGATCCGGGAGCTGCTGACCGAACTGGCCGATCTGGCGGGCGTGGAGGGGCGGGCGCGGCGGCTGGCGGAGCGGCTCGCGCTGGTGTTGCAGGGCGCGCTGCTGGTCCGGTTCGCGCCGCCCGAGGTGGCCGACGCGTTCTGCGCCGCGCGGCTGGGCGGCGACGGCGGGGCGACGTTCGGGACGCTGCCGTCGACGTTGGATCTGGCGTCGGTGGTGGAGCGGGCCCGGCCGGTGCACTGAGGCCAGGGTGACCTTACCGAGGGCCCTCGGCGGGCCAATTGGTCACTGTGTGTGCTCAACGGGTGGCATCTTCCGCATATTTGAGAGGTCTTCGGCCCACGCCGTACCGGACTGCCGTAGCATCCCGGTACGGGCCACCCCACCTGCTCCTGGACCAACACACGGACCAACAGACGCAGTTGGCTCGCCTCGGGAGGTTCGATGACGCAACGTGGCAGACACCGCAGACAGCGGCGCGGCAAGGCGGTGCGCGCCTTCCTGGCCGGAACGGCCCTCGCGCTCACCGCCGCCGCCACCATGATCAGCGCCTCGCAGGCCACGGTCGGCGACGACCCCGGCGCCCTCAAGCCCCTCGCCGTCTCCGCCGACACGGCCGGGCTGCGCCTTCAGGAGAACCTCGTTCCCCAGCGGACGCTCGACCGGCTGGCCTCGGCGATGGGCAGGCCGGTCGGGGTGCGCGCGGTCCTCGACGACGCCGACCGCAGCCTGCGCACCGGCGCCGGGTGCCGGGCCTCGGAGCGGGCGGCGCTGCCCGTGGAACCGGCGGCCACGCGCGCGTACTGCTGGAGCGACGTCGACACCCGGGGCTGGCAGCCCGGCGCCGTCACCACCTCGGGGGACGCGGACGACGACGGCCACTGGGGCGCGGACCGGGTGATCCTCTCCGGCTGGAGCGAGGACACCGGCGACGCGGCCCGGCCCGGTCTGGCCCGGGTCGCCTTCATCGACGCCACCGACCCCCAACACCTCAGCTACACCTGGGCGTTGCTCACCGTGCCGGTCGACGGCGGCCGGAGCTACCGGGGGCTGCCCTCGGCCGTGTCCGGCATGGTCTGGTACCAGGGCAAGCTGCTGGTGACCACGGCCGACGGGCTGTACGTCTACGACATGCACCGCGTCCAGCGGACCAGCGTGGCGGGCACCGGCGTCGGACGGGTGCGCGGCGGTTTCGCGGCCGACGGCTACCGGTACGCGTTGCCCGCCGTCGGCGTCTACCGCACCGTCGGCCCGGGTCCCCGGCCCGCGGCGCTCTCCCTGGACCGCAGTACCGCGCCGGACAGCCTGGTGGCGAGCGAGCGGGTCCCGGCGGACAGTGAGCGGCCCACCCGGCTGTGGCGTTGGGCGTTCAGTTCCGACGCGGGGAAGGCGGGGCTGCTGGCCACCGACTCCGGCGGGCGGGCGGTCGCCGAGGAGGCGTACGAGTCCAGGGCGGCCGGGGTGCGGGGCGTGCTGTCGTACGGGGCGCACTGGTACCTGGACCGGGCCGTCGGCTCGGGCGCCGGGCACGGCACGCTGTGGCGGCAGGACACCGAGGACGCGCGGGCCGCCGCGTGCGGCACGGACGACACCCGGCGCTGCTGGAGCGACGGGGCGGGGTCGCTGTCCTACTGGGAGGAGACCGGCGAGGTCTGGTCCCAGTCCGGGAAGATGCTGTTCGCACTACCACTGATGTCGATCGACAGGGCAGTGGGCTGACAGGGCTGCGGACTGACCGGGCTGCGGGCTGACAAGGCCGCTGACTGACAAGGCTGTTGGCCAGGGAGATGCCCCTAGGGACCCGGCAAGGTCGAGCCCCTACGGGCGGCCCTCCGGGCGGCCCTCCGGGCAGGCTCCGGCGGATTCGGGGCAGGTTCGGCGGGCTGGAGCCACCTAGGGAACCCGGAAGGGTCTGCCCCTACGGGACCCAGCAGGGTCGAGCCCCTAGGGGACCCGGTCGGGGCTGGCACCTAGGGAGCGTCCCCTAATGAGACCGGCCCCCTAGGGAGCGCCCCTTGGTCCGCCCCCGGCGCCTCCCTCAAGGGCTCCCCCCTCCCGGCGTCCCCCAGGCCTCCCCCGGCCTCCCCCGGCCTCCCCCGGCCTCCCCCGTCGGACAAATCCCCCGCTCCATCGACAGATGTCCTGGTCGGATGATTCCCTGGCCCGCATGACGAACGTGCCCGTGACCACCTGGTCCCTGGAGCAGACCGCGCCGACCGATCTCCTGCCGGCCGCCGCGCCGGACGGCGATGTCCGGGTCGTCCGCTCCGAGGTGCCCTCCCCCGAGTTCAGCCGGTTCCTGTACGCGTCGGTCGGCGGCGACATCCGCTGGGCCGACCGGCTGCGCTGGAGCTACGCACGGTGGTCGGAGCACCTGGAGCGGCCGGGCGTGGAGACATGGGTCGCCTACGACCGGGGCACGCCGGCGGGCTATGTGGAACTGGAGCCGCAGGACGACGGCGCCGTGGAGATCGTCTACTTCGGGCTGCTGCCCGCCTTCCGGGGCCGCCGGATCGGCGGACATCTGCTGGCGACCGGCACCGCCCGCGCCTGGGACCTGGCCGAACGCTGGCCCGGACGCTCGGTGACCAAGCGGGTCTGGTTGCATACGTGCAGCAAGGACGGGGAGCACGCGATGGCCAATTACCTGCGCCGGGGCTTCACCCTCTTCGACACCAAGGTCGAGGAGGAGCCGGACGGTCCGCCGACCGGTCCGTGGCCCGGCGCCCACCCCGCCTGACCTGCGCTCACTCTCCGTACCCGGGAGCTGCCCCGCGATTGTGACCAACGACACGCCCGTCTCGCTCTACGAGACAGGAGTGTCCGCATGACGGACGAAGCTGGACTGTGTCCAGAACGCCGTGACACGCTTCCGTCATGTCTGGAACTGGGATTGCCTTGGTGAGTCGGCGACACGTCGACCTCGGCCGCATGTCCAGCGCCATCTGTCCGGCGGGCTGACAGTCCCAGCACCGCCGACGTCTCCCCCGCTTTTTCCCTGGCCGACCGCGCAATGGCGCGCGGGTCCGCCCATGCGCCCGAACGCGCAGGTAAGAGCCGCCTTCCCGCCTGTCCCGGAGGACGTACAACCATGGCCGCCACCCCGCAATCGCCCGACGCCGCGTCCGCCCGCCGCAAGGCGAGCCGACACCGCGGCGAAGGCCAGTGGGCCGCGGGGCACTTCACCCCGCTCAACGGCAACGAGCAGTTCAAGAAGGACGACGACGGTCTCAATGTGCGGACACGCATCGAGACGATCTATTCGAAGCGTGGCTTCCAGTCGATCGACCCCAACGACCTGCGTGGCCGGATGCGCTGGTGGGGCCTCTACACCCAGCGCAAGCCCGGGATCGACGGCGGCAAGACCGCGATCCTGGAGCCCGAGGAGCTGGACGACGAGTACTTCATGCTGCGCGTCCGCATCGACGGCGGTCGGCTCACCACCGCCCAGCTGCGGGTGATCGGCGAGATCTCGCAGGAGTTCGCGCGCGGCACCGCCGACCTCACCGACCGGCAGAACGTCCAGTACCACTGGATTCGGATCGAGGACGTCCCCGAGATCTGGAACCGCCTGGAGGCCGTCGGCCTGTCCACCACCGAGGCCTGCGGTGACACCCCCCGCGTGATCCTCGGCTCGCCCGTCGCCGGTATCGCCGAGGACGAGATCATCGACGGCACCCCGGCCGTGGACGAGATCCAGCGCCGGATCATCGGGGACAAGGCGTTCTCGAACCTGCCCCGCAAGTTCAAGTCGGCGATCTCCGGTTCGCCGTTGCTCGATGTGGCGCACGAGATCAACGACATCGCGTTCGTCGGTGTCGTCCACCCGGAGCACGGCCCCGGCTTCGACCTGTGGGTCGGCGGCGGGCTGTCCACCAACCCGAAGATCGGCCAGCGGCTCGGCGCCTGGGTCCCGCTGGACGAGGTGCCGGACGTCTACGAGGGCGTCATCTCGATCTTCCGCGACTACGGCTACCGGCGGCTGCGCACCCGCGCCCGGCTGAAGTTCCTGCTCGCCGACTGGGGCACCGAGAAGTTCCGCCAGGTCCTGGAGGACGAGTACCTCAAGCGCAAGCTGGTCGACGGCCCCGCGCCCGACCAGCCCGTCGCCCGCTGGCGCGACCACGTCGGGGTGCACCGCCAGAAGGACGGTCTCTTCTACGTCGGGTTCGCGCCGCGCGTCGGCCGGGTCGACGGCACCACCCTCACCAAGATCGCCGAGGTCGCCGAGGCACACGGCTCGGGCCGGGTCCGCACCACCGCCGAGCAGAAGATGATCGTGCTCGACGTGCCCCAGGACCAGGTCGACTCCCTGGTGGCCGGCCTGGAGGCGCTGGACCTCTCGGTGCGCCCCTCGCCGTTCCGGCGCGGCACCATGGCCTGCACCGGCATCGAGTACTGCAAGCTCGCCATCGTCGAGACCAAGGCGCGCGGCGCCGCCCTCATCGACGAACTGGAGCGCCGCATCCCGGAGTTCGAGGAGCCGCTCACCATCAACATCAACGGCTGCCCGAACGCCTGTGCCCGCATCCAGGTCGCGGACATCGGTCTCAAGGGGCAGCTGGTCCTCAACGACCAGGGCGAGCAGGTCGAGGGCTACCAGGTCCACCTCGGCGGCGCGCTCGGTCTCGAAGCCGGTTTCGGCCGCAAGGTCCGTGGCCTGAAGGTCACCTCCGACGAGCTGCCCGACTACATCGAGCGGGTGCTCGGCCGGTTCCAGGAGGAGCGGGAGGACGGCGAGCGGTTCGCCGCCTGGGCCTCGCGCGCCTCGGAGGAGGCCCTGTCATGAGCGAGCGGGCCGCACCCTTCTACTGCCCCTACTGCGGGGACGAGGACCTGCGTCCGAGCGAACAAGGTCATGGCGCGTGGGAATGCGCGGCATGCAGTCGCGCCTTTCAGCTGAAGTTCCTCGGGCTGCTCGCCCGGGGACCGAAGCCCACCGACGCAGCGGGAGACCAGACATGACCGCCGTTCAGGAGAAGGACCGCACCACCGACCTCAAGGCGCTCGCCGAGCGGGCGGGCCGGGAGCTGGAGGACGCCTCCGCGCTGGAGATCCTCCAGTGGGCGGGCGACACCTTCGGCCGGGAGTTCTGCGTGACCTCCTCGATGGAGGACGCCGTCGTCGCCCACCTCGCCTCCCGCGCGCTGCCCGGCGTCGACGTCGTCTTCCTCGACACCGGCTACCACTTCCCGGAGACCATCGGCACCCGGGACGCGGTCGAGGCCGTGATGGACGTCAACGTCCTCACGCTCACCCCGCGTCAGACGGTCGCCGAGCAGGACGCCGAGTACGGTCCCCGGCTCCACGACCGTGACCCCGACCTGTGCTGCAACCTGCGCAAGGTGCAGCCGCTCGAACAGGGGCTGACCTCGTATCTGGCCTGGGCGACCGGGCTGCGCCGCGACGAGTCGCCGAGCCGGGCGAACACCCCGGTCGTCGGCTGGGACGAGAAGCGGCAGAAGGTCAAGATCTCCCCGATCGCCCGCTGGACGCAGGACGACGTGGACGCGTACGTCGCCGAGCACGGCGTGCTGACCAACCCCCTGCTGATGGACGGCTACGCCTCCGTCGGCTGTGCCCCCTGCACCCGCCGGGTGCTGGCGGGCGAGGACGCCAGGACCGGTCGTTGGGCAGGAAGCGCCAAGACCGAGTGCGGGCTGCACGGATGACGCACCGCGACCACACCGCCGACATCCAGGAGAGTGACGTGACGACCGGAGCCACCGTCTGGCTCACGGGTCTGCCGAGCGCCGGCAAGACCACCATCGCCAACGAGCTGGCCGCCCGGCTGCGCTCCGAGGGCCACCTCGTGGAGGTGCTCGACGGCGACGAGATCCGCGAGTTCATCTCGGCGGGCCTCGGCTTCAGCCGCGCGGACCGGTACACCAACGTGCAGCGCATCGGGTACCTCGCCGGGCTCCTCACCCGCAACGGCGTCAAGACGCTGGTGCCGGTGATCGCGCCCTACGCCGACAGCCGGGACGCGGTGCGCAAGCGGCACCAGGAGGACGGCGCCCCGTACCTGGAGATCCATGTGGCGACGCCGGTCGAGGTGTGCGGCGAGCGGGACGTGAAGGGGCTGTACGCCAAGCAGGCGGCGGGCGAGCTGACCGGGCTCACCGGCGTCGACGACCCGTACGAGGAGCCCGAGGCTCCGGATCTGCGCATCGAGTCGCAGCACCAGACCGTTCAGGAGTCCGCGGCGGCTGTGCACGCGCTGCTCACCGAGAGGGGACTGGCATGACGACGACCGCCGCGACCGTGAACGAGGGTACGGACAGCCCGTACGCCCTCTCCCACCTGGACGCCCTGGAGTCCGAGGCGGTGCACATCTTCCGTGAGGTGGCGGGTGAGTTCGAGCGGCCGGTGATCCTGTTCTCCGGCGGCAAGGACTCCATCGTCATGCTCCACCTGGCGCTGAAGGCGTTCGCCCCGGCGTCGGTGCCGTTCTCGCTGCTGCACGTGGACACCGGGCACAACTTCCCCGAGGTGCTGGAGTACCGGGACCGCACGGTCGAGCGGCACGGGCTGCGGCTGCATGTCGCGTCCGTGCAGGACTACATCGACCGCGGGGTGCTGCGGGAGCGTCCCGACGGGACCCGCAACCCGCTCCAGACACTGCCGTTGACGGAGAAGATCCAGGCGGAACGGTTCGACGCCGTCTTCGGGGGCGGGCGGCGTGACGAGGAGAAGGCCCGTGCGAAGGAACGTGTCTTCTCCCTGCGCGACGAGTTCTCCCAGTGGGACCCGCGCCGCCAGCGCCCCGAACTGTGGAACCTCTACAACGGCCGCCACGCCCCCGGCGAGCATGTGCGGGTCTTCCCGCTGTCCAACTGGACCGAGCTGGACGTCTGGCAGTACATCGCCCGTGAGGACATCGAGCTGCCGCAGATCTACTTCGCCCATGAGCGCGAGGTGTTCCGGCGCGCGGGGATGTGGCTGACCGGCGGCGAGTGGGGCGGCCCGAAGGACGGCGAGAGCGTCGAGCGGCGGCTGGTGCGCTACCGCACCGTCGGCGACATGTCCTGCACCGGCGCCGTCGACTCCGACGCGACGACGCTGGAGGCCGTGATCACCGAGATCGCCGCCTCCCGGCTCACCGAGCGCGGCGCGACCCGCGCCGACGACAAGATGTCCGAGGCCGCGATGGAAGACCGCAAACGCGAGGGGTACTTCTAAGCATGACGACGATCACGATCGAGGAACTCGCCGAGACCACGTTGCTGCGGTTCGCGACGGCCGGCTCCGTCGACGACGGCAAGTCCACCCTCGTCGGACGGCTGCTGCACGACTCCAAGTCCGTCCTCACCGACCAGCTCGAAGCCGTCGAGCACGCCTCCCGCAACCGCGGCCAGGACACCCCGGACCTCGCTCTGCTCACCGACGGCCTGCGCGCCGAGCGGGAGCAGGGCATCACCATCGACGTCGCCTACCGCTACTTCGCCACCCCCAGGCGGCGGTTCATCCTCGCCGACACCCCGGGCCATGTGCAGTACACCCGCAACATGGTGACGGGTGCCTCCACGGCCGAGCTGACGGTGATCCTCGTCGACGCCCGCAACGGCGTCGTCGAGCAGACCCGGCGGCACGCGGCGATCGCGGCGCTGCTGCGGGTCCCGCACGTCGTCCTCGCCGTCAACAAGATGGACCTGGTCGAGTACCGGGAGCCGGTGTTCGCGGCGATCGCCGAGGAGTTCACGGCGTACGCGACCGAGCTGGGCGTCCCCGAGGTCACCGCCATCCCGATCTCCGCGCTGGCCGGCGACAACGTCGTCGAACCCTCCGCGACGATGGACTGGTACGGCGGCCCCACCTTCCTCGAACACCTGGAGACGGTCCCGGTCAGCCATGACCTGAGCCACTGCCACGCCCGGCTGCCGGTGCAGTACGTGATCCGTCCGCAGACCGCCGAGCACCCCGACTACCGGGGGTACGCCGGTCAGATAGCCGCCGGTTCGTTCCGCGTCGGCGAGGCCGTCACGGTGCTGCCGTCCGGGCGCGCCTCGCGGATCTCCGGCATCGACCTGCTCGGCGTGCCGGTCGACGTGGCGTGGACGACGCAGTCGGTGACCCTCCTGCTGGAGGACGACATCGACATCTCGCGCGGCGACCTCATCGTGCCCAGCGAGGACGCCCCGCCGACCACGCAGGACGTCGAGGCGACCGTCTGCCATGTCGCCGACCGGCCGCTCACCGTCGGCCAGCGGGTGCTGCTCAAGCACGGCACCCGTACCGTCAAGGCGCTGGTCAAGGACATCCCGTCCCGGCTCACGCTCGACGACCTGTCCCTGCACCCGCATCCGGGACAGCTCGTCGCCAACGACATCGGCCGCGTGAAGATCCGCACCGCGGAGCCGCTGCCGGTGGACTCCTACGCCGACTCGCGCCGCACCGGTTCGTTCATCCTGATCGACCCGAACGACGGCACCACGCTCACCGCGGGCATGGTCGGCGAGTCCTTCGCGTCCCCGGAGCCGGTCAAGAACCCGGCCGAGGAAGACGGTTGGGACTTCTGACATGAGGGGTGACGACTTCTACTCGACGTTCGCGAAGGAGGGGGGCCGCGTCGGCAGCGGCCACCTCGGCAGCGGGCAGGGCGGGGTCGCGCGATGTGCGCGATGACGTACGCGCACCGCCTGCGCGCCCTGTCCCCCCGCCCGCCGTCGCGGACACGACGAAAACCCCCAGCCGAATTCCCGGCCACGACCTGACAGACCGTGACCCGCCGGGCCAACGAGAGGAACACCTCCCGTGCCTGCCAACCGCTCCACGTTCCTGCGCCGCGGCATCGCCGTCGTCGCGGCCCTGCCTCTGCTGACGCTCGCCGCCTGCGGCTACGGTTCCCAGGCCACAGGTGAGGCGGCGAACCAGAAGGTCGCCGCCGGGGCGAAGAAGATCGACGGTCTCGACACCGTGAAGATCGGCTACTTCGGCAACCTGACCCACGCGACCGCGCTGGTCGGCGTGAACAAGGGCTACTTCCAGAAGTCGCTGGGCGCCACGAAGGCCGCGTACCAGATCTTCAACGCGGGCCCGTCCGAGATCGAGGCCATCAACTCCGGTGCCATCGACATCGGTTGGATCGGCCCCTCGCCCGCGATCAACGGCTACACCAAGTCCGACGGCAAGAGCCTGAAGATCATCGGCGGTTCGGCGTCCGGCGGGGTCAAGCTGGTCGTGAACCCCAAGAAGATCAAGTCCCTGAAGGACGTCAAGGGCAAGAAGATCGCCACCCCGCAGCTGGGCAACACGCAGGACGTGGCGTTCCTCAACTGGATCGCGGACCAGGGCTGGAAGGTCGACGCGCAGAGCGGCAAGGGTGACGTGTCCGTCGTGCGGACCGACAACAAGGTGACGCCGGACGCGTTCAAGTCCGGTTCCATCGACGGGGCCTGGGTGCCGGAGCCGACGGCGTCGAAGCTGGTCGCGGAGGGCGGCAAGACGCTGCTCGACGAGTCGTCGTTGTGGCCGGACAAGAAGTTCGTGATCACCAACATCATCGTGCGGCAGGCGTTCCTCAAGGAGCACCCGAAGGCCGTCGAGGCGGTCCTGAAGGCGTCCGTCGAGACCAACAAGTGGATCAACGCCAACCCGGACGCGGCGAAGAAGGCGGCGAACGAGCAGCTCGCGGACGACTCCGGCAAGGCGCTGCCCGCCGACGTCCTCGACCCGGCGTGGACGTCCATCCGGTTCACCGACGACCCGCTGGCCTC
The DNA here is from genome assembly GCF_044757465.1 of Streptomyces sp. NPDC091279. NCBI lineage: Bacteria > Bacillati > Actinomycetota > Actinomycetes > Kitasatosporales > Streptomycetaceae > Streptomyces > Streptomyces sp. NPDC091279. The sequence goes on along the minus strand of NZ_JBIVVA010000002.1, from coordinate 440,677 downwards.
GACCCTCGGCACCGAGGCGGAGCACGCGGTGAAGGCCGGTCTGCTGGAGAAGCCGAACCTCAAGGGCATCTACGACCTCACGCTCCTCAACAAGGTCCTCAAGGCCGAGGGCGACAAGACGGTCGGCGCCGCCGGTCTCGGCACCAGCTGACCCCGGTCCGACGAGTTCCCAGGAGGTGACGACCATGGCCACCACATTCGCCAAGGCCGAGGAGACGGTCGAGTACGCCGCCCGCCTCGACCATGTCTCGAAGTCCTTCGCGACGCCGGGAGGGCAGCAGCTCGTCCTGGACGACATCAGCATCGATGTCGCGCCGGGCGAGTTCGTCACCCTCCTGGGGGCCTCGGGCTGCGGCAAGTCGACGTTGCTGAACCTGGTGGCCGGCCTCGACAGGCCGACCGCCGGTTCCATCACGACGGACGGGCGCCCGGCCCTGATGTTCCAGGAGCACGCCCTGTTCCCGTGGCTGACCGCGGGCAAGAACATCGAACTCGCCCTGAAACTCCGGGGAGTTCCGAAGAACGACCGCCGCGACAAGGCCGAGCGGCTGCTCGAACTGGTGCGGCTGAAGGGCGCGTACGGCAAGCGTGTCCACGAACTGTCGGGCGGTATGCGCCAGCGCGCGGCCCTGGCCCGCTCGCTCGCCCAGGAGAGCAACCTGCTGCTGATGGACGAGCCGTTCTCCGCGCTCGACGCCATCACCCGGGACGTCCTGCACGACGAACTGACCCGGATCTGGGAGGAGACGGGCCTGTCCGTCCTGTTCGTCACGCACAACGTGCGCGAGGCGGTCCGGCTCGCCCAGCGCGTGATCCTGCTGTCGTCCCGGCCGGGCCGGATCGCCCGCGAGTGGGCGGTCGACATCCCGCAGCCACGCCGGATCGAGGACGCCCCGGTGGCCGAACTGTCCCTGGAGATCACCGATGTACTGCGTGGGGAGATCCGCCGCCATGGCCAGCACTGAGACACCGACGACGGACCCGTCGACGGACCCGTCGCGGACGAGCGCGGACCTGGCGACAGGAACCGCGAGCCAGGTCGCCGCCATGGGCGCGGGCCTGGACGCCCTGGAGACGTCCCTCACCACCCGCCCCACCCTCCGCCAGACCCTCACCACCAAGACCCTCCCGCCGGTCCTCGCGGTCGCGGTGATCCTGGTGGTCTGGGCGCTGCTCTACCCGGTCGTCGACAACCCGTCGAAGCTGCCGTCACCGGCGGCGGTCGGGGACGCGTTCCGGGACGCCTGGCTGCGGGGCACGCTGCTCGACTACATCTGGACCAGCGTCTCGCGCGGTCTGCTCGGCTTCCTCCTGTCGCTGGCGATCGGCACCCCGCTGGGGCTGCTGGTGGCGCGGGTGAGGTTCGTGCGCGCGGCGATCGGCCCGATCCTGTCGGGGCTCCAGTCGCTGCCGTCGGTGGCGTGGGTGGCTCCGGCCGTGATCTGGGTCGGCCTGAACAACTCCATGATGTACACGGTGATCCTGCTGGGCGCCGTCCCATCCATCGCCAACGGCCTGGTCTCCGGCGTCGACCAGGTGCCACCGCTGTTCCTGCGGGCGGGCCGCACGATGGGCGCGACCGGCGTCAGGGGCGTCTGGCACATCACCCTGCCGGCCGCGCTGCCGGGCTATCTCGCCGGACTCAAGCAGGGCTGGGCCTTCTCCTGGCGCTCCCTGATGGCCGCCGAGATCATCGCCAGCTCCCCCGATCTGGGCCTGGGACTTGGGCAGTTGCTGGAGAACGGCCGCAACGCCAGTGACATGGCGATGGTGTTCGAGGCGATCCTGCTCATCCTGTTCGTCGGCATCGCCATCGACCTGCTGATCTTCAGCCCGTTGGAGCGCCGGGTGCTGCGCAGCCGCGGTCTGCTGGTGAAGAGCTGAGCCCCATGGTCAACGAGCCGGTCCTCCTCGTCATCGCCCACGGCAGCCGCGACCCGCGGCACGCGGCGACCGTGCACGCCCTGGTGCGGCGGGTGCGGGCGCTGCGGCCCGGGCTGCGCGTGGAGACCGGCTTCCTCGACTTCAACGTCCCTTCCGTGCAAGGGGTGTTGGAGTCGCTGGCGGCGGACGGCGTCCGGGACGTGGTGGCGCTCCCGCTGCTGCTGACCCGCGCCTTCCACGCGAAGGCCGACATCCCGGCGGTCCTGCGGGACGCGCCACGGAGCCTGCGCATCCGGCAGGCGGAGGTGCTCGGCCCCTCGCCGCTGCTGCTGTCCGCTCTCGAACGGCGGTTGTACGAGGCGGGGTTGACGCCCGCCGACAAGTCCTCGACCGGGGTCGTGCTGGCCTCGGCGGGGTCCACGGACCCGGAGGCGATCGCAGTGATCGCAGATATCGCGCGGGAGTGGCGGCACACCGGTTGGTGCGCCGTGCGGCCTGCGTTCGCCTCCGCATCACTGCCCCGCACCGAGGACGCGGTCGACGAACTGCGCCGGCTCGGCTGCGCGCGGGTCGCGGTGGCACCGTACGTCCTGGCTCCGGGGTTCCTCCCCGACCGGATCGCGCGGGGCGCCGCAGGCGCCGATGTCCTCGCGGACGTCCTGGGTGCGGCGCCCGAGGTGGCCGCTCTCCTTTTGCGCCGTTTTCACACGGCGGTCACGGCTCCCGTCCTTGCGCCTTCACATGTTCCCGGCAGGTTCCTTTCCCGGGTGTAAAGAAGCTCAGGAGATCCTCAGATCCTTTGACCTCGAACTCATCCGTGGGCCAGGATGACAGTGCAACATCAACGGGGAAAGGAAACACACGTGAGGATCACCAAGAAGCGCATGGCCGTGGCCGCCGCGCCGATTGCGGCGGCGATTGCACTGTCCGGCGTCGCGGCCCCGCAGGCCAATGCCGCCAGCGCCACCACCGCCTGCGCCGCTTCGATCAACCCGACGTCCGACGCCAAAATCACGGTGAAGACGTACTACCTGAAGAAGACCAGCACGACGTGGCAGCACACGGACCGCTACTACTACCCGAGCAGCCACGGTTTCAAGAAGAGCCGTTCCGACTTCCGGATCTACTCCTACTTCCTGGACGGAACCAGCGGTAACCCGATCGGCAAGAACAGCCGGAAGAAGGGGCAGGAGCGCTGGGACGAGATCTCCTTCAGCACTCAGTACCCGGTGAGCCAGCGCCCGATCACGAAGAAGGGCACCACCCGTCTGATCGCCGAGGGTCAGTACAACATCGACGCCATCGGCGGCTGGCCCGTCACGTGCAAGTCGAAGTCGTTCGCTTTCTGATCGACGGATGAGGTAATCATGCGGGTGTGCGGCTTCGGCCGCACACCCGTCATTCGTCGCACGGGGGAAAGCATGAGATCAAAAACGGGCTCGGCCGCGCTCGCCGCGGCAGCCGCGGCCCTGGCACTGACCGTCGGCTGCTCGCCCACCGGCGGCGACCGGGCCGCCACCGCTCCGCCTCCCAGCAGCGTGGTCCTGACGGACGCGGACAGCCACGGGTACATCACCTTCGACACCGACCGACAGGTCCTCACCGGTTACACCCACGGCGGGAAGCGCGTGTGGGAAGAGGACCGGTATTTCCCGACCGATGTCCACTGCGCGGCATCCTGTCCGGACGCGGCGGTATCGGCCACGGCGGACATGAACAAGTCGGCGTCCGGAACACAGGTGTTGTGGAAACAGGACGGCCATTCCACGACCCAGTCCTTCACCGATAAATCCCTCGTGGTCCAGTGGGCCCGGGACAAGGACACCTGGGTCGCGACAACGAGTTCCGGCATCAGCTGGTCGGACCATGGCACGACCCATAAGGAGACCTTCGCCAAGGGGCTCGCCGACTCCATGGGGCGATTGTCCGCCGACAACGGCACGCTGCTGATCTCCATCCAGGAGAACGGCGGAAATTCCTGGAGTGTGTACCGGTTCCCGCTCAATAAGGCAGGCCTCTCGCCTTCGCGTATCGCCACGGATCTCCCGGGCAGCGTCGGATGCCTCTCTCCTGAACAGGACACGATGTGGACACTGGGAGACAAGGCATTCGAATTCAATCTGACCACGGGTAAGAAGATCCGTGATGTGAAGAAGTTCGCGAGTGACTGCGCGAGTTCGAAGACATCGACCGTTCTCGGAGCCTTCTCCGCGGACCCGGACCAGTCGACACAGGAAATCTCCATCACGTCCGGCAGCCGGGCCACGACTTTCCAGAAGGTCACGGTCAGGAGTTCCGGGGAGATCTCGGTGTTCCGGGACTGCGCCGTTCTCCTGTCGAACGGGAAACTCACCACGCTCTCCGCGCGGGGCACGAAGACCGAGTCGGAGATCGACGCGCACAGCATGCGGACGCTGCCCGACGGACACGTCTACAGCGTCGCCCCGTCCGGCAAGGTGGCGGAGCACCGCATCGACGCGAGCACCTGCCGGATCGTCTGAACGCCGGTTCCCCTCCGGTCCGGGCGCCGTCGGCTCGACGCCCGGACGGAAGGGACCGGTTCAGGGCTGCTGGACCGACGCGACGGCCTCGTCCGCCAGCGAGGCGAGGTCCGCGAACGGCAGCGATCCGGGTGCCCGGCGTGCGGCGGCGAACTGGTTGGCGAGGCGCTGGAGGAGTTCGTTCAGCGGGGTCGGCACGCCGTGCAGGCGGCCCAACAGGACGATCTCGCCGTTGAGATGGTCAGCCTCGATGGTGCCGGTGGCACGGGTCAACGACTGCCAGGAGGAACCGCCGCCGCGCGGCGCACCGGGCAACGGCACCAGGTCGACCTTGTGCCCGCGCAACGCCCGCTGCTCCTCGGTGCCCGCGTACGGGATGCCGGCGGCGTCGAGCACGGCCGTGCCCTCGGCCCGCACCCGGGCGAACAGTGCTCCGGCGTCGTCGCCGTCGAGGGGGCCCGTGACGGCTTCGATGGCGTTGCCGAGGTTGTTGAGGAGTTTGGCGTACCGCCAGCGCTCGACGTCGGCCACCACCGGCGCCTCGAAGTGCGAGCCCGCCAGGTCGGCGGCGACCAGACGGGCCGTCTCGTCGACCCCGTAGGGGTAACGCCCCAGGTGCAGGATGCCGGTGAGCGGGGCGCCCCCGGCGGAGACGGCGCCCGGCTCCAGATGGGTCGACGGCAGCCACACGCAGACCCCGTACACCCGGCGGAACACCCGTAGGGCGATGCGGGGGCTCTCGACGCCGTTCTGCGCGCAGAGCAGCGGCAGGCGCTCGGCCGCGGTGCCGCCACCGGCGACCTGCGCCGGGCCCCAGACGCTCAGCGCGGCCACCGTGTCCTGGGTCTTGACGGCCAGGACGAGAACGTCGTCCGGCCTCAACTCGCCCAGTTCGTCCGGCCCTTCGACGGCGGGCAGCCGGTGGGTGAACTCGCCGTCGGGCACCGTGAGCCGCAGTCCGTCCGCCCGCAGCGCCGCGAGGTGGGCGCCGCGCGCCACCAGAACCACGTCGTGCCCCGAGCCCGCGAGACGCCCGCCGATCGACCCACCGACGGCTCCCGCTCCAATGATGATGTAACGCATACCCCGAGCCTCGCACAGGGCGGGGGGTGAGGGCTCTTACTGCCGGGGCTGGGGACTGCCAAGGAGCTACGGGTTCGTGGAGCTGTAGGGCTACGGGTATGACGGGCCTACGGGTACTGCGAGGCCTCGCCTCCACGGGGCGTCCCGGGGCATGCCGCCCCTACGGGTCGTACGGGTATTACGGGGGCTCGCTCCGCCACTGGCGGGCCCCTCTCCGCCCCCTACGGGGCGCACTCCGCGCTGCGGGTGAGTTCCGCGAGCTTGGTGACGGTGTTCCAGTTGCGGGTCGTGGCGATGAGACCCCGGTTCACGCGGGGGCGCGAGAGGTGCTCGGCGAGCTGGGAGCGGCCGAGCCCGTCGGGGGCGTACAGGTACAGGGCGCGGTCGCCGAGGCGGAACTCCTCGGGTAGGTAGGTGTCCCGGCCGAGGTCGGCGAAGCGGGCGGGGTCGACGGGCGCGGAGAAGTAGGTGACGTGGAGCTGCTTGGGCTCCAGATCGGCGGCCGGGAAGGGGCAGGCCTCGACGATCGCCCGGAGGTAGGCGTGGTCGCGGACGATCACGTCGACGGGGAAGCCGAATCGTTTCTCGACGGCCTCGGCCAGCTCTGCGGCCAACGTCTCCTCGTCGCCGTGGTCGGCGGTGAAGACGGCCTGGCCGCTCTGGAGATGGGTGCGGACGCCGCCGTGTCCGAGGTCGTCCAGGAGCTGTCTCAGCTCGGCCATCGGGAGTTTCTTCTTGCCGCCCACGTTGATCCCACGCAGGAGCGCCGCGTACGTCGTCGTCATGCCCACACCATAGGTCGGCCGTCGTGCCCCGTGGGGGTGGGCACGACGGCCGGGTTCCGCAGGGGCGGACTGCGCGAAACTCTGGCCGATGGAGGGCTGTGTATTCAACAACTCCGCGCAGCTGTGATTTGTTCAACAAGGTTGCGTAACGACAAAGGGGCGCCGACCTGGGCGGACTGGACACGTCTGGGCTGACTGGGCTTATGCGCAGGGCATATGCCCGTACGGCTGCGAGGGGCGCGTCCTGCATTCCGGGGGCGGGCGTCGGCGCCGGAGGGGGGCGTTGACCGCGGCCCTGGAGGGGGCTGGCCTCGGCCCTGGAGGGGTGTCGGTCGCGGACCTGGAGGTGGTCAGCCCCGAACACCGAGGGTGTCCGCCCCCGGCCCCGACAGGTGTAGGGGCCCGCTCCTCCCCCGTGGGCAGGGGCCAGGGGGTCGTACTGAGGAGTCGAGCGCCCGGCATCTCGCCGGGGAGTGCGAGGAGCCGCGTTTGCCTCACCCCTGCATCCGGAGCGGGGGTGACGGCAGGGACATCCGGGGCGTGCTGCTCCCGGCGGTGCCGGCCCTGCTCGGCGGGTGCAACCGGTACTTCCCGAGGTGGCTCCAGCGCCTCCCCGCCCTCACCCACGACGACCTGCCGGAACCGACGGCACCGCCAGCTGGGCCTGCGGCTCGGGACGGCGAGGGGGAACGGGTCCGTGTGCGGCCCTCGAACTCACCTCGCCGTCAGTCGAGTTCGACTGGCGGCGGCTGAACTCGCCGGATGACGAGGGCCCGTTGAAGCCGCGAGGCCACAGACGGGCACTCGCCACGAACGCCCGCCGGGCACCTACCTGCCTCGCTGCGGGAGTTCGGCCTCGATCAGGTCGGCGGCCCGGCGTGTGCCGCCCTCCTGTGCCATCTCGGCCTGGATTCCCTTGAGTCGGCGGGCCGTCTCGGGGTCGTCGACGAGGGCGAGGGCGGTGGCCCGCAGGATCTCGGCCGTCGCCTCCCCCGTGTCGATACGCCGGGCCACGCCCAACGCCTGGAGCATGTCCGCGTTGCCGAACTGGTCGACCGCCTGCGGTACGGCGATCATCGGCGTGCCCGTCGCCAGCCCCTCCTGACTGCCGCCCGCCCCGGCGTGCGTGACGAACAGGTCGGCCTGTCTGAGGATCGCCAACTGCGGTACCCAGTCGTGGACTTCGACGTTGGCCGGGAGGTCCCCGAGGACGGCCGGGGCGACGCGGCGGCCGATCTGGAGGACCAGGTGCCAGCCGGGCAGGTCACCGAAGGCCCGCACGCACTCCCGGTAGAAGTCGGGCCGGTCGGTGAAGGAGGACCCCAGCGACACGAGGGCCACCTTCTCGACGCCGGCCGGCCGCTGCCAGTCGCCCTGCGCCGCGCGGTCGCCCTGGCAGGCGCCGACGAAGGTGTAGACGTTCTCGTCGACCCGGTCGGCGTTCGGCTGGAGGACCCGTGGGATCAGGACGAGGGAGCGGTCGGGGCGGCCCACGAACGGGTCAGGATGCAGGGAAATGCCGTTCGCCTCAAGCCAGTTGTGGAAGCGGGCGTAGTAGGCGCGGCCGCGTTCGGTGCGGCGGGGCTCGGCCCACATCGGCTCGGCGACCTCCTCCTCGTAGCCCTCCCAGGCGACGAGGTTCGGGGAGAGGGAGATCGCCGGTACGCCCCAGCGGTGGGCCAGAATCCGCCCCGGGTACCCGGTGATGTCGTGCAGGACGAGGTCCGGGGCGTCGCCCTCGTAGGCGTCGGTCAGTTGGGGCAGCGCCTGGATGGCGTCGTTCAGGAACGGCTCCACGTAGTCGAGGAGTTCGTTGCCCCACTCGGCCGGGTCGGCGCCGGGCAGGGGCAGGGTGGAGTGCCAGATCTTCGGTTCGGCTCCGGTCTCGGCGACCTTCTCCGCGAACGCGGGCGGGATCGCGTACGTGACCCGGTGCCCACGTGCGACCAGCTCGCGGATCACCTCAAGGCTCGGGTTCACATGACCGTGGGCGGCGATGGAGAACATCGCGATGTGAGCGGGGGTCGTCGTATCAGCCATATCCCGACGGTAGGCGAGACGAGACGTCTCGTACAACCTGATTGACGACGGGGAGGGTGGGGCGGGTGTGCGTGCGTCGCGGGCGCCCGAGCGGCCGGAGCCCGCGTGACCGTCGGGGGGCCACGCGGGCCTGCCGTCGCCGAGGGGTGGCCCGGCAGGGTGTCCCCTACGGGTCAGCGTGAGAGTTCCTTGTACAGGCGGAGCCAGTGACCCGGGGGCACCTCGCCCACCAGTGACTTGGGGGTGAGGTTCGCCGCGTGGAAGGCCGCGTCGACGCGGTGGCGGGGGTGGGCTCGACGGAGGGAGGCGTGCAGGGTGCCGCCGAGGCCGGAGAAGCCGAGTTCGACCAGGTGGCTCCAGGCGCGGTGGTGCGCCGGGGGGAGCAGCGGGGTGGGGCGGCGTTCGATGCGGATGACCCCGGCATCCACGCGGGGCACGGGGCTGAACCGGGTGCGCGGGACCCGTCCCACCAGTCGCCAGCCGAAGCGGGGCCAGCTGCGGACGGTCAGGAGGGTCCAACTCCCCTAGTCGCCGGTGCGTTTGCGGGCGTATTCGAGCTGGGTGAGGAGGGTGGCGTCGGTGAGGGCGTGCGCCCGCAGGCACCAGTCGACGATGTCGGCGGTGCGGGAGAAGGGCACGTTCCCGGCCACGGAGAAGGAGGCTCGGGGTGGCCGTGCGGTGACGAAGTCGCCCTCGATGAAGCAGACTTGGGGCGTGGTGGCGAAGCGGGCGCGCAGGGCGGGGACGAGTCGGCGGTCGATCTCGTAGGCGCGCAGTTCACGACAGCGGGCGGCGAGGTGTTCGGTCAACGCGCCTTTGCCCGCGCCGACTTCGAGGAGGAGCGGGGTTGGTCGGCCGTGCGGGACGGCGAGTCGGGCGAGGTGGGCGACGACGGCGCGGTCGGCGAGGAAGTTCTGCGAGAGCGCGCGCGAGGTACGGGTGGGGCGGGCCATGGCCTGCGGTCCTTGTCTTCCGTGACGGTGGGGAACGGGCAGCCGTAGGCCCTGACCGGAAGACAGGAGAAGGGCACACCGAGGGGGCGCACGTCAGATGCGTGCGCCCTGTCAGGCGTGCGGGAGCAGGGGACGTCGCTGCGGCTCGGCCGTCAGCGAGCGTCACTTCCCGGGCCGGTCAGGGCTCCGGGACCGCGCCGCATCCGGAGGGAATGCGTGGGGCCCCGGCCGTGACCGGTGAGGATGATCGCGTTGAACGCTGCCATGGGCGCGACGCTAGGGGGTTCGGGTGGCGCGGGCAACGGGTTTTCGGTGGGCGGGCGGTCAGCGCTGGTAGCGGGCGAGGACGAGGTTGCCGTCGTGTTCGAGGCGGTGGCGGAGTGCGGCAAGGCCGATCGCGCCGCTGTAGTACTCCTGGAACGCGGGCGTGGCGACCTTGTCCTTCCACTCGGGGTAGCCGCGCACGGACTGGGCGGGCGCGGGGATGAGGTGGCCGGCGAGCGCGGTGCCGGTCGCCCAGCCGTCGGTCGGTGTGTGCAGGGCGGGGTCCGCGAGGGCCTCGGTGCCGGTGGGCAGCATCCAGTCGCCGAGGGCGAGGCGGACCATGTTCTTCGGGCGCAGCAGAAAGTCGAGGAAGGCGGCGGCCTCCTTCTTGTGCGGGCTGTCCTGGGCGACGGAGAGGGTCTGCGGGCTGACGCCCTGGGTGAGTCCGGCGGCGCCGGCCGGGGCGGGCAGCACCTGCCAGCGGAACCCCTCGGGCGCCTGCTGGGCGATCTGCTGACGGTAGGAGAAGCCGAGCGGGACCATCGCGTACCGGCCGGCGAAGAAGCCGGGGAGCGTGTCGGAGCCGCTGCTGCCCAGGGTGGTGCCGGGGGCGCTGTGGTCGGTGCCGACCTGGTCGCGGACGGTGCGCGGTACGACCTGGTTGGCGGCGCCGAAGCGGACGGTCACCTTGCCGTCGGTGCCTCGGTGGAACATCCGGCCGCCCGCCGACAGGGAGAGGTTGAGGGAGGCGGAGACGGGCTCCTTGAGCGGCCAGGCGACGCCGTGACTCCCGTTGCCGCTCAGCCGTTCGGTGGCCTGCCGGAACTCCGGCCAGCTCCAAGGCCGTTGGGGCGTCGGGATGCGTACGCCGGACTTCTTCAGCAGGGTGCTGTTGGCGATCAGGACACGTGGTTCCTGGAGGAACGGCACTCCGTAGACGCCTTCTCCGAAGGTCGCCGTCTGCCAACTCCGGTGCGGGATGGCCGACTTCAGCCGGGCGGGGAGGAGGTCGCGCAGGTCGGCGAGGTAACCGCCGTGGGCGAAGTCCGCGAGGTCGTCGGAGGCGTCGTGGAGGATGTCGGGTGCCTCACCGCCCTCGAAGGAGGTGAGGAGCTGGTCGTGGACGCTGCCCCAACTCCCTTGCACATACTCGACCTTGACGTCCGGATGGCTCGCGTTCCACTCGGCGACCAGCTCCTTGGTGGCCCGGACGGACTCCTGCTGCCAGGCCAGGGACTGGAAGCGGAGGGTGATCCGGCCGTCGTGCGGGGCGGGGTCGCCGCCGGTGCAGCCGGCCAGCAGGGCGAGGGCCAGCAGGAGGGTGAGGAGGGGGCCGCCGGTCGTGGTCCGCATCAGCTCTTCACCGCCCCGGCCAGCATGCCGCCGGTGATGCGGCGTTGGATCAGCGCGAACACCAGCAGCGAGGGCAGGGTCGCGAGGAACGCGGCGGCGGCCAGCGGGCCCAGGTCCGCGACGCCCTCCGCGCCGATGAAGTGCGTGAGCACCACCGGCAGCGTCTGATGGTCCGGCGTCTTCAGCAGAACGAGCGCGAAGAAGAACTCGTTCCACGCGGTGACGAACGCGAACAACGCCGTCGCCACGATCCCCGGTGCCAGCAGCGGCGCCACCACCGACACCAGGGTCCGCACCCGCCCGGCCCCGTCGACCGCCGCCGCCTCCTCCAACTCCCTTGGCAGCGAACGGACATACCCGGCGAGCAGCCACAGCGAGAACGGCAGCGCCCACACCACGTACACCAGGACCAGACCGATCAGGGAGTCGATCAGCCGCAGGTTCTTCAGAACCAGGAACAGCGGGATGATCACCAGCACCAGCGGGAACGCCTGGCTGACCACCACCCAGCCGGTCGCGGCGCGGGTCAACGGGGAGCGGCGGCGGGCGATGACGTAGGCGAGCGGGGCCGCGATCAGGACGGCGAGCAGGGCCGAACCGGCGGCGGCCAGCAGGGAGTTGGCCGCCGCGTGCAGCAGGGGCTGTTCGTCGAAGGCCCGCCGGAAGTTGTCCAGGGTCGGGTGCCCGGGAATCCAGCGGGGGTGCGAACTGCCCAGCTCGCGTGGGGACTTGAACGCCGTGGACAGCAGCCACAGCAACGGGAGTGCGAGGAAGGCGAGATAGCCGAGCAACGCCAGGTACTGGCCCGCGCGGACGCCGGGTGGGGTCCTCATGTGTCGTCGCCTCCTGAGAGCCGGCCGGCCAGGAAGACGGCCAGCAGGATCGAGACGACGGCGACCAGCGCGCAGCCCATCGCCGCCGCGTACCCGAACTGCCCGTAGCGGAAGGCCTCTTCGTAGGCGAACAGCATCGGCAGCCGGGTGCGTCCGCCGGGGCCGCCGCTGGTGAGCACATAGACCAGGGCGAAGGAATTGACGTTCCAGATGAGGTTGAGGGCGGTGATGGCGAGGGCGACCGGTCGCAGGGCGGGCCAGGTGACCGTGCGGAAACGGCGCCAGGCTCCGGCGCCGTCGACGGCGGCCGCGTCGTGCAGTTCGCGCGGGGTGCCTTGCAGGCCGGCGAGGAGGGCGACGGTGGTCTGCGGCAGGCCCGCCCAGACGCCGACGACGATCACGGCGGGCAGGGCGGTGGCGAGACCGCCGAGCCAGTCGTACCCGGCGCCGAGGCCGAGGTCGCGCAAGGTCTCGTTGAGGACACCGGCGTCCGGTTGGTAGACGAGCCGCCACATGATGCCGACGACGACCTCGGGCATCGCCCACGGGACGATCGCCAGCGCCCGGGCGAGCGGGCGCAGCCGGAGGTCCGCGTCGAGCAGCAGGGCGAGGCCGAGCGCGAGCAGGAACTGCGGCACGGTCACGCCGGCCGCCCACACCAGACCGATCCGGAACGACTCCCAGAACAACGTGTCCTGCGCCAGGTCCCGGAAGTTGAGGAGGCCGATCCAGCGGGTGGGCCGCAGGCGGCCGGACTGGGCGTCGGTGAAGGCCAGCAGGACGCCGTAGAGGAGCGGACCGACGCTGAGGACGAGGATCGGGATCAGCGCGGGCAGCACCAGGAACCAGGCCCCGCGGTCGGGCGGGCCCGCACCGGAGGCGCCCTGCGCGGGCCGCTTCGTCGCGGTCACCGGGGTCACGTCATCGGCTCCTTCACACGGGTCGCGACGGGTGGGGCTGGTAAGTCCGGTGGGGGCGGTGGGCTCTATGAGGCCGGACGGCCCTTGCGGGTCCGGTGGGTTCTTGCGGGTCCGGTGGGTTCTCGCGGGTCCGGTGGGTTCTCGCGGGTCCGGTGGGCCCGGCGGGACTTCGTCATGGTCGTGACGTGAGGGTGGTCCGTCAAGGGCCCGCGCACGTGGTCCGACCTGTACGAATGCGAGACTGGCCGCCGGTGGTGCGGGTCGGTGCCACCGGCGCGACCGACCGGCACGGTTCTGGTGGGCGCGGTTGCGGCGGGACATGGAGGCGGACGATGGACGAGGCACGGGCCCGGAACGTACTGGCCACGGCGGGCGTGCTGCCCGGGCCGCCCGAGCGAGCGCGGCTCCTCGCGCTCGGCGAGAACGCGGTGTTCGCCGCCGGTGACCTGGTGGTCAAGGTCGGCCGCGACGCCGAACTCCTCGATCGGGCGCGCCGCGAACTCGCCGTCGCCGGGTGGCTCGCCGAGGCGGGCGTGCCCGCGGTGCGGGCGGCGCGTCCGGAACCGTTGCTCGTCGACGGGCATCCCGTCACCGTGTGGCAACGGCTGCCCGACGCCGTGCGGCCCGCCGAGCCCCGTGACCTGGCCGGGCTCCTGCGGCTCGTCCACGCCCTCCCCTCTCCCTCCTTCGCCCTCCCGCCCCGCGAACTGCTGGGCGGGGTCGAGCGGTGGTTGCGGCTCGCGGGGGACGCGATCGATCCGGCGGACGCGGAGTATCTGCGTCGGCGGCGGGACGGGTTCGCGTCCGCTGAGGCTGCGCTCACTCCGCACCTGGCGCCCGGGCCGATCCATGGGGACGCGTTGCCGCGCAATGTTCAGGTCGGGCCTGGTGGGGCGGTGTTGGTGGATCTGGAGACGTTCTCCTTCGACTTGCGTGAGCATGATCTGGTGGTCATGGCTCTGTCCCGTGATCGGTACGGGATGTCTGGCGAGGCGTATGACTCCTTCACCGCCGCGTACGGGTGGGATGTGCGGGAGTGGGAGGGGTGCGGGGTGCTGCGTGGGGCTCGGGAGACGGCCAGTTGTGCGTGGGTTGCGCAGCATGCGCCGGGGAATCCGCAGGCGTTGGCGGAGTTCTCGCGCCGGGTGGGGTCCCTGCGGGACGGGAACGAGTCGCTGCGGTGGCGTCCGTTCTAGGTGGGGCTGCGTTGCACTGACGTGCGGGTGAGGTTGCCTTTCGGGCGCGGCGGCGTTGCGGCTGGTCGCGCCCTCGCGGCGGAGCCGCATGTCGGTGCAGCCCCGCGCCCCTTATCGGTGTTGCCGGGCCGGAGTTGGCAGCGTGCGGTCCGCTTGGGTGTCGTTCGGGTGCGGCGCCGTCGTGGCTGGTCGCGCAGTTCCCCGCGCCCCTTCCGGCGCGCTGCTGAGCCGTCGGTGACAATGCTCGGCCCAGCTGGTCGCGCCCTCGCGGCGGAGCCGCATATCGACACAGCCCCGCGCCCCTTCAGGGGCGCTGCTGGGCCGTCGGCTGACACAGCTCGGGCCTGCTGGTCGCGCCCTCGCGGCGGAGCCGCATGTCGGTGCAGCCCCGCGCCCCTTCAGGGGCGTTGCTGAGCCGTTGGCTACATGCTCGGCCCAGCCGGGCGCGCCCCCTTGCCGGCGTTGTTGGGACGTCGGTTGGGCTGGTCGGTCCAGTTGGGTGTCCAGCTCATCTCGCCGGTGTGTTTGATGGTTCTCGTAGGGGCCAGGTGGGGTCTATGACGGCTTTGGGGTTGGAGTGGGTGCGGAGGTAGGACTGGAAGTCTGCTGCCCAGTCGGCGTGCCAGTCGATCTGGCGGTGGTGCAGTTCTGCCGGGCCCAGAGCGGCGAGTTTGGGGTGGCGGGTGGCTATTGCTGTGGCTAGGCGGGCTGCGGCCAGGGCGTCGGATGTGGCGTCGTGGGCCGTGTCGAGCGGGACGCCGTACTCCGCGCAGACCGCTTCGAGGTTGCGCTTGCCCCGGCGGTAGCGGTCGACCCAGCGGTCGATGGTGAGGGGGTCGACGACCGGGGCGGGCTCGCGGCCGCCGAGCCGCTCACGCAGGGACGGCAGGCCGTGGCGGCGCAGTTCGGCGGCGAGCAGGCTCAGATCGAAGGCCGCGTTGTAGGCGACGACCGGCACGCCCGCGTCCCAGTAGCCGACCAGGACGTCCGCGAGGGCGTCGGCGACCTCGTCGGCGGGGCGCCCCTCGGCCGTCGCGCGTTCGTTGCTGATGCCGTGCACGGCGACCGCGTCGGCCGGTATCTCCACGCCCGGGTCGGCCAGCCACTCCCTGCGGCCGCCCGGTACCGAGGCCGTCACCTCGATCACGGCGCCCGTGACGATGCGTGCCTCGAACGGATCGGTCCCCGTCGTCTCCAGGTCGAAGCCGATCAGCAGCTCCCGGTGCCAGCCCATGGGCGGCCCCCCTTCTCATGGTGCGTTCCCCCAGTGGTCTCCACCTTCGCACGGGCCACTGACAATCAGAGGAGCGCGTTCCGCTTGCCCGGGGGACACTCAGGACACAGGGCGCGAATCCACCCAGGACGTCTCGAACTCCTCGCGGTAGGTGGCGAAGAGCCCGACCTCGTCCGCCTCGTGGGTGTCCCCCGGCTTGACCACCCGGTTGCCGTTGCGCAGCACCAGTACCGGCGCCTCCATGCCCCGGGAGTGGCGCAGATAGGACTGGACGACGGCGATGCCGTCCGTGCCGTCGCCGTCGACCAGGTAGGCAGCGGTGCGCGGGGTCTCGTCATAGACCTGGATCTCGAAGGCGTCCGGGTCGCGCAGCCGGGAGCGGACCCGGCGCATGTGGAGGATGTTCATCTCGACGGCGCGGCTCAACTCGCCGCGCTTGATGCCGAGTTCACGCTCACGGCGTTTGACCGCGCTGGAGGCCGGGTTCAGGAAGAGCAGCCGTACCCGGCAGCCGCCCTCGGCGAGCCGGACCAGTCGGCGCCCGGAGAAGTTCTGCACCAGCAGGTTGAGGCCGATGCCGACGGCGTCCAGGCGCCGGGCGCCGCCGAAGATGTCCTCGGCCGGGAACTGCCGCAACAGCCGGACCCGGTCGGAGTGGACGGCGACGACATCGGCGTACCGTTCGCCGACCAGGTCCTCGACGGCGTCGATGGGCAGCCGGCGGGCGGAGGGGACGTCACCGGCGGCGCCGAGCGTCTCCAGGAGCCGCGCCGAGGCCCGTTCGGCCTGACCGAGGACGGCCTCGGACAGGGCGCGGTTGCGGGAGACGACGTTGCGGGTGACTTCCAGTTCGTCCAGGGCGAGTTCGACGTCGCGGCGGTCGTCGACGTAGGGCTCGAAGCACGGCCAGTGCTGCACCATCAGCTCGCGCAGCTGGGGCAGGGTGAGGAAGCTGAGGACGTTGTCGTCGGCCGGGTCGAGCAAGTAGCCCTTGCGGCGGCTGACTTCGCGGACGGCGACCGCGCGCTGCACCCACTCCTGACCAGCCGGTCCCGCGGCGGCGACCACCCAGTCGTCGCCGTGGACGGGCTCGTAGACGGGCCGCAGGACGGCGGCCACCACCGTGCGCAGCCGCTGTTCGACGAGGTTCAGCCAGATGTAGGCCCGGCCGGCTCGCTGCGCGCGCGTACGCACCTCGCGCCAGGCGTCGGCGTCCCAGTCGAGCTCCGGGCCGATGGAGGTCGTCTCCATCGGCCGGGCCAGGGACACCGTGCCGGGCGGGACTTCTGCGGAGTTCCCCTCGTGACCCTCGCCACCAGGGGGCAACTCCAGCCCTCCCGCGCCCACCCGCGCACCGCCTTCCGCTCCCCCGAGCTCTCCCCGTCCCAACGATCAAGGAAGGGTACTCCGGGAGCGGTCGGCGGTGCAGCCGGATGGACAAGGGTCTTTCCCGACCGAGGGCTCAACTACGGGGTTCCACGCGCCCGTTCTGATCGGCGAGGGCGGCCGGAGTGAGCGGATTCATAGCGGTCACGTCCCGTGGGGCGATGGAGAAGCCCTGCCAGTGGACGGGCATGGGCTGCTGGTCCTCGTCGCGGGCGATGTGGTGGAAGCCCACATTGACCCAGGTGATGGGGTGAGTGAGGGTCTGTCCGTTGACCCAGGTGTCGACGGACGTGCCGCGCCCGGCCGGGCAGGCGCCGGGGTTGTTGCTGGCGAACTGCTCGCATTTGTCGTACTCGGTGACGTACAGGTCGTGTTGGGTGAAGGAGCGGCCGGGGAACTTGGTGGTGGCGCCGGGCACGAACTCGTACGAACGCGCGTGCCCGTCCTTGTTCTTGCCGGTCGCGCTGACCATCCGCCACCAGCGGTAGTTCTTGGCGTCCCCGGCGAGTTCCTTGGTGACCTTGGTGACGGTCGTCCTGCTGGTCGGCGCTTGCTGGCCCGTGGCGGGCGGGCTGACCTGGGAGTCGTACTGTTCGACGCGGCCCTTGGTGGAGCCGTCGAGGGCGAAGTCGAGCCGCCAGAAGACGTTGTGGCTGTGGCTGGTGGCGAACGCCTTGGGGCCCTTGCCGATCGGCCAGCCCCGGCCGTCGCCCGCGTCGTAGTCGACGGGCGAGAGGCTGCCGGTGGCGCCGACGTTCATATTGATCGTGCCGTCGTCCTGGAAGCGCCACTCCGTCATGTACTCGTACCAGCCGACCTTGTTGACCGTATAGATCAACAGGTCCTTGCCCTGCTGCTGGTACACCTTGTTGCCGGTGTCGGCCTGCATCCGGTAGGCGTGTCCACGCGCGCGCGTGGTGGTGCACATGCCCTTGATGTTCGGCGTGCCGGAGTAGAACGGGTCGGCGACCTTGACGGTCTTGATCGTGCCGCCGGGACATTCGGCGGCGTCCATATGGACGAGTCCCTGGGCGAAGCCGAAGCCGGTGAGGTCGTCGTACTCGACGCTGCCGTCGTCATAAGGGACGTCGATCTGGCCGAGGCGGGCGCTGGCGAGGACCTTGATGGGCTTGGGCTCGCCCTTGGGCTGGTAGGAGATGTTCTCCAGGACCAGCCCGGCCTTGCTGTCGTAGTGCCAGCACATCCGCCAGGTCGTGCCGGTGGAGAGCTTCTGTTCGACGCGGTAGGCGGCGCTGCACTCGGCGGCGGGGGCCACGGCGGCCCCGGGCCGCGTCTGCGGCTGGGCTGCGGCGGGTCCGGCACCGGTCGCGGCGCCGACGGCGAGCGCGGCCACGGACAGGCCCAGGGTGGCCCGGCTGCGGGCACGGCTGATTCTGTTCACGGGCATGACGAAGTGACTCCCTTACAGGAGGTGCGAGTTCGTGAGGTGTCAGAAGGGCGCGGTCAGTCGCGGCCGAGCGCGACGACCGTGCGCGCGCTGAGGTCGATCACCAGGTGACGGGCGTCGATCCAGGGCCCGTTCTTCACCTTCGGGAAGAGCCGTACGCACCGGTGTGCGCCGCAGGCGTCGAGCGCGGCCGGCTGGGCGCCCGGGGTGGCCCGGTAGACCGCGCCATTGATCAACAGTTGATCCGGGGAGGTCAGCGCGGCGCCGGTGGCGTCCTTGAAGTCCTCCTTGAGTCCCGCGCCGAGCGGGTCGGCGATCAGCAGTGCGGTCGCCTCGTCGAACTCCGCGCGCGCGAGCGGCGGTTGGACGCCGTGCTGCCGGGTGGTCGCCTCGACCTTGCCCGTCGACAGGTTCACCGTCCGGGTGACGAGGGCGTCGTCGCGGTAGTCGTAGAACGCCACGTCCGCGCGGCGCGGCGCGTCCGGGCCCGCCGCCCGGCCCTCCACCGGGTCGGCCAGGTCCACGGTCAGCCGCTGCGGTCCGCGCTGTCCCGCCACGTTCTGGGCGGAGTTGAGCTGCTTCCCCTGGGCGGCGATCTTTTCGACCCGCTTCAGCTCGTCGTCGGTGAGCGGATCGCGTCCGGTCCCCTGGGCGCCTTCCACGGGCGCCTGTTCGACGACGGTCTGCGGGACCACGTCGTTGTGCCCCTGGCCCGCCCATCCGGCGTCCTGGGCCCCGTTGCCGGTCCTGGCGGCGGTGTCGTCGGCGCCCGCCGTGCCCGGCAGGGTGACGGCGACCATCACCGCCGTCGCGGCCACCGCTGTCGCCGCACCGGCCACCACCTTGCCGAGGTGGCGGTGGACTGTCCTGCGCACCATGTTCCCCCCTACTCCCCCTGAAACTCCGGGAGTACGTCTGCCCCATCGCTTCGGCGTTCCCGGTGCGCGGTGGTCATTCCGCTCACAGGGAACGCACTGGTCGGGCGGTAAGAGGGGCGTAAGTCATGGGTGGTTCCCTCACTTTCGGGGAGACTCGGGAGCGAGGCGCGTACGGTGGCGCGCTCTACCTGGAAGAGTCGTGACCATGCAGGTCTGGCCTGGCGAGGCGTATCCGCTCGGTGCCACGTACGACGGCGCCGGTACCAATTTCGCGGTCTTCACGGAGGCCGCGGACCGAGTAGAGCTGTGTCTGCTGCACGACGACGGCTCGGAGACGGCGGTGGAACTGCGGGAGAGCGACGCGTTCGTGCGGCACGCGTACGTGCCCGGCATCATGCCCGGGCAGCGGTACGGGTTCAGGGCGCACGGACCGTACGCGCCGGGGCGCGGGCTGCGCTGCAATTCGGCGAAGCTGCTCCTCGACCCGTACGCGAAGGCCGTCAGCGGTGCGGTCGGCTGGGGCGAGGAGGTGTACGGGTATCACTTCGGCGAGCCCGAGCGCCGCAACGACCTGGACTCGGCGCCGCACACCATGACGTCGGTCGTGATCAACCCGTACTTCGACTGGGGCGACGACCGGCGCCCGCGCACCGAGTACCACCACACGGTGATCTACGAGGCGCACGTCAAGGGCCTCACGATGCGGCACCCGGCGCTGCCCGAGGAGCTGCGCGGCACGTACGCGGGGCTCGCGCACCCGGCGGTCATCGAGCACCTCACCGAGCTGGGCGTGACGGCGCTGGAGCTGATGCCGGTGCACCAGTTCGTCAACGACCACCGTCTGGTGGACATGGGGCTCAACAACTACTGGGGCTACAACACCATCGGGTTCTTCGCCCCGCACAACGCGTATGCCTCCTGGGGCGACCGGGGCCAGCAGGTCCTGGAGTTCAAGTCGGCGGTGCGGGCGCTGCACGAGGCCGGGATCGAGGTCATCCTGGACGTCGTCTACAACCACACGGCCGAGGGCAATCACCTGGGGCCGACGCTGTCGTTCCGGGGCCTGGACAACCCGTCGTACTACCGGCTGACGGAGGACGACGCCCGCTACTACATGGACACCACGGGCACCGGGAACTCGCTGCTCATGCGGTCGCCGCACGTCCTCCAGATGATCATGGACTCGCTGCGCTACTGGGTGACCGAGATGCATGTCGACGGGTTCCGTTTCGACCTCGCGGCGACGCTGGCCCGGCAGTTCCACGAGGTGGACCGGCTGTCGTCGTTCTTCGACCTGGTGCAGCAGGACCCGGTGGTCTCCCAGGTGAAGCTGATCGCGGAGCCGTGGGACGTGGGCGAGGGCGGCTACCAGGTGGGCAACTTCCCGCCGCTGTGGACCGAGTGGAACGGCAAGTACCGGGACACCGTGCGGGACATGTGGCGGGGCGAGCAGCGGGCGCTGGCGGAGTTCGCGTCCCGGCTGACCGGTTCCTCCGACCTCTACCAGGACGACGGGCGCCGTCCGCTGGCCTCCATCAACTTCGTGACCTGCCACGACGGTTTCACCCTGCACGACCTGGTGTCCTACAACGACAAGCACAACCGGGCCAACGGCGAGGACAACCGCGACGGCGAGAGTCACAACCGGTCCTGGAACTGCGGCGCCGAGGGCGAGAGCGACGACCCCGAGGTGCTGGAGCTGCGGGCCCGGCAGATGCGGAACTTCATCGCCACCCTGATGCTGTCGCAGGGCGTGCCGATGCTCAGTCACGGCGACGAGTTCGCCCGCACCCAGCGCGGCAACAACAACGCCTACTGCCAGGACAACGAACTGGCGTGGGTGCGCTGGCCCGACGAGGGCGAGGGTGAGGGCGCCGGTGCCGGGCTCGACGCCTTCACGCGCGCGATGGTGTGGCTGCGCAAGGACCATCCGGTCTTCCGCAGGCGGCGCTTCTTCCACGGGCGGCCGGTGGAGGGCGCCAAGGGCGAGCTGTCGGACATCGCCTGGTTCACGCCGGAGGGGCGCGAGATGACCGGGCGGGACTGGAACTCGGCGCGGGCCTCGGCGCTCAGCGTATTCCTCAACGGCAACGCGATCTCCGAGCCGGACACGCGCGGGGAGCGGATCACGGACGATTCGTTCCTGCTGATGTTCAACGCCTCGCCCCGGCCGCTGGAGTTCGTGGTGCCGGTCAACCACGGGCGGCAGTGGCAGGTGGTCGTCGACACCGCGCGCGCGGACGGCGTGGCGCCGGGCACGGGTCCCAAGGTGGCGGCGGGCGACCGGCTGACCCTGGTGGACCGCAGCATGACGGTGCTCCAGCGGCCGGTGTAGCGGACCTGACCGGTGTCCGCCCCGCGCGCGTACACCCGTGCGGGAGCGGTGATGACAGGAAAGGCGGCGGGGCGGGTACGTAGGGTTCCATGACTCCTGAGCGCCCCGCCTCCGTCGTGCCCACGGCCACCTACCGGCTCCAGCTGACGCCCGAGTTCCCGTTCGCCGCCGTGGCCGGGGCGGTGCCGTACCTGGCCTCGCTCGGCGTGTCGCATCTGCATCTGTCGCCGGTCCTGGAGGCGGTGCCTGGCTCGACGCACGGCTACGACGTCGTCGACCACGCGCGCGTGCGGGAGGAGCTGGGCGGCGAGGAGGGGCTGCGCGCGCTGTCCCGGACGGCTCGGGGGCACGGGCTCGGGCTGGTCGTGGACATCGTGCCGAACCACATGGCGATGTCCCCGCGCCACAACCACGCCCTGTGGGAGGTGCTGCGGGAGGGCCCGGCGTCGCCCTACGCGCGCTGGTTCGACATCGACTGGGAGGTACGGGGCGGGCAGCTGCTGGTACCGGTGCTCGGCGGGCCGCTCGGCACCCAGGTCGAGGCGTTGCGGGTCGACGGCGACGTCCTGCGCTACCACGACCACGCGTTCCCGCTGCGTGCGGGCACCGAGCAGTTGCCGTTGCCCGAGCTGCTGGAGGCCCAGTGGTACCGCCCGGTGTGGTGGCGGCTGGCCCGCACGGAACTGAACTACCGGCGGTTCTTCAGCATTTCGGAGCTGATCGGCGTCCGGGTCGAGGACCCCGAGGTGTTCGCGGCCACCCATGCCAAGACGCTCCAGCTGCTGCGCGAGGGCGTCGTCGACGGGCTGCGGGTCGACCACCCCGACGGGCTCGCCGACCCGGACGCGTACCTGGCGCGGCTGCACGAGGCGACGGGCGGGCGGTGGACGGTGGTGGAGAAGATCCTGTCGGCCGGGGAGCCGCTGCCACCGTCCTGGCCGGTCGCGGGCACCACCGGCTACGACGCCCTGCGCCAGGTCGACGGGCTCTTCACCGACCCGGCCGGGTTCGACGAACTCCTCGCCGGATACCGGCGGTTCGCGGCCCCGCAGACCGACCGGGGCGGCGAGTGGGCGGCGACGGTGCGGCGGGCCGCGTACAAGGTGCTCACCTCCGAACTGGCCGCCGAGACCGACCGGCTGGCCCGCACGGCGGCCCGGCTCTGCGCCGCCTCCCACGACCTGGCGTTGCGCGACCGGGCGCCCTGGGCGCTGCGCACCGCCCTGGAGGAACTCCTCGTCCGCCTCGGCGTCTACCGGCCCTACGAGAGCGGGGACGCGGCGTCGGTGGTCACCCGGGAGGCGGCGGCCGAGGCACGGCTCGCGTTCGTCGTGCCGGAGGAGGCGGGCGCCGTCGACGTGGTCCGCGACCTGGTCCTCGGGACGGCCTGCCCCGGGCCCGAAGGGGCCGAGTTCCGGGCGCGGTTCGCGCAGACGGCGTCGGCGCTGCGGGCCAAGTCCGTGGAGGACACGGCGTTCTACCGCTATGTGCCGCTGCTGTCGGCGACCGAGGTGGGCGGCGACCCGGGGCGACCGGCGGTGTCCCCGGAGGAGTTCCACGCCCACTGCGCGCGCGTGCAGCGCGACTGGCCGCACACCGGGACCGTCGTCACCACGCACGACACCAAGCGCAGCGCGGACGTCCGGGCGGCCCTCGCGGTCCTCACCGAGTGCCCGCAGCGCTGGACGGACGTCCTGGCGGAGGCGACGCACGCCGACACGCCGGTGCCGGACGGGCAGTTGGCGTGGGCGGCCTGGCAGACGCTGTTCGGCCTGGGCGAGGCGGACGAGGAACGGGTCGGGCAGGCGCTGCTGAAGCACATCCGGGAGGCGGGCCTGTACACGAGCTGGACGGAACAGGAGCCGGCCTACGAGGAGGCGGCCGCCGCGTTCGTCGCGGCGGGCCCGTGCGGGGCCCCAGGGCGCCTTGTGACGGCCTTGCGGGACTCCTTGGGCTCCCCGATCCAGGCCAACGTCCTGGGGGCCGCTCTCGTCCATCTGACGATGCCGGGGGTGCCGGACGTGTACCAGGGCACGGAGGGCGAGTTCCGGGCGCTGGTGGACCCGGACAACCGCAGGCCGGTGCGGTTCCCGCCGGTCGACCCCGGGGACAAGAGGGCGCTCACCACGGCCGCGCTGCGGCTGCGGGCCCGACGCCCGGACGTCTTCGGCGCCGGGTCCTCGTACGCGCCGCTGACCGTGACCGGCCCGGCGGCGGCGCACTGTCTGGCGTTCACGCGCTCGGGCGAGGCCGTCACGGCCGTCACCCGGCTGTCGCTGCGCCTCGCGGAAGCGGGCGGCTGGCGCGACACCCGCCTGACCCTGCCTCCGGGCCGCTGGACGGACACCCTGGCCCCGGAACGCGAGTTCACGACCCACGCACGCGTGGAGGAACTCTTCGCCCGACTGCCGGTGGCCCTGCTGGAACGGGTGCCGGAGTAGCGGCAGCTCACCGCAGGTGCCGCCCCGGGGCGGTGGGCGGACGCGGCGGCCTGGAGGGCGAGTTAGCGGGGTACGCGTGCGTGGAGGAGCTTTTGCCCGGTTGCCGGGGCGCTACTGAGCGAGTGCCGGAGTAGTGGCCGCACACCGCAGGTGCCGCCCCAGGGCGGTGGGCGGGCTCGGCAGCCTGGAGAGCGAGTTCACGGGGCACGCGCGCGGGGAGGAGCTTTTGCCCGTTGCCGGGGCGCTACTTGAGCGAGTGCCGGGGCGATAGCCGTCCCACCGCCAGGTGTCACCCCGGCGGTGGGCGGTGCGTGGCGGCCCGGAGGGCGAGTTGGCGGGGCA
Organism: Streptomyces sp. NPDC091279; assembly: GCF_044757465.1. Lineage (NCBI taxonomy): Bacteria > Bacillati > Actinomycetota > Actinomycetes > Kitasatosporales > Streptomycetaceae > Streptomyces > Streptomyces sp. NPDC091279. The sequence goes on along the minus strand of NZ_JBIVVA010000002.1, from coordinate 416,841 downwards.
CGCGTGCGTGCAGGAACTTTGCGCCTGGGCGGCGGGCGGGCGCGCGGGCCCCGGAACCTGAGTTCACGGGGCACGCGTGCGTGGTGGAGTTTCTGCCCGCGCACCCCAGCGCCTCAGCACCCCAGCGCCCCAGCGCCCCAGCGCCTCAGCGGCAGGCCCCCCCGGCGGAGGTGTCAGGTGTCGAGGGCGAAGACTGCTCCTGTGCGGTCGGCGAGTACGCATGCGTTGGGGAAGGTGTGCCGGTACTCGATCGACCGTCCGTCCCACACCCCGCGCGCGTGGACGGCGACCGGGGCTTCGAGCGCCGGGCAGTAGCCTCGGGCGGCCGGGATGGCGGCGATGTCGCCCCGCGCGGTGGCGAGTTGGGCGCAGGCCTCGGCGGCGCGGGAGTGTCCCTGGGGCGGGGCGCACATCAGCAGGGTGCCGCGGGTGTCGCTGGACTGGGGCGTGCCCTTGGTGACCGTGAGGTAGAGGTGGTTGCCGGGGATCGTGTGAGCGGCGTCGGCGCCGGCCGGGGTGGCGCAGGCGAGCAGGAGGGTGGCGGCGAGCAGGCCGGCCCGGAGGGAAGAAGTGACGTTCATTCCCGGTGCATCGGCACCACGGCGCCGTGACCCCAGCCCGGCTCACCCGAATGGGAGCGGCAACCGGAACGGGCGCGCGGGAGCCGCCCGGCCAGTTCGAACGCGGCGAGCACCATCCGTGCCTGGTACTCGGCCTGGCGGGCGACCGGTATCCAGCGGGCCCCGCAGCGGTCGCGGTACTCGGCGCACCAGGCGTCGATGAGCCGGTCGAGGCCGGGCCGGACACCGGCCGGGTCGTGGCGCCCGGCGAGCTGGTGGAGCAGTCCGGCGGTGCGCAGGGCGATCCTGCGGCCGGACAGGCGCAGGGCGGTGAGGTGGCCGCCGTTGAGCGTCGGGAATCTGCGGGTGCCGTCGGCGACGTCGGGGTCCCAGGCGTCGGCGAGGCGGGGGCCGACCAGGAGGTAGTCGTCGACGGGGGCGAGCAGCCGGGCGGCGTCCGGCACGCGCGCGAGGTGCGGGGCGAGGCGCGCGAGGACCTCGTCGAGCAGCCGGATGTCGTGGCGCAGGGTGTGGCTGACGGTGCGCAGGACGGCGTCGGGGTCGGCGGCCGGGGTGTCGTCCTCGACGGCGGCCACGCCCCACATGGGGGCCTCGACGACGGCGGTGACCGTGCCGTGCCGGCAGGGGTGCAGCCAGGTCGACTCGACGGCGGCCTCGGTGATCGCGGCGGCCAGGTCGCCGGGGCGGGGTGGTGGTATCCGGTAGACGGCGGGGCCCAGGCTCGGCCAGTACAGGGTGTCGTAGGGGCCGAGTTCGCGCGGGATGCCGAGGCGGGCGGCGGTGTGGGCGAGGCGCCGGGCGAGTCCCGGCAGGTCGTGGGTGACCTCGACGAAGCCGCCGCCGACGTCGACGCCGTGCAGCGAGCACTGGAGGAAGGGACGCAGTTCGTCCTGGAGGGCGAGCAGGGCGCGGGTCTCGGGGAGCGTGGCGCCGGCCGCACCCGTGGGCAGCCACTCGGGCTGTTCGAGGAAGCCGGGGCGGAAGAAGTTCCGGATGTAGCGGCCGAGGGTGTAGGGGCCGGCGAGCCAGCCCTCGTTGTGGCCCAGTCCGTCGGGGTCGGCGCTCAGCAGGAGGTTCCAGGTGGCGTCGGCGCCGTCGGTGAGCCGGGGGTCGGCCAGGACGCGGGCGGCGAGGCGCAGGACGGTGGCGCCGCCGACGGGTTCGTTGGCGTGCGGTCCGGCGACGACGAGGGCCTGGCGGCTGCCGTGTCCGACGCTCAGGAGCAGCAGCGGGCGTCCGGCGCGGGAGGTGCCCACGCGGCGCAGGCGGGCGTTCGCGGGATGGCGGGCGACGAGGGCCGCGGCCCGCGCGCCGAGTTCGTCGACGGTCGGGTAGTACGGGAGGGGCGGCAGGGCACACCTCCACGAGGGCGGCGCCGAGACGGTTCACCTGACGTGCCGGACGTACGCACAGTCAGTCATGGAGTTCCGGGGTACGTCAACACCCGTACGGGCAAAGGGATGTGGGCCCGATGGCCCCGGCGGCAACGTCGTTCAGTGGGCGGCGAGGCGGAACGCCATCTGTCCGAATCCGACCTGGTCGCCCTCGCGGACCACGGCGGCGGCGATCACCCGTCGTCCGTTGACGGTCGTGCCGTTGGCCGAGCCGAGGTCGCGCAGCACCCACATGCCGCCCTGCATGCTCAACTCGGCGTGCACCCGGGAGACCGTCTCGTGGGTCAGCCGCAGCCCGTTGGCGGGGTCGCGGCCGATGCGCAGCGGGTGACCGGCGCCGGGGTGCGGCAGCAGCAGCTTGGGCAGCCGCTCGGCCTGCCAGGCCCGCCGCAGCCGCACGGTGAACCCGGAGACCGCCTCGACCGAGCCGAACACCACCTGGGAGAAACGGCTGCGGGTGGGCAAGTCGGCGGTGAGCACGGCGAGTTCGTCCGAGCGGCGGGCGGTCAGCGCCAGTTCCATGCGGCGCACGAACGTGTCGTGCGACAGCCGTCCGGTGGCGACGCCGTCCCGCAGCAGCTTCAGCGCCTTGTCGCGCTCCACGTCGGAGAGCCGCGCGGGCTGCGTGTTGAACTCGAAGGACGACGTCACATCGGTGATTGTCGGTCAGTGGCCGCCGCGCTGTCCAGAAAGCGGGCTCCACGGGACCCGCCCCGCCCGGGCGACGACACCCGCCGCGCGATCAGGCGCATCCGAGGGCGGATCGACGGCGCATGCAGCACGATGGACGGGACGCCGTCACATGGGGCAGACGAAGGGGAACCGTCCGTGCAGTTCGAGGTGTGGGCACCGCAGGCCGACCGAGTGACGCTCCATCAGGAAGCGTCGTCCACGCGCGCGTTGGAGCGCGATCCCGACCGTGCGGGGTGGTGGCGCACGGAGGCGGAGGCGCGGGACGGGACACGGTACGGCTTCGCGCTCGACGACGGCCCCGTACTGCCCGACCCGCGCTCGCGCCGCCAGCCGGACGGCCCGGACGGGCTGAGCGCGGTCGTCGACCACGGGCGGTTCCCGTGGCGCGCCGAGTGGGCGGGGCGTCCGTTGCCGGGGGCGGTCCTCTACGAGCTGCACGTGGGCACGTTCACCCCCGAGGGCACCCTGGACGCGGCGGCCGAGCGGCTCGGGCATCTCGTCGAACTGGGCATCACCCACGTCGAGTTGATGCCGCTGTGCCCCTTCCCCGGGCGGCACGGGTGGGGCTACGAGGGGGTGTCGCTGTGGGCGGTGCACGAGCCGTACGGCGGCCCCGAGGCGCTGAAACGGTTCGTCGACCGGGCGCACGGGCTCGGCCTGGGCGTCGTCCTGGACGTCGTCCACAACCACCTCGGTCCGTCCGGGAACTACCTGCCGGCGTTCGGCCCGTACTTCACGGACACGCACCACACGCCGTGGGGCTCGGCGGTGAACCTGGACGCGCCCGGTTCGGACGAGGTGCGGGCGTTCCTGGTGGGCAGCGCGCTGGCCTGGCTGCGGGACTACCGCCTGGACGGGCTGCGCCTGGACGCGGTGCACGCGCTCGTCGACACGCGCGCGTGCCACTTCCTGGAGGAGTTGTCGACGGCTGTGGACAGTCTCGCCGCCGAACTGGGCCGGTCGCTGTTCCTGATCGCCGAGTCCGATCTGAACGACCCCCGGGTGATCACCGCGCGCGCGAGGGGCGGGCTCGGGCTGCACGCGCAGTGGAACGACGACTTCCATCACGCCCTGCACACGGCGCTGACCGGCGAGTCGCAGGGCTACTACGCCGACTTCGCGCGGGCCCCGTTCGCCGCCCTGGCCAGGACCCTCACCGGGGGCTTCTTCCATGACGGCGGCTACTCGTCGTTCCGGGACCGGTGTCACGGGCGGCCGCTGGACCGCGCCCGGGTCGCGGCGTACCGGCTGCTGGGCTACAGCCAGACCCACGACCAGATCGGCAACCGCGCCCAGGGCGACCGCCTCTCCGCCGGTCTCTCCCCCGGTCTGCTGGCCTGCGCGGCCACGCTGACGCTGACGGCGCCGTTCACGCCGATGCTGTTCATGGGCGAGGAGTGGGCGGCGGGGACGCCCTGGCAGTTCTTCACCGACCACACCGACCCGGAGCTGGCCGACGCGGTACGGCGGGGCAGGCGGCGGGAGTTCGCGGCGCACGGGTGGGCCGAGGAGGACGTGCCCGATCCGCAGGACCCGGCGACCCGGGACCGTTCCTGCCTCGACTGGTCCGAGCCCGAGCGGGAGCCCCACGCGCGCGTACGGGACTGGTACCGGCGCCTGATCGCCCTGCGGCACGAGCAGCCCGACCTCACCGACCCGGACCTCACCGACACGAAGGTGGCCTACGACGAGGAGAACGGCTGGCTGGCGCTGCGGCGCGGGGACGTCCGGGTCGCCGTCAACCTCTCGTCGTCCCCGGCGGCGATCCCGTTGGGCTCGCGGCACGCGCGCGTGCTGGCCGCGTGGGAGCCGGTGCGGGCGCCGGGGGCAGACGGGCTGCTGCGTCTGCCCGGGGAGTCGTGTGTGGTGCTCTTGCAGGACTGAGCCGGGTCAGGGGCCCTTCTCCTGGGCGTCGTCGCGGAGTTCGGTCACCCGCTCCAGCAGGATCGCCTCCCACGCGCGCGTGAGCCGCAGCCGGAGCAGCGGGAGGGGCTCCTCGGCCCGCCCGTCGACAGCGGCCGCGAGACGCAGCAGGGTGTCGCAGCGGGCCAGCCAGAGGCCGCGCAGGCAGGGGCGGGCGCCGTAACCGGCCAGGGTGGCGGCGCGGACGGCGGCGGGCGAGCCCACGGCGACGGCGAGGCCCGCGATGTCCTCGGCCGGGTCGCCGAGGGCCGCGTCCGTCCAGCCGAGGACGCCCCGCACCCGTCCTTCGGCGCTGAGCACGAGGCGCTCGCCGGTGAGGCCGTGGTGGACGAGGACCGCGCTGCCGGGCTGCACGGCGAGCTGAAGGGCCGCCGTCGCCGGGAACTGCTGGATCAGGTCCGGGTCGAACTCGTCGGCCGCGCCGAGCCGTCCGGCGCTCTGCACCGCCATCCGGCGCAGCGCCTCCAGGGAGCGCGGCGCGAGCTGCGGCACGCCGAGCGCGTCGGCGTGTCGGGCGGGCACCTCGCGCATCCCGGTGAGCATCCCGGCGAGGTCGGCCTCGCCGAGGGCGGAGACGTCGTGCTCCTCGGCACCGACGCCGGGCACCACGGTGTCGAGGGTGTACGTCAGGCCCGGCGTCCACTCGCCGTGCGCGACGCTGACCGGCACGGCGACGGGCAGGTGCGGGCGGACCAGGTCACGCAGGCGCAGTTCACGGCGTTGCCGCAGGGCGGTGTCCCGGTCGCGGGCGAGGCGCAGCACCTGACGGGCACCGACCCACCAGGTGTAGGGCGCGTCGCCGGTCCCGACGGGCCGCACGTCGAGGCCGGGTCCGTCGTCGCCGTTGCCGCCCTTCTTGTCGCCGTTGCCGCCCTTCTTGTCGCCGTTGGCGGCCTTCTTGTCGCCGTTATCGGCCTTCTTGTCGCCGTTGGCGTTCCTGTCGGCCTTGAGGAGCGTGCCGACCAGGCGGCGGACGGTGTCGGCGGTGGGCGCGGGTGCCTGGGTCATCGGCGTACCGCCGTCGCTCCGGTGCCCACGGTCCGCTCGGTCTGCTCGGCGCGCACGGCCCGCTCAGTTCACGACGACGAGGTCGCGGTCGGTGTCGTTGAGGCGTCGGCCGCCGTGCTCGGTGACGGTGACGATGTCCTCGATCCGGACGCCGAACCGGCCGGGCAGGTAGATGCCGGGCTCCACGGAGAAGCACATGCCGGGCACCAGGGGCTGTTCCTCGCCCTCGATCATGTAGGGCGGTTCATGGGTGGTGACGCCGATGCCGTGGCCGGTGCGGTGGATGAAGTACTCGCCGTACCCGGCGTCCACGATGACCTGGCGGGCGGCCCGGTCCACCTCCTGGCAGGCCACCCCGGGCCGCACCGCGCGGAACCCGGCCTCCTGCGCCTCGCGCACGACGGCGTGCACCCGGCGCTCCTCGTCGGTGGGTTCACCGACGTGGACCGTGCGGGAGGTGTCGGAGCCGTAGCCGTCCTTGAGGCCGCCGAAGTCGAGAACGACCATGTCGCCGTCCTCGATGACACGGCCGCCGACCTCGTGGTGCGGGTTGGCGCCGTTCGGCCCGGAGGCGACGATGGTGAAGTCGACCTGGGAGTGCCCGAACCGGCGCAGCAGATCGGCGAGTTCCGCGCCGACGTCGGACTCCTTGCGCCCGGCGAAGGGAACTTTCCTGATCTCCTCGAACGTTGCGTCGGCAGCCGCGCCCGCGGCTGCCATCAGTTCCAGTTCGGCCGCGTCCTTGACGGCCCGCAGCATCGGCAGCGCCTCGCTGAGGGCGGTGTGCTCGGTGTCGGGCAGCGCGCGCTGGAGGCCGAGCAGGTGCAGCGCCCAGGCGTTGTCGCTGATGCCGAAGCGGCCGGTGCTGTCGAGGAGGGCGGCGGTGGCGGCGTAGGGGTCCTTGCCGTCGGTCCAGTCGCGCAGGCTCAGCGCGGCGGCGCCGGGGGCGTGCGCGGCGTCGGGGGCCTCCAGGGTGGGCACGACGAGGACGGGGGGCCGGTCGGCGGTGAGCACCAGCAGGGTGAGGCGTTCGGTGGCGGCGGGGGGCGTGTAGCCGGTGAGCCACACCAGGTCGGGGCCCGGCGCCACGAGGAGTCCGGCGAGACCGGCGTCGGCCGCGGCGCGCACGGCGCGTTCCATGCGGGCCCGGTAGTCGTCGACGGTGAAGGACGTGGGCGTGCGGCCGGACATCCGGGCCTCCCTGGGCGCTGAAGAACGATCGGTGGCTCCACGACAGCGCGTGCGAGGAGCGATCACACGGTACGGGGAGCATCCTGCCCGGCCCGCCGGGGCCACGCGAGCCGATTCGGGGCTTTCGTCCGGCCGCCGGGGGGGCGCCGGGAGGAAACTCCCCCGGCGCGGGGCCGCCGTTACAGGCCGTCGGTGAACAGGAGCTTGTCGGGGGTTCCCGCGTGAACGTCCGTCAGGACGCCGGGGGTGGCGGTGGTGGTGAGGAAGGCGGTGAGGTCGGCGGGGGTCGCGGCGGGGTGCTGCGCCGCGTAGAGGGCGGCGACGCCGGTGACGTGGGGCGTGGCCATGGAGGTGCCGCTGAGGGTGGTGCTGCCGCCGCCGAGTTTCGCGGAGACGACGGAGCGGCCGGGGGCGTACAGGGTGACGCAGCGGCCCCAGTTGGAGAAGCTGCTCTGCCGGTCGTCCCGGTCGGACGAGGCGACGGTCACGACCCGGTCGGCGGAGGCCGGGGACGCGGTGCAGGCGTCGACGGCGTCGTTCCCGGCGGCGACGACGGGCAGGACGCCCTGGTCGGAGAGGGCGGTGAAGGCGTCGTTGAGGGCCTGGGAACGTTCCTCGCCGACGGACGCGTTGAGCACGGCGGGGCGGTGGGCGTGCTGGGCGACCCAGTCGAGCCCGGCGATCGTCTGCGCCTTGTCGCCGTTGCCCGTGCAGTCCAGGACGCGCACGGCGACCAGGGCGGCCTGCGGGGCGACGCCGTAGGTGCGGCCCGCGACGGTGCCGGCGACGTGGGTGCCGTGGCCCTGGCAGTCGAGGCCGTTCCTGCCGTCGCCGACGGCGTCGAAGCCGGGCACGGCCCGCCCGCCGAACTGCTCGTGCCCGAAGTCGATGCCGGTGTCGAGGATGTAGGCGCTCGCCCCGGCGCCGTGCCCCTGGGTGGTGAACTCGCCGTCCAGGGGCAGGTTCCGCTGGTCGATGCGGTCGAGCCCCCAGCTGGCGGCGGGCGCGCGGACGGCGGTGTCCTCGGGGCTCGCGGGAACGCTGACGGTGGAGTTCTCCTCGACGGCGGCGACGGCCGGGTCGGTCCGCACGGCACGCAGCACCAGCGGGTCCAACGTGGCCGCGAAGCCGTTCAGCGCCCGCGCGTACGTGTACCTGGGCGTGATCCCGAGCGCCCGCAGGATCTCCCCGGGGACCCGGCCGGGCTTGAGCGTGACGATGTACTGCCCGCGCACGGCCCGCGGGGAGCGCCCGACGGGAACGGCGGGGGCGGTGGCGGGCAGTTCACCCGCACGCGGGCCGACAACGGCTGCGACGGGCGGTCCGGCCGCGTGCGCGGTGGGAACGGCGGCCAGGGCGGCGGCCAGCAGCAGGGCCGCCGGGGTCTGACGCGGGGACAGGTGCACGGGTGCTCCGTTCCGTCGGATCGCCGGGCCGACGGCCCGGGGCACGATCCCCCGGATCATCGCCGCCACCCGGCCCCCATCCACGCCACCCGCCCGGACCGGCCCGACGGACAACCCTTACGGGGCCCACTACGGGTCTCCGGCCAGCCGTCCCCTTACGGGTCCGGCCACTACGGGTCCGGCCACTACGGGCCCGCCCACTACGGGCCCGCCCACTACGGGTCCGGCCACTACGGGCCCGCCCACTACGGGCCCGCCCACTACGGGTCCGGCCACTACGGGTCCGGCCACTACGGGTCCGGCCACTACGGGTCCGGCCACTGGCTGGGTCCCTTACGGGTCTTGTTGGCTGGGGGAGTTGGCGGCGTTCCTGGGTGGTCCCCTGCGGGTTTCCGCGCGGGACCTTGTGCGGGCGGGCTCGCTTACGGGGCATCCCATACGGGGGGCGTTGCCGGGCCTTGCGGGGCTTCGGGTGAGGTCGTTCAAGGGGGCCCTGAACGGTTGTGACCGCCGCCGGGGCGGTCAGTCCCGGGTGCCCAGCTCCCGGGCGAACTCCGCCGCCGCGCCTCGCAGGGTTCCCGTGGAGAGCAGTTCCGTGCGGTGGACCAGGCGGGGGTGGGTGAGGGGGACGGCGACGGTGCCGGGCACGCCCTCGGCGGCCGGGGCGGGCAGCAGGGTCAGGCCGTGGCCGGCCGCCGCGAGGGCGGTGAGGGTGCGCACGTCGGTGCCGGTGCAGCGCAGGGCGGTGCGGAAACCGTGGCCCCCGTTCGCGGCCCGCAGCTGGGCGAGCGGCAGACCGGCGTCGGGGGCGTCCAGCCAGCGGGCGTCGGCGAGGTCGCCGAGGCGCAGGCCACGGCGTCCGGCGAGGGGGTGGGCGGTGGGCAGCAGGACGCGGACGGCGTCCTCGGCGACGCCGTGGGTGGTGAGCGGGGCGACGTCGGGCAACCGCAGCGGGTCGGTCGGCGCGGCCAGGCCGTCGACCAGGCCGAGGTCGGCCGCGCCGGTCGCCACCGCCGCCGGGATCTCGTCGCGGGCCAGCACCCGCAGGGTCGCGCCGGTGCGCGGGAGGGCGGCGAGGGCACCCGGGGACAGCGCCGTCGGCGCGGCGGCGAGGGTCAGGCCGGGTGCGGGGGCGGCGGCGATGCGGGCGACGTCCGCGCGGGCGGCGTCCAGGCGCAGCAGCAGCGGGCCCGCGTGTTCCAGCAGGCGTTCACCGGCTGCGGTGGGAGCCACCGGGCGGCGGGTGAGCAGGGGCGTGCCGAGGTCCTGTTCCAGGGCGGCGATGTGCTGGGACACCGCCGACTGGGTGTAGCCGAGGGCGCGGGCGGCCTCGGAGAAGGAGGCGAGGTGCGCGACGGTGACGTACGTGCGCAGCAGGTGCGGGTCCATCGCACCAGCATGCATCAGCATCGCTTATCGGCGGACCAGAAATCATCGTTGGACGTGATCCTCGGGGGTGCGGAGGATGGGCGCATGACGAACTCCGCAGCTCACACGCCCCGGATCGCCCTGGTCGGCGACCGTTCGCCCAACGTCGCCGCACACACCCGGGTGCCTCTCCTGCTCGACGCCCTCGCCGAACGGGACCGGCTGGTCCTGGACGCCTACTGGATCTCGACCGAGGACGCGCTCGCCGAGGACGCGGTGAGCGGTTTCGACGCCGTGTGGGTGCTGCCGGGCAGCCCCTACCGCAGCGAGGCGGGCGTGCTCGCCGCGATCCGCACCGCGCGCGTGGCGGGCATCCCGTTCCTCGGCACCTGCGGCGGCTTCCAGCACGCGCTGCTCGAATTCGCCCGGAACGTCTGCGGGTTGACCGGTGTCGCGCACGCCGAGAACGACCCGGGGGCGGCCGATCCGCTCATCGAACCGCTCGCCTGTTCGCTCTCCGGGCACGAGGGCGCCGTCGTGATCGAGCCGGGTTCGCTCGCCGAGTCGGTGCTCGGGACGCGGCGCACGGTCGAGCGTTACTTCTGCTCGTACGGACCCTCCCGGCACCTCGACACGTTGCGGGCGCACGGGCTGCGGTTCTCCGGGCACGACGACGACGGCCACGTCCGGGTGGCCGAACTGCCCGGCCACCCCTTCTTCCTGCTCTCCCTCTTCCAGCCCGAACTGTCCAGCGCCACCGGCCCGCACCCGCACCCGATGATCCGGGCGCTGGCACGGGCCGCGACCGAGCACGCGGCTCAGCGGGCCGTCCGCTGAACGGCCTTACGCTGAACGTCCTTACGCCGAGCGGCAGTTGAGCGGACGGCGGTCGGCCGCTCTCAGCTGAACGACATCGCCGTCATCACCGACATCGCGGACGGGGCGGTGAAGGCGGGCGCGGTGGGAGCGGCAGGGGCGGCCGTGGGAGCGCCGGACGCCATGGGGACGGCGGGGGCGATGGGGGCAGCGGGTGCGATGGGGACGGTGGGGGCCTGGTCGGGGCGGAAGCCGTGGGTGCGGCCCGCCAGGTGTTCCGCCTTGTAACGGTCCACCTCCCGATGCCAGTTGAGGATGCCCGCGAGCCAGTTCTCCAGGTCCTTGACGTAGGCGTCCATGGCCGCGCGGGCCTCCCGGGAGAGGTCGAAGTCGTCGTAGACGATGGGCAGTTCGTGCGCGGCGACGTGCTGGAACTGCTCCATGCGCTGCGTCATGAGGTCGTGGACGACGGCGAGTGCGGACGGGTAGTCGATGCCGAAGAAGTTCTGCACGACGAGGATGGCGTTGTGGATCTCGCCCTCGTACTCGATCTCCTTCTGGTACGAGAAGACGTCGTTGATCAGGCAGGCGTAGTCGATCGCCGCGTTCTCCAGGGAGCGGACCGGGCCGCTGCGGTAGACCTCGGGCGGCACGGCGGGGCCCGCGCCCATCCGGCACAGGTCGAGGGTGAGGTCGGAGCCGAAGGTGCTGCGGCGCATCTCCAGGTAGTCGACGGGGTCGGGGATACGGTTCTGCAACTGGTTGGACAGCTCCCAGACCCAGCTCTCGGTCATCTTGTTGACGGCTTCCTTGAGGGAGACCTTGTCGTCGGTGCTCATCTCGGCCGTGGTCCGCGCCCACAGGTCGATCAGCCCGCGCTCCATGCCGTTGGCCGGCGCGGGCACCGGTTCGCCGCCGACCGGCATGCAGTCCGACAGCCGGTGGGTGATCAGGCGGGCGGCGGCGAGGTCGCGCCGGTGGCCGAAGACCAGCGGGTAGTAGTCGTCGCCGTAGGTGCCCCAGGCGAGCCACTGCGCGCTCAGGTCGAGGGCCTCGGGGGTGGCGTCCGGGTCGATGCCGGCCGAGCACAGCGGCAGGTCGGCGGCGGCGAGCCGGTCCTCGTCCCAGACGCCTTCCTGGAGCATGCCCATGGCGTGCATCCACTCGGTGAGATGGGTCCGCGCGGCGTCGATGTGCGGGCTCAGTTCCAGTGAGAAGGGCATGAAGAAGTCGGGCAGCAGGGAGGGCCCGACCTTCTGGTGCGGCACGTGCGTGTACGCGCGCAGCCGTTCGGCTCCGGCCGCGGCGAGCAGGGTGCGGATGTCGGCGGCGGAGGTGCCGGGGCCGGTGGGCGTCGTCCAGGGTGTGGTGCTGCGCGCGCGTGCGTTCATGTAACGGCTGGAGCGCATGTGCCACTCATGGCCGCCCGACTGCCAGTCCTGGAGTCCCTGCGTGTACTGCGCGACGGCGAGCACCTCGGCCGGAGTCAGCCCCATCTCCAGTGCCACGGCCGGGACTTCGGTGAACGCCGAGTGCTCGAACTGGTGCAGCCGTGAGGTCAGGACGTCGTTGACGATCTCGGCGGCCTCCTGGGTGCCGCAGCCGAAGAACCGCTCCAGGACGAGCACGCCGTTGCTCAACTCGCCCTCCTCCTCGACCTCCCGCTGGTACGAGAAGAGGTCGTTGCGCAGGTGGACGCCGTCCGAGAACGTCTCCATCAGCACCCGCAGCGGCCTCGACTCGGCGACGGAGGCGGGGACTTCGGCGGTCGCGTACTCCACGAGCCCGGCCGACCAGGGGGCGCCGCCGACCTTGCGGCGCATCTCGATGTACTCGACGGGGTTGGCGACCCGTCCCTCGTTGATGTTGGACAGCTCCCACAGGGACTCGTTGAGCAGATGCTCGGTGGCGGTCGCGAAGCGGCGCCGCCACTGCTCGGACATGGCCGGGACGGTGCGGGTCCACAGGTCGGCGAGGCCCGCCTCGACGGGGTTCTGCGGCTCGGGCATCGGGGTGGAGAGGTCCATCGGCATGAAGAGCGGGAGCCGGTCCAGGTAGGCCTTGCCGCCGACCCGGTCCTGGGTGCGCTTGAAGATCTCCAGGAAGTGGTCGTCGAAGAAGAAGACCCACACGTACCAGTCGGTGATCAACGACAGTGCCGGGCCGTCGCAGTCGGGGTGCGTGTAGGCGCACAGCAGACCGTAGTCGTGCGCGTCCAGATCCGACTGCTCCCAGACCCCGGACCCCTCCAGCATGCCCATCTCGCGCGCCCACGCCGTCGAATGGGCGCGCGCCTCGTCCAGGTGGGGATTGAGCCGCGCGAGGTACGGCATGTAGAAGTGCGGAAGTTCAAAGGGCTGCTGCGTCATGGCCGGGCCTTACCCAGGGCCCTCCTGAGCCATCCGTATCCGGGGACATGATCACACCATCGCGTGAATCAGGAGTGATTCCGGGAGTTCTGCGGGGCAGGTGTGACGTTCTTTCACGGGGAGGCCCGAGGGAGTGCCAAGAGGCCTTCGGGGCGGGAGTGTTGGCCGGGGGGGCTGGATCGGACGTGGCACGACTTGGCTCGACGTGGCTTGGGGAAGCGGCTTGGGGATGCGGCGCGGGGACGTGGCTGGGACACGGCTTGGACACGGCTTGGACATAAAGCCACCAGTCCCGCATTCCACGCTCGACTCCCAAGTCAGGGTGAAGGCCTTGCGGTTCAGGTGGCGGACGGCACTCCCACCGCCCTACGCTCGAACATCACATGGAAGCCGACCGGCCGTCCAGGCCCGGGGGAGGTAGGCCGTCATGACGGACACACCGCTGCGCTCCGAACTGCTGCTCGCCCAGGAGGTGTCGGAGCCGGAGGAACGGGAACTGGCCACGCTGTTCGGTGAGTTGGGCGCACCCGCGAGCCGCGTCCGGCGCCGGGCGCCGCACCGTGGCCCGGAGGAGCTGCACTGGTTGGTGCTGGCGTCGCTTCCGTTGCAGGGGTTCCTCGCCGGGATCGGGGCGGAGGCGGTCAAGGACGCGTACCAGGGGCTGAAGGCGCTGGTGAGCCGCCTGGCCCACCGCGACGGATCGCCGGCACCTGGCCCGGTGCCGCGCCCGCTGGTGCTCCAGGACGAGCGGACCGGGTTGCGGGTGGTCCTGGAGGGGGATCTGCCCCAGGAGGCGTACGAACAGCTGGCCGTCCTCGACCTGTCCCGGTTCGCCCTCGGCCCCGTCCACTACGACCGGGCCCACGGCCGGTGGCGGTCCGAACTGGACGAGGCGGCGGGCTGAGGCGAGGCGCGCGATGGCGTGCGACGGGGATGCGCAGCACGGAACGGGGGCCGGGAACTCAATGCCGCCCACTGATCTGCACGAGGCCCAACGGGCCTGCGAACACGCCGAGTCCCTCCTGACCACCGGCTCCCCCAAGGAAGCGCAACAAGCCTTCCAAGCGGTACTCGCGGGGCTGGGGCCACTGGAGGACGGGGATGCGGGGGCTAGCGAGGGTGGGGGTGCCGCCGGGGGCGGGGATGGCTACGGGGGCGAGGGTGCCGCCGGGGGTGGGGGCGACGTTGCCTCCGGAGGCGGGAGTGAGGTTGCCGCTGAGGGCGGGAGTGGTGTTGCCGCCGGGAGTGGAGGTGCGCCCTGGAGTGGGGGTGACTGCACGTCCGGGGGTGAGGGTGGCTACCCGGGCTCGTCCGGGGGGCGGTTCGGGCCGGGGGCTCGGGGTGAGTGCGGGCACGGGGGCGTGGGTGAGGGGCAGGGGGCCGTTCCGGCGGGGGGCGCGGGCGTGGCCGGCGACGGGAGCGCAGGGGCGGGTGATGAATCGGGGATGCCCGACTGGCGTGTGGGCACGGGTGAAGGGGGGCGTGCCTATCCGGCTGGGGGCGGGGACACTGGCTCGTCCGGTGACCGGCGCGCACGAGCACGTGACGACGCGGGAACGCCCAACTGGCGCGCAGGCAGCGGCGAAGGGGAGCAGTCCGGCCCGGCTGGAGGTGGGGACACCGGCGCTCCGGGCGACCGGCGCGCACGGCCGCGCGACGATGCCGGAGGCCCCAACTGGCAAGCAGGCAGCGGCGAAGCGCGATACGCCGACCCGGCACGAGGCCACGGCGGCGACAGCCCCGAGGTGCGGCGCGTCGGCCCCGCTGGTCTCGGGGAGGCCGACGCGTCCGGGGAGCGTGGCCCGGGTGCACGTGGGGGCGGCAGAAACAGCAGCTGGCCTGCGGGGACGGGCGGAGAGTGGCTCGTCGAACCAGGTGGAGCTGGGGACGCGGACTCGTCCGGAAATCGGCATGGGCGGTCGAGCGAGGATGCCAACGGCGTTAGTTGGACGGCGAGTTCAGGCGAAGGGCTGCACGCCGACCCGACCAGGGACACGGAGGCCGACCCGGCCGGGGAACCGTGCGCGCAGGCGCGTGGAGACGCTGGCAGCGGACATCAGCCTGCGGGTGCGAAGGTCCCCGGCGATGCTGAAACCCCCGGCGCTTCAGGGCCAGTTCGCGATCCCGGCACCAGCCCGGAAGGCGCAACGCAGGGCGCCCCCTCCTCCGGCGTCCGCACCGATGACGTCGCCTCTGCCGACCGGCTCGGGGCGCGGGCGCATGTCGGGCTCGGGCGGGTTCTGCTCGGCGCCGGGGACGCGCGGCGGGCGGAGAAGGAGTTCCGTAGGGCCCTGCGGTTGCGGCCGGTCGACCGGGGGCCGGCGTACTGGCTGGGCTGTGCCGCCGCTCACCGGGGTGAGTACGAGATCGCGGAGGACAGGTTCACCCGGCTGCTGGAACGCCGGCCGGGCGATGGGCCCGCGCTGATCCAACGGGGTTACACGCGCGTACGCCTCGGCCGTCCCGGCGATGCCCTCGCCGACTTGCGGTCGGCCGGGCGGCTCGGTGCCCTGGACGCGGAGGCCCGCTGGGTGCTGGCCGCGCTGTCCGGCGGGACGTCTCGCGAGGTGGCCCGCCTGCTGAGCGCGGCGGCGCGAGCCGCCATGGGCAACGGCGAGGTGAGCGGTGTCGGGGGCCCACCGGAGCGGCAGTCGGAGGGGCGAGCCGAGCCACCCGGCCAGACCGAACAGGCTGAACGGCGCGACCGAGCGCAGGAACATCCTGTCCTGACCGGCCAGGCGGAATTGGCCGAACGGCGAAGCCAAGCACAGGAGCGAACCGCCCCAACCAACCAAGCGGAGCAGGCCGAACGGCGGAACCAGGCACAGGAGCGAACCGCCCCGACCGCCCAAGCAGAACTGGCCGAACGGCGAAGCCAAGCACACGGAGGAACCGCCCCAACCGGCCAAGCACAACCGGCCCAACGACGACACCAGGCGCCGCAGGCCGAAGAGGCCGGGTTGCCCGGTCGCCCGGACGCACAGGGCGATTCACGGGGCCGAGCGGAAGAGGCAGACCGGCGTGCCTGGCCCGAAGAGCAGGCCGACGGCCGGGGCGGAAGGAGGTCAGCCGAGGGCCACGCCACCCCACCCACAAACCCCACCGACCCCACCGACCCCACCGACCCCACCGACCCCACCGACCCCCAACCCGAGCCCTCTGCCGCCGACACGGCCAGCGTCACCGGAACCGAGACCCCCACCCGCCCTCACAACCACCCAGTCGCCGCCGACCAGAGCGGAACCGCCAGGTCAAGCGAGCAGGCGGGCCACGGCAACCGGACGCCGGTCGTCGACGTCGGCACCGTCACCGACCAGCACCCGGCGACGTTCAACAGCCAGGCGGACGCGAGCAGTTCGGGACGTCGAGCCGATCACCGGAGCCGACCCACCGCGCCCGGCCAGGGCCCCGAGGGCCCCGCCTCGCCCCAGGCAGCCCAGCCCGCCCACCGGCGTCATGCAGCCCCCGCCCCGGAGGGCCCGGCCGCTCTCCAGCGCCGCGCGTCCGAAGGGGCGACGCCACCGAAGCGCCACGCACCCCCCACCGCCGTCGACTGGGGCAGGGCCGCTCTGCTGCTTGATCGGGCTCGGCAGCTTGACCCCGCTGAGAAGGGGTTTGTGGTGGCGCATGCTGTGGCGCTCTGTCGGGGTGGGCGGCGGGGGGACGGGGTCGAGTTGCTGGCCGGGGCGTCCCGTTCCGCACCCGCGGACCGGCGTCTCACGCACGCCCTCGCCGTGATGGCGTGGCACGCGCTGGACGCCGTTCACGGTGACCGCACGCCCGAGACCTGGCGGCGTTGTGTCGCCCTGTGGGCAGGGCTGTTGCACGACGCCCGGTTCTGGGAAGCGCGGCGCGTCGAGGCCGCCGAGCGGTATGCCACCCCTCTCGGCGACGACGTGCTCACCGCCCTGCGCGCCGACGTGCTGACCCGCCTCGAAGCCCGGATGCCCGAGGCCGATCCGTCCGTCCGCCCCTCCCCCGACATCGTCCTGGACCGCGAGACGGAGGCGGCACGGCTGCTCGCGGAGAACGGCGGTTTCCCGCCCGCCCCCGGCATCGAACCCCTGGTCTGCGGCCCGCTGCGGATCGTGGAACTGGGCCGGGAGGGGGAGTTGGGCGCCTATGTCGCCGGCGCGGGCGAGGCGGCACCGGAACTGCGGCAGGCCTTCTCCCACCTCGGTTACGCACACGCCCTGCTCCGTCTCGACCGCCCGGCCGAGGCCCTCTCCGCCCTGTCCGGCCTGCGCTGCCCGAGCTGTCGCGCCAGGGGGGCGAGTGACTCGGGGTCCAACTCCCTTGACCGACGCAGTCGTTCGGACCGCAATCCCCAAGACTCACAGAACTCGTCAGATCACACCGACGCCTCCGTCGAGCGCCCGGCGACCCCTGTCCAGGCTCAGCGTTCCCGGGCCGCTGTCTGTGATGTGGGGTGTCCTCATTTCGACGCGCGGAATCCCGCGTACTCCGGACTGCCGGACAAGGAGCGGCAGTTGGTGGGGGACGGGCGGGTGGTGGCGTTGGCGGCGCGGCTGGCGCAGGGGCGGGCGGCGCTCGGGGCGGGCGGGGTCGATGTGCGGGCCGCGGCGGTCAGTTGGCAGCGGGCGCTGACGCATGCCCAGGCGCTCGGGAGGCTTCCGGAGGTCGAGGGTGTCGTCGCGGAAGCCGCGCTCGGGGCGGCCAAGAGGCTGCACCGGGCCGGTGACGTGCAGGGCGCGGGGGACACCCTGGAGGCCGCCTACGCGCTCCTGGGCGAGGGGCAACACGACCGGATCAAGGGGCAGTTGGCGCGGGTGCTGACCGACCGGGCGATCGCGCGGGCCAACCGCACCCGGGACCGGATGGAGTCCCCGGCCGCCGATCTGCGCCGTGCCGTCGAACTCAACCCGCATCTGCTGCGCGCCCAGCTGAACCTGGCCGTGGCCCTGCACATCCTCGGCGCGCAACTGCGCTGGTCGGGCAGTCTGTCCGGGGCGATCAGGAACTGGCAGGAGGCGGCCGACCGGCTCACCGCCGCGCTGGTCCACTTCCCCGCCGATCCCGAACTCACCGAGCTGCGGGATCTGGTCAATCATGATCTGGCCCTGGTTCACTCGGAGTTCGAGCAGGGGCGGATCGGGGGTCTGCCGGAGTGATGGAGTACGAGGAGCTACGGGTCCGGGTGCGCCCGGTCGGCGTGCGGCGCCATGTGCTGACGGTCAGCGGGGTCGGCGGCGGCGCGCAGCTGCTGATCGTCGGCGACCGGGCCGAGGAGTACCGCGAGCGGTGGGAGCGGCTGATCGAGGCGGACCTCGGTTACGCCCCGCTGCGCGACCAGGATGCCGCCTCCCGCCTGCGTGACCTGGGCCGGGATGTGTTCGCGCTGCTCGGCACCACGGTCGCGGAGTGTCTGCGGGACGCCCACGACCAGGTGCGGCGGATGCGTCCGGAGCGCGGGCTGCGGCTCCGTTTCGACCTGCCGCCCGAGCTGCGCGCGCTGCCGTTGGAGACTCTGTGCGCGCCCGCGACCGAGCCGGGCCAGTCGCCCGCGCTGCACGACGGGGTGTCGCTGGTGCGGTCGTTGCCGGGCGGTCCGATCGGGCGGCGGCTGCCGGAGCCGGACGACGAGTCGAGCAAGATCCGGCTGCTGGTCGTGCACGCCGCCCCCGACGGCGCCCAGTTGCCGGTGGCCGAGGCCGAAGTGACCGACCTGCTGCGGGAGTTGCCCCGGATCGCGGTGGAGACGACGGTGGTGCGCCCGGCCACCAGGGAGCGGCTGGAGGAGGCGCTCGGCGAGGCGTCCGACCTGCCGACGGCGATCCTGCTGATCGCGAACGGGTCCTACGACAAGGAACTCGGCAAGGGGCTCGTCCATCTGGAGACCCCGGACCGCGCCGTCGATCCGGTGCCCGCCGATCTGCTCAGCGGCATGCTGCTGCGGGTGCCCCGGCTGCGGCTCGCGGTGCTCAACCTCTGTGCGGGGGCGGACAGTTCGCACAGCGAGCCGTTCTCGGGGCTGGCGCAGGCGTTGATCGGCGGCGGGGTCCCGGCCGTCGTCGCCATGCACGGTCTGGTCAGCGACCGGTCCGCCGGGCTGTTCGGGCCCGCGCTGCTGAAGGGCATCGCGCTCAACCGCACGATCGACGAGGCGATGGCCGCCGCCCGGCGCCGGATCTCCTACCAGCCCGGGCACACCGTCGCCGAGTGGACGACCCCGGCGCTGTTCCTGCACGAGGAGTGCCGGCACGGCTGGCTGTTCAAGGCGCGGGAGATCCGCGACGACGAGCACCCGGCGCACGACCCGCTGCGCCGGGGCGCCCAGGCGTGGGAGGCGTACGACAACTCCACCGGGGACGTGCACGCGACGCAGTTCATCGAGGCGGCCCGCTATCAGCGGCTGCGTCGGCAGTGGGGCGAGGTGCGGCGCATCCTCGACACCGGTCATGTCTTCCACGAGGAACAGGAGTTGCTGCGCGACGAGGCGGTGTACGAGCTGGCGTGGCCGCAGGTGGAGCGGTTGTGCCGGCGGCTCGCGGACGGCCGCCCGGCGGAGGCCGCCCAGGCGCTGGCCGGCGTCCGGGACGCGCTGCCGCGCGGCGGCGCGGGCTGGCTGTCGGTGCTGGACGCGGAGGTGCGGGGCCTGGACCGGCTCACCGCCCTGCTGGAGCGGGCCCGTACGGCGGAACGCACCGGTGACTGGGCGGCGGCCCGCGCCCTGAGCGAGGACATCCTCGCCGAGCGGCCCGACGGTTTCGCCGAAGCCGTCCGGCTGCACGGCACGGCCGGTACGGAACTGGCCCTCGCCGCCGCCTGCGCGCGCGCCACCGCCGCATGCGCCGACGCCGACTGGTCGGGTGCGGCGGCCGCGTACGGCGAGGCGCTCGGGCTGCGCGCCGGTCATGGCCCGGCGCTGGCCGGTGCGGCGTACGCGCGCGGGCGCGGCGCCGAGTCCGCCGAGGACTGGCGGGGTGCCGCCGACGCCTTCGGCCACTGTCCGGCCCTGTACGACGGGGCGGCCCGCGCCGCCTACGCGCGCGGGCGGGCGGCTGCGGCCGAGGACGACTGGAGAACGGCGCACGACGCGTTCCGCGAGGCGACGGCGCACCGCGCCAACCCCAGGGCCACACCCCCGGACGCCCCCACGCCCCCTTCGCCCCCGAACGGCCACCGGCCCCAGGACACCCCCTCGGCCAACGGCCCTACAGACGACGCCGACCCGACCAACACCCGGCTGGACAACGGCCGTTCGGGCGCCGTCGCCCCGTCCGGAACCCCCTCGGCCAACGGCCGTCCAGGCGACGCCGACCCGTCCGAGACCAGCCCCGGGAACGACGGCCCGGACACGCCCTGCCCCTCCCCCGCCCTCGGTTCCTGGTTCGCCTACGCGGCCGGGCGGGTCGCTGAGGACGGGGAGCGGTGGGCGGACGCCGAGGCGCGGTTCGGGGCGGCCGTCGGCTTCGAGGACGCCGCACTGCGGGCTCACCATGCCCGGGGTCAGGCGGCGGCCGAGGCCGGTTCCTGGCCGGAGGCGCTCACGGCGATGGAAGCGGCCGTCGCCGAACTCGCCGCCGTCACCGCGCCCCACGCCGCACAGGCCGGGTCGGCCACCGCGCCCGATGCCGACGCACCCGGCACCTCCACCGCCGACGCCCGTTGCACCGCCCTCACGACCGACGCCCGCCCCGCTCCTCCCACCGCCGATGCCCGTTCCGTCGGCGCTCTCCCCGATCCCGCCGCGTGGCTCGGGGAGTTGCGGGGGCGGGTCTACGAGAGCGGGGTCGCCGCAGGTGAAGTCGGGGACTGGGGGCGGGCGTTGGAGTGTCTGGGGCTGTTGCCCGAGGGGTACCGGGACGCGGCGGAGCGGCGGAGGTTCGCGCGGGGGCGGGTCGCCGAGGGGCGCGGGGCGTGGACGGAGGCGGCGAAGGCGTACCGCGAGGCCCGGCATCCGGACGCCGACGCCCGGCGGCGGTACGTGCTCGGGCGGGCCGCCGCGCAGGCCGGTGAGTGGGACGCGGCCCGGGAGCATTTCGCCGAAGTGCCGGACGGCATCGACGACTTCCCGGAGCCGACGGCGCCGTTGCTGCTGTACGCGCGGGGCCGGGCCGCCGCCGCGCGGGAGGACTGGAAGGCGGTCGTCGAGGACTTCGGCGGGCTGCCGGACAGTCACGCGGAGGGCGACGTCGGCCATCGGCGCCGTTACGCGCGGGCCCGGCTCGCCGAACGGCAGGACGCGACCCGGCCCGACACCTGGACCTCCGTCCTCGGCCACCTCGACGACGTGCCGGACGAGGCGCTGGGCGGCGCGGTCGGGCTGCTGCGGCGCAAGGCGACGGCGTTGCACGCGCTGAGCCTGGGCGAACTGGAGCGGGCGCGCGGCCCGTTGGCGGTGTACGCCGACGTCGACGACGAGTTCGCGCTGCTGCACGCGTATGTGCTGGCGCGGCTCGCGGAGCGGGACGAGGACTGGGCGGCGGCGCTCGCGGGCTACCGGGGGCTGCCCGAGGGGCACGGCGATGTGGCCCCGCGTGCCCGGTACACCGGGGCCCGGGTGGCCGAGGAGTCGGCGGCCGGCGCCGATCAGTGGCGCGACATAGCGGAGATCTACGGGGAGTTGGCGGACGCGTTCGCCGACGACGGGGGGTTCGCGGACGCCACCGTGCGGGCCGCCTACGCGCGGGTGCGGCAGGCGGAGGCCGAGGGCGACTGGGCCGAGGCGGTCCGGGGCGGCACCGCGCTGCGCGGGCACGCGGACGCGGCGTCGCTGACGGAGTACGCGCGTGGGCGGCTGACGGAGGCGGAGCGGGACTGGCGGCGGGCCGCCGACGCCTTCACGGTCTGCGGCGGGTTCCGGGACGCGCCGGAGCGGCTGGCGCACTGCACCGGGCGGCTGTTGGAGGAGCAGGGCCGGTTCGCCGCCGCCGTCGACTCCTACGAGCGGGCCGGTGCCGAGCACGAGGGGGCGCGGGCCCAGGCGGCGCGGCTGCGGGCGGTGCTGCGGCTGTCGTGGGTGGAGGGCACGGTCGGTGAGCCGCTGGTGGCGGACCCGTTCGCGCTGCGGGACGGGACGTTCCCCTATCTGGCGCTGAGGGACGCGGGGATCGGGCCCGGTTCGTCCATCGCCGACGTCGACAACGTGTCGTACCTCCTGATGGAACGGCATCAGGCCAACGCCTGGCCGTGGGAGGAGCGGGAGGCCTGGAACCAGCTGCGCAAGGCCGGTCAACGGCTGGAACTGGACGCGTTGTTGTACCGCTGGCACGCGCCGGACGCGATCCGGGAGGCGGTGGCGCGGCTGTCGCCGGACGACCTGTCCGACCCGTTGGACGCGCTGTGCGCACGGTTCCCGAAGGACGCGCCGCTGCTGCTGCTCGTCGCCCGGGGGCGGGACGCGGCGATCGCGGCCTGGCGGGAGCGGCTGGCCCAGGCGCCCGGGGACATGGCCGTGGTGCACGCCCTGGCGGTGGCCCGGCTGTGGCAGGCACGGGAGTTGGAGCACATCGGCGCCTGGGAGCACGCGGTGCGGGTGTGGGAGGAGGCGCTCGCGTACTGGGCGGCGCTGCTCGGGGACGCCCGGCACTGGGACGGCTGGCGCGCCGAACGGGCCGCCTGCTACCGGCATGCGGTGTCCGCGTCCGACGTGGCGAGGCTGCGCCGGGACCTGGGGCTGCGGCTCGCGGACCGGCTGATCGCGGCCGAGCAG
Source organism: Streptomyces sp. NPDC091279 (assembly GCF_044757465.1). NCBI lineage: Bacteria > Bacillati > Actinomycetota > Actinomycetes > Kitasatosporales > Streptomycetaceae > Streptomyces > Streptomyces sp. NPDC091279. The sequence continues at coordinate 394,416 of NZ_JBIVVA010000002.1, read as the reverse complement.
GAGCACCTGGACCAGGACCGGCCCGAACCGGCGTCGGCGTACCGGGAGTTGGCGGCCGTTCTGGAGGCGGAGCTGGCGGGGGCGCGGGTGCTGAGGGAGGCCGGTGGGCTGCCGTCGGTGCCGGGTTCGGGGCGGGCGCTGGCCTGTGGGCCGCGGTTCGTGCGGATGCTGGGGCTTGAGGATCAACTCGCGGAGCAGGTCGCCGAGTTGAGTGCGGCGGCTCAACGGGGCGAAGATCCCGGGGAGTTCACGGCGCGTCGGCTGCGCTGGGCGTTCTCGGCGCTGTCGCCCGCCTACGCGTTCGTGGAGGCCCGGCGGTTCGAGGAGGCGTTGGCCGGGCTGCCCGAACTGCCCGCGCTGACCGGGCTGCCCCAGGACTGCGCGGGTCCGGGCGGCGCGGCCGATCCGCGGGAGCATGTGCGGGCGTGCGACCACTGCGCGGGGTTCCTGCGGGACAACCCGGCGTATCTGCGGCTGCCGCGCCGGTATGTGCGCTGCGCGCAGGACGGGGCGGCGCTCGCGGTGCAGGCCCGGCTCTCGCTCGCGCAGACGGCGCTGACCAGCGGCAGTGACGGTCTGGAGGGGGCGTTGGAGCACTGGTCGCAGGCGCTGCTGGTGTCGGGGCGGGCCGGGATGCGGTCGCGCACCGAGGGGGCGGTGGTGCAGATGGTGCTCGGCCGGATCGACTGGCTGATCGAGCGGGAGGCGGCGCAGCGGGACGCGGCCCTGGCGGAGGCGGTGGCGCTGGCCGAGCGGGTCACTCCGATGCTGCGGCCCCTTCCCCCGGACCTGTCGGGGCAGTTGGACGCCCAGCTGTCGCTGGTGCTGTCGGTGCGCGGGGTGTGGCGGGCGTCGTTGCGGGCCCGGCACGGGCTGCCGTTGGACGTGCCGGCGGCGGAGGTCGATCTGCGGCGGGCGCTGGAGCTGAACCCGGAGTCGGGGCACGCCCGCGACAACCTCGTCCGGTGCCTGGTGTACACGCTGGACGAGCGCACCGCCGACCCGGTGGAGCGGCTGGCGTTGATCGAGGAGGGGCTGACGCTGCTGCACACCGGGTTGCGGGGGGCGTTGGCGCACGGGTACCGGGAGACGCTCGCGGACACACTGATCGCCCTGGAGGCGCTGGTGTCCGAACGGATCGGCCTGGCCGGTCTCGCCGAGCTGATCCGCACGACGGACCTGGAGGAACCGGTCGCCCCGCATCAACTCCCGGCGCTGGCACGGCGGTTGACCGAGCGGGCCCGGACGGTTCTGGCGCAGGACGAGCAGGTGCCGTTCGCGCTCTATCTGTTGATCCGGGCGGCCCGCACGGACTCGACGTCGACGGTGGTGCGTCAGGTGCTCCTGGACGCGGTCCGGCGCTGGCGCCGGCTGCTGGGGGCCGACGGGGCGGAGGAGGACGCGTGAGGATCGAGGACCCGGCCGACGGCGAGAGGTCGCCGTACGCGGCGCTGGCCCCGGTGGGGGTGACGCCGTGGACGACGCACGACGAGATGCAGGACATCTCCTTCCCGTTGCAGGAACAGGGACTGATGAACTCCCGTACCCAGCAGGCCTGGAACGACCTGCGCGCGCTGCGCGGCCGCCTCCTGTTCGACCTGTTCGTGTACGACGTCGACGACGGCCCCGAGCCGGGTCCCGAGCCCGACCCGAACCGGCCGTCCGGGCCGCCCCCGCTGTGGGCGGCGCGGCTGCTGGACGATCTGATCCGGTTCGACCGGTGAGCGCGAGGAGTCCGATGAGCGAAGGCGATCCGACGGTGGCCCGGCTCGGCTACGACCACGCCCGGGAGCTGGCCGCCCGCGAGGCGCTCCACCAGGCGCACCGGGAGCGGCTGTTGCTGCTGTGCGCGGACACCCTGGACGGCTTCGACCGGCTGCTGGCCCCCGGTTCGGACCGGGACGCCGAGGGGTTCCGGCGTCATCTGCGGCTGCTCGCCGAGCAGTTGGAGAGCGGGCTGCGTGAGGAGGGCCTCGAACCGATCGGCGTGGTGGGCGAGCGGGCCGGGCCCGGCACCCACCATGTCGTCGACGTGCGGGAGTCGGGGACCGCGGCCGAGGACGAGGTCGTGGAGGTGGTGCGGCGCGGCTACCGCCACGCGGGCCGGCCGCTGCGGCCCGCGCAGGTGGTGGTCGCCGCGCCCGGCACCCGGCCGGGCGGCGGCGCGGAAGTGAACGACAGCGAGGGGGAGCGGGAATGACGGCGATCGGGATCGATCTCGGCACCACCAACAGCGTGATGGCGCACTACGACCCGGCTCGGCAGGAGACCCGAGTGGTGGCCAACGGCGAGAGCGAGCATCTGACACCGTCGGTGGTCGGGGTGCTGCGCCGGGACGGCTCCGAACAACTCCTGGTCGGCAACGACGCGTTGACCTGGGCGGACCGGCAGCCGGAGGACACCGTGGTGTCCGTGAAGCGGCTGATGGGCCGGGACTTCACCGACCGCAAGGTCACCGAGGCCCGGCGGCGGCTGAGTTACCGGATCGTGCCGGGTCAGGACGACGACCCGCGCGCGCATGTGGCGTTCGGCGGGCGGACCACCACCCCGGCCGGGGTCTCCAGCGTGATCCTGGGCAAGCTGGTCAAGGACGCCGGGCAGATGCTCGGCGAGGACGTGACGCATGCCGTGATCACCGTCCCGGCGCACTTCAAGGACGCGCAGCGGGCGGCGACCCGGGAGGCGGCGGAGCTGGCCGGGATCACCGTCAAGAAGATCATCGACGAGCCGACGGCGGCGGCGATCGCGTTCGGCATGGACAAGCGGGCCGGGGAACGCAGCCGCATCCTGGTCTACGACCTCGGCGGCGGCACCTTCGACATCTCGATCCTCGACGCCACCAAGAGCGTGACGGGCACGGCCCAGTTCACGGTGCGGAAGTTCGCGGGCGACGACTGGCTGGGCGGCGACGACTTCGACATGGCGCTGGTCGAGCGGATCGCCGCCTGGGTCGAGGCGGACTGCGGCATCGACCCGTCGCAGGACCCGCGGTTCCTGCTCACCGCGAAGCGCGCGGCGGAGAAGGCCAAGCGGCAGCTCAACAACCTCACCGAGACCGTCATCAGCATCCCGGCCGGGTTCCGCACGGACGACGGCGTCGTCGTCGACGTCCATATGACCGTGACCCGGGAGGAGTTCAGGCAGTGGACGGAGCCGCTGGTGCAGCGCACCATGGACCTGGTCACCGGGACCCTGGACCTCGACGGGCTGACCCCCGCCCAGATCACCGACGTCCTGCTGGTGGGCGGCGGGACGCTGGCGCGGCCGGTGTACGAGACGGTGGAGGCGTACTTCGGGCGGGACAAGGTGCGCCGCAGCATGGGCGCGATGGAGTGCGTGGCGCTCGGCGCGGGCATCCTGGCCGGCACCCTGGACGGCGTGGAGTGCCCGGAGCCGGGCTGCGGGGTCATCAACGACGAGGCCCAGAGCGCCTGTTCGCAGTGCGGCGGCAGTCTCGCGCACGGCCGCACGGCGGGCAGCACCGGGCTGTACGAGGTGACCGGCGTGGACATGGGGATCGGCGCGGTGCGCGGCTCGCGGCGCGATGTGTTCGTGCCGATCATCGAGCGCGGCACCTCGTACCCGATGCGTGATCCGCGCACCAAGCGGTTCCAGGCGACGGACAGCCGGGTGATCCGGGTGCCGGTGTACGAGGGCAACAAGCCGATCGCCAGCGAGAACGACGAACAGGGCGTCGTGGAGTTCGAGTTGCCGCAGCAGATCGAACTGCACCAGCCGGTGGAGGTGTCGTTCAACTACGACGCGAACCGCACGATCACCGTGACGATCACCGTGCCCGGCACCGGGATGCGGCTGGAGGCGCGGCCCAAGCGGGAGAAGCCGCGCACCCCGGCGCCCGTCCTGGCACCGGAGCCGGACAGCGCGACGCTGCGCCAGCGTCTGGAGTACGCGCACCGGGACACGGAGAAGTTCCTCGGCCGGTACGGCGACTACATCGAGGACAGTCAGGAGCAGAAGGTCCGGGAGGACCTCAAGCGGGCCGAGCAGGTGCTGCGGCAGGCGGAGAGCGGCGAGTACCAGCGGCTGACCGAGATGCTGATCGCGGACATGTACAACCACTGCGGGGTCGCCAGTCAGTTCCTGCACGCGCGGGAGGCCGCCGACGGGGCGCCCCCGGACACCGCGAGACTGATCAACGAGGCCGTCGACTATGTGCAGCGGGCGCACTCCGAGGGCAATGAGACGAAGGCCAGGCAGCAGGCCCGGAATCTGACCAACCTGGTGGCGCAGGCGTACGAGGCGCGCCGGGTGTCGGTGCTGCGGGACGCGGAGCGCTTCGACGGCATCCTGCGGGTGCCCGACGACGCGGGCGACGCGTGAGGCCGCCCGAGGACGGCGCCGGTGGGGAACTGGGGCTCGGCATCGACTTCGGCAGCACGGCGCTGCGGGTGGCGTTCGGACGCCCCGGCGGGCCGGTGCGCCGGTTCGCCCTGCACGGCGGGCGCTGGCCGTGGCTGCTGTGCGAACCAGCTGCGGCGGGCCCGCTGCCGGTGACGTTCCCGAGCCTGAAGAGCCGCCTGGGCGGGCATCGTCCGGTGCGGGTCGACGGCGTGGCGGCGACGCCGGAGGACGTGCTGGCGTCGCTGCTGCGGGTGGTGCGGGAGCGCATCGAGGGCGACACCGGCGGCCGGATCACGCACACCGTGGTGAGCGTGCCGGTGTCCTACCGGTCCGCGCAGCGCACCGCCCTGCTGGAGGCGGCGCGGGCGGCCGGGCTGGCGGAGGTGCGGCTGATCGGCGACGCGATGGCGGCGGTCATCGGCCACACCGAGGGCCGCACCAGCACCACCTGCCTGGTCTACGGGCTCGGCTACGGCGGGTTCGAACTGGGCCTGGTGCGCGGGGCGCGGGAGCACTACCGGGCGCTCGGGCACGAGTCGGCGACCGGCACCGGCGGCCGGGCCTTCGACGCCGAGGCCCTCACGGCGGCGCTGCGGGCGGTGCGGGGCCGGTCGGGAGCGGCGGGCCCGGACGAGGCGGGCTGGCTGCGGCTGCGGGCCCGGGTGGCGCAGATCCGGGAGGACCTCGGCGCCCCCGACGGCGGCTCGGGCACCGTCCTCGCACTCGACGAGGGCGCCGGGACACCCGTTCAACTCCAGTTCGACGCCTCCCAGTTGGGGGCGTATCTGGAGCGGCACGCGCGGCGTACGGTGGATCGGGCGCGCACCCTGCTCGACCAGTCGGCGATGACCGCGCGGGACGTGGACACGCTGCTCCTGGTGGGCGGCGGCACCCGGCTGGCGTCGGTCGGGGCGGCGGTGCGGGAGCTGGCGCGGGACATCGTGCGGGCCCCCGAGGACCTGCTCGCGCACGGCGCCCTGCTGCACGCCTGTCAGCTGGCCGGTGCCCCGCCCGGCGCCGTCGACGGGCTCGCGCCGGCCGTCACGGACACCGGTGACGACACCCTCGCGGACGCGCCCCGGCTGTCGGTGACGCTGGTGCCCGCCGCCCCGGCACGGCCCGCGCCGGGCACCCTGGACGTGGGCCGGGCACGGGAGTTGGCCGATCGGGGGCGGGTGGAGGAGGCGCGGGCGCTGCTGGAGACGATCGTCACCGAGGCCCGGGGGCTGCTCGCCGTCCTGCCCGCCGAGAAGGAACAGCCGCTGCCCGTCGATCCCCGCACCCTGCCCGGCTCCCCCGAGCCGCCCGGCGCGCGGGAGCCGACCGAGCAGGAGTACCGGGCCGACCGCAAGGCCGCCCGGCTGCTGTCCACCGCCCGGGATCTGCTGACCGAGGGCCGCTACCGCGAGGCGATCGGCACCGCGCACGCGGCCTGGCGGGCGGCCGGGGAGGGCACGATGGGGCCCGAGGTGCTCGACGCGATGATCGGCGTGCACTGCGCGGCGGCGATGGCCGACTTCTCACCCGAGCACTTCCCCGACGCGGAGCAGTGGCTGTTGTGCGCCTACGGGATCGACCCCACCAACGCCCGGGTGCGGGAGCTGCTCGCCGAGCGCACCTTCAAGCACGCGGAACGGCTGGAGGAGCGCGGACGGCACGAGGACGCCGTCGACGCGGCCCGCCGCTGTCTGACCTGGAACACCGAACACGCGTCCGCAGCAGCCCTGTTGGAGCGGCTGAGCGGGCGTGGCAGGAACCACCGGGATCGAGGCGGCGTCCCTCGCTGAGCAGAGCCCGGCAGATCGCAGGAGCACCGGAGCACCCGGTGCTGAGTCAGGAGAAGGCGCTTGACCACCGCATCCACGCCCCCGGGAGCGAACTTCCTGGACCCCGGCGAACTGGGCAAGAAGCTGACCGTCATGCTCAAGGTCCACGCCGGCCGCTTCGACCGCCGACGGGACGAACTGACGTGTCTCGCCGAGGACTTGAAGAACGACGACGACCGTCTCGACAGCTGGGCGGAGATCGACCTGCTGGACGCCTTCGTGCGCCCCGAGACCCTCAGCCCGCCGCCCGCCCCGGCCGCGCACGCCCCGGGACGTCGGCGCTGGTCGCCCCGGGACGGCGTCCTGGAGGCGGTGCTCGGGGTACTGGTGTTCGTGCCGCTGCTGATCACCTGGTTCGGGCTGCGCGAAGCGGTGCGCGCCTACGGCGAGTTGAGCCGGGTCGATCCCAAGGAGGCGACCCGGCCGTTCCTCCAGCTGTGGCAGACCGGCTTCGACGGCCATCTCGCGGCGGTGGGCCGGTTCGAGAACGTGGCGCTGATGGCCGTGGTGCTGATCACGCTGCTCGTGCTGCTGTCGGTGTGGCACGCCCGTGCCCGCACGGTGGCCGAACGGCGTGAGGAGGAGCGGGAGTTGGAAGATGAGCAGCTTCTTGCCTCGCTGGCCTCGCTGTTGACCCGGGTGCATCTGTGTCTGGTGCCGCGCCGGGCGGCCTCGCCACATCAGTTCTCCCAGGAACTGACCAAGACGGCCAAGCAGTTGCAGACGCTGGTGCAGAACGCGCGGGCCGGAAATGAGGGGCTGCGCACCAGTGTGAAGGCGATGGGCAAGGCCACCGACGCGCTCCATCTGGCGGCCACCGGTCTGACGGCCGAGATGCCCGCCCTCGCGGAGGCGACCCGCCGGGTGGAGACGGCCGTGCAGGCGAGCGCCGCCGCCTCCGACAAAGTGCGCGCGGACGGCGCGGCGGTCTCCCGCGACCTCGCCGCGAAGATCAAGGACGCGGGGGACGGCATGCGGGCGGCGTTCGCGTCGCTGGTCGCCGAGCAGAAGGCGCTGGCGGCCGGTACCGAGCAGACCGCGCGGGCGGCCGAGCGGGCCGCGCAGGCCGTCGCGGAGGGCGCCGGGCGCACCCATGACGTGGTCGACGGCATGCGGGAGGCCACCGAACGCTGGGACGCGGCGGCCGCCCACTGGCAGGACGCCGCCGCCCGCCTCGACCAGGGCATCCGGGGCCTGTCACCGGCCCAGCCGCACCCGGCCCCGGTGGGCCAACCGCCGCTGACGGAGCCCCCGTTGGGGCGGCCCCCGGCCGCCCGGCGGCCCGCGCCCGACGACTTCCCCGGCGCTGTGCCGGACGGCGGCGACGGCCTGGGCGCCGCCCCCGGCACCGTTCCGCTGCGGCGGGGCGGGCGCGCGGACGGTGAACGGTGAGCAGGCGGCCCCGGCAGCGCGGTCCCGGCGTGGTCGTGCTCGCCGGGTGGCTCTTCGCGGACCTGGTGCTGGTGCTGGCCCTGGTCTCCATGGCCGACCGCCCCGACCCGCTCGCCGCCCAGGCCACGCCCTCCCCGAGCCCCACCGTGTCCGCGTCGCCCTCCCCGTCCGCGAGCCCCTCGCCGACCGGCCCCGAGGGCATCTCGCGCACCCCACGGCAGTTCCGGGTGCACGGCACGGACAAGGGCGACCTGGCCCGCCAGATCCGCTCGGCCACCGAGAAGTGGAAGGGCAGCACGGCCGCCCTGGTCCTGACGTTCGGCGGGGGCAACGGCGGAACCGTGTACGCGCATCTGGTCAACGGGCAGCTGGGCAAGGCCCGTTCGGAGATGTTCGGGCGCCGGATGGCGACGGACGACTACCACGATCTGAGCGAGGCCGCGAACACGGCGTTGATCCGCGTGTACTTCTACACCCGGCTCGGCGACTGACCCCCGAGGAAGGGAACGAACGGCGTGGCACAGTGGCGGCCGGGTGAGCGGGCGGCGTGGGACGAACCGGGCGGGCAGGCGCGGCCACCTCTGCCCGAACTGCCCTGTTTCCCGGCCCTGCGCGGCTGGTCCCGGCTCCGTGCGGACCTGGAGCTGCTGGGCTTGCGGCATCTGGCGGACCTCCTGCGCCCGCCCGCGCCGACCAGCGCCCCGGCGTTCGGGAACGCCCCGGTCGCCGACGACTTCCGGGTCCTGGACGGCGTCTGGCTGCGCGCCCGTGGCACCCGCTGGCGGCGCATCGACGAGGACCAGCTCCAGCAGGCCCGCACCGACTGGCTGGCCTGCGGTGACGCCCGCGCGAGCGGTGCGGCGGACCTGCTGGACATCCTCCTCGTGCGGGTACGGCACGACCCGGACGGGCTGCGCAGGCTGCTGCTGTGGCAGCTGGCGTGTCTGCTGCGGGACGGTTCCGCCGGACCCACCGAGGAGGCGGCCGTCGCGCTCGGCGTGCACCGGGACGAGGCGCGTTGTCTGGCGGCGGCGGTCGCGCTCGGGTTCCCGGCGGCGGGCCCCGGCCGGGTGGCCGCGGAGCAGCTCGCGGACGTGTGGCCGGACCGGCGGCTGTGCCGGGCGGAACGGACGGCCCTGGCGGTCCGGGACACCGGCCACGACCGCGCGCTGACCGCGCTCTTCACCGAGGTGCGCGCGCACCGCGCCGAGGTGGACCGGCTGATCACCGAGGCGGGCCGGCTGGCCGGGCGGGGTGCGCACCGGGCGGCGGCCCGGGCCTGGTTCGGGGCGCTGCGCCGGGCGGTGGACGATCCGGACCTGGAGATCGGCCTGTTGGGCGCGGCGGCCGACGCCGCCGTCTCGTCCTCGGACGGCCCCCGGCTGAGGGCCGAGCCGGACGAGCGCACGGTCCGCCTGACCTGGCCCGCCACCCGCTCCACCACCCCGCTCACCTTCCAGCTCCTGCGCTTCCCGGACGGAATGCCCAGCCTGGTCACGGAGTTGGCGGTCGGCGAGCTGCCGGACCAGCGCCACACCGACGTCGACGCACCGGTGGGCCGCCCCCTGCGCTGGGCCCTGGTCCCGCTGCGGGAGGGCCAGGTCGCCGGGGTGCCGCTGGTGTCGGCGCCGGTGGTGATCGCGCCGGGCGTCCGCCAGGTCACGTCCGCGCTCGTCCCGGAGGGCATCCGGCTGCGCTGGCGGACCGACGACGCCTGCACCCGCGTCACGGCGGTCCGGCATACGGGCGGCCACGGCGATCCGGTGCCGGTGCCCTGCGCGCGCGACGGCCTGCTGGACGTGCCGCTGCCGCCGGGCCCCTACGCCTACGAGATCCACTGCCACTATCCGGGCCCCGACGGCACACCGGTGCGGTCGACGGGCGTCCGGGTCGATGTCCGCGCCGAGGAATGGCCGGGCCAGGTCCGGGACTTGACGGCACGCCTGCTGGACGGCGGCGAACGCGTCGCCCTCACCTGGTCGCCCCCGCCCCGGGGCACCAGCACGGTCCTGCCCTGGCCGACGGGCCCGGTGCGAGAAGGCCAGGACGTATCGACCCGCACCGACCTACCCTCGCCCCCGAAGCAGCCCCTCGCCCCGGAACCGTCCCTGGAAGTCCCGGTGCCGGAGGGCTCCCGACTCCGCCTGACCGCCCTCAGCACCCTGGAGGGCCGCGCCCTGACCGGCCCCGACGTGATCGTCGAACGCCCTTGCACGGTACGGAACTTGACGGTCCACCGCCTGTCCGACGTCAGGGCAGCCGCCCGCTTCGACTGGCCTGAACCGGCGATCCTGGTCCACCTGACCTGGGAAACCGACGGCCACCGCGAGGAACGCCGGGTCCCCCGCAGCCAGTACCTGTCCGAGGGCCAGGCGGATTTCCCGGTGGGCCCGACGTCCTACCGGGTAACAGCGGCCGCCCACACCCGCCCAGACGCCCTGACACCCCCCACAGACAGAGCCCAGACAACCCTCCCCGCCCTCCCCCCACCCACCCCACTCCCCCCACCCCCACCCCCTTGGACCAACTGGCGCCGCTGGTGGCCGTTCAGAAGGTAGAAGAAGAGCAAGCCCACCAAGAAAGCCCAGGGCCGAGCAACGCCGCAAAGGGGCGCGGGGAACTGCGCGACAAGCCACAACGGCGCCGCACCCACCCACAACCCCACTTGTCCAGGGGCGCGGGGAACTGCGCAAAACCCCCCACCGGCGTGGCAGCCAAGGAACTACCCAGTCCCCCACCTCACAGCGAAGCGTCACTCACGGATGACCGCCTCCGCCCCGCCCCCAAATTCCACTTGCAGCCCCGGGCTGAGAGCAACCGTCCGCCCAGGATCAACGTCATGCACAGACCCGTCCGCCCGCCGCACAACCCACCGCTGCCCGGACCGATTCGTGATCCCGAACCGCCCCCGCTGCTGCGGATGCTCCGTCACCTCCCCCACCACCGCACTGAAGTCATGCCGCTCCGCCTCCACGGCAAGGTGATGCGCGTACACCCGTGCCTGCGGCCCCAGCCGCAACGACCGAGGCCGACTCCGCGAGGTGGCGGTCCCGGTGGTCAGCTGAAGGCGGGGCGGCAGGTCGAGCCGGCTGCCACACCCCCAGCACAGCGGAGCGGGCCCATCGGGCTCGGTGAGATTCTGCCGCCCACAGGACACGCACCCGCAGATGGTGTCGAGGACCTCGCTGAGCGCGTCCCGCCACTGCCCCTCCCGCACCCGTCGCGCGGGGTGATGCAGCCCGTCGGTGAACGTCTGCACGAACAGCTCACGCAGGATCGGCGGCAGAGCACCCCACGTGGCGACGACGGTCTGCTGCTCCTCGGCCACCGGCCGGTTACGGGTGTCCTTCGGGTCGTAGAGGAAGACGGGCTCGGTGCCGTACAGCTTCTTGCGGGCCTTCTCGTCCATGCAGCGGATCTGCAACGCGAGGGCGCCTTCGAGGGGGTGATGGTTCATCAGGAGCAGGAAGAGCAGCACGGCGAGGGAGTGCAGGTCGCTCTGGATGCCGGGCCGCGCGCCGCGCTCGCCGCGGACCAGCTCGGGTGCCATGAAGTCCATCGTGCCGGCGACGCCCGCGTCCTCACCCTCGAAGACGGCGTTGTCGTTGTCGCAGACCAGGACGTCACCGGTGCGCGGCTCGAAAAAGATGTTGCCCCAGTTGATGTCCCGGTAGGCGATGCCCCGGCCGTGCAGGGCGCGGTAGGCCTCGACGGTGTGCAGGGCGGCCGTGACCAGGGTGCGCTGGGTGGTCGCGGCGACCTCCGGGTCACGCCGGAACAGCGCGGGCAGGTCGTGGAAGCGGTCGGGACGGACGTCCATGAGGTAGCCGAAGCCGGGGTGTCCGCCGTCGGGGTCGACGACGACGGTCTGCGGCCACAGGAACCGGTCGTCGCTCCAGGAGCAGCCGATGAGCCCTTCGAGGATCTGCCGCTGGCGGGCGTCGGCGAGCTGCGGGTAGTACCACTTCAGGGCGCGGTCGCCCTTGCGGGTGTGGACCCGGTACACCTCGCCCTGGCCGCCGGAGCCGAACATCTCGGCGACCTTGATCCGCTCCCCCTCCTCGGTCACCAACGTCAGCCCGGAGGCGAGCATGCCGTTCACCATTGGCGTTCCTCTCGTGCTCAGACGGTGGGCGCGTCGTCGGTGCGGGGCCCGAGCGGGCCCACCGCCTCGAAGGCGCCCACCAGGGTCGTGTCGTCGCCGGAGAACTGGGCGGCGTGGGCCAGCCACTCCGGGAGCCGGTTCTGCACGGCGGGCATCCCCAGTTCGTGGGCGCGGCCGTGCACACCGGCCGCGAAGTCCAGGAAGCCCTGGTGGTCGGTGAAGCTCTTGGAGAGCCCGTCAGTGGACAGCAGCACCCCGGAGGGGCCCTCGCGGGTCAGCGGCTGCCAGTGGCAGCGGGCCCGGTGCCAGGCCTCGGGCGCGCACAGCGAGTCGGTCTCGTCCCCGAGGTCGGGCCCGGTGTACAGCGGCGTGTACGGCGTGCCGACGGCGTCCAGGACGACGATGTCGCCGTCGCCGAGCTGCCAGCAGACCAGGAGCCTGCGGGTGAGGACGGCGCCGACCAGGGTGGTGCCGTAGGCGGTGAGGTCGGGTCCCTCGTCGGTCCGCCAAGGGCGGCCGTGGGCCGGGGAGTTGGCGTCGTGCAGGGCGGCCCTCTGGAGCCAGCGGTGGCTGATCTGCTGGGGCAACCGGCGGGCCTCGCCGCGTAGTTCGGTGAGCGCCTGCCACCAGCGGCCGTCGTCCTCGGGGGCGTCGGGGTCGTCGTGGCCGACGGCGGCGTGGGCGAACTCCCCTGCGCAGGCGAGGAATTCCTCCACGGCCCAGCGGGCGCCGAGGTCGCTGCGGAAGTGCGGTGCGGAGCCGTGCCCGTCGGCGACGGCGAGCACCACGGCCCGCCCGTCGGCGATCCGGCGGGCGACGCAGCGGTCCTGGCTGTGTTTCTTGGCGGCGCCCTTGACCGCGCCTTCGAGCAGCTCCCACTGCTCGGCCGGGGCCACGACGCCCGTCACCAGACGGGGTCTTCGTCCTTGCCCAGGTCCACCTGCGACGGGACCGGGGCCGGTGTCGGGGCCGCGCCGTCGACCCGGGGGGTGGAGGCGGCCTTGACGGCGGTGGACATCCAGCGGATGGCGGCGGCGAGTTGACGCGGGTTCTTCGCGAGCAGCGGTTCCAGCTCGGGGTTGGCGAGGAACTCCTTGAGCATGCTCTTGTCGGCGTCGTCGCCGATGGCGAGGGCGACCCGGACGGCTCGTCTGCCCCAGGGGGTGTCGTCGATGGCACGCAGGCCCGCGCGCCAGTCGTCGGTGGGCTGGCCGTCGGAGACCAGGGCGAGGACCGGCGGCAGGGCGCGCTGCGGCATGGGCGGGGTCTGGAGGGCGCCGGCCGCGAGGCGGAACGCGGCGCCCATGTCGGTGCCGCCGTAGGTGTGCAGGTCCTCCCAGGTGAACTGGTCGACCGGGGTGGGTTCGTCGAGGTGCCAGCTGGCGCCGCTGGCGAAGGACACGGCGCGGACCAGCAGGGTGGCACCGGGGTTGGATCGGGCGGCCGACTGCATCTCCGGGATGGCCTCGCGGATGGCGAAGTTCAGCTCGGCGATCTTGCCGTTCACGCCCATCGAGCCGGAGCAGTCCAGCAGCCAGATGAAGTGCACGGGTCGGCTGGCCATGCTGCCGCCCGGCAGGTCGAAGGTGTCGCTCACGTTGGTCCTCTCCCCCGAGGTCGGGCCGTGAACGGGCCCGGGATTTCCTTGGTTCCAAGCCTAGTTGAGAATGCGCCCAAAGATCTGGTGCCCGCGAGGATTGCCGGACCCGCAGAGGTGAACTGTCCCCCTGCGCGCCCCGTGCGCACCACCCGCACCCGGCGTCACCTGATGCCGTGCCGCCACTTGTTCCAGGCGCCCACCCAGGGCTCCCCGCCCCGCCTGAGCAGCAGTTGGGCCACCTCGGAGAGGTCCCGTTCGTCGAGGTGCGGGAGCACGGCGCCGAGGACGTCGTGGAGGAGTTCGTCGGAGAGCTGGCGCCAGCTGGTGCGGGCGTTGTCGACCGGTTCGTACCAGACGACGAACAGGGCGGCGACCCGGCGGGGGTCGCGCAGCTGCGCCGGTGCCAGCGTGCCGCCCTGTGCGCGGGCCTCGCGGACGGCGTCCCCGTACTGCCGGATCAGGTTGACGCGGCCGGTGGCGAGCCAGCGTTGGGCGCCGGTGCTGCGCAGTTCCTCCGGTTCGGCGCGGATGATCCCGCGGGCGGTCCAGTAGTCGACGGCGTCGTCGAGGACCCGGTCCAGGCCGCCCACCCGCTCCTTCAGCGCCGGGAGCCGGTGTACCGCCTCGGCCAGCGGCAGCCGTCCGGCGGCGAACTCGTGCGCGAGATGGAGGAGTTGGGCGAGGGCGTGGTCGGACTCGGTGAGCTGGCCCTGGCTGTGGGCGGCCGCCCGGGTGAAGTCGTTGTATCTCCGGGTGGTGCTGTCGGGGTGGCGCAGCCAGTGGACGAGGAAGCGGGTCAGTCCGGCGTCGATGATCAGCTGGGGCGGGCAGACCTCGGTGACCCGGCCCTGTTCCCTGGGCGCGGGCTGGCCGCTGCGGGACGGCCAGGCCAGCGGCCACAGCAGCCGTACGGCGGCGGCGTCGGGCACCTGGCCGTCGAAGTGCCGGTGGACCAGTTCGATCCAGAGGTCGACGCCGTCGAGGCCGCGGCCGCGCGCCAGCCGGACCGCCGAGACCGCGAGCCGCAGCGGGAGGGGTCCTGTGGTGTCGAGGTGGTCGTGCAGCCAGTCGCCGTGGGCGGACTCGGCCAGCGCGCGCAGGGCCCTGATCTGCTCCAACCCGACGCCCTGGGCCAGCCGTTGGAGGACCCGGCGGGTGAAGGCGCGGTCGCCGAGGCTGTCGAGGAGGGCCACCGCGTCGGCGCAGCCCCTGCGGTCCCCGGGCCGGGTGAGGGCCCGGGCGACACCGGCCTCGGCGTCGGACAGGACGGCGTCATGTCCGCCGCCACCGGCGGTGAGCAGGATGTGCAGCGGTCTCACCCAGGCCGTGGTGGGCGGCTTGCCGAGCAGCCCGCGCAGTTCGTCCTCGGGCGGCGGCCCGTACTCGGCGCGGACCGCGCGCCGGGTGTCGGCGTCCAGCGGCAGGTCGACGGCGGCGGCCAGGACGGGGTCGATCTCCAGCGGGCCCGCGCCCTGGAGGCGGCGGCGGAGCAGGGCGGCGGCCAGCTGCTGGACGTCGGGGCGGCGGTGCGCGCCGACCCGGGAGCAGATCTCGGTGAGGTCGTGGAGGGCGGCGGCGTCGGTGGTGGGGTCGGCGGCCGCGTCGGTGGCGGCGGCGAGCAGGTCGCGCAGCGGCTCGGAGGCGAGCACGCTCCAGTCGCGGACGGCGAGGGCGCGGCGGGCGAGCGGCAGCAGCGTGAACGCGTCGTCGGCGCGGTCGGCGGGCTTGGGGATGATGCCCTCGCGCCAGAGCCAGGCGGTGAGTTCGGCCCAGGTGTCGGTGAGCGGGGGGCTGCCCGGGCCGCCGAGGCCGTCGTGCACCCGGAACAGATGGGTGCGGGTGACCAGGTCGAACCGGTCGAAGACGGCGTCGTCGAGGTCGGGCCCGATGCCGATGAGCTGCTGGGGGGCGGCGGCCGGGTCGTCGGTGCGGGTGGTGAAGGTGAGGGCGCGGGCGAGCGGCACGGGCAGCGAGGCGCAGGCCAGCGCGATCCAGCGGGCCACGGTCTCCTGCTCGCCCTCGGCGAGCACGAGCTGGCGGCCCGCCGGGTCGGCGAAGAGGCGGCGCACGTCGGCGAGGAAGGGGGCGATGCGGCCGGTCTGGTCGGCGGCGAACTTGACGAGCAGCGCCTCGTCCCAGCGCCGGTCGTGCCGGGCGAAGCTGTCGGCGCCGGGGCCGCCCGCCAGCGCGCGGGGCAGCCAGGAGTCGACGGGCCAGTGCGGCCAGTCCCCGTCGGGCGTGAAGCGGGCGTCGACGCGCACTCCGGCGTACGTCTCGTCGTGGCGGGCGCTGCACAGCAGGGCGCCGCCGTCCCGCTGTGGGAGCCGGGTGTGGCTGAGGGCGGCGGCGGGTGCCGAGCGGTGGGTGACGGCGATGACCCGCCGCAGCAGCGCGTCCGGCACGTCGTCGGGCAGCTCGGTCACCGGGGTGAGCCGGTCGGCTCCGGTGTCGGGATCGCGGTGGAGCACATAGCTGAGTTCACGGATCGCCATGGACCGATTCTGGCGATCCGCGCCGGAAAGCGCAGCAGGACGGACAAGTTGGGCGGGCAACGGGTGGAGAGGGCGGCCGCGCCTGCTCCGTACCGGCCGTTCAGGCCCGCACCTGAACGAGGGCGTGCGTGCCGCCGGTGCGCCAGCGCTGTCCCTCGGCCGCGACGAGGGCCGCCTCGGTGGCCGGGGTCAGTCCGGTGATGACCTCGGACTTGAGGGTGCGCAGCGCGGCGACCGGGCTCGGGAAGTACCCGGTGACGTCGGTGAACGGGGTGGTCGGCGGCCAGCGCCGATCGCCCACCAGGCGGCGGTAGTTGAGGTCGCCCTTGACGATGGTGAGGGTGGCACCGGCGAGTTCGGAGCGGACGTCGTCGGGCAGTTCGGCGTAGGGCAGCGGGCCCGCGGAGAAGGGGTGGGCGCGCAGGGTGAGGGTGCCGTCGGCGAGCGCGGCCCACAGCAGCCTGCCGTACCCGGCGGCGGCGCCGTCGGCCCGCACCAGCCGGGTCAGCGCGTCGACGACGTCGGCGGGGGTGGCGTCGGAGACGTAGTAGGGGTACGGCTTGACGTGCAGCACGGCCCGGCCGACGCGCCCCTCCCGCAGCAGGTGGGCGATGAGGAGCAGGTCGGGGATGAGTTCGCGGCCCGCGTTGTCGGCGATCAGGGCGAGGGTGGCGGCGCCGGAGGGCGGGAGCAGGGACCAGAGGGTGTCGCTGTCGTCGGCGACGAGTGCGGACACGGCGGCCGCGGCGGCCGCGTTCGCGTCGGAGAGGCGGAAGCCGAGGTCGGCGCGGTTGCCCCAGAGGGAGCCGTGCAGCAGGGCGCGGGCCTGTGCGGCGGCGGGGCGGTCGGCGAGGTCGTCGAGGGCGGCGAGTTCCGCGTCGGTCTCGGGGGCGGCGAGTTCGGCCTGCTTGAACGGGCGGAACGGGTCGATGCCCTGCCAGGGCCCCGGCGTGAAGTAGCCGACGGCTTCGAGGAGTCGGCGGTAGAAGTAGCTCTCCGACCAGAGCCACGGCAGCTCGTACCAGGAACGCCCGGCGTAGCCGTCCAGACCCCAGGACGTCCAGTGCTCGCGGTCGTGCGCGTCGGCGGGGAGCGGCTCGACGACGCCCCGCACGCAGCTGGCGTGGAGGGCGTCGAGCGCGCGATGCCGGTCGGGGTCGTAGGGGAAGGCGTCGCGGACCTGCCGGATGATCGCGGGATGCCGCTCGGCCAGGACGCTGCGGGGAAAGGACCCGGGTTCGTCACCGAGGATCACGGCGGGGGTCGGGGCACTGGACATACGACCCACGGTAGCGCGCACCCCACCAGACCCGACGCGCCGCACTGGGAGCCCCGCCTACCCGTACGCCCCGGGCGCGACTCCCACCGACCCACGCCCCCGCGCCGGCCCACGGACTCCCCCGCCTCGAACGCCCCCCCCCAGCCGAGCCCACCCACCAAGGCCAACACCGCCCGCCCCGGCCACCGTTCAGCCGAGCCCGCGCTTTGCGCCCCGCACTCCGCCCGACCGGGCCCGATCCCGCATTCCGGGCCACGCCCACCCGGCTCGAACGCCCACCCCGGGCCACGCCCACCCGGCCAACACCGCGCGCCCCGGCCGCCGTTCAGCCGGGCCTGCGCCCCAGGCGCCGTTCAGCCGGGTCTGTGCTGCGGGCGCCGTTCAGCCGGTCTGTGTTGCGCGCCTCGTTCAGGCCGGTCTGATCTCGCGTTCCAGGCGGGAGGCCAGGTTGAGGTAGCGGGCTCGGCGGGTGACCGGGACCATGCCGCGGATCATGACGTGCCACATCTCGGCGACCCGGCGCGGCTGACGCGCGACGGGTTCCAGGGAGCGGCCGACGACCCGGGTGCCGACGAACCAGCTGACGAGGGCGTGCGCGACCGCCTCCACGTCGATGTCCGGGTGGATGTCGGACTCCTTCATCGCCCCGTGCAGTCTGCGCACGGCGATGTCACGCCACTGGTTGAAGGGGTGGGTCAGCGGCGGGCGCACCTCCACCGGGCCGGTGGCGAGCCGGAGTCCGGCGCGCGGGATGGGGCTCTCGACGGAGAGCCGGGCGATGCCGAACGTGATCCGGATCAGCGCCTCCAGCGAGGAATGACCGCGCGCGTCCATCTCGGTCACCACATCGCGCAGGGTGCGCGACTGGATCTCCATGATGGCGTGCGCGAGGTCCTCCTTCGCCGCGAAGTGGAAGTAGAGGGCGCCTTTGGTGACCTGCGCGTGGTCGACGATGTCGCTCAGGCTGGTCGACTCGTAGCCGCGGCGGTCGAACAGGTCGGCTGCGGCCGTGATGATCGTCGCGCGGGTCTGTTCGGCGCGTAACTGCCTCGCCATCGACTGAACACTCCTGGGACGGAACCGAAGACTCCTGGGACGTGAAAGAACGGGTCATGCCGTTTGTTTCTTACTCCGCGTACACGATAGCTCACGGTGCGAGGGTGTTCGCGGCATATTCCAAGACCGCCGACGGCCGCTGTCCGAAAGGGACTTGGTCCGCCGGGCGACACGTGTCACCGCCCTGCCGGACGCTGCGGTACATCGGTGGTTCACAGATGGGAACGGCCACGGCATGTCATGTCCCTCCTCGGTCCCCCCGAAGCGACGACTGACCAGACGGCCGGGTGCCCGTGCCGGTGAGCGTTAGAGTACGAGGCGACCGGTTGGTTTTCAATGAGACGCAGAAGGCCCACCGCGACGTGCGACCGGTTTACGCACGCCCGGGGCATCGGCCGACCGGGGCGGCGAAGGGGGATCGCATGGTGAGGCAGGAGCGCGCGATCAGGACGCGCAGGACGATTCTGGAGGCGGCGGGCGCCGTCTTCGACGAGTACGGGTACGCCTCCACCACGATCGCGATGGTGATGGAACGGGCCGATGTCACCAAGGGCGCCCTGTACTTCCACTTCCCGTCGAAGGAGTCCCTCGCCCGCGCGGTCCTTGCCGAGCAACCGCCCCTGGGGGACGTGCCGTCGCAGCCGTGCAAGCTCCAGGAGATGGTCGACGTCACCTTCGTGCTGGGCCAGTGGCTGCTGACCGACCCGCTCGTCAAGGGCGGCGTCCGGCTGGCCGTGGACCAGTGCGCGCCGCAGAGCGTGGCGTACGCGGGCCTGTTCCGGCGCTGGACGGACCGGCTCACGGAACTGTTGCAACGGGCCGAGGAGCAGGGCGAGTTGCTGCCCTCGGTGGTGCCGAGGGACACCGTCGAGACGCTGGTCGGCTCCTTCGCCGGTCTCCAGTTGATGTCCCGGGCGCTGACCGACCGGGCCGATCTGGCCCACCGCATCTCGGTGTTGTGGTCCCACGTGCTGCCCAGCATCGCCGTACCGGGCCTCCTCCCCCGCATCGACACCTCCCCGGAACGCGCCCCGAGGATCATGACCAACCTCACCTGAACGCCCCGCACTTGACGCCGACCGGCCCTGACCCCGGCCCTGCACCCGGCCCTGCACCCGGCCCTGCACCCGGCCGGTGAACGCGGCGGCCCCCACCCCCGTACTCCCCGGGAGCCCCCTTCCCGCGTCGGCCGAGGAGACGTTCCGGATGTTCCGGATGACCGCACATCGCACCGCCCTGGCAGCCGCCCTCGCGACCCCGTTCCTGCTGTGGGCGGCGGGTCCGGCGCAGGCGCACGGCGCCCCGACCGATCCCGCGAGCCGGGTCTACGCCTGCTCCCCCGAGGGCGCCTCGACCGGGACCGCGTCCTGCCGGGCGGCCATCGCGGCGAACGGCGGTCCCTTCACGGCGTGGGACAACCTCCGGGTCGCGAACGTGAACGGCCGGGACCGGCAGACGATCCCGGACGGAAAGCTGTGCAGCGGGGGCCTGTCCGCGTACCGGGGGCTCGATCTGACCCGCTCCGACTGGCCGACGACCCGGCTGGCCCCGGGCGCCCGCATGACCATGACGTACGCGTCGACGATCGCGCACACGGGGACGTTCGAGCTGTATCTGACCCGGCAGGGCTACGACCCGGCGAAGCCGCTGACCTGGGCCGATCTTCCGGAGCGGCCGTTCGCCTCGGTCACCGACCCGGCGCTGACCGGCGGCGCGTACCGATTCGGCGCGAAACTGCCGTCCGACCGGACCGGCCACCACGTGCTGTTCACGATCTGGCGGAACACCAGCACCCCGGACACCTACTACGCGTGCTCGGACGTGACGTTCCCGGCGGCGCGCAAGGCCCCGGCGAGCGCCCCGGCCGCGCGGCAGCAGCCGAGCCCTTCGCCCACCCCGACTCCCGTGCCCAGCAAGGCATCCAGCCCGAGCCCCTCCCCTTCCCCCTCCGTCTCGGAGCGCACCGCGGCCCCGGCGGCGGAGGCAGCGGCCGCGCCGAGGAGCACGCCGGTCGCCGCGACCTCCGCCTCGGGCCCTTCGGCGCCGTCGATCGCGGGCGGCGCCGCGGCGGTGCTGGTGCTCACCGGCGGCGCCGCCCTGGCCCTGCGTCTGCGTCGACGCTGAACCCGCCCTGCGGGGGCGTCAGTTGACGTAGACGGTGGCGCCGTTGTCCTTCACCGGGGCGTACTTGGCGGTGAAGTAGCCGCTGCTGAAGCAGAGCGTCGAGCCGGACACCTTGGTGAACTGCTGGTTGGTGAAGTTGATGCTGTTGTCGGCGTTGCTGGATGTGCCGCTCAGCCCCGCCGACTGGTAGACGCAGGTGATGGAGCCGAGCAGGGTGCTCAGCTTGACCGTGGTCTGGATGGTGGAGCCGCTCGCCGGGGTCACCGCGAGCGCGCCGCCGGAGGCCACGGTGGTGGTGTACGGCATGTTGTCGACGGTGATGCTGCTGACGCCGGTCACGCCGACGACGTTGCTGGTGCAGCTGCTGCTGTCGAAGGTCTGGGCGGTGGCCGACTCGGTGGCGGTGCCGGGGGCGGCCGGGTTGGCGGTGACGGTCGCGGTGAACGTCGAGGACGTGCACTTCACCCCGCTGGTGCCGGTCGCGCTGGAGTAGAGGGTGGCGCTGGTGCCGGTGGCCAGGGGCGCGGTCAGGACATCGCCGACGGCGACGGCGGTGCCGCCGGCCGAGCCGGTGGTGAGGACGGTGCCGGCCGCCGAGGCGGGGACGGCGGTGAAGGGGACGGCGAGCGCGGCGACGGTTCCGACGAGGGTGAGCAGAGTGCGAGTGCGCATGCGGGCATGCCTCATTTCGGAAGTGACGTGGAACGGGGGTGAGTGGGAGGGGGCGCCGAACGGGAGAGGGCGCGGGCGGACGCGGGGCGGCGTCCGCCGTCGCCGGTCCCTCACGCCTTCTCCGTACGTGACGGACCGACAACGACGACCGGCCGGTGACCGGCGTGCGGACCCGTGGGGAGGGCCAGCAGCCGTGACCGGGCGGGCAGGACGGCTCGGCACGGACCGGGGGTCAGGGCCCGTGCGGGCCGCCGGTGGAGATCTGGTGCGGGCGGTCCAACGCCCGTGCTGCACAACGAGGTCCGGGAGACGCGGCGGTGCCGCGTCGGGGAATCCGGCGCCACGGATTCATGAGCGAGCCAGGGGAAGTTGTAGACCTGACGATCGGTCAACGTCAAGGGATCTCAAGGGAGTTGCTCAATGAGCTGGGATTCGGACCGGGACTGATCGACTCAGGACCCATAGCCGCAACACAACCAACACCCTTTTTTCACATCTCTCTTGACCCCAAAAAGTAACCCCCGGTAACTTCCAGGCAGGCTACTGCGGAGTACGAGCCGCACCTCAGCGCTCACCGGGAGGCGAGAGGAGGCGCGCCGCGCAGCCGCTGTCCGCGCCAGGACAACGCGCCGCTGATGCCCAACCCGCACGTCACGATGCACATGGGAGCAGAAATGGCCTCGTCCTCGGACGTCACCTCGTCCGCCGAGCAACCCGAGAACCCGCAGGGAGACCCCGCCGCGCGAGGCGGCCGGGTCCGGCTGCGCCGCGCCGCCGTGCTGGCGGTGCCGGCCACCGTGGTCGCCGCCGGTCTCGCCGTCCTGACCGCGCAGGGCGCGCTCGGCGTGCAGTTCGCGATCTCCGGCATGCCGTTCACGGTCACCGCGACCGAGCTGAAGGGCACCGGCTTCGAGCAGTTCGGCTCGCTCGACAACATGGCGGACGGCAGCCCGAACGCGGGCGACACCGGCGGCCAGGTCCTGGTGGTCACCTCGGCGATCAAGAACGCCACGCTGGCCAGCCTCTGCCAGAGCGTCGACCTCGGCGGCACCAACCTGCTGATCAAGGCGGGCAGCGGCGCGCACAAGGTCGAGGCGACCGACCTGACCACCGACTCCACCGAGCTGTCGGGTGACGCGTCGTTCGACAACATCGAGATCGGCAACGACGCCAGCACCCTCACCGAGGCGGGCGTCAAGGGTCCCAAGGGCGTCTTCAGTCAGCAGGCGGACACCGTGCGCATCGCCAACCTGCGGCAGACCAACTACGCGACCACGGCAGGTGTGTTCAAGCTTCCGGGTCTCAAGCTCGGCTTCAGCGACTCGGGTTGCTGATGGCGGGCGACTCCTCGCGGGGCATGCGGTCCGCCTTCCGGCACTGGCGGGCCGCACGGCCGTTCTGGGGTGGGCTGTTGCTCGCCCTGGGCGGCGCGGAGATCCTGCTGACCGAGAAGGCCTCCCTGAAGGTCGTCATGCACATCGGCATGCAGGGCCTGGCCGGGTATCTGCTGCCGGCCGTGATGGTGCTGTGCGGGGTGCTGACCCTCGTCAGCCCCGGCCAGCGGCTGTTCTACTCGATCCTCGGGGTGCTGGCCACGCTGGGCACCTGGCTCACCTCGAACCTCGGCGGCTTCTTCGTCGGCCTGCTGCTCGGGCTGGTCGGCAGCTGTCTCGCCTTCGGCTGGCTGCCGGACCAGGAGCCGCGCGTCGGCCGCCGAGAGCGGCGGAGGCTCAAGAAGGCGGCGGGGCCGACCCAGGCCGTACAGCCTTAGCCCGTACGGCAGTTGAGGGCGTCGCGGCCCCCGGGAGCGCCGCGTCGCTCACCTCTCCCCAACAGTTGCTATATTGCGCAACCGTATAACCATGGGGAAGGACGCAACGGCGCCGATGACTGTGACCAGCAGCCGAACCGCAGCTCACCCGAGGCACCGGGGCGAGCCTCCCCAGGGCCGCGCCGACCGCCGCCGCAGGAAGGGCGGCACCCGGCTGCGCACCACCCTGATCGTCGGCCTCTCGCTCCTGGTGCTGGTGGCCGCGGGCGGCGGCTGGCTCTATCTGCGGCTGAACGGCAACATCACCACGTTCGGCTCGGACGGTGTCTCCGACGACCGCCCCGACGCGGGCTCCTCCCAGGGCGAGAACATCCTCGTCATCGGCTCCGACGCGCGCACCGGCGGCAACGCGGCGCTGGGCGGCGGCGACCGGGCCGACGTGGGCCGCTCCGACACGTCGTTCCTGCTGCACATATACGCCGACCACCGGCACGCGCTGGCCGTCTCCATCCCGCGCGACACCCTGGTCACCATCCCGCCCTGCAAGCTGCCGGACGGGACGTGGACGACGACGCGGGCCGACACCATGTTCAACGCGGCCTATTCGGTCGGCCAGACCGCGCAGGGCAACCCGGCCTGTACCCAGAACACCGTCGAGCAGCTCACCGGGTTGCGCGTCGACCACACGGTCGTCGTCGACTTCAAGGGGTTCGCGCGGCTGACGGAGGTGGTGGGCGGGGTGCGGGTGTGTCTGCCGCAGGACGTCTACCAGAAGGACCTGAACCCCAACCGGGCCACGCGCGGCGACCTCCTCTTCAAGGAGGGCGAGCAGAACGTCTCCGGGGAGAAGGCGTTGGACTACGTGCGGATCAGGCACGGGCTCGGGGACGGCTCCGACATCGGCCGCATCAAGCGTCAACAGGCCTTCGTGGCCAGCCTGTTGAAGAAGGTGAAGAGTGACGGGCTGACCCCGGCCAAGCTGCTGCCGCTGGCCGACGCGGCCACCGGGTCGCTGACCGTGGACGCGGGTCTCGGCACCGCCGACAAGCTGATCTCGTTCGCGATGTCCCTCAAGGACGTCGACCTGCACAACACCAAGTTCGTGACGGTGCCCTGGCGTTACGAGGGGTCCCGGGTCGCGGTCGTGGAGCCGGACGCCGACGCGCTGTGGGCCGCCCTCAAGGCCGACCGCACCCTCGACGGCAAGGACGCCGGCGGCGGCACGAACACGCCGAGCGCGACGAAACAGAGCGCGACGACACCGACCCCGACCCCGAGCGCCGTCGACGGCACGGGCATCGCCGTCGCCGTCTACAACGGCACCACCGTCTCCGGCCTCGCCCAGCGGGCCGCCGACGAGCTGACCGCCGACGGCTTCACGGTCACCGGTACGGCCACCGCGACCACGCAGGACCACCCGACCACGGTGATCCAGTACGGGCCGGGTCTGGAGAGCCGGGCGCGGACGGTGGCCGGGGCGTTCCCGGGAGCCGGGCTCCAGCAGATCACCGGGACCGGCATCAACGTCGTTCTCGGGCAGTCGTATGCGAGCAGCGCGTCGCCCTCGCCCGTGCCGACGGCGGTGTCCAGCACGGTCGCCGGGGACGCCCGGTCGGCGGACGACGACCCGTGCTCGGACCTCAGTTACGGGTGACGGCGGGCGTAGCGGGCGCGGGCCAGCAGCAGGGCGAGGGTGTACAGGCCGAGGACCCCGGCGAGCAGCAGAGGGAACAGCGGCGGCAGCTCCGTCAGGCCCAGGGCGGCGCCGAGCGGGGTCGGCGGGAGCAGCAGGCCGATGACGGCCAGCACGGCGGCGGCCCCGCCCACCGGACCCGGTCTGCGGTCCTCGGCGAACCGGCGTCCGGTGCGCAGCAGGACCATCACCAGGGCCTGGGTGAGGAGGTTCTCGGTGAACCAGGCGGAGTGGAAGAGGGACTCGTCGTCGAGCGCGTCGGGGCCGTGCAGGGCGACCGCGAGGACCGCGAAGGTGGCGAGGTCGGCGACGGCGTTGAGCGCCCCGAAGACGGTGATGAACCGCAGGAACGCCCACGGCCGCAGCCCCGTCGGACGGCGCAGGGCGCCCGGCGCGGGACGGTCGAGGGCGAAGGCGAGCTGGGCGGCGTCGAAGCAGAGGTTCTGCACCAGCACCTGCGCCGGGAGCATCGGCAGGAACGGCAGCAGCAGTCCGGCGGCGAGCATCGCGAGGACGTTGCCGAGGTTGGAGGAGAGGGTCACGCGGAGGTAGGAGGCGATGTTGCCGCTGCTGTAACGGCCGGCGACGACGGCGTGCCCGATCGCGGTGAGGTCCTTGGCGCCGAGCACCACGTCGCCGGCCTCGCGGGCCACGCCGACCGCGCCCCGGGGCACGATGCCGACGTCGGCGGCCCGCAGCGCGGCCGCGTCGTTGACGCCGTCGCCGAGGAAGCCGACGGTGTGTCCGGCCGCGCGCAGCCCGGCGACGATCCGGGCCTTGTCGCCCGGGGTGCAGCGGGCGACGACGGTCGGGTGCGGGCCGGGTGCGCCGGGGTCGGTCGCGAGGCGTACGTCGGCCGGTTCGAGGCCGAGGTCGCGGCAGGCGCGGGCGGCGGTCGCCGGGTGGTCGCCGGTGAGGACGTGGACGGTGACGCCGAGCCCGGTGAGGGTGCGCAGGGCCTCGGCGGCGGTCGGGGCGGGCGCGTCGTGGAAGGTGACCAGGCCCAGGAAGCCGAGGTCGCGGGCGTCGGTCGGGGGCCGGTCGCGGGAGGGGCGTTCGCCGGTCGCGACGGCCAGCACCCGCACCCCGGCGGCGGCTTCGCGGGCGGCGAGCGCGAGGTGGCGGTCCCGTTCCTCGGGCGAGGCGGCGCACCGGTCGAGGACGTCCTCGACGGCGCCCTTGACGATGACGGTCTCGGTGCCGAGCCCGGGGCCGCGCAGCACGGCGGTGGCGAGCCTGCGTTCGGGGTCGAAGGGGGTGGCGGCGAGCCCGTCGTACTCCTCGCCGACCGCTCCGGCCGCGTCCAGGAGGGCTTCGTCGAGGGCGTCGGGGGCGGGGAGTTCGGCGAGTTGGAGGGTCCACCAGGTGTGGACGGCGGCCCAGCGCAGCACGTCGGGGTCGTCGCGCCCGGCCGGGTCCAGCGAGCGGGCGACGACCGGGCGGTCCTGGGTGAGGGTGCCGGTCTTGTCGACGCAGAGCACGTCGACGGCGCCGAGGTCGTGCAGGGCGGGCAGGCGTTTGACGATGACGTCGTGGCGGCGGGCGAGCAGGGCGGCGCCGCGTGCCAGGCAGGTGGTGACGATCACCGGCAGCATCTCGGGGGTGAGCCCGACGGCCACCGCGACCGCGAACGGCAGCGTCTCAAGGCCCCGGCCGCGCAGGGCGGCGTTGGCCATCAGGACCAGCGGCGGGGTCAGCAGCATGAAGCGGATCAGCACCCACGAGATGCCGTGCACGGACCGGTCGAACGCGCTGTCCTCGCGCGGCCCGGCCACCCGGTGCGCGGCGGCGAACCGGGTCCGCGCGCCGGTCGCCACGACCACGGCGGTGGCGCTGCCGGTGGCGACCCCGCTGCCCTGGAAGCAGAGGTGCTCCTGCCCGAACAGTCCGTCCCGCTCCCCGCCGGGCAGGTCGACGGCGGCCTTGGCGACCGGCGCCGACTCCCCGGTGAGGGCGGCCTGATGGACGGTGAGCCCGCGCGCCCGCAGCAGCCGGACATCGGCGGGGACCAGGTCGCCGGGGCCGAGCCGGATCACATCGCCGGGGACCAGGTCGGCGACCGGGACCTCGCGGGGGCGTTCGGGGCCGGTGTCGCCGCGTCGCAGGACGGTCGCGGTGCCGGTGACGAGGTCGCGCAGGGCGGCCATGGAGCGGTCGGCGCGGTGTTCGCCGGTCGCGCGCAGCACACAGCTGACGGCGACCAGGGAGAGGATCACGGTGGCCGGGCCCCAGGAGGCGACCAGCGCGGAGAGCACGGCGAGGCAGAGCAGGACGGCGGTGAAGGGGTCGCGCACCCCGCGCAGGCAGCGGCGCGGCCAGGACGGGGTGCGGACGGCCGGGACGGTGTTCTCGCCGGTCTCGGCGAGTCGGGCGGCGGCCTCGGCGTCGGTCAGTCCGCGCGGGCCGCTGTCCAGGCTCCGCAGGACGTGCAGCGTGCTGCCGTGGCCGTCGGCGGGGGCCGGGGAGGCCGTGTCAGAGGCCACGGAGGCGGGGCGCCGGCAGTGCGGTCCGGTCGGCCCGGTCGGCGAGGCGGCCCATCATCAGCCGCACCACGTCGACGATGTCGGGGTCGTCGACGAAGTAGACCTGGCGTCGGCCCTCGCGGCGGGCCCGGACCAGGCCCGCGAGCTTCAGCTTGGTGAGGTGCTGGCTGACGGCGGGCAGGGCGCCGCCGACCCGGTCGGCGAGGCCGGTGACATCGCTCTCGCCCTGGGCCAGCGCCCACACGATGTGCAGGCGGGCCGGTGAGGCGAGCATCCCGAAGGCCGCGGCGGCCTGGTCGAGCACGTCGGCGGAGGGGTCCTCGAAGCCACTGCCGGCTGTCGGCACCGTCGTCGCCCTTTCCTGTTCGTCGTGGGTGCGTGCCGGGTCGGTCCCGGAACCGGTCCAGTGTAGGTGGCCGGAAGCGGATC
The DNA here is from genome assembly GCF_044757465.1 of Streptomyces sp. NPDC091279. NCBI lineage: Bacteria > Bacillati > Actinomycetota > Actinomycetes > Kitasatosporales > Streptomycetaceae > Streptomyces > Streptomyces sp. NPDC091279. The sequence goes on along the minus strand of NZ_JBIVVA010000002.1, from coordinate 367,132 downwards.
AAGGAGGGGGGAACCGCGCGGGACATCCGGTAGTTTCTACATTGCTGTAGAAACAGGTGGTCGGACGCACCCGCGCCGACCACCGTTCCGCGCGCCCCCGAACACCCCGAAACACCCCTGAACACCCTGAACACCCCTAGAAACACTCATCGACACCTCCGAGCACCTGGAGATCCGCATGGCCCTGTGGGACCGCGTCAAGGAATCCGCCACGACGATGCAGACCCAGCTCGTCGCGAAGAAGAACGACCTCAAGAGCGGCGCCTTCCGCGACGCCAGCATGGCCATGTGCGCCCTGGTCGCCGCCGCCGACGGCACCATCGACCCGGCCGAACGGCGCCGGGTCGCGCAGCTCATCGCCACCAACGAGGTCCTCCAGAACTTCCCGGCCGACGACCTGCGCCGCCGCTTCGAGGAGAACCTCGACAAGCTCACCTCCGACTTCGACTTCGGCAGGGTCAGCGTCCTCCAGGAGATCGCCAAGGCGAAGAAGAAGCCGGCCGAGGCCCGTGCCGTCGTCCAGATCGGCATCGTCATCGGCGGCGCCGACGGCGACTTCGACGCGACCGAGCGGGCCGTGGTCCGGGAGGCCTGCTACACGCTGGACCTGCCCCCGCACGAGTTCGACCTCTAGAACGTCCGGCGCCTGCGGGGCGTCCGGCACCTCACGCCACCTGAAGACCTCAAGCACCTCAAACACCTCAAGCACCTCAAGCACGCGCGGACCGAGGCGGTCCGGCCCTCACTCCCCCGAGGGCCGGGCCGCCTCGGCCGTTCGCTCCCGCGCTCTTGCGGTGCTCCCGTTCATTACGATGCGGCCGCGACAACTCACCGCATGCGGTCGGTCACTTGACGACCAGTGGTCCCACGCGATTGGCTCCGGCCCAGCGAGAGTCACCCGTTCGGCGTACCATCAGCCGCTACCCGGATGGCTCCTTCTCGCCGTTCCTCCAGTTCGGCCGCACAGCGAGGTGCCGCACCCTCATGAAGACTCCACCCCGACCGCTCCCGCGCCGCAGACCCGGGCCGCTCCTGGCCCTGGCGCTGGCCTGCGCGCTGTTCGCGGCCGGCTGCTCGGCCACGGGCGGGTCCGCCGACGCCTCCGGCGAGGGCGGCGCGGCACACGCGACTCGGCCGAAAATCGCCCTGGTCACCCATGGTGGCAAGGGCGATGCCTTCTGGGACCGGGTGAAGCGGGGCGCGGAGGACGCGGCCGCCAAGGACGGCGTCGACCTCGCCTACAGCAACGACCCCGACCCGACAGGCCAGGCCGACCTGGTGCGCGACGCCGTCCGTGACCGGGTCGACGGCATCGCCCTGACCCTCGCCAAACCGCAGGCCATGAGGGGACCGATCGCCCAGGCCAAGGCCGCCGGCATCCCGGTCGTCGGCCTCAACTCCGGTATCGACGCCTGGCGGGCCTCGGGGCTGCTGGGGTTCTTCGGCCAGGACGAGAGCCTGGCCGGGCGCGCGGTCGGCGAGAAGCTGAACGCCCTCAAGGCCACGCACGCGCTCTGTGTGATCCACGAGCGCGGCAACGTCGCCCTGGAGGCGCGCTGCGCCGGGGTGAAGAAGACCTTCGACGGGCAGACCGACATGCTCTACGTGGAGGGCACCGACCAGGACGCGGTCGCCGCCGCCGTCACCGCCCGGCTGCGCCAGGACCCGACCATCGACGAAGTCATCGCCAACGGCGCCCAGTTCGCGCTGACCGCCGTCAAGTCGGTGCGGGCGTCGGGCAGTAGGGCCAAGGTCGCGACCTTCGACCTCAACGGCGACCTGGTGGCCGCCGTGCGCGCTGGTGATGTGCAGTTCGCCGTGGACCAACAGCCCTACTTGCAGGGATATCTGGCCGTCGACGCCCTCTGTCTGTACCGGGCCAACGGCAACGTCAGCGGCGGCGGTGTCTCCCCGGTGCTGACCGGACCGGCGTTCGTGACCAGGGGCAACGCCGATTCCGTCGCCAAGTACGCGGCCGACGGGACCCGTTGACGCCCTCCCGATGACGCCCTCTGTCGCATTCGTGCAGGTGTCCGGATAACATCCATGGCATCCTGTGCGCCCCTCGCTCCGCAGCCTTCGCAGCAGTCCCCCGCGTCCGCCCCGCTCCCCGACGTTCCCCGACCCCCTCCCCTCCCCGCTCCGCAGATCGCCTAGGACGACGATGTCTCCACGGACAGGTGCCCGGCGCCGGCTCGGCTCCATACGTCTCTCGCTGATCCTGCTGGCCCTGGTGCCCAGCGTCACCCTCGCCGCCCTGTGGGGGGTGACCACGACGCAGATGTTCGCCGAGGGTCTCAGGCTGCGTGCCCAGACCGAGTTGAGCCGTTCGACCGGCGCGATGGGCACCGAGGCGGCCCTCGCCCTGCAACGCGAGCGCAGCCTCTCGGCGCTCTGGCTGGCCCACCCGGGCGGTTCCCGCACGGCCCTGGACGCGCAGCGGGCGGTCACCGACAGGGCCGTCGCCGAGCTGGTCGGGCAGTCCGACGCGATCCGCAAGGCGCCGTCGCGGATCTCGGACCGGCTGTACTCGGTGCTCGGCTCGGTCGGCAGCCTGGAGTACTACCGCAGCCAGGTCGACGACCCGACGGACATCACCGCGGCGCAGGCCCTGGACCAGTACGGCTCGATCATCGACGACCAGATCCACGCCTTCCAGGAGCTGTCCCAGGTCGACGACGGCGACCTCACCTCGCAGGCCGGGCCGCTGGTCGCCCTGGAGCACGCGGCGGAGCTGACCTCCGAGGAGGACGCGCAGCTCATCCAGGCCTGGTCGAAGGGGCGGCTCAGCGCCTCCGGCTGGTCGTCGTTCACCGAGGTCGTCAACGTCCGGCGGTGGCTGGTCAAGGACCAGATCGTGCCGGCCCTCACGGGCAGCGCCAAGGCACAGACCGAGCGCATCCTCCAGAGCCCCGAGTGGCAGACCCTCACCGACATCGAGGACCAGGTGCTCGCGGCCCGCCCCGCCGACGGCGGTGACGGTGAGGTCGCGCTGCCGGACGAGTCGAAGCAGTGGCGGACCGCGCTGGAGAAAGTCGGCGACCAGTACGGCGCGTTGATCCAGCGGCAGACGGCCGGACTCCTGGACCGCAGCGCCGACAAGGCGCACAGCATGCTGCTGATCGCCGCCTCGCTGAGCGCGGGCGGTCTGGTCGGCCTGGTGGTGTGCGCGGGCATGTCGTGGCGGATCACCCGGTCCCTGTCACGCCGGCTGCGCGGGCTGCGGGAGGCCACCCTGAGCCTGGCCGAGGAACGGCTGCCCGACGTGGTGACCCGGCTCGACCGGGGCGAGACGGTCGACGTGGACCTCGCCGCGCCGCCCCTGGACTACGGCCGCGACGAACTCGGGCAGGTGGCACGGGCGTTCAACAAGGCGCAGCGCACGGCCGTGCACACCGCCGTCGAACTCGCCGACACCCGGCGGGGTTTCCAGAAGGTCATCCTCGGGATCGCCCGGCAGAGCCAGAACCTGGTCAACCTCCAGCTCACCAAGCTCGACGCCCTGGAACGCCAGCACACCGACCCGGACGTCCTCAAGGGCCTGTACGAACTCGACTCCACGGCCAGCCAGTTGCGCCGCTACGAGGAGAACCTCGTGATCATCAGCGGGGAGCAGCCGCGCCGCAGCTGGCGGGAGCCGGTCGCCCTGGTCGACATCCTGCGCGGCGCGGTCGGCGAGGTCGCCGAGTACCGGCGGGTGGAGGTGCACACCGACGAGGACGTGTACGTGGCGCCGCCCGCGGTGGGCGACGTCATCCATCTGCTGGCCGAGCTGATCGACAACGCGACGGCGTACTCACCGGCCCCGAGTCCGGTCGGGGTCCGCGCGACGACCGTCGCCAAGGGCCTCGCGATCGAGATCGAGGACCGCGGGCTCGGCATGTCGGAGGACGACTACGCCTCCATGAACGCCCAGTTGGCAGTGGCGCCGCAGTTCGACGTGGTGGCGCTCGCCGGTGATCTGCGGCTCGGCATGTTCGTGGTCGCGCAGCTCGCCACCCGGCACGGCATCGCCGTCACGCTGCGGCCCTCGCCGTTCGGCGGGACGACGGCGATCGTGCTGCTCCCGCACGACATCGTGGTCCGCGAGGCACCGCAGGAGACGGCACTCGCCCCGACGGTGACGGCGCCCGCGTCCCAGGAGGACGTCCCGGTGGTGCGGGAGCCGTTGCACGCGGTGCCCGCGCCCGCCCGGAGCGGGCCCGTGGCGCGGCGCGCGGGGGCGGCGCCGTTGCCGCGCCGGGTGCCGCAGACCTCGCTCGCCGCCGAGCTGCGCGAGGAGACGCCGGCCGAACCGGGCGGCGGCGCCGAGGAGTTCACCGCGGAGCGGGCCGCCGCCTCGCTCGGCGGATTCCAGCGCGGCACCTTCCAGGCCCGCGACGAGGACGTCGAACCGCCGCCGGACACCCCCGTGACCTCTGCGGGCTCCCCCGTGACCTCGACTCCGCCTGACGAACGCTGACGAAGGAACCGCCATGACACGCCCGATACCCGCCACGCACACCCAGCTCGACCAGTTGCTGACCGGCCTGGTCGACCGGGTCGCCGAGGTCAACCACGCCGTCGTACTCTCCGAGGACGGTCTGGTCGTCTCCAAGTCGACCGGGTTCCTGCGCGACGACGCCGAGCGGCTGGCGGCGACCGCGTCCGGTCTGATGAGCCTGAGCAAGGGCGTCAGCATGGACTTCCGGGGCGGTCCGGTGCGCCAGGCGCTGATCGAGATGGCGCACAGCTATCTGATCCTGACCTCGGCCGGGCCCGGCGCCCATCTGGTGGTGCTCACCAGCCAGGGCGCCGATGTCGGGGTGGTCGCCTACCAGATGAACATGCTGGTGAAGAAGATCGGCGAGCACCTGAGCGCGGCGCCGCGGGCGGGCGTCGGCCCCTCTGCCGAACCCGGCGCGTGAGGTGAACGGCGGCGAGACGGCGGGCCGTCTGGTCCGGCCCTTCGCCCTCACCGGCGGCCGGACCCGGCCCAGCCGCGCCGACTTCACGCTGATCACCATGGTGACCGCGGTCGATCCGCCGCCGAGCCGGGCCGCCCGCCCGCAGCCGGAGCAGCAGCGCATCCTGCGCCGGTGCGTGGAGCCGATCGCGGTGGCGGAGCTGGCCGCGCTGCTCGACCTGCCGGTGAGCGTGATGGTGATCATGCTCTGCGATCTGCTGGAGGACGGCCGGATCACCGCCCGCGCGCCGCGCCCCGTCTCCCGCACCCCGGACCTGGACCTGCTGAAGAAAGTGAGGGACGGCCTTGGCCGGCTCTGACACCGTCGTCCGCGACGCGCCGCTCGCCCCGGCGGCGCCGGACACGGTCAAGATCCTGATCGCCGGGGGTTTCGGCGTCGGCAAGACCACGATGGTCGGCGCGATCAGCGAGATCGCCCCGCTGCGCACCGAGGAGCCGCTGACCACGGCGGGCCTCGGCGTGGACGACCTGGACGGCATCGAGGAGAAACGGGCCACCACGGTCGCCCTGGACTTCGGCCGCATCACCATCAGCCAGGAGCTGGTGCTGTATCTGTTCGGCACCCCGGGTCAGCAGCGGTTCTGGTTCATGTGGAACGACCTCGCGGTGGGCGCGCTCGGCGCGGTCGTCCTGATGGACGTGCGGCGCCCCGAGTCCAGCTTCGCCGCCATCGACTTCTTCGAACGCCGGGGCATCCCCTTCGTGGTGGGCGTCAACGGCTTCCACGGCGACCATCCCTATCCGCCCGAGGAGATCCGCGAGTCGCTGACGCTCCCGGACCATGTCCAGGTGCTGCTGTGCGACGCGCGGGACCGCGAGTCGTGCCGGGATGTGCTGATCGCCCTGATCGACCAGCTCATCACCAGGGCACTGGGCCCGAACGGGACGGGACGGCTCGCGCGTCCGGAGGGGTGAGGGCGCCGATCCGGCCCGGACCGGCCGCGTTCAGGGTGCGGTTCAGGGCCTGTTGGAGCGCGAACCGGCCGGCGCCGACGAGTGCGGCGTCGGCGCCGAGGCTGGCCCGCTCGATCACCAGGTGCTCGGTGACGAGCGGATGGCAGCCCTCGTAGAGCTGGCTGCGGACGGCGGCGACGAACGGCTCCAGGGTGGAGAGGCTGCCGCCGAGGTAGACGGCGTCGGGGTGGAAGAAGTTGACGTTGGCGGCGAGCACCTGGCCGAGGTAGCGGCCGGCCTGCCGGACCGCGCGGGTGGCCTCGGGGTCGGCGTCCCGGGCGAGCCGTACGACGTCCTCGGTGTGGTCGACGTCGAGTCCGCGCCCGCGCAGGATGCCCACCAGCGCCGCCCCCGAGGCGACGGTCTCCAGGCATCCGGTGTTCCCGCAGGAGCAGGGGGTGTCCTGGGCGGCCTCGACGCGGACGTGGGTGATCTCGCCGGCCGCGCCCGCGCCCCGGTAGAGGCGGCCGTCGGCGATGACACCGGCGCCGATCGCGGTGCCCGCCTTGACCATGATGGACTGGTGGCGTTCGACCGGCTGGGCGGAGTGTTCGCCGACGGCCATGCAGTTGGCGTCGTTCTCGATGGCCACCGGGACGCCGAAACGATTCTCCAGCCAGTCCCTGACCGGGAAGCGGTTCCAGCCCGGCATCCGGGAGGGCAGCGCGACCACGCCCCGCGTCACATCCACCGGTCCGGGTAAGGAGAGCCCGATGCCGCGCAGCCGGGTCCTGCCGTGCTGGTCGACCAACCCCTGGAGCGCCTCGGCCAGTCCGGGCAGCGCCGCGTCGGGGCCTTCGGCGGTCGGGAACGGCACGGTCGCGACGTCGGTGAGGCGGCCGCCGGGCAGGGCGACGCCCACGCGCGCGTGCCGGCCGCCCAGTTCGGCGGCGACGGCGAACCCGTCGCTGCCGCCGATGCGCAGCACCTTGCGGGGGCGGCCGCCGGCGGAGGACACGGTGCCCTCCTCGGCGACCAGGCCGTGTTCGAGGAGCTGGCTCACGGCGAAGGAGATCGTGGACGGCGCGGCGCCGAGCAGTCCGACGAGTTCGGTGCGCGTCGACGCCTGGCCGGACGCGAGAAGTTCGAGGACATGTTCCGTGAGGGAGGAGAAACCGGCGTGGTTCCTGCGGCGCGACCGCACGCGCCCGGGACTTTTTTCGACCATGGGGGGAACTTCCGAACTCGGCGACCGGGGAGCGTCGAGCGTAAGCCTTGGGTAGGGGGTGCAGGCTTTTTCCAGAACAGCAGAAACAGTCTGTTTACCAAACCGGAGTGAACCCTCTCATGGAGCGTCAGGCGCCCACTCCGCCACCGACGCCAACAACGCCAGGGCATCGGGCTTCGAGGTCGTCGACGCGTGGCCGGGTGGCGGGAATGCCGATCGGCGAGCAGATCCGGCCAAGGCCGTCGGGACGATTGACGCGGACACGGCGCACTTTTAGCTTCTGACCGGCCTGTCGGACTCTGTTCGATATTTCGACGGCCGTCTCCCTCCCCCCGCGCCCGCGCGCACCCGCACCCTGGAGATGAAGATGAGTGCAGGTCCCCACCTGTCAGGGCCCACGCCGTCCCGCCGTTCGTTCCTCGGAATGGCGGCGGCCGTTCCGCTCGCCACGACCGGCGCCCTGGCGCTCGGGGCCGGGACCGCGTACGCGGCGGACGCCGCCTATGTGATGGGCTACTTCACCGAGTCGCCGGACATGCTGGGCGCCAACTACGGCCTGCACCTGGCCGTCAGCACCGACGGCCTCCAGTGGACCCCGCTCAACCAGAACGCGCCGGTCGCCACCCCCACCGCCGGGTCCCTCGGGCTGCGCGACCCGTTCATCCTGCGTAAGCGGGACGGCTCCTTCGTGGTGCTCGCCACCGACCTGAACGGCACCGACTGGAGTTACGTCAGCCAGTACATCCACGTCTGGGACTCACCCGACCTGCGCACCTTCACCGGGTACCGGCGGATGAAGCTGCACGACATGAACACCCACAGCTGGGCGCCGGAGGCCTACTGGGACGCGGGGCGGCAGCGGTACGGGGTGATCTACTCGGCCGTCGACGACAGCGGCCACAACGTCATCATGGTGAACTACACGACCGACTTCGTGACCGCGAGCGCCCCGCAGGTCTTCTTCGACCCGGGCTACGACGTCATCGACGGCGACCTCGCGATCGGCGTGAACGGCGTCAACTACCTCTACTTCAAGAAGAATTCGACGCTGGTCGGCGCCCGCTCCAGCTCCCTGGACCCGGGCAGCTTCACCGAGTTCTCCACGGCCGTCTCACACGGCGGCACCGAGGCACCGACGTTGGTCAAGTCCCTCACCTCCAGCTCGACCTGGTACCTGTGGGGAGACACCTGGTCGCCGAACGGGGTCTTCTACGCCTGGACGACCAGCAGTCTCGCCTCCGGTACCTGGACCCCGCTCGACCAGCGGACCTACACGCAGCCCCTCAACTCCAAGCACCTCACCATCCACCCGATCACCACGGCCGAGTACGCCGGTCTGCTCGCGACGTGGGGCACCCCGGCCTGGAACCGGCTCAAGTCCTACAACTACCCGGACCGTTACGTCCGCCACTCCAACTACACGGCCCGCATCGACGCGTACGCCTTCGACCCCTACCAGGACTCCCAGTGGACGCTGGTGCCGGGCCTCGCCGACGGCGCCGGTGTCTCGTTCCGGTCGGTCAACTACCCCTCCCGGTACCTGCGTCACTGGGATTACGCGCTCCGGCTCGACGAGAACGACGGCACGCCGACGTTCGCCGGGGACGCCACGTTCTACCGGACGGCCGGGCTCGCGGACCCGGCGTGGACGTCGTTCCGCTCCTTCAACAACCCGACCCGCTACCTCCGGCACGCGGACTACGTGCTGCGGATCGACCCGGTCGCCACCGCCACGGAACGGCAGGACGCGACCTTCTCGGTCGGGTACTGACGGCTCACAACCCGGCCAGCACCGGCAGGAGTTCGCTCGCGGCGGCCACGTCCGCCGTGAGCGGGCGGTCGTCGGTGCCGACCGGCAGCACGGCCGCGGCGGCCGCCAGGGCGGGCGGCCTCGGCGCCCCCGGGCGCAGCCGCAACGCCCGTACGGCGCTGACGAGTTCGCAGGCCAGCACGGTGGCGTAGGCGTCGGCCGCACGGAGCGCCTGCCGCGCGGCCTGCCCGGCGAAGCTGGCCGCCTCCTCCAGACCGTGCGAGAGGACGGCATGCCCGGCGGACGCGGGCGCCGCGCTCCACCGCAGCTCCGCCAGCGCCGAGTTGGCGGTGTACTCCAGGATCATCGTGCCGGAGCTGCTCGCCGGACCGGCGGCCAGGAAGGCGGGCAGCGCGGTCAGATCGGGGCGGCCCAGCGCGGCCAGCCGGGCGGTGGAGAGCTGGGCGGTTTGCAGGACCGCCAGATTCAGCCCGTCCAGGGCGAGCCCGAGCGGCGCGGCGAAGAACCCCCCGTGATGGTGGGCGGTGCCCGCCTCGGCGTCCAACAGGGGGTTCTCCGAAGGGCAGTTGATCTCCACCTCGATGATCCGCCGCAGCGCCCTGGACGCGTCCAGGGCGCACCCGTGCACCTGTGGGAAGGCCCGGAAGCCGAACGGGTCCTGGATGCGGCGGGCGGCCGGGGCCGTGTCCGCGAGCAACCGCCGTATCTCGGCGGCCGCGTGGGCGGCGCCGGGGTAGGGGCGCAGCGCGTGCACCGGGGCCGCGTAGGCCTCCAGGGAGCCGGAGACGGCGGCCAGCGAGAGGGCGGCGACCGCGTGGGTGGCCCGCAGCAGGGTGCCCAGGGCGTGCGCGGCCAGCGCGGCCTGCCCGAGCGCGAGGGCGTTGCTGCTCAGCAGGGCGAGCGCGTCACCGGGGCCGAGGGTGACCGGGGCGGGCAGTTCCCTGACCGGCTCGCAGCACCAGGGCCGTTCCCCGATGAGGGTGAGGCCGGTCTGCGCCAGCGCGGTCAGGTCGCCGGTGCCGACCCCGCCGTACTCGCTGATCGCGGGGTGGACGCCGAGGCGCAGGGCGTCGGTGAGGGCGGTGACGAAGGCGGGGTGGATGCCGGAGCCGCCGGCCAGGAGTTGGTTGGCGCGGACGGCGAGCAGGGCGCGGGCCTGCCGGGCCGGCAGCAGTTCGCCCGCCCCGCCGGCGTGGCTGCGCAGCAGCCGCAGACCGTGCTCGGCCTCGTCGCCGGGGTCGACGGCGATGGAGCGGTGGGCGCCGACGCCGGTGCCGCGCCCGTACAGGCGTCCGGCGGCGGCGAGCCGCCCGGCGGTGCGCCAGGAGCGGTGGGCCCGCTCCAGCGCCTCGGGGGCGGGTTCGGGGTGGGTGTCGGCGTCGGCGATCCGGACCAGGGTGTCGACGTCGAGCGTGGCTCCGTCGAGGGCGACGCGGGCCTCCCCCTGGCTCGGGGGGAGGCGCGTCGGGTCGTCCGCGGTGGTGTCCAACGGTGCCTGTCCTGCGGTCAGTTGAGTCCGACGGACTTCAGCCAGGCCTGGGCGACGTCCAGCGGGTCCTTGTTCTCGGACTGCACCTGGGTGTCCAGGGTGAGCAGGGTCTTGGTGTCGAGCTTGGCGGAGACCTCGTTGAGCGCGTCGACGCCCTTCTGCGGCAGTCCGCTCTTGTAGACGAGCGGCTGCACGTTGGCGAACCCGAAGAGGTTCTCCGTGTCCTGGAGGACGACGAACTTCTCCTTCACGATCGTCGGGTCGGTGGTGAAGATGTCCGCGGCCTGCACGGTGTCCTTCTTCAGCGCCGCCTGGGTGAGCGGGCCGCCCGCGTCGAGCGCCTTGAACGACTTGAACTCCAGGCCGTACACCGACTTCAGGCCCACCAGACCCTGCTGGCGGGTCTGGAACTCCGGCGAGGCGCCGATGGCCAGGTCCTTGGCGATGTCCTTGAGGTCCGCGATGGAGGACTCGGCGGTCAGGTTGTACTTGGTCGCGGTGGCCGCGTTGACCGTGACGGAGTCCTTGTCCTGCGCGGACGCGGGGTCGAGGAGCGTCAGCTTGGAGTCGAGCTTGGTGTCGATGGCCGCGGTGGTGGCCGCCACCGTCTTCGGCGTGGCCTTGGCGTCGAGGTAGGCGAGCAGCGCGCCGTTGTACTCGGGCAGCACGGTGATCGAACCGTTCTTGAGCAGCCCGTACGTCGTCTCGCGGCTGCCGATGTTCGGTTTGTAGGTGACCTTGACGCCCTTGGCCTTGAGGGCCTCGCCGTAGATGTCGGCGATCAGGATGCTCTCGGCGAAGTTGTTGGAGCCGACGACGACGGTCTTGCCGTCGGAGCCGCCTCCCTTGAGGGGGTCGGAGCCGCTGTCGCCGGACGAGGAGGAGGAACATCCCGCCAGCAGGGCCGTCGTCGCGGCGAGCGCGACGGCGACCGCGGGGGTCGACTTGGGGGACCTGCGGCGAGGGGCGTTGGAAGTCACGATTCCCGTTCCGGACGCTGGGGATGGGGCGGAAACAAGCTCTGCCCTTTGATCCAATCCAGCCAGTTCCGGCCCGGTCAAGGGGCACCCGGTCACCAATTGGCCTCAATGCGTGGTCGTTTGTGAAGGAAAGGCGAACATACTCGGGCGGATGCGGAGGCTCTTTGTGATGGATTCTTGACGTAGGGCGACGGCGTTGATCGTTCCAGGAGGCGGTAGTCTCACGGCAGTTGGCGTCGGCCACAGCGGTGCGCGGGGGTCACTTCGGTGCCGTTCCGCAGCTCCCCAGCCCCTCGCTCGGGTGTCGAGCAGCGTCCAGACATCGATCAGAATCTGTCACGTGCACCGTCGCGCGCGACGAATCCCCCACGAAGGAGGCCCGGTGTCCACGAACGAGGTGGACGCGACCGCCCGACAGGCCCCACCGCCCTACCGGGCCGGCCGCCTGCGGGCCATCGCCGACCGGTGGCCGTTCCGGCGCAAGCTCAACCTGCTCGTCGGCATCCCGCTCGCGGGCGTCGCCCTGCTCCTGACATATCTGATCGTCGACCAGGTCGAGCAGTCGACCGCCGCCAACGACGCCGCCCGCACGGTCCGCGACAGCGCCCAGGTCGCCACGCTGGTCGACCGGGTGGAGGCCGAGCACCAGCAGGCCATCCTGCTCTCCGTGCGCTACGAGTCCCTCGGCTCCGGCGCCAAGCCCTCGCCGGCCGACTACCGCTCCGCCCAGGCCGCCGTCGACCGGCAGGTCGAGAAGGTCCGCGACACCTTCGGCGAGCAGCTCCCGGACTCCGAGGCGCAGGCGCTGCGCGAGGTCAACGGCCTCAGCAGCCTGCGCGAGACGGTCGAGCAGGGCTATCTGCCCGCCGACAACATCGACCCCGCGTACACCAACGCCTCCAAGGGTCTGATCGACGGCCTCAACCTGGACCGCGACCCCGCCCTCGCCGCCACCTTCACGGGCAACCTGCTGGACTCGCTGCTGCGCGCCGACGCCGCCCACAGCTCCTTCGAGACGAGCGTGTTCTCGGCGCGCACCGGGGACACCAACGCGCTGATCGAGTTCACCAACGCGGTCGGCGCCTACGAGCTGTACAACCACCAGGCCGAACGGTTCGCCCGGTTCGCCACCGAGGAACAGACCAACCGCCTGGGCGGCATCGAGCACAACGCGGCGCAGGCCACGATCATCCAGCACTACGCCGAACTCCAGCTCGACCCGGGCTCGTTGCAGGCCCAGACGCCCACCGAGATCGACAAGGCGCTCGCCGCCGCCCTCGCCGCCTACCCCGACTACCGCAAGCAGTCCGAGGCCCGGCTGAAGATCACCGGTGCGCTGATCGGTGAGATCGCCGACCGGGCCGACAGCGCGTCCACCGAGGCCGCTTTCCGCGCCGGGCTGCTGCTCAACATCGGTCTGATCGGGTTCGCGGTGTGGATCGCGTTCTCGGTGCTGGTGCGCCGCTCGGTGATCGGCCCGGTGACGGCGCTGACCGGTGCCGCCCGCGAGGTCGCCGAGGTGGCCGGGCGGGAGCTGGCCCGGGTCGCGGACGACGACACCGGCGACGAGCGACCGCCGCAGCTGCGCGCGATGCCGGTCACCGCGCGCGACGAGATCGGCGAACTCGCCGAGGTCTTCAACCGGGTGCAGAGCACGGCCATCGCGCTCCTGGAGCGCCAGGTGCTCAGCCGCCGCAACGTCGCCGAGATGTTCGGCAACGTCGGCCGCCGCGTCAGCAACCTGACGACCCGTCAACTCGCCCTGATCGACGCCGTGGAGCGCGGCGAGACCGATCCGGCGCTGCTCGAACGCCTCTACTCCATCGACCACATCGCCGTCCGGCTGCGCCGCAACGCGGACTCCCTGATGCTGCTGGCCGGCATCCGCGAGACCGCCCTCGGCTCCGGGCCGACCGAGCTGACCAACGTCGTGCGGGCCGCGCTCGGGCAGATCGAGGGCTTCCAGCGGGTGCAGTTGCAGGCCCGCACCGAGGCCATGGTCGGGCCGGACATCATCGGTGACCTCACCCTGATGGTGGCCGAACTCCTGGAGAACGCCGTCGCGTTCTCGCCGGTCGGCAGCCCCGTCGAGGTCGCCGTGCGCGGCAACGAGGACGGCGCCTCCATCGTCGTCGCCGACCACGGCCTCGGCATGAGCGCCGAGCGGCTGGCCGAGGAGAACGCCCGGCTGATCCGCCGCGAACGCCTGGACCTGGTGCCGACGAAGGTGCTCGGCCTGTTCGTGGTCGGCACCCTGGCCCGCCGCTGGGACGTCGACGTCACCCTCTCCCGCACCCCGGGCGGCGGCGTCACCGCCGAGGTCCTCGTCCCGTCCGGCCTGCTGCTGACACCGACCCCGGAGACGGCCGCCGCGCCCCGACAGCCCAAGCCCCCGCACAACGGCGCCGAGCGCCCCGCCCTGCCCACCGCCCCGGAGGTGTCGGGCCCCCGCCCCGCCGCCGGTGCGGACCGGGCACCGTCGGCCGGACCCGCCGGGGACACCCAGGCCGATCCACCGCTCCCCCGCCGGGTGCCACGCCGGGACGCCGCCGAGGACGCCGCCGAGGACGCCGTCCAGGCGGTGCCCACGCCCACGAGCACGCCGTTCATCCCCAAGGCCCGCGCCGAGGCGACGCCCGAGGAGCCGACGCTGTCCGCACCGCCCGCAGGCGACGGCTCCCGCCCGTTGCGCCGCCGTGTCCGCGGAGCGACCCTCCGCACCACCCTCGACGAGGACCAGTTGACGTCGAAGCAGGCGGCGAAGCCCGCCGACCCGGAAGCGGTCCGTGACTCGCTCGACGAGTTCGAGGCCGCCGTGGCCCGCGCCCACCGCGACAGCGCGCAGGCCCCGCCCGACCTCCCCCGCCGTACGACCTCCGAACAACCCCGCAAGAACGACCTCCCGGAAGGAGTGGAGCAGTGAGTACGTCGACAGGTGACACTCCTACGGGAGGCACCCCGCCGACCGATCTGCAAACCGCCGCAGCCGACTTCACCTGGCTGCTCAACCGGTTCGCGACCGAGACCGCGGGTGTCGTCGACGCCATCGCGGTCTCCTCGGACGGACTGCTCATCGCCGTTTCGGAACTGCGCGAACGCGCGCACTCCGAGCGGCTCGCGGCGATCGTCTCCGGCATCACCAGCCTGGCCGCCGGCGCCTCCGGCAACTACGGTCTCGGCCCCCTGAACAAGGTCATCATCGACCTGGAGGGCGGCCATGTGCTGGTCTCCGCGATCGGCAGCGGCGCCGTGCTCGGCGTGGTCGCCGACAAGGAGGCCAAGCTCGGCAACATCGCCTACGAGATGACGTTGTTCGCCAACCGGGCCGGTTCCGCGCTCAGTCCGCAGCTCGTGCTCGAACTGAAGAACAACGTCGGCGTCGCGTCGGCCGGCTGACCGCTCCACCCGGTCCGGAAAGGAAGACGACACTATGGCCGACGGCCGCGAACCGGTTGCGCAGCCAGGTGAAGCCGACCTGACCAGTCCGGCCGACCCGGTCGGCCCCGCCTCCGCCGTACGGCCGTTCCTGCTCACCGCGGGGCGGGTGGCGCCCAGCGCGGCCGGCCGGCCGGTGCCCGTCGAGACCCAGGTGGTGGCCACCGCCGAGGGGCTCACCGCGCTCGACGGGCTCTCCTTCGAACAGCACGACATCGTCGCCGCCTGCCGGTTGCCGCAGTCCATCGCGGAACTCGCGGCCCGGCTGCGGCTGCACCTGAACGTGGTGCGGGTCCTCGCCGAGGACCTGCGCGCGGCCGGTCATCTGACGGTGTACGTGCCCGACAGCGACCTCACCCATGACGCGTCCGTGCTGCGCAGGGTGATCGATGGCCTCCGTGCCATCCCCGACTCCCGAGGGGTACTCCGTGACACCGACTGAACCTCTCGCCCCGCTGCGTCCGCCGCTGCCGGTCAAGATGGTGATCGCCGGCGGGTTCGGCGTGGGCAAGACCACCGCCGTCGGCGCGATCTCCGAGATCGAACCGCTCACCACCGAGGCCGCGATCACCGAGGTCGCGGCGGGCGTGGACGACCTGAGCCACACCCCGGCCAAGACCACCACCACGGTGGCGATGGACTTCGGCTGCATCACCATCGACCCGACGCTCAAGCTGTACCTGTTCGGCACGCCCGGCCAGGAACGGTTCGGGTTCATGTGGGACGACATCGTCGAGGGCGCCCTCGGTGGCCTGGTCATCGTCGACACCCGCAGGCTCGACGACTGCTATGCCGCCGTCGACTACTTCGAACACCGCCAGATCCCGTTCGCGGTGGCCGTCAACGCCTTCGACGGCAAGGTCGAACACACCCTGGACGAGGTCCGCTGGGCCCTCGACGTGGCCGACCGCACCCCGGTGGTCGTCTTCGACGCCCGAGAACGAGGCTCAGTAAGAGACGCCCTACTCAAGGTCCTGGAACAGGCGTTGTCCCGCACAGAGCCCTGACCGACCCCAAAAAAGCGGGCCTGAGACCCCTGTCCCAGGCCCGCCAACTCGGGCTTGCCAGCCAACAGTTCGGCAACGCCCTGCTTTTAAGGGGCGCGGGGCTGTATCAAATTTGCGGCTCCGCCGCGCGGGCGCGACCAGCCCCCACCGGGCCGCACCCGACCGACAACCGCTAGTTCCCCCGCCGAACCCCCGGCGAGACCGCCACCCGGTGGACGACCCAGAAGAACCCCAGCGTCACCAGCGCGAGGACCGCGACCAACGTCGCACCCCCCACGACCTTCTCGTAATTCCGCTGGTACAGCCCATCGACGATGTACCGCCCAAGCCCCCCGAGACTCACGTACGCGGCGATCGTCGCCGTGGAGACGATCTGAATCGCCGCCGACCGCAACCCACTCAGGATCAACGGCAGAGCAACCGGCAGTTCCACCCGGAACAAGATCCGCCCCTCCGCCATCCCCATGCCCCGCGCCGCGTCGACCGGCGCCGGATCGACCGACCGCATCGCCTCGTACGTGGTCACCAGGATCGGCGGCACCGCCAGCACGACCAACGGAATCATCACCGGCAGATGCCCGAGCCCGAGCAGCACGAACATCAGCACCAGCAACCCGAAACTCGGCAACGCCCGCCCCGCCGTGGCGATGAACGCGAGGCTGTTGCCACCCCGCCCGGTGTGCCCGGTGATCAGCCCCACCGGCAACCCGATGACCGCGGCGATCACCAGCGCGAGCAACGAGTACTGCACATGCTCCCGCAGCCGCGTCGGGATGCCGTCATAGCCGTGCCAGTGCGCACCGTCGCTGAAGAACTGCTGCATGAAGTGGAGTACGTTCACCGGACGGCGTCCTTCGAAACGGGTGCGGCGGGCCGGGCCTCGGCGGAAGCGGACGTGGACGGAGGCGCGGGCACGGCCACGGCCGCAGGCTCGGACACGGACGCGGCACGGGACCCCCCGCCCCCACGCGGCATCCACGGCGTCAACAGCACCCGCACCCCCACCAGCACCACGTCCGCGGCGATGGCGAGCACGGCGGTGCCGATGACGGAGAGCCAGATCAGCCGGGGCTGGTGGTAGATCATGCCGTCGTTGAGGAGGTTGCCCAGCCCGCCCTGGTTGCCGATCAGCATGCCGACGCTGACCAGCGAGATGCTGGAGACGGTGGCCACCCGCAGCCCGGCGACGAGCGCGGGCACGGCGATCGGCAACTGCACCTGGAGGTACCGGCGGACCGGCCCGAGCCCCATCGCGGTGGCCGCGTCAAGGGTCTCCTGCGGCACCGAGCGCACCCCGTCGACGATGGCCGGCACGAACACGACGAGGCTGTAGACGGCCAGCGGGATCATCACCGTCGTCTCGGTCTGCCCGGTGTAGTCGATGAGGACGACGAAGAAGGCGAGCGACGGAACGGCGTACAGGATCGTCGTCACCCACAGCACCGGCGGGTACAACCAGCGCAGCCGGACGCAGAGTTGGGCCAGCGGCAGCGCGACCACCAGACCGGCGAGGACCGGCACGAGGGCGAGCCGCAGATGCAGGACGACCAGCCCCCCGTACGTGTTCTGGAGGTCGCTCGGTATGTCGAACAGCCCGCTCATCCGGCGTCCTTCCGCAGGACCGGGCCGCCCGCGTCGACGGCGTCGCTCGCCTCGGCCGGGCGGGCCGCGTGGGCGGTGCGGATGGCCTCGGCGATGGTCTGCTGGGAGACCACGCCGGTGACCCGTCCGTCGGCGCCGACCGCGACGGCCCACCCGGTCGGCGAGAGCACCGCGCCGTCGAGCGCGGCCCGCAACGACTCCGTGGCGGGCGCGAACGGCCGCCCACAGGCGAGGAGTTGCGACGGTTCGATGCGTCCGGCGCGCAGCGCGTGCGGCTCGGCCCAGCCCAGCGGCCTGCCGTCGAGGCCGGTGACGAGGAGGTAGGGAACCTCCGGGGTGGCGCGGGCGGCGATCTGCTCGGCGGTGGCGTCGAGGGCGACGATCGGCGTGGTCAGCAGCGGGAGTCCGGCGGCGGGGAAGAACGACAGCCGCCGGATGCCCCGGTCCGCGCCGAGGAAGTCCTCGACGAACGTGTCCGCCGGGTCGGTGAGCAGGTCGGCCGGGGGTGCGAACTGCGCGAGCCGCCCGCCGGTGCGCATCACCGCGACCATCGTGCCGATCTTCACGGCCTCGTCGATGTCGTGCGTGACGAAGACGATGGTCTTGCCCAACTCGTCTTGGATGCGCAGGAGTTCGTCCTGAAGGCCTTTGCGCACGATCGGGTCGACGGCGGAGAAGGGCTCGTCCATCAGCAGCAGGGGCGGATCGGCGGCGAGGGCACGGGCCACGCCGACGCGCTGCTGCTGGCCGCCGGAGAGCTGGTAGGGGTAGCGCTTGGCGAGCGAGGCGTCGAGGCCGACGCGGCCCATCAACTCCCGTGCCCGGTCCCGGGCCCGGCCCTTGTCCCAGCCGAGCAGGCGGGGCACGGTGGCGATGTTGTCGAGGATCGTGCGGTGCTGGAAGAGGCCCGCGTTCTGGATGACGTACCCCATGGACCGGCGCAGGGTGGTGACGGGTTCCTTCAGGATGTCCCTGCCGTCGATGAGGATGGTGCCCTCGGTGGGCTCGATCATCCGGTTGATCATGCGCAGGGTGGTGGTCTTGCCGCAGCCCGAGGGTCCCACCAGGACGGTGATCGAGCGGTCGGGTATCTCCAACGAGAGGTTGTCCACCGCCACCGTGCCGTCCGGGTACCTCTTGGTGACTGAATCTATCCGTATCAAAACGCCGAATACCCTTCGGGTCTGGCAGGTGTCGCCCGCGGTGGCGGGCGGTTACGGGCCGATGCGGATCGAGTCTAAACGGCCGGTGGCGGGGTGCGGCGGGGCCCCGGGGCACGGTTCGGCACCGACCTGGTGAACTCCCCGCCGGGGCCGGTGCCTTGGAGCCCGATGCGGTAGGGCTGTGCCGTTCCTGTGAGTTCACTGATTCTCACCCTCCGCACAGGGAGCGCTCAGAGATCCCCCAGGAGCACCCCTGATCGTCAGGGTCATGAACGAAACGAACGCGGGAGGCGTCCGGCGCCGGTCGGTCGAGGTCGTGGTGCCGGTGTACAACGAGGCACACGTCCTCGCCGACAGTGTCGGCCGTCTCCACGCCTACCTCGAAGAGTCCTTCCCGTTCCCGTTCCGCATCACGGTCGCGGACAACGCCAGCACCGACGGCACGTGGGAGGTGGCCCGCGACCTGACGCTGCGGCTGCCGCACACCCACGCCGTGCGGCTGGACCAGAAGGGGCGGGGGCGCGCGCTCAAGCACGTGTGGAGCGCGTCCACCGCCGATGTCGTCGCCTACATGGACGTCGACCTGTCCACCGGTCTCGAAGGGTTCCTGCCGCTGGTCGCGCCGCTGCTGTCCGGGCACAGCGACCTCGCGATCGGCAGCCGGCTGCACCGGCAGGCGGCCGTGGTGCGGGGCCCCAAGCGGGAGTTCGTGTCCCGCTCCTACAACCTGCTGCTGCGGCTCGGGCTCGCGGCCCGGTTCTCGGACGCGCAGTGCGGGTTCAAGGCGGTGCGCACGGACGTGTTCCGGGCGCTCGCCCCGCACATCGAGGACACCGCCTGGTTCTTCGACACCGAACTCCTCGTGCTGGCGCAGCGCAACAAGCTGCGCGTCCACGAGGTGCCGGTCGACTGGACCGACGACCCGGACAGCCGCGTCGACATCGTCCGCACCGCCGTCGACGACCTCAAGGGGATGGCCCGGCTGCTGCGCGCGACGGCGACCGGCCGCACCCGTCTGACCGTTCCCCGGCGGACCGCCACCCCGCAGGTGCCGGCCGCCCGCCCGACCACCGCAGTCCTGCCCGGGGCGAACGCCTCTTCCTCCTCCCAGCACCTGGAGCACGCGTCATGACCACCCTCGCCCCGCCGCCCGCGTCGGCCGCCCCGGAGGGCGGGCAGCGCTCCGCGACCCCGTCGGCCCGACTCGGCAGACTGTTCACCGGCGCCCCCGAGGACCCCCGTTGGGCCCGCCCGGCGCTGTGGGCGATCCTCGTCCTGGCGACCGCCCTCTACGCCTGGAACATGAACTCCCTGACGGGCAACAGCTTCTACAACGCGGCCGTCTACAGCGGCACGAAGAGCTGGAAGGCGTTCTTCTTCGGGGCGCTGGACGCCGGCAGCTTCATCACCGTCGACAAACCCCCCTTCGCGCTCTGGGTGATGGGCCTGTCGGCCCGGATATTCGGGTACGGGAGCTGGCAGTTGGCGCTGCCGATGGTCGCGGTCGGCACCGGTTCGGTCGCGCTGCTGTACCGGATGGTCAAGCGGGACTTCGGGGCGGTGGCCGGCACGATCGCCGCGCTGGTGCTCACCCTCACGCCGATCACGGTGGCCATCACCCGGGACACCAACCCGGACCCGATCCTGGTCTTCCTGATGCTGCTGGGCGCCGCCGCCCTGATGAAGGCGGTGCGCAACGGGCGGCTGATGCCGCTGGTGTGGTCGGCGGTCGCGATCGGCTTCGCGTTCAACACGAAGATGATGCAGGCGTACGTCGTGCTGCCGGTGTTCTTCCTGGTCTACCTCTGGGCCGCGCAGCTCTCGCTGGGCCGCCGCATCCGCAACCTGGCCGTCGCCACCGTCGCCCTGGTCGTCTCCAGCGCCTGGTGGATGGTGATCGTCGACCTGATCCCGGCGTCCTCGCGGCCCTACATCGGCGGTTCGACCGACAACACCGTCTGGGACCTGGTCATCGGCTACAACGGCTTCGGCCGGATCTTCGGCGCCAGCTCGTCGGTCGGTTCGCAGGGCAACGGCGCGAGCTTCGGCGGCAGCGCGGGCATCTACCGGCTGTTCAACGAGATCATGGGCGGCCAGATCTCCTGGCTGATCCCCTTCGCCCTGATCGCCCTGGTCGGCGGTCTGGTGCTGCGCGGCCGGGCACCCCGTACGGACGCCAAGCGGGCGGCGCTGCTGCTGTGGGGCGGCTGGTTCGTCCTGCACTACCTGACCTTCGCGCTCGCCGAGGGCACGTTCCACCCGTACTACGTGACCGCCATGGCCCCGGGTATCGCGGCGGTGGCCGGTGCGGGCGGGGTGCTGCTGTACCGCGCCTTCAAGGAGGGCTCGGCGGCCAAGTGGGCGTGGGTGCTGCCGCTGGCGATCGCCGCCAGCACCGTCCTCGCGGTCGTGCTGCTCCAGCGGGTGTCCGGTTCGGGCACCGTGTACACGGTCGCCGAGGTGGTGGCCGGGGTCGCCGGTACGGCCGCGGTGCTCGGTCTGCTGGCCGGGCGGTTCCTGGGCCGGCAGCGGCTGATGGGCTTCGCGGTGCTGGCGGCGGTCGTCGCCCTGCTCGCCGGTCCCACCGCGTACTCGGTCTCCGCGGCCACCTCCTCCAGCGCCAACGGCACCAACCCGACGGCCGGTCCGAGCACGGGCGGCGGCATGGGCGGCGGTCCCGGCGGCAGCAGCTCCAAGAGCGGCTCCACGAGCGGCCAGTCGATGGGCCAGCCCCCGTCGGGCACCAAGCCGAGCGGCAACGCGCCTTCGGGCAGCGGGAGTTCGTCCACGAAGACGGAGTCGGGTGCGGCGCCGTCGGGTTCCGAGTCCAGTAAGTCGTCCGGCGGTGGCGGCGGCATGGGCGGCGGCACCCAGGTCAGCAGCGCGATGATCTCGTACCTGAAGAAGAACCAGGACGGGGCCACCTGGCTGGTGGCGGTGGCCACCGACCAGACGGCGTCGGAGATCATCCTGGAGTCCGGTCAGCCGGTGATCTCGATGGGCGGCTGGTCCGGCAGCGACAACGCGATGACGCTGGCCAAGCTCAAGTCCCTGGTGAAGTCCGGCACGTTGCACTACATCGTCGTCAGCAGCAACGGCGGTCAGAGCACCAACTCCGAGATCTCCACCTGGGTCAAGAAGCACGGCACGGCGGTGAGTTCCTACAGCGGCCTGTACCGCCTGGACGCCTCCGACGTCAGCTGAGCCCCGTCCCCCGGGAAAAAGGGCGGGCCCACCGGACTCCAAGTCCGGTGGGCCCGCCCTTTGTTGTGCGTGCCGGAGGTGCGGCGGCTCTGTTGTGCGTGCCCGAGGTGCGGCGGCCGTTACGCGGCGGCCGACTCCGGTGCCGTCGGGAACCCGGCCGTGCGCAGCACCTGCCGTGCGCCGTCCACGGCGAACACCTCGCAGCCGGGCTGGTCCGCCGCCCACGCGATGCCGTCGGCGCCCAGCGCGAACGCCGCCGTCGCGACCGCGTCGGCCACCGTCAGGGAGTCGGCGACGACCGTCATGCTGAGCAGTCCGGTCGCCGGGCGTCCGGTGCGGCCGTCGATGATGTGGTCGCCGCGCTCGTAGCGGGCGGACGTGGCGACCGCGCCGTTCGTCAGTTCCAGGACGGTGCACAGCTGGTCGGCGTGTTCGGGGTGGCGTACGCCGACCCGCCACGGCCCGCCCGAAGTGACCACGTCTCCCCCGGCGTTGAGGCAGAACCGGCGCGCCCCGGCCGCCGTCAGGAGCCCGGCCGCGCGCTGCACGGACCAGCCCTTGACGACCGCGCACGGGTCGAAGGGGCGGCCCGGCAGCCGGACGTCGAAGGCGCCGTCGGTGGCGGCCCGGTAGTGCTCGCACAGGTCGAGCACCTCGGCCAGGTCGGCGCTCAGCTCCCCGCGCCGCAGCTCGCCCCGGCCGAAGCGGGAGACCTCGCTGCCGGACTTGAAGGGGCTGAACCGTTCGTCGACCTCGCGCAGCCACCCGAAGACGGCGTCGGCCGCCGACTCGGGGACGTCGGGGTCGTCGACCCGCAGCGAGACCGGGAACCCCATGACGTGTTCGACGCGGCGCACGTCAGGAGGCCTTCGCGTCGATGGCGGCCTGGAGGGAGGTGCGGTAGCCGCCGCTGGTGATGGTGGCGCCGGAGACCGTGTCGATCGTCGCGCTCTGCGCCTTCAGCGTCTCCGCGATCAGCTTCGGCACCGCCGCCGCCGTCTGCGGGTGGTTCGGCTGCTGGAGCATCCGCACGGCCGTGATCTTGTCCCCGGCGAAGGTCACCTCGACCTGGACCGGGCCCTTCTCCGTCTGGACCGTCGAACCGGCGACGACCTGCTTGGCCGTCGAGGTGGACGCGGTGGCCGAGGGCGACGGGGAGGCGGCGGCCGCCTTCTCCTGCTGGTCGATGGCGGCCTGGAGGGAGGTGCGGTAACCGGTGCTGGTGATGGTGGCGCCGGAGACCGTGTCGATCTTGGCGCTCTGCGCCTTCAGCGTCTCCGCGATCAGCTTCGGCACCGCCGCCGCCGTCTGCGGGTGGTTCGGCTGCTGGAGCATCCGCACGGCCGTGATCTTGTCGCCGTCGAAGGTCACCTCGACCTGGAGGGGACCCTTCTCCGTCTGGATCAAGGTGCCCTTGACGACGGTGCCCGACGAGGTGCCGGAGGAGGCGGACGCGGAGGTGGTCGGCGTGGGGGTGGCGACCGTGGTGGTCCCGGTGGACGGTTCGTAGCGCCAGATCGGGATCAGACCGGCGACCGACAGGACCAGGACAGGTATGGCTCGCTTCATGTCGTGTCTCTCATCCCGCCAGGCTGAAGCGTTCGAAATGGACCTGCTGCTTGGGTACGCCCAGCTCACGCAGGTTGTTGATCACCGCGTTCATCATCGGCGGCGGCCCGCACAGGAACACGTCCCGCTCGACGATGTCCGGCACCATCCGGGCCAGCTCGCCGGGGGCCAGCAGATCGGGGGCGACCGGTCCCGTCACCAGGTGCAGTTCGGCGCCCTTGGCGTGGGCGAGGTCGCGCAGCTCGTCGTAGAGAACGGCGTCACGGTCGGCGCTCACCCGGTAGATGACCACGGCGTGCCCCTCCAGGTCCTCCAGGAGGGCGCGGATCGGGGTGACGCCGACGCCACCGGCGATCAGCACGGACTCGGAGCGGGTGCGGTGCAGGGTGGTGAAGGCGCCGTAGGGGCCCTCGGCGAAGACCCGGGTGCCGACCTTCACATGGCGCAGGGCGGCCGAACCGGCACCGGCGCGCTTGACGGTCAGGCGCAGCCGCTCGCCGTCGGGCGCGGCGGACAGCGAGAAGGGGTTCGCCTGCCACCAGCGGTCGGCGGTCAGGAACCGCCAGAGGAAGAACTGTCCGGCCCGGGCCGGCATCCGGTCGAGGTCACGCCCGGTGACATAGATCGAGACGACGTCGTCGGACTCGGGCACGACGGCGGAGACCCGCAGCTGGTGGCGGTAGTTGCGCCACAACGGCAGCACCACGCGGCCCAGGAGCACCGAGCCGAGGGCGACGCCCCACACGCCGTACCAGTACGCGGTGGCGGCGGGCGACGAGGTGAACGTCGTGCCGACGGCGACCTGGTGGGTGAAGGCGAGGAACACCGCGACGTAGGTGTAGAGGTGGATGAAGTGCCAGGTCTCGTAGGCGAGGCGGCGCCGGGCGAAGCGGCCGGAGACCGCGCCGACCACCAGGACGATGGTGAACGCGGCGATCGCGCGCAGCAC
Source organism: Streptomyces sp. NPDC091279 (assembly GCF_044757465.1). Taxonomy (NCBI): domain Bacteria; kingdom Bacillati; phylum Actinomycetota; class Actinomycetes; order Kitasatosporales; family Streptomycetaceae; genus Streptomyces; species Streptomyces sp. NPDC091279. The sequence goes on along the minus strand of NZ_JBIVVA010000002.1, from coordinate 342,875 downwards.
GCCCTCGGTGGTCTCGGCGAGGTCGATCACCTCGGCGATGGGCCCGACCCCGGCGCTGTCCGCGTACCCGAAGGCGATGAAGACGACATGCCCGAGGAGCGTCCACAGGATGCCGAAGCCGGTCCAGCGGTGCCAGGAGGTGAGCCGGTCCATGCCGATCCGGCGGTCGAGCCAGGGCAGCCGGGCCACCAGGAGCAGCTGGAACGCCATGAAGAGGGCGCCGTAGAGACCGAACAGGCGGCCGATCACGATGAGCGCGTTGGAGGCGAATCCGGCCTGGGCGAAGAAGTAGGTCACCACGGCCGCGTTCGCGGCCAGCACGGCGTACAGACCCGTGCGGGCCACCGCCCTGGGGCGTATCGCCGTGGGGGGCGCAGGGGGCGATTGGACGGTCGTCACGGACGGCAGCTCCTTGATCGGTGCAGGGGTATTCGAGCTTCCCTGTCGGGAGCTGTCGTTCTGCTGTCGGTCAACTTTCAAACACTTATCGATTCGATGGCTCCCGGCGGCCGCCTGTGGTGGGGCGGGCCGGGTGGCGCACTATGAGCGGGTGGAAAAAGTACGCCTTCTCGTTGTGGACGACGACCCGCCGATCGCCGATCTCGTGGCGACGGTCGCCCGCTACGAGGGCTGGGACGCGGTCACCGCCAACAGTGGCGAGGAGGCGTTGCGGCTGGCCGGTGAGTTCAAGCCGGACATCGTGGTGCTCGACCTGATGTTGCCCGATCTGGACGGTTTCGGGGTACTGGACGGGTTGCGGCGCTCGGGCGCGATGGTGCCTGTGGTGTTCCTCACCGCGCGCGACACGGTGGCCGACCGGGTGGCCGGGCTGACCCGGGGCGGCGACGATTACCTGGTCAAACCGTTCGCGGTGGAGGAATTGATGGCCCGGCTGCGGACCGTGCTGCGGCGCAGCGCCGGGCCCGGCTTCCAGCGGTCGGTGCTGCGCGTGGCGGATCTCACCATGGACGAGGACACCCGGGAGGTGCGGCGCGGTGCGAAGGCGCTGACCCTGACGCCGACCGAGTACGAGGTGCTGCGCTACCTGATGCGCAAGTCGCCGACCGTGCTGACCAAGGCGCAGATCCTCGACCATGTGTGGGAGTACGGCTTCGGGGGCCGCTCCAACGTCGTCGAGCTGGTCGTCAGCAGGCTGCGCCGCAAGCTCGACGACACCGGCGAGCCGTTGATCCACACGGTGCGCGGGTTCGGGTACGTGGTGCGGCGGGTGCCCGAGTGAGGGGGCTGCCGTGGCGCTACCGGCGGCTGCGCCTGGGGACGCGGCTGGCGCTGGGCCTGGGCGCGCTGGCCCTGGTGGTGTTCGGGGTGGTCGGCACGGCCCTGACGACGTACATGCGCACCTACCTGTCGAACCAGCTCGACGATCAGCTCGGGCTGGCCCAGGTCGCCCAGTCGAAGAGCATCGTCGACAGCGGCTCGCTCCAGGGCAAGAAGTACTACCGCTGGTACTACGCGGTGTACGACGTGAAGAACGGTTCCCCGGTGCTGCGCAGGCCCGAGGAGTCCGGCGACCTGCCCGCCGACCTCGACGACCTGACGGCGGTGGCGCGGGCCCAGCTCCGCAGCGGCACCGAGGTGCTGCGCACCAGCGACCTCACCGACGAGGGCGAGTACCGGCTGCGGGCCTGCGCGGTCGAGCCGGGCGTGGTGCTGGTCAGCGGGGCGCCGCTGGCGGACATCGACGCGACGATGCGGCGGCTGATCACCGTGCAGCTGGTGGCGTTCGGGCTCGCGCTGCTGGCGCTGGTGGTGTTCGGGCGGCGGATGCTGCGGCGGGGCCTGACGCCGCTGAGCGACATGGCGCACACCGCGCACGGCATCACCTCGCACGACCTGACCGAGTCGGCGGCCCGGCTGCCGCTGCGCGCGGACGGCCGGGACGGCGGGCAGGAGGTCGACGAGCTGCGTACCGCGTTCAACACGATGCTGGAGCACATCGACGCCTCGCTCGCGGTCCGCGCGGAGGCCGAACAGCGGCTGCGCCGGTTCGTCGCGGACGCCTCGCACGAGCTGCGCACCCCGCTGATGTCGGTACGGGGGTACGCGGACCTGTTCCAGTACGCCGCCGCCAACGCGCCCGAGGAACGGGACAAGCATCTGGCCCGGCTGCGTCAGGAGGCGGCCCGGATGGGGGTCCTCCTCGACGACCTGCTGCTCCTCGCCCGCCTCGACGCGGCGGAGGTGGAGGCGCCGATGCGCCTCGCGGACACGGACCTGGTGGCCCTGGCCGAGGAGGCGGGGGACGCGTTCCGGGCGAGCCATCCGGACCGCCCCCTGACGAGGACCAGCACCCCGGCGGCCCTGCACCTCCGGGTCGACCCGCACCGGGTCCGCCAGATCCTGGACAACCTCCTCACCAACGCGGCCGTCCACACCCCACCGGGCACCCCGGTCACCCTCACCGTCACGGCCACGCCCGACACCGCCACCGTCCAGGTGACCGACGCGGGCCCGGGCATCCCGCCGGCCGACCAGGAACGCGTCTTCGACCGCTTCTACCGCGTGGACAAGGCCCGCACCAGGGACCGGGGCGGCAGCGGCCTGGGCCTCTCGGTGGCCACAGCCCTGGCAACAGCCCACGCGGGCACCATCACCCTCACCACAACCCCCACCACCACAACCTTCACCCTGACCCTCCCCTTGACCCACCCCACACGGCTGCTCTAGCAACCAACGGACTCGGCAACGCCCTTAAGGGAACGCGGGGTTGCTACCCATCGACGGCTCGGCAACGCCGCTAAGGGGCGCGGGACCGTATCCATATGCGGCTCCGCCGCGCGGGCGCGCCCAACTGGCCGAGCCATGCAACCGACGGCTCGGCAACGCCGCTAAGGGGCGCGGGACCGTATCCATATGCGGCTCCGCCGCGCGGGCGCGCCCAACTGGCCGAGCCATGCAACCGATGGCTCGGCAACGCCGCTAAGGGGCGCGGGGAACTGCGCGACCAGCCCCCACGGCGCCGCACCCGACAAACAACCTCGCAGCCCCCCACCCCCCCTGTACAGAACCGGAGGTTTCATTCACCATTCCCTAAAACTACCGGTGGCTCACTGAGCCAAGGAGAGACATGCCCCCACCCGAACCCCGCATCACCGCACTGGCCACCGCCGCCCTCCTCCTCACCACCGCCTTCACACCCCTCACCACCCCCACCCCCACCGCGGCGACCCCCACCCCGCCCCTCCCCCAGATCTGGCCAACTCCCCACCAGATCAAGGCATCCAGGAACCCCACCCGCATCCAGATCCCCCACCACGTGGTGGAAGTACTGGGCGCGCACACCGACCCCGCCGCCCGCCGCGCGACGGAGTCCACCCTCAGACAGGCCGGCGCGACCCACATCACCACGGTGACGTCGACGGACCGCACCCGCACGCCCCCACCCCCGGCGGGCCTCACCGTCTACCTGGGCGGCCCCACCGAAAACCCCGCCACCGCCCCCGTGTTGAGCCGCCTGGGCGTCACCTCCCCCGCAGGCCTGCCCTCGGGCGGCTACGCCCTGGCGACCGGCACGCCAGGCGGCCACGCCGTACTGGCCCTGTCCGGCACGGACAAGACCGGCACCTTCTACGCCGCCCAGACCCTGCGTCAACTCCTCGCCGGCCAGCGCGGCTTGCCCGAGGTCACCGTGCGGGACTGGCCGTCGGCCACCGCGCGGGGCGTGATCGAGGGCTTCTACGGCACCCCGTGGACCCACGCGGAACGCCTGCGCCAACTGGACTTCTACGGCCGCACCAAGCAGAACGTGTACGTGTACTCCCCGAAGGACGACGACTATCTGCGCGCCCGCTGGCGGGACGAGTACCCGACGGCCGAGCTGAACTCGCTGCGCGAACTGGTCGACCGTGCGGACAGCAACCACGTGCGCTTCACCTACGCCCTCTCCCCCGGCCTGTCGGTCTGCTACTCGTCCGCGTCCGAAGTCGCCGCGCTGACGAAGAAGTTCGACTCGCTGTACGCGATCGGCGTGCGCTCGTTCGCGATCCCGCTGGACGACATCAGCTACACCAAGTGGAACTGCGCCGCCGACGCGAGCGCGTTCGGCACCGGCGGCGGCGCGGCGGGCACCGCACAGGCCGCGTTCCTGAACCGCGTCTGGCAGGAGTTCTCGGCGACGCACTCCGGGCTCCAGCCGCTGGAGATGGTCCCGACCGAGTACTCCGACCTCGCCGACTCCCCGTACAAGACGGCGTTGCGGGAACGGCTCGACCCGTCCGTGGTGGTCGAGTGGACCGGCGTCGGGGTGATCGCCCCGACCATCACCGCCGCCCAAGTGGCCCAGGCCCGCACGGTGTTCGGGCATCCGATCCTGGTCTGGGACAACTACCCGGTGAACGACTACGCCACCAGCCGTCTCCTGCTCGGCCCCTACACCGGCCGGGAACCCGGCGTCGCGACAGCCGCGACCGGTGTGACCGCCAACCCGATGATCCAGGCCGAGGCGAGCAGGCTCGCGCTGTTCACGTCCGCCGCCTATCTGTGGAACCCGGACGCCTACGACCCGCGTGCCGCGTTCCTCGCCTCGGTGCGCGACCTCGCGGGCCCCGGCACCGGCGCGGCGAAGTGGCTGCGGATCTTCGCCGAGAACAACTACTCCTCGCAGCTGGACGCGACCGAGTCCCCGACGCTCACCCGGCTGATCGCGAACTTCCGTACCGCGTACGCGAAGAACAAGGGGCTGGAGCGGGCCGCCGCCGCGCTCACGGCGTACTTCACCGATATGGCCGCCACCCCGGCCGAGTTGCGGGCCCGGCTCGCCAACCCCGGCTTCCTGAAGGAGACGTCGGCCTGGCTGGACAAGCTGGGCCGGTACGGCAGCGCGGGGCGGACCGCCGTCGCGCTTCTGCTCGCGGACAAGAAGGGCGACACGGACGCCGTCAGCACGTACTGGAACCGGCTGCGGGACGAGCGCAAGGGCCTCGACGCGATTCCGCAGCAGGTGTCGCCCGGCGTCCTCGACGCGTTCCTCTACCGGGCGGTCCTCGACACCGCCCCCGACCCGGGCGCCGACGCCACCTTCACCCCGGCCCAACTCACCCTGAAACCAGGCGCGTCGGAGAAGGTGACGCTCACCCTGTCGGACCGGCGTTCCACCGCCGCGCGCACCCTGTCCTGGAAGCTCACCGCCCCCGACGGCGTCACCGTGACGCCCGCCGAGGGCAGCGTCACGGTCCCGGCCGGGGGCAGCGCGACGGCGACCGTGGAGGTCACCGGCACGGCCACCGGCGTCCACGCGCCGGTGCTGTCCGGCACCGGGGTCCTCACCCGCGCGCTGCCGGTCCGGGTCACCGACGGCACCGGCACCGAGCGCGCGCTGACCGCCGACTTCAGTGCGGCGGCGGTGAGTTCGGTCGACCTCGCCTCCGGGAAGCGGACCGACATCGCCGTCGGCGCCAACCCGGGCGAGGTGGTCGTCAGCGCCGACGGCCGCACCGCGTACGTGGCGAACCAGGGCGCGAACACGGTCAGCGTGATCGACGTGGCGCACGGCACGGTGACCGCCACGGTCGCCGTCGGCACGGTGCCCTCCGGGCTCGCGCTCACGCCGGACGGCCGCACCCTGTGGGTCGCCGCCTACACCGACGGCACCGTCCAGCCCGTCGACACCTCAACCCTCAAGGCCGGTAAGGCGGTTGAGGTCGGTTCGGGTCCGGAGAACATGGCGATCACGCCGGACGGCACGACCCTCTACGTGGCGAACATCCACGACGGCACGGTGTCGCCGGTGGACCTCGCGACCGGGAAGGCCGGGGCCGCGATCGCGGTCGGCCCGAACCCGTTCAACGTCGTGGCCGCACCGGACGGGAAGACGGTGTACGTCTCCGACTCCGGTGGTTCCACGGTCACTCCGATCGACACGGCGACGGCGTCCGTCGAACCGACGCTGCTGGTGGCCGGGCAAGCCTACGGGCTCGCGCTGTCGCCGGACGGCCGCACGCTGTGGGTCACCGCGAGCAACGGGGACAAGGCGACCCCGGTCGACACGGTCACCGGGGCGTCCGGGACGCCGGTGACGGTGGGGAAGTCGGCGTTCGATGTCGCCCTGGACTGGGACGGCGCCACCGCCTACGTCACCACCGCCGACTCCAACTCCCTGGTGCCGGTGGACACGTCGACCGGGAAGGCCAGGTCGGCGCTGGCGACCGGCGCGTATCCGCTGGCGGTCGCGCTGACGCCGGTCCCCGTGGGCTGACCGTCAGCTGGCGGTGCGCCGGATGCGTCCGGCGTACCGCCGCTCCAGCTCCAGGTTGCCTTCGAAGCCGCCGGGCACGTTGGCGGAGACGTAGACGGGCGGCCGGTCGCCGGAGGCGAGGAGCTGCCGGGACGCCTCGGCCACCGTCATCTGCACCAGGAGGACGCCGGTGAGCGTGGACAGGGCGGCGACCGCCCCGCCGTCGGGGAGCGGGAGGAGGGCGTCGCCGGTCGGCGCGCGGTTGTCGAGGACGACGTCGGCGAGGTCGGCGAGCTTCTTGCCGCTGGCGTGTCCGGCCGGCACCGAGCGGGTGTGGGCGAGGGAGGTGACGGCGAGCAGCCGGTGCCCCTGCTCCTTGACCTTGAGGGCCATCTCGACGACGACGCTGTTGACGCCGGAGTTGGAGATGACGACGAACAGGTCCTGCGGGCGGGGCTCGGCGAGGGTGTAGATCCGCTCGGCGATCCCGGGCCTGCGCTCCAGGAGCGGGTCGTCGAGGACGCTCGGGGCGTCGGCGCCGTAGAGGACGACGTCGGCGATGCTGAGGCGGTTGGTGGGGACCAACCCGCCCGCGCGGCCCGCGAGTTCGAGGACGATCGCCTGGGAGTGCCCGGTGCCGAACGCGTGGATCACGCCGTCCGTGCGCACGCACTCGGCGATCAACTCGGCGGCGCGCGCCACCTCGTCGCCCGCGGACTCGGTGATGTCCTTCAGGACGGCCAGACTTGCGCGCGCGTAGCCTTCGGCGCTCACAGACTCGACGGTCACGCGACACTCCCCACTGGTGGATTGAACCCACGTTTGTAATAGCCACTCGATGAATCAATAAATCACACGGCTCGGAGTGCGAGCAATGGACGGCGGCGGGTCCGTGCCCTCTCTGGGCGGTTGGTCCTGGTATTCAATCCACGCATGAAACGGTGGCTGCTACATTCTTCTCATGCCCTCCACGGACGTCACCACACTGATCCGCACCGAACTGCCCCGGCTGGCCGGCTCGCTCAAGAAGGTCGGTGAGCTGATCCTGGAGGACCCGGCCGCCGTCACCCACTGCTCGGCCGCCGAGCTGGGCCGCCGCACCGGTACCTCGCAGGCGACGGTGACCCGTTTCTGCCGTGCGATCGGCCTCGACTCCTATCAGCATCTGCTGATCGAGCTGGCCCAGGAGCGGGGTCGCGGCGAGGCCTCCGACTGGGGTTCCGCGGAGATCGGGCCGGACATCACGCCGGACGACGATCTGGAGCGGGTCGTGCAGGTGGTGGGCACCGCGGATCTGCGCGCCATCCAGCAGACCATCGACCGGATCGACCTGGACGCGATCGAGCGCACGGCGCAGGCCGTGGTCCGGGCCCGCCGGATCGACGTGTACGGCGTCGGCGGCAGCGGTGCGGTGGCGCAGGAGACGGAGACCCGGCTGTTCCGGATCGGCTGCTCGGTGCGCGGCTGGACCGAGGTACACGCGGCGGCGACCTCGGCGGCGCTGCTCACCCCGGCGGACGTGGCCATCGGCATCTCGCACTCGGGGTCGACCCGGGAGACCCTGGAGCCGTTCGAGATGGCCAAGGAGCGCGGCGCCACCACCGTCGCCCTGACCACCGACCCGCGCTCGCCGCTGGCCCGCGCCGCCGACATCCGGCTGGTGTCATCGACGTCGGAGACCAGTTTCCGCACCGGCAGCATCGGCGGCCGGCACTCCGTCCTGATGCTCATCGACTGCCTGTACGTGCGGGTCGCGCAACTCTCCTACCAGCGGGCGAGCGCCTCGCTCGCGCTGACCGACCACATCACCCCGCAGCACGCCGTGAAGGGCCGTCGCGCGAGGTGAACCCGGGGGCGACCCGGCGGCTCGGGTGGCTCACTTTGCATGGATGAACCACCCACGAAACGTGAAGATGGTTGTTTGAACCATCCCGGCGGTGCCAGGATGGGGCCCCGCCGAGCACTCGTAGGAGCCCCATGCGCGTCACCTCTGCCGAGTCGACCGAGCTGTTCACCGGGACCGTCGAGGCCCCGCAGCAGGTCGTGGCCGCCGAGATCGGGCACGAACCCGGCCGTCAGGTCCGGCTGACCGCCACCGGCCGGGGCGTGCACGGGACCGCCGTCGCCACCGTCGGCGAGGACGGCACGGTCGCCGCCGAGATACCCGTGACCTGCACGCTCACCCCCGGCGAGACCGTCGACGTGACCGTGAGCGCCGAGGACGGCGACGCGGCCGCCGCGCTCACCGTGCCGTTCACGGCGGCCGAGCCCGGCTGGACCATGTTCATGGTCAGCCACTTCCACTACGACCCCGTCTGGTGGAACACGCAGGCCGCCTACACCGAGACCTGGGACGTCGCCGACGATCCGGCCGGCACCGGACTGCCCGCCCGCACCTTCGACTCGCGCGGCCAGTCCGGGATGAGCCTGGTGCGCGCCCACTGCGACCTGGCCCGGCGCGACCCCGCGTACACCTTCGTGCTCGCCGAGGTCGACTATCTGAAGCCGTACTGGGACTCCTTCCCCGAAGAGCGGGCGTTCCTGCGGGAGTTGATGCGCACCGGCCGCGTCGAGATCATGGGCGGCACCTACAACGAACCCAACACCAACCTCACCGGCGCCGAGGCGACCATCCGCAACGCCGTGTACGGGGACGGGTTCCAGCGGGCCGTGATGGGCGGATCACCGGAAACGGCCTGGCAGTTGGACGCGTTCGGGCACGACCCGCAGTTCCCCGGGCTGATGGCGGACGCCGGGATCAGCTCCAGTTCGTGGGCGCGCGGGCCGTTCCACCAGTGGGGGCCGACGCTCTCGGTGTTCGGTGAGGAGCCGCGCGACCCCCGACGCATGCAGTTCCCGGCCGAGTTCGACTGGATCGCCCCCTCCGGGCGGGGCCTGCTGACCGCGTACATGGTCAACCACTACGGCGCCGGCTTCGTCATCGACAACGCGCGCGCCCTGCCCGAGGCGGAGGCCGCCGCGTTCAAGCTGTTCCGGGGCCTGAAGAAGATGGCGCTCACCCGCAATGTGCTGCTGCCGGTCGGCGGTGACTACGCGCCGCCGTGCCGCTGGGTGATGGACATCCACCGGGACTGGAACGCCCGTTACGTCTGGCCGCGCTTCATCAGCGGTGTGCCGAGGGACTTCTTCGCCGCCGTACGCGCCGAGTTGGCGGCCGAGGGGCGCCGGGCGTCGCCGCAGACGCGGGACATGAACCCGGTCTACACCGGCAAGGACGTCTCCTACATCGACACCAAGCAGGCCCAGCGGTACGGCGAGAGCCTGCTCACCGACGCGGAGGCGTGGGCGACGCTCGCCTCGCTGGTCGCCGGGCACCCCTACCCGGACGCGGCACTCGACAAGGCGTGGCGGCAACTGATCTACGGCGCCCACCACGACGCCATCACCGGCTCGGAGTCCGATCAGGTCTACATCGACCTGATGACCGGCTGGCGCGAACTCGCGGACCTCGCCGAGACCGTGCACGCCGACGCCACCCAGGCCCTGGCCGACCGGGTCGCCCCGGGCACCGGAGCGGATCTCGTCGTCTTCAACTCCGCGACCTGGCAACGGCGGGACGTGCTCACCGTCGACGACCCGGGGCTCGTGCCGGTCGACGACGCGGGCGCCCCGTTGCCCGCCGTGCGCGAGGACGGCCGCCTCCAGGTCGTCGTCGCCGACCTGCCGGGCCTGGGCCTCAAGGCCGTCCCGCTCGCCGAGGGCACCGCCCCCGAGTGGCGCGTCGGTGACGGCACCACCATCCGCAACGAGTTCTACGAGGTGACCGTCGACCCGGCGCGCGGCGGCGGCGTCAGCGGTCTGCGCGCGCTCACCGAGGGCGGGCGTGAGCTGCTGCGCCCCGGTGACATCGGCAACGAACTCGTCGTGCAGGAGGAGTACCCGAGGCACCCCCGGTTCGGTGAGGGCCCCTGGCACCTCACCCCGACCGGCACCACGGCCGCCCGCAGCGGTGACGTCCCGGCGGACGTCACCGTCGAACACTCCCCCGCCGGCTCCCGCATCACGGTCCGCGCCGACCTCGGCCTGTTCCGTTACACCCAGCGCCTGACCCTGTGGGCGGGCGTGCCGCGCGTCGACGCCACCACCACGATCGACGGCTACGACGGCGCCGACCGGCTGATCCGGGTCCGCTGGCCGTCCGACGTGCGCGGCGGGCTGCCGGTGCACGAGGTCGCGGACGCGGTGATCGGACGCGGCTTCGGCTTCGTCGACGTGGACAGCGAGCAGTTCCCGTGGACGCTGGACAACCCGGCCAACACCTGGTTCGGGCTCGGCTCCACGGCCCGGGTCGAACTCCGTGACGAGAGCGGCGCGTTGCTCGGCCACCGGGCCATCGGCGTCGCCGAGCTGATCCACTCCTGCTGGGACACCGCCGGTGAACTCGGCGCCGATCTCGCGGCGGCCCTGGTGCGGGTCGGGGTCACCGCCACGTCGACGATCGCGGGCGGCCCGCGCTACGGCGACCTGGAGGTCGACTCCAACCTGCCCGACATCCGGATCGCCGTCGGCGGCCCCGAGCGCAACTCCGTGGTCGCCGAGGCCCTCGGCTGGGACCCGGCGGCCGGACGGGAACTGCGCCGCCAACTCGCCGAGGGCGGGGTCGCGGCGGTGTGGGTGGCGCCGCGCGCCGGGCTGCGCGAGGAGTGGGTGCCCGGCGCCGACCTGCGCGACCTGGAGCGGCTGCCGCTCCTGGTGGTGGCGGGCGCGAGCGCCGAGGACGACGCGCGGGCGGTCGGCGCGCTGGTGGCCGACCTCGCGGACGCGGTCGTGCGGGCCACGGCGGCCGGGGGCGGCGAGGCGCTGCCCCCGGGGGACGCCTGGGACGGGCGCGGGTTCGCGGTCCTGAACCGGGGCACGCCCGGCTGTGTGGTCACCTCCTCGGGGGACCTGTACATGTCGTTGATGCGCTCCTGCACGGGCTGGCCGTCCGGGATCTGGGTCGATCCGCCTCGCAGGACCGCGCCGGACGGCTCGGGGTTCCAGCTGCAACGCTGGTCGCACACCTTCGCGTACGCGGTGGTGGCGGGCGAGGGTGACTGGCGTGAGCAGCAACTGCCTCGCGTGGGCCATGAGTTCAACCATCCGCTGACGGCACGGCTGCGCGGCTCGGCACCGGGGACGCCGCTGTCCCGCTCGACGACGCTGCTCGCCCTGGAGCCCGCAGGTGAGGTGATCCTGGACGCCCTCAAGCCGGCCGGTTCGCCGCTGGCCCGGGGCAGTGTGGCCGCCGCCGACCCGGGGCGCGGGGTGGTCGTGCGGATGCACGAGGTGAACGGACGTCCGGTGCGGGCCCGGGTGCGCAGCCCGCGGACCTGGGTGCGCGGCGCCCGCGCGGACGTCCTGGAGACGCCGGGCGAGCCCCTGGCCCCCGACGAACAGGGCACGCTGGCCGTGGAGTTGGGCGGCTTCGAGGTGGCCACCGTGCTGGCCACGCCCGCCGACGCGCCCGCTCTGCCGCGCGATCCCGGAGTGGCCGCCCAGGAACCCGCGCAGCCGGTCCACACCCGTTACTGGCTGCACAACTCGGGCCCCGCACCGCGCGGCAACCTCCCGCTGACCGTGTATGTCTCGCCGGCCGGGCTCACCGCGTCGGGCCCGGTCACCGCGACGCTCCGGATCGCCTCGGAGCTGACCGACACGGCCGTCTCCGGCATCGTGAGCGTCGTCGTGCCGCCCGGCTGGTCGGCCCAACCCGCCGACGTGCCCTACGCGTTGGGCCCCGGCGGCTTCACCGTCGCCGAGGTCACCGTCCTGCCGCCGCCGGACGCCGCACCCGGCCGCCACTGGCTCGCCGCCCGCCTGACCTACGAGGGGCAGGTGTACGAGGACGTCGTCGCCCTCGATGTACCGGGAGCGCCACCCGGCCCCACCCTCTCCGCCGAGCTGGGAGTTGACCGGGTGAGCGTCCGCCGGGGTGAGCGGGTCGCGGTGCCCGTGGCGCTGCGCAACGCGACCCTCGGCCCGATCGACGGCACCCTCTGGGCCGTCTCCTCCTGGGGCACCTGGTCCGGCGTCGGCCCCGGCGTCCAGGGCTTCACCGTGCCCACCGGGACAGAGGCCCAGGCCGCGATCGACGTCAACGGCGCCGCCCTGGAGCCCGGTTCGTACTGGCTGATGGCCAAGGTCGCCTGGAACGGCCGCGTCGCCTACACAGAGGCGATCACCCTGGAGGTGACCCCGTGAGCCACCCGACGGACCGAACGACCCCTCCGGCAACGGCGGGACACCCACCCCCGCCTCCCCACCCGGCCCCGCATCCGCATCCGCACTCCGAGCCCGACGCCCCCGCGCACGCGGCCGTCGTCGCGGGCAGGGCCGTTGCCCGGGAGCGGGTGGACGCGCTGCTGGCGGCCGTTCCGGCCCGGGACCCGGAGTCGGGGCGCCCGGAGTCGCTGGCGCGCGCCGAGCGGCAGCGTCGGCGGTGGGCCACCCAGGTGGTGGTCGCCGACGAACTGGCCCGACGGGCCTGCCGGGAACGGGGGTTGGCGCCCCCGGCGCGGGACGCACCGGCGCGGCTGCTCGCGGTGGCCGGGAGCGAGGTCGCCGACCTCGGCTCGATCGTCGCGGCGGCGCTGGCCCACTCCCCGTCCGCCCGGGCCCTGTTGGCGGCTCTGGAGGCCGCCGAGGAGGTGCCGGAGGCGGACGTGGCGGACTACTACGCGCGCAACCGGGACCGGTATCTCACGCCGGACGCGCTGCGGCGCGGGGTCGACCCGTTCGGGCGGGCGGCGCCGGACGACTTCCTGCCGTTGGCGAGTGTCCGGGAGGCGCTCGCGGGCGAGTTGCGGCGGGCGGCGGGCCGGCGCGCGTTCTTCGCCTGGTTCGACCGGGCGCGCGCCGACGTCACGTACACGCCGGGGCATGAGCACCCGGGCGACCCCGGACACCCGGACCATGAACACCGGCACTGAATCAGCGAGTCGACGATGTGCGCGATCCCGCCTTGATCGTCGACGGAACCAAAACGCAACACGTCAAACCATTGACCTCCGATGAATTCTGGTCCACCTTTTCATCAATCGGAGTGGAAATTGGTTGAATGAACCAGCCCTCGGCTGGTCCCAGGAGGGTGGACATGCGCGCTGGAAGACTGACCGCGTCCGTGGCGGGGATCATCGCCCTGACGTTCACCGCGGCCGGCTGCGGCCTGTCCGGCGGTTCCGGTGACTCCGGCAGCACCGCCGGCGGTTGCAAGGTCGACAAGGGGAACGTCGGTTCGGGGAAGCTGACCGGCGACGTCAAGGGCACCATCACCTTCCAGACCACCAATCTGAAGAAGGACTTCGGGAGTTACTTCAACGGCATCATCAGCGCCTTCGAGAAGGCGCACCCCGGCACCAAGGTCAAGTGGATCGACGACCCCGGCGACTCCACCTTCACCCAGCGCCTGGTCGCGGACGCCCAGGGCTGCACGCTCCCGGACGTGGTGAACCTGAACGTCAACACGTCGATCGCGCTCACCAAGAACGGCTATCTGCTCGATCTCGACAAGAAGGCGCCGGGCGCGGGCAAGCCGTTCTCGTCGGCGATGTGGAAGTCGAGCGCCTACGCGGACGCCTCCGGGACCGCCGTGCACAGCGTGCTGCCGTGGTACTCGGGCGGCATCGTGCAGACCTTCAACACCGAGCTGCTGAAGAAGGCGGGCCTGAGCCCGTCCGAGCCGCCGACGTCGATACTCGGACTGTTCGCGGACGCCGAGAAGATCGCCAAGGTCTCCGGCGGCAAGTACTACGCCTTCCTCGCCAACCCGCAGCTGCGCATCCCGGCCGACTGGCAGCAGATGGGCATCAAGATCCTGGCGTCCGACGGCAAGTCGTTCACGTTCGCCGACGACCCCAAGACCCTCCAGTGGGTCAAGGGGATGACCAAGCTGTACCAGGCCGGGGCGATGCCCAGGGACTCGATCTCCTCCACCCAGGACGCGTCCACGGTCTACGGCCAGGGCAAGCTGGTGTACGGCTCGACCAACCCCAACTCCCTGCGGTTCATCCAGCAGAACAACCCGACGATCTACAAGAAGACCGGCGTCGCCCGCTACATGCTGGACGCCCTCGGCCACACCGTCGGCGCCCCGCAGTACATCGGGGTGGCGGCCACCAGCAAGCACGCGGCGACCGCCCTGTCGTTCGCGCAGTTCCTGACGAACGCGCAGAACCAGCTGGCCTGGGCGAAGGACCCGAACGTCGTCATCTTCCCTTCCACCACCGCCTCGTTGGACGATCCGTTCTTCCAGTCGGTCAAGGGCAGCGACCCGTTCGCCGAGGCCCGCAAGATAGTCGCCGGTGACCGCAAGACCGCGACGGCCGACGAAATCACCCTGACGCCGGGCGAGTTGAACGCCATCTCCGCCCAGATCCAGCTGGCCATGCAGGGCAAGAAGAGCGCGGCCGACGCGCTCAAGGAAGCCCAGTCGAAGGCCGACGAGCTGATCAAGCAGGGCAGTTGACGATGGCCGAGCGGACTCTCCAGCAGGCGCCCGCCACCGCCCCCACGGCGGCGGGCGCCAGCCCCGACGGCCCCGCCACCGGCGGGGCGCCGGGCGCACTGCGCCGCGCCCTGCGTTCCGTGACCCCCGGCCGGACCGCGGACGCGGGGGGCGCGGCGCTCCACCGCCGCTGGTGGCTGCCGTGGCTGTGGCTGTCCCCGGCGATCATCGGGACGACCGTCTTCGGCATCTTCCCGTTCCTGAACACGCTCCTGGTGTCCTTCACCGACGCCAAGCCGCTCGGCGGTGCCTTCCAGATCGTCGGGCTCGCCAACTACCGCCGGATGCTGGGGGATTCGGACTTCTGGCTGGCGACCCGCAACAGCCTGCTGTACGCGCTGATCGTGGTCCCGCTGATGGTGCTGCTGCCGCTGCTGCTCGCGCTGCTCGTGGAGAAGAACCTGCCGGGCATCGGCTTCTTCCGCTCCGCGTTCTACACGCCCGTGCTCGCCTCCAGCGTGGTCGTCGGCCTGAGCTGGCAGTGGCTGCTGAGCGACCAGGGGCTGGTCAACACCTGGCTGGAGAAGGCCCATCTGATCCACGCGGCCATCCCGTTCCTCTCCGATTCCTGGCTGCTCCTGCTGTCGGCGATGGGGCTGACCGTGTGGAAGGGGCTCGGCTGGTACATGATCTTCTACCTGGCCGCGCTGGGGAACGTTCCCAAAGAGCTGCACGAGGCGGCCTCGGTGGACGGCGCCGGTGCGGCCCGCCGCTTCTGGCACATCACCGTGCCGGGCGTGCGCACCTCGATGATGCTGGTCGGCACCCTCACCGGCATCGGCTCGCTGCGGGTGTTCACGGAGATCTACATGCTGGGCGGCTCCACCGGCGGCCCCGGCGGCGCCGACCGCACCCTGCCCTTCTACATCCGGGACGTCGGTCTCGACCCGCTCACCGGCAACGCCGGTTACGGCGCCGCGGTCAGCGTCGCGCTGTTCGCCCTGACCCTGGGCCTCACGCTGCTGGCCCAGCGCCTGACCAAGGAGGACGAGGCATGACGACCGCCGTCGAGACCGGCCGCCGGCGCCTGCTGCCCCGCTGGCGCGACTACGGCCGCCCGGGTGAACTCGCCTTCCGTTACCTGCTGTTGGTGTTCGTCCTGTTCATCACCGTCGGCCCGCTGGTGTGGCAGGTGCTCTCCTCGCTCAAGGGCGACGGCGAGGACGTGTTCGGCTCGGGCGCCTCGCTGATCCCGCACCATCCGTCGCTGCGGGCCTACCGGGAGGTCTTCTCGCAGGTCCCGATCTGGACGTACATCAGGAACAGCCTGCTCGTGGCGCTGCTGTCGATCGCCAGCCAGCTCGCCTTCTCCACCACCGCCGGGTACATGCTCTCCAAACCCGGCTGGAAGGGCCGCAAGCTGGTCTGGGTGATCCTGATGGCGTCCATGATGTTCCCCTTCGAGTCGATCATGGTGTCGCTGTTCCTCAGCATCCGTGACCTCGGCCTGGTGGACAACCTGGTCGGCGTCTGGCTGCCCGGGTTCGTGGCCGCGATCAACGTCCTCATCATGCGCGCCGCGTTCCTCGCCGTCCCGCGCGAGATCGAGGACGCGGCGATGCTCGACGGGGCGAGCGAATGGAAGCGGTTCCGGTATCTGTACCTGCCGTCGGCGTACGGGGCGATCCTGGTCGTCACCATCAACACGTTCATCAGCGCCTGGGACGACTTCCTGTGGCCGCTGATCGTGCTGCGCACCGACGCCCACTTCACGCTGACGCTGGGCCTGGCCCGCCTCCAGACCTCGTCGTTCGGCTACGACCAGCGGCTGGTGATGGCGGGTTCGGTGATCTCCGTGGTGCCGGTCCTGGTCCTGTTCGTCATCACCCAACGGTGGTTCTACCGGGGCGTGTCCTCGGGCGCCGTCAAGCTCTGATCGAGCACGACGGGGGTGGCGTCGAGGGCCTCCCGCGAGGACCCGGCGACCCGGACCTCCACGGTGCCGGGCAGCACCCCCGTCCCCATATCGGCGCCGACCTGCGCGAGTTGGTCGGCGCCGAGGCGTATGCGGACCGTGCGGGTCTCGCCGGGCGCCAACGCGACGGCCTGGAACGCCCGTAGCTCCAGCACGCGCGGCCACACCGGCGTCCGCAGCCGCCGCAGATAGACCTGCACGACCGAACGGCCGTGCCGGGCACCGGTGTTGGTGACGTCGACGACGACGGTGGTCCCGGCGAGGCGGGGCGGCCCGTAGCCGAAGGTGGTGTACGCGAGGCCGTGCCCGAAGGCGTAGTGCGCCCCGGCGTCCGCGTCGACGTAGCCGCCGTACTCGATGTCCTTGTGGTTGTAGTGGACGGGGAGCCCGGCCGCCGAACGGGGCACCGAGAGCGGCAGTCGGCCGGTGGGTTCGGTGAGCCCGAGCAGGATCTCGGCGACGGCCTCACCGCCCCAGGGGCCGGGGTACCAGGCGGTGAGCAGCGCCCCCGGGGTGTCCGGCAGGACGTGCGGGCGGCCCTGGACCAGGACGACGGCGGTGGGCGTGCCGGTCGCGACGACGGCGTCGAGCAGCGCGTACTGCGCCTGCCCGAGCCGCAGTCCGGCGAGGTCGGCCCCTTCGCCGCAGGTCATCTGGTCGACGGCGGCGAGGGCGGCGCCGTTGGCGGCGAACCCGGTGTCGGGGGTGCGCGCGCTGCTGCCGCCCAGCACCAGGACGGCGAGGTCGGAGGCGGCCGCGGCGGCGACCGCCTCGGGTATCCCGCTTCGGTCGTCGCCGGTCAGCGCGCAGCCCCGGGCGTACCGCACGTCGACGCCGGGCGGCGCGAGCCGTCGCAGTCCGTCCAGGACGCTGCTGCCGGTGCCGGGGCGCTGCGGGGCGGTGTAGTCGCCCAACTGGTGGGCGGTGGTGGCGGCTTGGGGCCCGAGGACGGCGATGCGGGTGACGCCGGGGGCGACGGGGAGGATGCCGTCGTCGTTGCGCAGGAGGGTGACGCAGGCCCGGGCGAGGTCGGTGCTCAGGGCGCGTCCGCGCGCGGGGTCGGGCAACGGGCCCCCGCCGTAGGGCCGTTCGAAGAGGCCGAGCCGGAACTTCAGGCGCAGCACCCGGGCGACGGCGGTGTCGACGGCGCTCTCCTTGACGAGGCCGCGCTCGACAGCCTCCTCCAGATGCGTGAACCCCTCGTCCCAGAGGCTGAGGTCGATCCCGGCGTCCAGGGCGAGCGCACCGGCGGAGACCGGGTCGCCGGTGATCCGGGCGAGCCGGTCGACCGCGAGGCCGTCCGCCATCACCAGCCCGTCGAACTCCCACTCCTCGCGCAGGAGTTGGGTGAGCAGGGCGCGGTTGCCGCAGCAGGGCAGGCCGTCGACCTCGTTGTAGGCGGCCATGACGGCGGCGGCACCGGCGCGGATTCCGGCGCGGGCGGCGGGCAGGTGGATCTCGTGGAGTTCCCGGAGGCCGAGTTCGGACTCGGCGGAGTTGCGGCCGCCGACGGTGGCGCCCTGTCCGGCGAAGTGCTTGAGGACGACGGGCGCCTTGTCGGCGGCGAACATCCCGGCGGGCGTGCCCTGCATGCCGTGCACCAGGGCCTCGGTGAGCCGGGCCGCGAGGTGCGGGTCCTCGCCGAAGCACTCCTCGGTGCGGCCCCAGCGGGGGTCGCGGGCGATGTCGAGGGCGGAGACCAGGGCGACATGGCCGCCCCGGGCGCGCAGTTCGGCGGCGGCGTGCGCGGCGGCCCGGGCGTACAGGTCGGGGTCCCAGGTGGCGCCGACGGCGAGGTTCACCGGCAGGACGGTGCCGTCGAGCGCCATGTGCCCGTGCGGGACCTCCTCGACGAACAGGGCGGGGATGCCGAGCCGGCTGCTGTCGAGGACATGGCGCTGGACGAGGTCGGCGAGGGCCGAACTGTCCTCGGCGCCGGGCCCGTTGTCGTGGTCGACGCCGGACCAGGCGTCGGCGCGCAGCAGCCCGTAGAGCGCGCCGAGTCCGGCGAAGCGGTCGGTCTCGGCGCGCAGGGCGTCGGTGAGTTCGTAGCCGTCGGGGGTGCGCCGGTAGGCGTCCCAGCCGTACATCCGCTGGTTGAGCTGGCCGACCTTCTCGCGCAGGGTCATCCGGGCCAGCAGGTCGGCGACGCGGGCCTCGACCGGGGTGGCGGGGTCGCGGTAGGGGGCGGTCACGGGGTGCCTCCGTGGTCGAGACGGGCGAGGGCGACGGCGCCGCGACAGCCGTCGGCGACCCAGTCGAGGGGCAGCCCGAGGGCGCCAAGCCGCTCGGTGAGCGGTGCGGTCAACGGCCCGTCGGGCCCGAGCAACCCACCGGTGGCGACGACCCGTTCGCCGGGCCCTGGCGCCAACGCCATTACAGCGGCCGCGAGTTGATCGGCGGCCTCCTCCAACAGCCCCAGGGCGACGGGGTCCCCGCCCTGAGCGGCCTCGGCGACCAAGGGCGCGAACCGGGCCAGCCGGATGGGAGCGTCGGCCATGACCACGGGCAACAACAGCATCCGATAGGCCTCCCGACTGGGCCGGGTCCAGCCAGCCGCGCCGACCTCACCGGCAGCGCTAGCCGCGTCGGGCCCACCAGACCCACCAGACCCACCAGACCCACCAGCAGCATTAGCGGCTTTAGACCCACGAGGCCCACTGGCCCCACCAGGCTGATCCGAACCATGGGCACCACCCGAGACACTGGCACCACCAGCACCACCGGCCGCACCCGGCACACCCGGCACACCCGAACCATCCACACCACCGGCACCACCGGCACCACCGACACCACCGACACCACCGACACCACCGACACCACCGACACCACCGGCACCACCGGCACCACCGGCCGCACCCGCACCGCCTGCCGTGCCCGCAGCGCCCCACCCCGCCGGCCATCCCACCGGGCTTCCCGGCAGTACCTCCTCCGGCAGGCCCAGTGCGCGGCCCACCGTCACCGTCAGGGTCGTGGCGGGGCCGCGCCCGTCGGCCATTCTGAGCGCCGCTCGGACCGCCGCCCGGCCCAGCCAGAAGCCGCTGCCGTCGTCGCCGAGAAGCCAGCCGCCGCCGTCCACGGTGACCGTGCGGCGGCGCCCGGTGATCCGCATGGCGACCGCGCCGGTACCCGCGACCAGCGCGAGCCCGTCGGCGGGGGTGCCCGGCGCGGCGGCGAAGGCGGCCTCGATGTCGCTGCACACGCCGAGGGAGGCGGCGTGGATGCCGAGGCGGCGCAGCGCGATGGTGAGCGCGGTCAGGGCGTGCCGGCGCCCCGGATCGTCCGCCGACGCCCCCGTGGCGCCCGCGAAACCCCCGGTCACGGCGGTCACCCGGGCCCGCGCGGACTCCGGCACCGCGCCGGCGAGGGCCTCGGCGAGGTGGTCGGTGAGTTCGGCGACCGGCACGGTCAGGGCGTTGCCGGGGCCGCCGGTGCCCTCGCCGAGGGTGCGTCCGTCGGACGCGGCGGCGAGGACGGCACGGGTGCGGGTGCCGCCGGCGTCCAGGCCGACGACGAGGGCGTCGGTGCCGTCGCCGGAGGCCGTGGCCCCCGGAGCAGCGTCCGCACCCTTCCCCTTCTGGTTCAAATCGTTACTCATTACCGACCATGGTGGTTGATACATTCAGCGAGGACAAGCCCCCGACCCGTCCGAGGTCGGCGACCCGAGGAGAATCCCATTCCCCCGCTCCGCTTCGGCGTCAACTACACGCCCCGCCGCGGCTGGTTCCACTCCTGGCAGGATTTCGACCCGGCCGAGGCCTATGAGGACCTCGCCCAGATCGCCGGTCTTGGCCTCGACCACGTCCGCGTCTTCCATCTGTGGCCGCTGCTCCAGCCCAACCGCGGCCTGGTCCGCACCACCGCCGTCGACCAGTTGGCCCGGCTCGTCGACCTGGCGGCCGAGGTCGGTCTCGACGTCATGGTGGACGGCGTCCAGGGCCATCTGTCCAGCTTCGACTTCTACCCGGAGTGGACCCGCAGCTGGCACCACCGCAACGTCTTCACCGACCCCGACGCCCTCACCGCCCAGGCCGAGCTGCTGCGCACCCTGTCGCACGCGCTGGCGGACCGCCCGAACCTGATCGGCCTCCAGCTGGGCAACGAACTGAACAACCTGGTCGAGCACAACCCGGTGACGGTGGCCGAGGTCGACCACTACCTCGACACCCTGCTGGCGGCGGCCCGGGAGGGACTGCGCCCCGGTCAGCTCGCGACGCACTCGGCGTACGACGCCGCCTGGTACGGCGACGACCATCCGTTCACGCCGGAGGCCTCGGCCCGCAAGGGCGATGTGACGAGCGTGCACCCGTGGGTGTTCTCCGCCGACTGTGCCCGCCGTTACGGCCCCGCCTCCCTCCAGGTGCGCCATCTCGCCGAGTACGGAACGGAGTTGGCCACCGCGTACGCTGTCGACGTGGACCGCCTGGTCTGGGTCCAGGAGACCGGCGCGCCGGAGCCGCACATACCGGCGGCCGAGGCTCCGGAGTTCGCGCGCGCCACGCTGCTCAACGCGGCGGACTGCACGAGCCTTTGGGGGGTGACCTGGTGGTGCTCCCACGACGTGGACCGGTCGCTGCTCGACTTCCCTGAACTGGAGTACACCTTGGGCCTGTTCGACGCGGCGGGCCGCGCCAAGCCGATCGCGCACACGCTCGCGGCGACGGTGGCCGAGCTGCGGGCCGTCCCCGCCGCGCCCCAAACCCGGGACACGGCACTGGTGTTGGAGTGCACGCCCGGTACCCGTTCGGTCTCCGGTCCGGGCGGGGCGTTCTTCGAGGCGTGGATGCGGCTGCGCGCGGAGGGCGGCCGCCCGGCGGTGGTGCTGGCCGAACGGGCCGAGGACGCGGGGTACTTGGCGGCCCGGGGCATCACCCGGACCGTTCGCCCCGTCTGAGACGGCGGTGGGGAGGGGACCGACCTGAAACGGCCTCCTCCTCACCGTCCTTCGCCTCACACCCCCGCCAACACCTCGGCCACCGCACGCAGGTTGGCCCGCCCGCGCCCGTAGGAGCACAGGTCGCCGCCCTCCGGGAGCCCGGTGTCGACCCGGACCGCGTCCGGACGCCGGGCGAGCAGGGCGTCCCGCAGCCGCGCCTGCCACGGGTGCAGACCGGCGTCGGAGGTGGCCACGACCAGCGGGACGGCGTCGGAGACGCGCAGCAGACAGTCGACGAGGGCGTCCGGGTCGGCGGGCTCCCCGGTGATCGCCGTGCCCCCGGCCCTGGGGTCCAGGGCGCGCAGTGCGGTGAGGAGGTCCTCGCCGCCCCAGTTGAGCGCGGGGTGCGGCGGCGGGAACAGGTCGACGAGGTGGGCGCCGGGCACCGGCGGCGGCACCGCGCGGGACCGCACGGCCCGGCGGGCGGCCGCCAGACCCGCGCCGGAGTCCCAGGCGGCGACGGCCCCGGCCGGGGTGGCGTACCGCTGGGCGAGCCGTCGCACGCGTCCGGCGGCCTCGGTCAGCCGTTCCTCGGTGAGCCGTCCGGTGCGCAGCGCGTCCAGGACCTCGTCCCGGCAGGCCAGCGTGGTCTCCAACTCGGGTACGGCGACGATGACTTGGTCGGCGCCTGCGGCGAGCGCGATCCGGGCGCCGGCCGCCTCGCCGTACCGGTCGGCGATCGCCTTCATCTCCAGGGCGTCGGTGACCAGGACGCCGTCGAAGCCGACCTCGCCGCGGAGCAGGTCGCCGAGGATGCGGCGGCTGAGGGTGGCGGGGCGGTGGGCGTCCAGGGCCGGGAAGACGACGTGGGCGCTCATCAGCATCGGCACCCCGGCGGCGACGGCCGCGCGGAACGGTTCGAGGTCGACGCGGAGTTCGGCCTCCGTGCGCGGGTCGACGGCGAGGTCGTGGTGGCTGTCGGTCTCGGTGCCGCCGTGCCCGGGGAAGTGCTTGGCGCAGGAGGCGATACCGCGCGCCTCGGTGGCGGTGATCCAGGCGTGCAGATGGCGGGCGGCCAGGGCGGGGTCGGCGCCGAAGGCCCGGGTGCGCACGATCGGGTTGCGCGACTGGTGCTGGAGGTCGGCGACCGGCGCGTAGGACGCGGTGATGCCGAGGGTGGCGAGGTGACCGGCGAGCGCGTCGGCGCACCGGGCGGTCAGCGCCGGGTCGTCGGCGACGCCGAGGGCGTAGGAGCCGGGTATCTCGGGGGCACCGGCCGCCACCAGGTGTCCGATGCCGCCGCCCTCGTTGTCGATGGCGATGAGCAGGTCGGGGCGTATCGCGCGCAGGGCGTCGGTGAGTTCGCGGACCTGGTCGGCGTCGCGGATGTTGCGGGTGAACAGGATGACGCCGCCGAGGCCCCGGTCGATCAGCCTCTTGAGGGGGTCGGGGAACGCCGTGGTGCCCTCGAAGCCGGCGACCAGACAGCGGTGCACGGCCTCGTCCAGCTCGGCGGGGACGGCGGACAGGGCCGAAGCGGCGGTCATGCTCTCGGAGGTCACCCTCGGAATGGTGCTGGCTCAGTCATCCGGAAGTCAACAAAGCATTGGATTGTTTGATTCACCTGTCAGCCCCTGATGACCCATGAACCTCGCCCCGCAGGCATGAGGGCGGGAGCCGGACGGGAAAGAAGAGGGGGGAACGACTCAGAACGACGTGTGACGGCCCACGCGGCTTCGGCTCCCGGCCACCGCGGTGTCACACCGAGCGGGAACGGTCCTGCCGTCCCCTGTCCTGCCTCGCCCCGTGTCCGCTCGCCCGTGCCGCCACCTGGCGGCGCGCGCGTGACGTGGAAGGACGACGTGCACCGTGACCCTGCTCCCGCTCGACGAGACCCCGGCCCCGCTCCCCGCCGTGGCCGCCCCCACCGCTCCCCCGCCGGTCCCCGACCCGGCCCCGCCGCTCGATGCCGCCGCCCTGCCCCCGTTGCCCCACCGCTTCTTCCGGCCGCCGGGCAGCGTCCCGGGCGCGGCGGCCCCGGCCCGGCTGGTGCGCCGACTGCTGGTGCTGCTGCCGTTGCTGCTGATCGTCGTGTGGGCGACGTTCGACTGGCGGACCGTGTACGACGGGACCGTGCGGCTCGGCTCGGCCGATCCCTGGTGGCTGCTCGGCGCGTTCGGCTTCACGTGTCTGGGCTGGCTGTCGTCGTCGTGCGTGCGGCAGGGCGCCCTGCCGGAACGGCTGCCGACCGGCCTGCTGATCGCCTCGCAGTTCGCCGCGGGCGCCGCCAACCACGTCCTCCCGGCGAGCCTCGGCGCCCACGCCGTCACCCTGCGGTTCCTGCTCGGGCGGGGCATCCCGCTGGCCCGCGCGACCGCGTCCCTCGCCCTGTACTCCCTGGTCAGACCGGTCGCGAAGACCCTGGTTCTGCTGGTCTTCCTGGTCACCTCACCCGACCTGCTGCGGCTGGGCGACCTCGCCCCGGACGCCCGGACGCTGACGCTGGCGGCGGGCGGTGCGACGGCGGCGCTCACCGTCGCCGGCGTGGTGGTGACGGCGGTCCGCCCGCTGCGCCGCCCCCTCCTGAACGCCCTGCGGACCGCGCTCACCGATGTCCGGGTGCTGCACAACCGGCCGTCGCGGATCGTGCTGCTGTGGGGCGGGGCCGCCGCCGCGCCGCTGCTCCAGGCGAGCGTGATCTACGCGGTCGGCGCCGCGCTCGGCCTCACGCTGTCCTGGGCGCAGGTCGCGTTCGCGTTCCTGGCCGCGAGCACCGCGGTGGGTGCGGTGCCCGCGCCGGGCGGGATCGGCCCGATCGACGCGGCCACGGTCTTCGCGCTCGCCTCGATGGGCGCCCCGCTGGACCTGGCCGCGACGGCCGTCATCGGCTACCGCGTCCTCACGGTGTGGCTGCCTCTGCTGCCGGGGGCGTTGGCCCTGTCGACGCTGGTGCAGCGGAAGGTGCTGTGAGGTCAGCCCGCGTCGGGCGTCAGCCGCAGCGAGATGCTGTTGATGCAGTACCGCTGGTCGGTGGGGTTGGCATACCCCTCCCCCTCGAACACGTGCCCGAGGTGCGAGCCGCACCGGGCACACCGCACCTCGGTGCGGACCATGCCGTGCGAGCGGTCCTCGATCAGCTCGACCGCGTCGGTGTCCTTCGGGTCGTAGAAGGACGGCCAGCCGCAGTGCGACTCGAACTTCGTGGTGGACGTGAACAGTTCGGCCCCGCAGGCCCGGCAGGAGTACACGCCGGTGGTCCTGGTGTTGGTGTACTCACCGGTGTGGGCGGGTTCGGTCCCGGCCTCCCGCAGCACCGCGTACTCGGCCGGGGTCAGCTCCGCACGCCACTGCTCGTCCGGCTTGTCGACGTCGTACGGCATGAAAGCTCAGCCCCTTACTTGGTGAGACGGTCCAGAATGCGCGGGCCGAGGTCCGTGACATCGCCCGCGCCCATGGTGAGAACGAGATCACCGGCCCTCGCCATTCCCGCGACCGCCTCGGGGACCTCCGCCTTGTCGTGGACGGCGCGCACGTCGGCGCCCGCCGCCCGGGCCGCCGCGATGATCAGCTCGCTGGTGACCCCGGGGATCGGGTCCTCGCGCGCCGGGTAGATGTCGAGAACGACGGAGGCGTCGGCCAGCGTCAGCGCCTGCCCCATCTCCTTGCCCAGCTCCTGGGTGCGGGAGAACAGGTGCGGCTGGAAGACGACGAGGATACGGGCGTCCCCGGCGGCGGCCCGCATGGCGTCGAGGTCGGCGCTCATCTCGGTCGGGTGGTGCGCGTAGGAGTCGATGACCTGGACCCCGGCGGCCTCGCCCTTGAGCTGAAGACGCCGCTTGACCCCGGTGTAGGCGGCCAGCGCGGGGGCCAGCTCGTCGGCCGGGACCCCGAGGGCGACCCCGGCGGCGAGGGCGGCGACGGCGTTGTGCGCGTAGTGCCGCCCGGGCACGGAGACCGCGAACGTCCGCTCCTGCCCGTCCAGCACCACGGTGACCTCGCTCTTCAGCCCCTGCGCGACGACCGACAGGACCCGCACATCGGCGTCCTCGGCCTCCCCGTAGGTGACCGTGCGCACGGCACCGCCCAGACGCCGGGTCAGCTCCCGCGCCCCCTCGTGATCGGCGGAGATCACCAGGGTGCCGCCGGGCACGATCCGCCCGGCGAACGTCTCGAAGGACGCGTAGATCTCTTCCATCGACGCGTAGTTGGCGTGGTGGTCCAGCTCCACGTTCAGCACGATCGCCACCTCGGGCGCGTACTTATGGAAGCTGCGGTCCGACTCGTCCGCCTCGGCGACGAAGATCTCCCCGTCCCCGTGCAGCGCGTTGGAGCCGGGCACGTCCAGGTCGCCGCCGATGGCGTACGAGGGGTTGAGACCCACCGCTCCGAGCGACACGGCCAGCATCGACGTCGTGGTGGTCTTGCCGTGCGTACCGGCCACCGCGATCGGCCGCAGCCCCTCCATCAGCCCGGCCAGCGCGTCCGACCGGTGCACCACCGGCACCCCCAGCTCGGCGGCGCGGGCCAGCTCGGGGTTGTCCTGCCGGATGGCCGACGACACCACGACACAGCTGGCGTCGTCGGCGAGGTGCCCGGCCGCGTGCCCGATGTGCACGGTGACCCCGAGCGCCCGCAGCGCCTCGGCCGTCTCCGACTCCCTGGCATCGCTGCCGGCCACCTTCGCGCCCCGCTGCGCGAGGATCTTCGCGATCCCCGACATCCCGGCGCCCCCGATCCCGATGAAGTGCGGTCGTTCCATGGCAAGGGGAAGGGAAAGGCCGGCAGCCATGCAATATCTCCCAGGAATACGGACGAACAACGTCCCCCCACCTTATTGGCCCCCACTGACACCCCACACCAGCCCACACCCCAGGGGCGCCCCTCCAGGGGCGCGGGGAACTGCGCAAAACGCGGCGCAGCCGCGTGCTCCACCCACGCAGGCGCACCCCTCCAGGGGCGCGGGGAACTGCGCAAAACGCGGCGCAGCCGCGTGCTCCACCCACGCAGGCGCACCCCTCCAGGGGCGCGGGGAACTGCGCGAAACGCGGCGCAGCCGCGTGCTCCACCCACGCAGGCGCGCTCCTTCAGGGGCGCGGGGAACTGCGCGAAACGCGGCGCAGCCGCGTGCTGCACCCACGCACCCGCACCATCACGCGGGCGCGCACACCACCCCGCCGCGCACGGCGAACGCCGCTTACTCGCTGTGCGAGAACAACTTCAACACCGGCACACCCACCTTGTGCCGCGCACGGGACGCCCAGTCCCGATGAAAGAACTCCTCCACGTAGTGGGGATCGGTCAACACGATCACCTCATCCGCCCCCACCTCCCCGACCAGCACCTTCAACGCATCCAGCGGATGATCCTCGACCAACCGCCCCTCCGCCTCGCTGCCGGCACCCCGCAACGCCTGCAACGACACATCGAGCGCCCGCTCCCCGAACCCCTTCGCGTCGTCCCCCTCCGGCGTGTCCCCTTCTCTCGCCGCCTCGTCCAGCTCCCCGAGGGCGACATCGTCGATCGCCCGCAGCAACCGGTCCGCCTGATCGCCGCGAGGCTGAAGCAGGACGCGGAAGCTCACCTCTTCGTCCCCGTGCAAGGTGGTGACGAACTCCACGTCGGCGGAGGTCAGCGCCTTCTCGATCATCAATACGCTCGTGAACACCGGGCGCTCCTTCTTGCAGAAACCATCCTGCCCCGTGATGTCACGGGGACTGCGAGTTTTAGTGTGCCCACGAGTGGGCCCCTCGGAAGCCAAGCGGAACCATAGATTCCGCCGATCTCGGGACCTACGGGACCACTGGACGATTTTCAGGCCCGCCGATAACGGCCGAACAGGAACCCGTCCTCCTCCATCAAGGACACCAGTGCGAACCGCAGCGGATCGGGGACCGCGGGCCCCCAGGCGATGCGCTGCGCGTCCCCCGCCGCGAGCGTCGGCGAGAACGTCACGCACATCTCGTCGAGCACATCGGACGCGACCATCTGGCCCAGCAGCCGGGGTCCGCCCTCGGCCAGCAGCCGGGTGAACCCGAGCCCGCCGAGGACGGCGACCACCCGCCCGGGGTCGACCGAGGCGCCGTCCCCGGCGAAGACGACCTTGACGCCGGCCTTCTCGGCGGCGGCGACCCCCTCGGCGGGCGCCCCGGCGCCGGTGACGACGAGCGTGGGCACGAGGGGCTCGGCGAACAGCGGCAGCGTGAAGTCCAGGTCGAGCCCGGCGCTCACGACCGCGATGACCGGCGCGACGCCCTGTCCGGCCGCTGCCCGCGCCGCCTCGAACCCGGTACCCGCGCGTGCGGGCCCGTAGCCCTCGTGGCGTACCGTTTCCGCACCGATCACGACCGCGTCCGCCAGCGCCCGCAGCGTGTGGAAGATCCGTTGGTCGGCCGGGCCGGACAGCGGGGCGGAACGTCCGTCGTGCTCGGCGGCGCCGTCGAGGCTGGAAACCATGTTGGCGCGCAGCCAGGGCACGGGGCGTACGCCGGCGGCGGACTCGGGATAGGCGTAGACGGCGGCCAGTTCGGCGGGCCCCCACGCGCCGTCGCCCCCGGTCGTCCCCCCGCGGGCGTCCACCACTGTCTCGTCGGTCACAGGTACCAGGCGTCGCATGACGTGCAGTGTGGCACGCCACCGGCGCTTTTTCCCGGGTACCGGCCCATCCCACCCCGCCCACCTGCGGCGATACCGGCGCCCCCGGCGAACTCCCCAGGCCGGCCGCGCCGGACGGCCGCTCCCGGTCGCCAGGACCGACGTCGCAGGCCAGGGCCTAGCATGGTGAACCGTGTCGTCCTCACCTGCCGCCTCCGGCCTCAGCCCGATAGCCGACGCGGCTCCGCACTCCCTGTGCGCCCGCGAGCCGCGTGTTCCCGCCGACCGGCTGGTGGCCGACATGGTGCCGCCGCCGCGTTTCGACTCGGTCCGCTTCAGCACCTACATCCCGGACCCGAACCAGCCGAGCCAGCCGGAGGCCGTACGGGTCCTGGAGGGGTTCGCCGGTGGTCTGGGCGGGGCGCACCCGGTCGGCGGCGCCCGGCGCGGGTTCTTCGGGCTCGGGAAGGCCAAGGCGTCCAAGGTGTCCGGCCCGCGCGGCGTCTACCTGGACGGCGGCTACGGCGTCGGCAAGACCCATCTGCTCGCCTCCCTGTGGCACGCGACCCCGGCCGAGCCCGCGCTGAAGGCGTTCGGCACCTTCGTCGAGCTGACCAACCTGGTCGGCGCCCTCGGCTTCCAGCAGACCGTGCGGACCCTTTCGGGCCACCGCCTGCTGTGCATCGACGAGTTCGAGCTGGACGACCCGGGCGACACCGTGCTGGTCTCCTCGCTGCTCGGGCGTCTGGTGGAGGCGGGGGTCGCGCTCGCCGCCACCTCCAACACGCTCCCCGGCAAGCTCGGTGAGGGCCGGTTCGCCTCGGCCGACTTCCTGCGCGAGATCCAGGGCCTGTCCGCCCACTTCAGGGCCGTGCGCATCGACGGCGAGGACTACCGCCACCGGGGTCTGCCGGAGGCGCCGGCGCCGTACAGCGACGAGCAGGTGACCCGGGCCGCGTACGCGCACCCGGGTTCCTCCCTGGACGCGTTCCCGCAGCTTCTCGACCACCTCGCCACGGTCCACCCGAGCCGCTACGGCGCGCTGACCGACGGGATCGAGGCCGTCTGCCTCACGGATGTCCGGCCGATTCCCGATCAGTCGACGGCGCTGCGGCTCGTCGTGCTCGCGGACCGGCTCTACGACCGTGAGGTGCCGGTCCTCGCCTCCGGGCTCCCCTTCGACCGCCTGTTCAGCGAGGAGATGCTCGCCGGCGGCTACCGCAAGAAGTACTTCCGTGCGATCTCGCGGCTGACGGCGCTCGCCCGGGACGGCAAAAGCCTCATCACCACAGCTCCGAGCGACTAGTTCAAGCCAAGCCACCCACACATTTCAGGCTCTCTTCAGCTTGAAACGTTAAGTTAACCCTGCAAACGACTTTGCAGGGTTACGGTGTTTCTTGACCAACCATTGACCTTGCTTTGGTCTGCGGTAGAGATGTGAACTAGTGGGAGGGGGGCGCATGTTCCTAGGTGTACCGGTACGGGCCGCGATCGCGGTCGCCGTCGCCCTTGTGATCGCCCTTCCCTTCTTCACAACTTCCCCATCCTTCGCATCCGCGCACACAGTCCGTCATGTAGAGGCCCACGCCCAGCCCGGAATCAAACCCCCAGGCACGGCTCTGCGCAACAACACGATGACGGACCGTCACTGCGATCTTTCCGGGGACCCCACGGGCCCCCTGCGCAACCGCGACCGCCACTACGCGGTCGACGTCGCACCGGAAGGCCCGGAACGACCGCTGCTGGCTCAGGACCCGGCGGCCGATCACCCTCCCGCGTCGCCGCGGGCTCCGCGCACGTCAAGACCCCTGACAGCGCACACTCCGGCAGCACTCCAGGTCTTCCGCTGCTGACAGGCAGCACAGCGGTCCCCTAGCGGTCCCCCCACCTGTCCTGCACGTCCGACGCGCCGCTGCGGCGCGCCAGGAGGAATCACCATATGCAGCCCCTCATCGACAACGCCCGTACGTTCGGACAGCGCCCTGAGGAGTTCGCCAAGCTGGCCGAAGGCCAGTCTCCGCAGGTCCTGTTCATCACCTGCTCCGACTCCAGGGTCGTTCCGGCCCTGATCACCGGTGCCCGTCCCGGCCAGCTCTTCGAGCTGCGCACCGCGGGCAACATCGTTCCCCCGTACGCCTCCGAACACCCCACCAGCGAGGCGGCGACCATCGAGTACGCCATCGAGGTGCTGGGCGTCAGCGACATCGTCGTCTGCGGCCACTCGCACTGCGGTGCCGTCGGCGCACTGGTGCGCGGTGACGACCTCACCGCCGTACCCGCCGTGCAGAGCTGGCTGGCGAGCGCGACGCCGCGCCCGACCGGCACGCCCGAGGACCCCGAGTGCAGCGAGGGCGTGCAGGGGCACGTCCTGGCGCAGGTGCTGCGGCTGCGCTCGTACCCCTACATCGACAAGAAGCTGAAGGAACGTCAACTGTCCCTGCACGCCTGGTACTACGAGGTCCACACGGGCGCCGTGCTGGCGCACGACTCGCAGTCCGACGCTTTCGTGGCCCTGTGAGCGCCCCCATGACCGCGATATCCAAGTTCCCTCATCTGCGGCAGGACTTCGCCGCCTCACTCGTCGTCTTCCTGGTCGCGCTCCCGCTCTGCGTGGGCGTGGCCGTCGCCTCCGGTGTCCCGGCCGAACTGGGCATGGTCACCGGCATCGTGGGCGGCATCGTCACCGGTCTGATGCGGGGCAGCAGCCTCCAGGTCTCCGGACCCGCGGCCGGTCTGACGGTGCTCGTGTTCGAGGCGGTGCAGGAGTTCGGGCTGCCCGCCCTCGGTGTGATCGTGCTCGTCAGCGGTGCCCTACAGATCCTGATGGGCGTCCTGAAGCTCGGGCGCTACTTCCGGGCGATCTCGGTCTCGGTGGTGGAGGGCATGCTGGCCGGAATCGGTCTCGTGCTGATCGCCGGACAGCTGTACGCCATGGCCGGCGCCAAGGCACCGGCCTCCGGTGTGGCGAAGATCGTCGAGCTGCCCGGCGCGCTGTTCGAGTCGCTCGGTACCACCCGGGCGCTGGCCTCGCTGGGACTCGGCGCCGCGACCATCGCCGTTCTGGTGCTGTGGAAGCGGATGCCGAAGTCGGTGCGCACGGTGCCGGGGCCGCTGGCCGCGGTGGGTCTGGCCACGCTGGTCACCCTGGTGTTCTCGCTGCCCGTGGCGACCGTCGAGGTCCAGGGTCTGCTGGGCTCCATCCAGCCGCCGCCGCTCAGCGCCTTCGGTGAGCTGGCCGGGTTCGGGCTGCTGGGCACCATCGTCGCGTTCACGCTGATCGCGTCCGCCGAGTCGTTGTTCAGCGCGGCGGCCGTGGACCGGCTGCACGACGGGCCGCGTACCGAGTACGACAAGGAACTGATCGCCCAGGGCGCGGGCAACGCGCTCTGCGGTGCGCTCGGCGCCCTGCCGATGACCGCGGTCATCGTGCGCAGCGCGGCGAACGTCCAGGCGGGCGCCCGCACCAAGGCGTCCCGGGTGCTGCACGGTGTGTGGCTGCTGCTGTTCGCGGCGCTGCTGCCGGGCGTCCTCGCCTACATACCGATCCCGGCCCTCGCGGGCATCCTGGTCTACTCCGGCGCCAAGCTGATCCCGGTCCGGGAGATCGTCTCGCTGTGGCGCGAGCACCGCGGTGAGGCCCTGATCCTGATGGTCACGGCGTTGTCGATCGTCGCGGTCAGCATGTTCGAGGGCGTGCTCATCGGCCTGGCGCTCGCCGTCGTCAAGACCGCGTGGGAGGCCTCGCACATCAAGCTGGAGGTCATCGACAAGGGCGCGGGCCCCGTCCAGGCGTACCTGTCGGGCAACGCGACCTTCCTGCGGCTGCCGAAGATCCTCGACAGCCTGGAGGCGCTGCCCCAGGACCGCCCGGTGGAGCTGGACCTCTCCGGTCTGCACCACCTGGACCACGCCTGCCGTACCGCCCTGGAGAACTGGGCGGAGCGGCACAGCGAGGCGGGGACCGAGCCGGTGCGGATGACCGCCGAACCGGCTCGGGCCACCGCGGCCTGACCCCTGCCCCACCCGCACACCTGACGGCCGATGGCCGGTCCGGGCCGATCGTGGCCCGGACCGGCCATCCGGCATATCGTGGCATAGGCAGATTTTTCTTCGGACCTCTGGCAGAGGAGGTCGTCATGCTGGCGGAACTGCTGACGGCTCTGGCCGCCCTGGTCGCCGCGGGTGCCGTCTACGCCTCCGCGGCAGCCCGGGTGGTCAAGCAGTACGAGCGCGGGGTGGTGTTCCGGCTCGGCCGGGTCACCGGCGACGCGCGCGGGCCCGGGTTCACCATGGTGACGCCGTTCGTCGACCGGATGCACAAGGTGAACATGCAGGTCGTGACGATGCCGATCCCGGCCCAGGAGGGCATCACCCGCGACAACGTCACCGTGCGGGTGGACGCGGTCGTCTACTTCCGGGTGGTCGATCCGACGAGCGCCCTGGTCACGGTGGAGGACTACAAGTTCGCCGTCTCGCAGATGGCCCAGACCTCGCTGCGGTCCATCATCGGCAAGAGCGATCTCGACGACCTGCTCTCCAGCCGCGAGAAGCTCAACCAGGGGCTGGAGCTGATGATCGACAGCCCGGCCATCGGGTGGGGCGTGCAGATCGACCGGGTCGAGATCAAGGACGTCTCCCTGCCGGACACGATGAAGCGCTCCATGGCCCGGCAGGCCGAGGCCGACCGGGAGCGGCGGGCCCGGATCATCAACGCCGACGCGGAGTTGCAGGCGTCGAAGAAGCTCGCCGAGGCGGCCCAGCAGATGGAGGCCACGCCCTCCGCGCTCCAACTGCGGCTGCTCCAGACCATCGTGGCCGTCGCCGCCGAGAAGAACTCCACCCTCGTCCTGCCGTTCCCGGTGGAACTGCTCCGCTTCCTGGAGCGCGCCCAGGACGGCGGCCACGACGGCGGACACGACGGCGGGTCGAACGACGGCCAGGACCAGCCCCGTCACATCCATCTGGAACGGACGCCGGAGCACCCGGCCGACGCATGACACGGGGCGCGGGCGGAACCGGCGTTGTTCCCGAGACCGCCGCCTGATGGTAGACACAGCCGGGTCACAGTCCCTGTCCGCCAGCAGGAAGGCTGCTCACGCATGTCCGCGACCCGACGTCAGATCCTCGCCCGCTCCGGTGTCATCGGAGCGGGCATCGCCTTCTCCGGCGCCCTGTCCGAACTGTTCGCAGGCCCCGCCGCAGCGCAGGGCCTGGGCCACACC
This sequence comes from Streptomyces sp. NPDC091279, assembly GCF_044757465.1. NCBI lineage: Bacteria > Bacillati > Actinomycetota > Actinomycetes > Kitasatosporales > Streptomycetaceae > Streptomyces > Streptomyces sp. NPDC091279. The sequence continues at coordinate 309,572 of NZ_JBIVVA010000002.1, read as the reverse complement.
GGCTACGGCCCGCTCGTCCCCGACCCCGAAGGACTGCTCGACCTGCCCCGGGGTTTCCGTTACCGGGTGCTGTCCCGCGAGGGTGACGCGCTGCGCTCCGGTGAGGGCCCGGTCCCCTCGAACCACGACGGCATGACCGCGCTGCCCGGCCGCTCCGGCCGCGTCCACCTGGTCCGCAACCACGAGAACCGCGCCACCGCGACCCACCCCGTCCCGGCCGTCCCCGGTCTCACCTACGACCCGGCGGGCAAGGGCGGCTGCACGGCCCTCACCCTGGACCGGCGCGGCCAGGTGCTCTCCGAGCGGGTCGCCGTCGCCGGGACCGCCGTCAACTGCGCGGGTGGGCCCACCCCTTGGCACACCTGGCTGACCTGCGAGGAGACCGAGGAGCAGGCCGGGAGCAGCGGGTACACCAAGGACCACGGGTTCATCTTCGAGGTGGACCCGGCCGACCCGTACCGCACCGGGGCGGTGCCGCTGACCGCGATGGGCCGCTTCCAGCACGAGGCCATCGCGATCGACCCGAGACACGGGGTGGTCTACGAGACCGAGGACGCCTTCCTCGCGCCGTTCGGCCTCTTCTACCGTTTCCTTCCCGAACGTCCGCTCGGCGGGGTCGGTTCGCTGCGCGCGGGCGGGCGGCTCCAGGCGATGCGGGTGCCGGGCGTGCCCGACCTCTCGCCGGTCCAGGAGGTCGGCGCGTCCTTCGACGGCGTCGAGTGGGTCGACGTCCCGGACCCGCTGGCCGGCACCACGCCGATCCGGCTCCAGGACTTCGGCCCGAGGGGCATCACGCACGCGCAGAAGCTGGAGGGCTGTTACTGGGGCGGCGACCACGTCTACTTCGTGTCGTCCTTCGCCCACAGCGCGGAGGGCTCGGCGGCGGATCACCGGGGCCAGATCTGGCGTTACGACCCGGCCCGGCGCCGCCTCACCCTGGTGATCGTCTTCGGCCCGGACACCGACGTCCAGCTCCCGGGCGAGTCCCCCGACAACATCTGCCTCGCGCCCGGCGGAGGCCTGATGGTCTGCGAGGACGGCGACGGCGCCCAGCACGTCTTCGGCGTCACCCGGCGTGGCGAGGTCTATCCGCTGGCCCGCGGCCGCCAGAACATCGGCACCCCCGAGGCCCCCGCCTGGGGCGAGTTCGCCGGGGTCACCTTCGCCCCGGACGGCCACACGATGTACGTCAACTGCTACACCCCCGGCACCACCTTCGCGGTGACGGGCCCCTGGAAGAGCTAGCCGAACGACGGTGCAGCGGCCGGGCAGGCGCCACGCCCGGCCGCTCCACCGGAACGGCTCCGGATGCGGGGGTGAGCGGGCGGGAGCCCGGCGAGGCAGGCGGGGCCCGTGAGCGGGCGGGCGACGTGAGCGGGCGGGCGGCGTGAGCGGGCGGGCGGCGTGAGCGGGCGGGCGGGCGGGCGGCGTGCGGGTGACGGGGCGCGGCGATGCTTAAATCATCCTATTTGTAGGCTTATGTTCATGGCGTGATCATTCGAGTACGCCATGTAGCCGCCGCCTGTGTACTCGGCGCCGCGCTCACCGCCTGCGCCTCGTCCGCGCCCCAGGCCGCCCGCCCGGCCCCGTCCAGCACCTCGTCCCGGCCGCCGACGCTGACGCCGGGACGCGGTGGCCTCACCCCGGTGTTCAAGCACGGGCCACGGGGCAAGGACAAGACCGTCGCCCTCACCTTCGACGCGGACATGACCGCCGATCAGGGTCCCCGCGCGGCGGCCGGCGAGCACTTCGACAATCCGCGGCTCATCGCGACGCTGCGGGCGCTGAAGGTACCGGCCACCGTGTTCATGACCGGCCGCTGGGCCGACGAGTACCCGGCCGAGGCCCGTGCCATCGGCGCCGACCCGCTCTTCGAGGTCGCCAACCACTCCTACAGCCACTACGCGTTCACCGGCGACTGCTACGGCCTGCCGAGGGTGGACGCCGGTCGGATGCGGTCCGACGTGGAGCGGGCGTACGCGTCCTTCCGCAAGGCCGGGGTGGAGAACCCGATGCCGTACTTCCGTTTCCCCGGCGGGTGTTACGACCAGCAGGTGCTGAAGACGCTGGCCCCGACCGGGGTCACCGCCGTGCAGTGGGACGTGGTGAGCGGGGACGCCTTCGCGACGGACTCCGACGCGGTGGCCCGGCAGGTCATGGAGGGCGTGAAGCCCGGCTCGGTGGTCGTCATGCACTGCACCCGCAGCGCCGCCCCGGCGACCGAACGCGCGGTGCGCGCCCTCGTGCCGCAGCTGCGCGCGAAGGGCTACCGGTTCGTGAAGGTCTCCCAGCAGATCGGCGCCGCCGAGGCCCATCACTGACCAGGCCTACGCTGGAGGCATGAGCGACGACGGGACCGACGTGACGCCCCCGGCCGAGGACCGCGCGGAGTGCGTGCTGTGCCGGGCGCCGACCGAGTACCCGCAGTCCCACCGGGGGATCACCCTGTGCCCGGTCTGCGCCTGGCAGGAGGCCCAGCGCACCGCCTGCTCGGGGTGATCGGCCCGGGGCGGCCCCCGTAGGGTGGACCGCTGTGAGCCCTGATTCCCCGCCTCCCGCCGAGAGCCCCTTCGCGTCCTCCCGCACCCCGCGCGACGAAGCCCCGCAGTTCGTGCTGCCGCTCGTCGTCCGGCTCGAACGGGACGCGCCGCCTGCCCGCACCGACGCCCTGGAGACCGCCGCCCGCGCCGTGCTGGTGATGCTCGCCGACGAACGGTCGACCGGCGACGGCGCCTGGGCCGAGGTGATCCGGGACTGGCAGGACGCGCGTATCCGCAAGGTCGTCCGGCGGGCCCGCGGCGCCGAGTGGCGGCGGGCCGAGGCGCTGCCCGGGATCACCGTGACCGGGAAGTCGGCCGAGGTGCGGGTGTTTCCGCCGGTGCCGTTGGACGGCTGGCCCAAGGATCTGGCCCGACTCCAGGTCTCCGGAACGGAGTTGGAGGACCCGGAGCCTCCCGCCCCCGCCGATCTGTCGGGGCCGGTGATCTGGTTCAGCCCCGAACTGGACATGTCCGCCGGGAAGTCCATGGCGCAGGCCGGGCACGGCGCCCAACTCGCCTGGTGGGAGCTGTCCCAGGAGGAACGGGACGCCTGGCGCGACGCCGGGTTCCCGCTCGCCGTACGGACCGCCGCACCCGCCCGCTGGGCCGAACTGACGCGCGGTGGGCTGCCGTTGGTGCGGGACGCCGGTTTCACCGAGATCGCCCCGGGCAGCTGCACGGTGGTGGCCGACCATCCGGCCCTGCGCTGACGGGAGATGTCCGCCGCCGCCAACCTCAAATGTTCCTCTGAACGTGCCGGGTGCGTGGTTCGGGCCCGGACGGCGGGGCCATAACCCCCGTCACTGAGGAAGCGGACGGCGCAGGGAAGCGGAGGTGGGTACGGTGCAGCGACCGGGGGAACTGGGCACGGGGATCGGCTGGCGGCCGGAGATCGCGGACGCCGTGGAACGGATGCCGGGCATCGACTGGGTCGAGGCGGTGGCCGAGAACGTGTGCCCGGGCCACCTCCCCGAGTCGCTGATCCGGCTGCGCGAGCGCGGGGTGACGGTCATCCCGCACGGCGTCTCGCTCGGGCTCGGCGGCGCCGACCGCCCCGACGGGCAGCGCCTCGCCGCCCTCGCGGAACGGGCCGAGATGCTGGGCTCGCCGCTGGTCACCGAGCACATCGCGTTCGTGCGGGCGGGCGGCCCGCTGACGGCGTCGCCCCGCCTGGAGGCCGGTCACCTGCTGCCGGTGCCCCGCACCCGGGACGCGCTCGACGTGCTCTGCGAGAACGTCCGGATCGCCCAGGACGCGCTGCCGGTGCCGCTCGCCGTCGAGAACATCGCCGCGCTGATCAACTGGCCGGGCGAGGAGATGACCGAGGGACAGTTCCTGTACGACCTGGCCGACCGGACCGGGGTCCGGCTCCTCATCGACGTGGCCAACCTGCACACCAACCACATCAACCGCGGCGAGGACCCGGCCAAGGCCCTCGACGAACTGCCCCTGGAGGCGCTGGCCTACGTCCATGTCGCGGGCGGCGTCGAGCGCGACGGCGTCTGGCACGACAGCCACGCCCACCCGGTCCCGGCCCCGGTGCTCGCCCTCCTGACCGACCTCGCCGCCCGGGTGTCCCCGCCGGGCGTCCTGCTGGAGCGCGACGAGAACTTCCCCGAACCGGCCGAGCTGGAAGGGGAGTTGGCGGCGATACGGGAGGCGGTCGAGCGGGGCAGGACGCTGCGGGAGCGGGCGGTCACCGTCACGGGCACCGCCGCCGACACCATCGTTCCCCCGGAGCGGGACTCCTCAACTCCCGCTGCCCTTGCGGCCGTTGTCCCGGACCCGGTGCGGCAGCGGCTCGCGCTCGCGCAGACCGCGTTGCTGTCGGCGCTCGTCGGGGGGACGCCGGTGCCCGAGGGGTTCGACGGGGTACGGCTCGGGGTGCAGGCGCGGGCGCTGGCCGCGAAGCGGGCGGACGTCGTGGCGAAGGTCGCGCCCGAACTGCCCCTGATCCTCGGGGCGTTGTACCGCTCGGAGTTCCTCGGGTACGCCCAGGGGCATCCGATGACCGGCGGCTACCGGCGGGACGCGCTGGACTTCGCCGAGCGCCTGTTGCGCACCGGGCGGCCCGAAGAGGCAGAGGCGCAAGGGGAGTTGAGGGAATGGTGGCTGGAGCGGTCGGGGCCCGCACCCCGGTCGGGCCGGCCCGCGGTGCGGCTGGCGCGGGCCACCCGCCGTGTCCTGCTGGGGCGTTGAGCGACAGGTGACCCTGCGTATCGGGTCCGGCACCGCACCTCGGTAATATGCCCCTCCGCGCCCCGAGTCCACCGGGGTGCGGTGCCGTACCTGGAGGCAGCCATGCGACCGCGACCCCCGATCACCGGCCGAGGCGTCTTCAGCGGCACCGGGCTGATCATCACCGGGCTGGCCGCGACCCTGCTCGCGCTGGTCTTCCCGATCTGGTCCTACGCCGACCGCTCGGGCACCGGCGCGGACCTCCTGAACGAGCAGACGGTGTCGACGCCGTACGGCCCGCTGTCCGCGCTCGACCGGGACTTCGTCACCAAGGTCAGGCTCGCCGGGCTGTGGGAACTTCCGGCCGGGCAGCAGGCCCAGCAGAAGGGCACCACACAGGCCGTGCGGACGGCGGGCCAGCATTTGGTGGAGGGGCACACCTTCCTGGACGCGCGGGTCCGTGACGTGGCCGGGCGGCTGAGCCTCGACCTGCCCAACCAGCCCAACGACCAGCAGAAGCAGTGGCTCTCCACCCTCGCGACAGCCCAAGGCACCGACTACGACCGCCAGTTCGCGAACATCCTGCGCCTCGCGCACGGCCGGGTCTTCGCCCTCGTCGCGGAGGTCCGCGCCGGGACCCGCAACTCGCTGGTGCGCGCCCTCGCCGACGACGCCAACGCCACCGTCCTCGACCACATCAAGATCCTGGAGGCCACCGGATACGTCGATTTCGACGCGCTGGCCGGGGAGTTGGCCGCCGACAGCGCTCCCCCGCTCACCCACGCGCCCGCTCCGCCGGGGCCGACCGCCGAGCCGGGTCAGGTCGTCCCGGTGACCCCGGCGGCGCCCACCCCCTGAGCCGGGAACGGAACATCACGTACCGGCAACACTCCGTCCCGGATAGTGAATAAGGGATGGCGTCGACCTGGCCGCTGGCATAGAACCACAGCATGTTCTGGGTCCCCCTTCTGCTGCTCGCGTGGATCGCCGCCGGTGCCGCCTGCACCCGGCTGTGCCTGGCCGCCGTCCGCGCGGCCGCCGTCGACCCCGGTGCCGAACCGGATGCCCGGGCACCCGGTCTGACCCTCTACGAAGCGGCGTTCCTGTCCGGCGGCCCCCGCCGGGTCGCCGACCTGACCATGGTGTCGATGGCCAGGCAACGGCGCCTGCTGCTGGCCGGCACCGGCTGGGTCACCGTCGTCGACCCGCACGGCCGGGACGCCATCGAGCGGTCGGTGATAGGGGCGATCGGCCCCGAGGGGCAGCGCAGGATCGCCCCGGCGCGGGACGCGGCGGCCTCGGCCGAGGCGGTCGGCAGCCTCGGCGAACGGCTGGTCGGCGCGGGCCTCGCGGTACCGGTCGACGGCCGGGACGGCATCGCGGCGGGCGTCCTCGGGGTGCGGTACGCGGCGTGCGCGGTCCTCGCGCTGGGCTCGACGGCGCTGCTGCTGCCGGGCGGTCCCGACCTGGCGCGCGGCCTGGTCGCCCTGTGGTTCACGCTGCCGCTGGTGCTGACGCTGGGCTGCCTGGCCATCGCCCGCGTCGAGATCCATCCGTACGCACGCTGGGCCTCCCCGGCGGGGCAACGGCTGCTGGGCTCGCTGGCCCGGCGGGCGCGGCCCTGCGACGACCGCACGTATCTCACCTCGGTCGCGGTGCGCGGGGTGCGTGCGGTGCGTGACCCGGAGCTGCGGGCGGCCTTCGGGCACCGGGAACCCGCCGGGCGTGAGCGGCACGCCGGGGGCGCATAGAGGTATTGGGGGCGACACCGGCGGGGCGGTGCTTGCCTTCGCCTGATGTCGAACGAACCATCCTTTCTGTTGCCACCGTGCACCGAAGGGACACGCGATGAGAGCCCCCGCCCTCTACTCGGCCGCCGGATCGTTGCTGCTGACCACCCTCGCCGCCGCTCCGGCAGGCGGCTCGACCGCCGTGGCCGGCGCGGTCGAACTGCGCGGGGTGTCGGTGGCGTCAGCCCGGGCCGCCGACGCGGGCATCACCTTCGGTGACTGCCCCGACGCCAAGGAGCTGCCGGGCAGCGTGAAGTGCGGCACGGTCTCCGTCCCGCTCGACTACGCCCACCCGACCGGCCGGCAGATCAAGCTGACGGTCAGCCGGGTCGCGGCCACCCACAAGGACCCGCACAACAGCAAGCGCCGGGTGCCCCGGCAGGGCGCCCTGGTCTACAACCCCGGCGGGCCCGGCGGCTCCGGCCTGTACTTCCCGATGATCGGCCTGCTGCCGGAGTGGAAGCGCATCGGCGCCGCCTACGACCTCGTCGGCTACGCCCCGCGCGGGGTGTCGCCGTCGGCGCCGCTGTCCTGCCAGGACCCCAAGCGCTTCCTCACGGCACCCTCACCGTCACCGACCCATCCCTCGGAGGCGTACAAGAAGGAGCGGATCGCGCAGGCCAAGGCGTACGCGCGGGGCTGCGCCCAGCGCGGCGGCGCGGGGCTGCGGTTCTACAACTCCCTCAACAACGCCCGTGACCTGGACGTCCTGCGGGCCGCGCTGGGTGAGACGCGGCTGACGTTCATGGGGGCGTCGTACGGCACCTACTTCGGGGCGCTGTACGCGACGATGTTCCCGACGCACGTGCGGCGCATGGTGTTCGACGCGGCGGTGGACCCGAGCCCGGAGCAGGTCTGGTACCGCAACAACCTCGATCAGTCGGCCGCGTTCGAGAGCCGCTGGGCGGACTTCCGGGAGTGGATCGCCGCCCACGACGACGTGTACCACCTGGGCGACACGGCCGAGAAGGTGCGGCTCAGCTACGAGAAGGCGAGCGCGCGGCTCGCGGCAAAACCGGCCGGCGGGAAGGTGGGGCCCGCGCAGTTGCAGGGGGCGTTCCTGAGCGCCGGGTACTACGACGACTACTGGCCGCACCGCGCGCAGGCCCTCTCCGACTATCTGAACGGGAAGCCGAAGCGGCTGATCGAACAGGCGGGTCCGCATCCGGAGGCGGCGGCCGAGGCGGAGAACTCCAGCGCCGTGTACACGGCCGTCGAGTGCAACGACGCGCCCTGGCCGACCGACTGGCGGGTCTGGGACCGGGACAACACGCGGCTCGCGCGCGTGGCGCCGTTCGAGACCTGGGACAACGTGTGGATGAACCTGCCGTGCGCCTACTGGTCGGCGCCCCGGCAGCGGCCGTTGGACGTGCGGACCGGGCCGGGTGAGCTGGTGCCGACGCTGATCCTGGCGGCCGAGCGGGATGCCGCCGCGCCCTACCAGGGGGCGCTGGAGCTGCAACGGCGGCTCGCGGACTCGGTGTTGGTGACCGAGCGGGACGCCGGGACCCACGGGATCGCGGGCGGCCCGAACCGGTGCGTCAACGACCATCTGAACGCGTATCTGCTGGAGGGGCGCCTGCCCGAGCGGCGGGCGGCGTGCGCGGGCCGTGCGGAGCCGAAGGCCAAGCTGGCCGAGTGACCTCAAGGACAGGCGTGTGCCCCGCCCTCCCTCGGGAGGCGCGGGGCACTCGGGTGTCAGGCCAGGCCAGCGACCAGGTCGCCGATCGCCTTGCGGCGGCCCGTGTAGAACGGGACCTCCTCGCGGACGTGCATACGGGCCTCGGAGGCACGCAGGTGACGCATGAGGTCGACGATGCGGTACAGCTCGTCCGCCTCGAACGCGAGCAGCCACTCGTAGTCGCCGAGCGAGAACGAGGCGACCGTGTTGGCGCGGACGTCCGGGAAGCCGCGGGCCATCTTGCCGTGGTCGGCGAGCATCCGGCGGCGGTCCTCGTCGGGCAGCAGGTACCAGTCGTAGGAGCGCACGAACGGGTACACGCTGACGTAGTCACGGGGCGACTCGTCGGCGAGGAACGCCGGGATGTGCGAGCGGTTGAACTCGGCGGGGCGGTGCAGCGCCATGTTCGACCAGACCGGCTCAAGCGCGCGGCCGAGCCGGGTGCGCCGGAAGAGGTTGTACGCCTCCTGGAGCTGGTCGCTGGTCTCCGCGTGCCACCAGATCATGAGGTCGGCGTCGGCGCGCAGGCCGGACACGTCGTACGTGCCGCGGACGGTGACGTCCTTGGCGGCGAGCTGGTCGAACAGCTCCTGGACCTCGTCGGCGTAGCCCGTACGGTCCTCGGGGAGCACGTCCTTCAGCTTGAAGACGGACCACAGGGTGTAGCGGATGGCCTCGTTGAGGTCCTTGGCCAGCTTGCCCTTGTTCGCGATCCGCTCGGGGGCGGGGGTGGGAGCGTCGTCACTCATGCGGCTATTCTCCCGCCCCTTCGCGCGCGTCCGGCACCGGGTCGGCGGTGAGCCCGGGCACACCCGGCAGGACGGCGCCGATCAGGTCGACGGCCGCGTGCGCGCCGGCGATGCAGGCCGGGATGCCGACGCCGTCGTAGGGGGCGCCGCAGACGGCGAGGCCGGGGAGCTTGGCGACGTGCTCGCGGATGCGGGCCACGCGCGCGTGGTGGCCGACCGGGTACTGGGGCAGGCCGTCGGTCCAGCGGGTGACGCGGGTGGCGACGGGGGTGGCGTCCAGGCCGGTGGCCTCGCGCAGGTCGTGACGGGAGATGTCGACCAGACCGGCGTCGTCCCGGCCGAGGATCTCCGTCTCGCCGTAGCGGCCGACGGAGGTGCGCAGGATGAGCAGGTCGGGGTTCTCGTCGTCGACCCAGCCCCACTTGCGGGAGGAGAAGGTGGACGCCTTGATGGTGCGTCCGTCGACGGGCGGCACGAGGAAGCCGCTGCCTTCGGGGAGGGCGGTGTCGGCGCGCCGGTAGGCGAGGGTGACCAGGGCCATGGACGCGTACTCGATCCCGGCCAGCTCGGCCGCGGCGGCGGGCGCCTCGGCCCGCAGCAGACCGGCGGCGGCCGGTGCGGGAACGGCGATGACGACCGCGTCGGCGTGCAGCACCCGCTCGCCGGTGATCACGCGCCAGGTCCCGTCGGTGGTCCTGCGCAGTTCGCTCACCGGGGTGCCGGTGAGGATCTCGCCGCCCCGCGCGCGTACCGCGTCGGCGACGGCGGGCGGGAGGGTGCCGATGCCGCCGCGCAGGCCCATGAAGACCGGGCCGGTCTGCTGGGCCGCCGCGGCCCTCGCCTGGATCTCGCGGACCGCCTCGGTCAGGGAGTCGTGCACGCGCGCGGCCTGGTAGAGCTGCGGGACGGCGGAGCGCAGCGAGATCCGGTAGGCGTCGCCCGCGTAGACCCCGCCGAGCAGCGGCTCCACGAGCCGGTCGACGACCTCGCGGCCGAGGCGCTCGGCGACGTACGCGCCGACCGCGACATCGTCACCGACCTCGGTGCGGGGCAGCTCGGCGTCGCGCTCGATGCGGGCGAGACCCTCGTCGGACAGAACGCCGGCCAGGGCGGCCGCCGTGCCGGGGACGCCCATGACGTGGCCCTTGGGCATGGGGCGCAGGGCGCCGCGCGTCCAGATGGAGGCGGTCGCGGTGGCCGGTGGGGTGAGGGCGTCGGCGAGGCCCACCTCACGGGCCAGGGCGACCCCTTCGGGCCTGCGGGCCAGCATCGATTCGGCGCCGAGGTCCACCCGGGCGCCGGCGATCTCGCCCGGCAGCAGCTTGCCGCCGACCCGGTCGGAGGCCTCCACGACGGTGACCCGCGCGCCGCGCTCCAGGAGCCTGTGGGCGGCGGCCAGACCCGCGATGCCCGCTCCCACGACGACGACCCGGCCCTGGCCCGTTCCACTCTCCACTTCGCGCATGCCACCAGCGTCTCAGACGGCACTGACAACCGGTCGGCGAGGCCCGTGTCCCGGACGGGTCCCGGACCGGTCCCGGCCGTGATCGCACCGGGACCGCAGGGGGCCAAACGTTTCGGCGGGTCCGGGCGTCGAAGAAGCGTCGGTCGGTCACCGGGCCCTCGGGGGTACTTCCAGATGCGCACACGCCGTTCCACCGGCCCTGTCCACGCCCTGTCGGGGCTGCTGTTGGCGGCCGCGCTCGCGCTGACGGGATGTTCGGGCGACTCCGACACAAGCGGCGGCTCCGCCTCCGGCACCTCCGCCGCGCAGGAGGACCTGGGCAGCGGCGACAAGGCGGCCCGGGGCGAGGCGGAGTCGTCCGCCTCGGAGTTGACGGAGGGTCACATCATCCGTACCGCCGAGCTGACCGTGCGGGTGGAGGACGTCGACAAGGCGCTGCGCGCGGCCCGCACGACCACGCGGGACGCGGGCGGGTACGTGGGCGAGGAGAGCACCGTCCGCGACGACGGCGGCCCCGCGTACACCACGGTCACCCTGCGCGTGCCGGTGGCTGAGTACGACGCGGTGCTCGCGGACCTCCAGGGCGCGGGCGTGCTCCTTGGGCGGTCCGCGCGGGCGCGGGACGTCACGGACAAGGTCGTCGACGTGGAGAGCCGGGTGACCTCGCGGCGGGCGAGCGTGACACGCGTGCGCGCGCTGATGGAACGGGCCACGAAGCTGAGCGATGTGGTGGCGCTGGAGGAGCAGTTGAGCGACCGGGAGGCGGACCTGGAGGCGCTGCTCGCCCGGCAGGCGTCCCTGAAGGACCGGGTCGAGCTGGCGACCGTCACGCTCGATCTGACGGCCGGTGAGGCGAAGGAGGCGCCGAGGAGCAGCCCGGCTTCCTGGACGCGCCGGCGGGCGGCTGGGGCGCCTTCCTGACGTTTCTGCGCTGGATCGCCCTGGGCCGTCGGCGCGGCCCTGCCGTTCGCCGCGCCGACGGCCCTCCTGGTGTGGGCCTGGCTCAAGCTGGCCCGCCCCCGCCTGCGCCGCCGCCCGCCGACGGAACCCACGAACCCGCCGGACGACGCCGAACGCCCTTGACCGTGCCGGACGCCGATGCCACTCCGGGCTCAACACCCCACCCGGCAACGGCACTCACCTCGCCCGCGCTCGGCCCCACCGCCCGCTGCACTCCCGTGGCGACAGGGGGTTACGGGCCTACAGGACGCCGATGACGGCCCCGGACAGCGGCTGGGCCCGATGCGCCGCTCGTCGGCACGTCGCTGGCGTCGGGGTGCGGGCCCGGTGGGGCAAGGGAGAGGGCGCCGTAGCGTGGGGCCATGAACATGAATGGCGCGCGTGAGCGGCTGGTGGTGGTCGGTGGGGATGCCGCGGGGATGTCCGCGGCGTCGCGGGCGCGCCGGCTCAAGGGGCCGGACGAGTTGGAGATCGTGGCGTTCGAGCGGGGCCGTTTCAGCTCCTACTCGGCGTGCGGCATCCCGTACTGGGTGGGCGGCGAGGTGGCGGGCCCGGACGCCCTGATCGCGCGGACGCCCGAGGAGCACCGGGCCCGGGACATCGACCTGCGGATGCGCACCGAGGTCACGGAGATCGACGTGTCCGGCGGGCGGGTACGCGCGCGTGACGTCGATTCCGGAGCGGAGTCCTGGACGTCGTTCGACAAACTCGTGATCGCGACCGGTGCCCGGCCGGTGCGGCCCGAGCTGCCGGGGATGGACGCGGCCGGGGTGCACGGGGTGCAGACCCTGGAGGACGGGCAGGCGCTGCTCGACTCGCTGGCACGCACGCGTGGCCGGCGTGCCGTGGTCGTCGGGGCGGGCTACATCGGCGTGGAGATGGCCGAGGCGCTCCTGCATCGCGGCTACGAGGTGACGGTCGTCAACCGGGGCAGCGAGCCGATGTCCACGCTCGACCCGGACATGGGCCGCCTGGTGCACACGGCGATGACCGGGCTCGGCATCACGATGGTCGACGACGCCGAGGTGACGCGCCTGGAGACCGGCGAGGACGGCCGGGTGCGGGCGGTGGTCACGCGGGACGCCACGTACCCGGCGGACGTGGTGGTCCTCGGGATCGGGGTGCGGCCGGAGACGACGTTGGCCAAGGCTGCCGGGCTGCCGTTGGGGACGCACGGCGGGCTGCTGACGGACCTGGCGATGCGGGTGCGCGGGCACGCGAACATCTGGGCGGGCGGCGACTGTGTCGAGGTGCTCGACCTGGTGTCGGGGCAGGAGCGGCACATCGCGCTGGGCACGCACGCCAACAAGCACGGCCAGGTCATCGGCAGCAACGTCGGCGGCGGTTACGCGACCTTCCCGGGCGTCGTCGGTACGGCGGTCAGCAAGGTGTGCGACCTGGAGATCGCCCGTACGGGACTGCGCGAGAAGGACGCCGACCGGGTGGGGCTGCGCTACGAGACGGTGACCGTCGAGTCGACGAACAGCGCGGGCTACTACCCGAACGCGTCCCCGATGACCGTCAAGATGCTCGCCGAACGGCGTACCGGGCGGCTCCTCGGTGTGCAGATCGTCGGCCGTGAGGGCGCCGCCAAGCGCGTGGACATCGCGGCGGTGGCCCTCACGGCCCGGATGACGGTGGAGCAGATGACGGCCCTCGACCTGGGGTACGCGCCGCCGTTCTCCCCGGTGTGGGACCCGGTGCTGGTGGCCGCCCGCAAGGCCGCGACAAAAGTGCGGGGAACCTGAGCGGGCGGGTCCTAGGCCGAGCCGTTGATCCTCTCGATGGCCTGGCGCGCCTGTTCGGCGGGCGGGCGGGGTGGCAGCGAGGAGACGGCCGCGGCGGGCGGCACCGCGCTCGGCTGCTCTCCTGCCGGTGTGGCGTGGCTGGCGGCGGGCCGGGTGGAGCGCAGCCGGTTGCTCACCGCCTCGTCGAGGGTGACCGGCCGGTGCAGCTGGGCGGCGAGCCGTCCGGCCTCCTGGCCCAGCCTGGCCACGTCCTCCCAGGGCAGCCGGAGCACGAGCGAGATCTCCGCCTCGCCGTCCGGCAGCGCCTGCATCATGGGGGTGCCTCGGTCGTTCATCGTCTGATCCTCACGTCGTCCCCGCGACGCGCCTTCCCCGTGCCGCGAGCGGTTGAGGAGACATACGCGGTGGCGGAGGGGCGCGTTCACCGGTTCGCCCGGCGCAGCGCGGGCACTACTTCTGTGTGGTCATCCCCGTCCATGACGTCAACCCCGTGCGCCGCACGCCGTATGTGACGTATGCGCTGATCTTCGCGAACGTCCTGGTCTTCCTCTATCTGCCCGGCCTCGCGGGGTCGGTGGCGGGCGACAGCACGTTGTCGCAGACCTGCCATCTCCAGGCGTTCATGGACCATTACGCGCTCATACCAAGAGAGTTGATCCACCATCAGTTCCCGCAGCTGGTGCCGAACGGCGAGATCGGCACGGGCGTGCACGGCGGCGGGTGCGTGGTGGCGCCGCCGACCTACGACAAGTCCCCGGCGCTGTCCGTGCTCACCTCGATGTTCCTGCACGGCGGCTGGCTGCACCTGCTGGGCAACATGCTGTTCCTGCTGATCTTCGGCAACAACGTCGAGGACCGGATGGGACACATCCGTTTCGCGCTCTTCTATGTCGTCTGCGGCTACGCGGCCTCCTACGGCTTCGCGCTGCTCAACTCCGACTCCGCCGACCCGCTGATCGGCGCCTCGGGGGCGATCGCGGGGGTCCTGGGCGCCTATCTGGTGCTGTATCCGAAGGCCAGGGTGTGGGTCCTGGTGCCGTTCCTGGTGTTCCTGCCGCTGCGGCTGCCGGCCTGGCTGGTGCTGGGCTTCTGGTTCGTGCTCCAGGCGTTCTACTCGTCCGGCGACGGAGTCTTGGACGCGGCCGGAACGGTGGCGTACGCGGCGCACGTCGTCGGGTTCCTCGTCGGCATGCTGATCGCCTGGCCGCTGCGCCGGGGCACCCCGCCCCCGCCGGAACCGCGCGGCCTGCTCTTCGGCAGACGCGCGCGGAACCGGCCCTCCTGGTGACCGCCTCCGACTACTTCGCCGTCAGCGTGTGGACGTGGTCCACGAGCCGGGTGAGGGAGTCGGGGTCGGTGGACGGCATCACGCCGTGGCCTAGGTTGAAGACGTGGCCTTCGAGGCCCGCCGCGCTGTCCAGCACCTCGCGCGTCTTGGCCTCGACCGCCTCGGTGCCGGCGAACAGGACCGTCGGGTCGAGGTTGCCCTGCAACGCCTTGCCGGGGCCGACCCGGCGGACGGCCTCGTCGAGCGGCACCCGCCAGTCGACGCCGACGACGTCCGCGCCGGCCTCGCCCATCAGCCCCAGCAGCTCACCGGTGCCGACGCCGAAGTGGATGCGCGGGACGCCGTATCCGGCGACGGCGTCGAACACCTTGGCGGAGGCGGGCATCACCGAGCGCCGGTAGTCGACGGGGGCCAGCGCGCCGGCCCACGAGTCGAAGAGCTGGACGGCGCTGGCCCCGGCCTCGATCTGCACCTGGAGGAAGACGGAGGTGATCGCCGCGAGCCGGTCGAGCAGGTCGGCCCAGAGCTGCGGGTCGCCGTACATCATGGCCTTGGCGTTCTCGTAGGTCCGCGACGGGCCGCCCTCGACGAGGTAGCTCGCCAGGGTGAACGGCGCCCCGGCGAAGCCGATCAGGGGGGTGGCGCCCAGCTCCCGGGTGAGCAGCCCGATCGCCTCGGTGACGTACGAGACGTCCTCGGGGGTGAGGTCGCGCAGCCGCTCCAGGTCGGCGCGGGTGCGCACGGGCTGCTCGACGACGGGTCCGACGCCCGGCTTGATGTCGAGGTCGATCCCGATGGCCTTGAGCGGGACGACGATGTCGCTGAAGTAGATCGCCGCGTCCACGTGGTGCCGGCGCACGGGCTGGAGCGTGATCTCGGTGACCAGCTCGGGCCGCATGCAGGACTCCAGCATCGGGATGCCCTGGCGCACCTTGCGGTACTCAGGCAACGAGCGTCCCGCCTGTCGCATGAACCAGACGGGAGTGTGCGGCACAGGTTCCCGCCGACAGGCCTTCAGGAAGGCGGAGTCATAGGTGGCGGACGGCGGCTGGCCCGTGGTGGGGCTGTCGTTGACACTCACGCAGAGAGTCTCCCACGAGGCCGGTGCCGGGTTTCGACGGGTTCGGCGCCGGTGACCTCGCCCACGGCGCCCGCGAGCCGGGGTGTCTGGCCCGCGCCGGGGCGCGGGTCCCCTAATCTTCCGGCATGGCTGCGGCTCAGGGACGACTCTCGGACGGCGCTGACGGAAAGAACGGCATGGGGGAGGGAGAAGGACATGCGGGCAGTACGGCCCCACCCGCGTTCCGGACCGCTGTCGAGGCGCTGCGCGCCGCGCGGCTGCGGCCCCAGATCGAGATCGAGCCCACCCGGGCCCCGCAGCGCCTGGCGCCCTTCGCGTACGCGCTGGAGGCGACCGTCGTCGACGACGACGACGATCTGGCCGACGGGCGTCTGGTGCTGTTGCACGACCCGGCCGGGCACGACGCCTGGCGGGGTTCCTTCCGGCTGGTGACGCTGGTGCGCGCGGAGCTGGAGGCGGAGATGGCCGCCGATCCGCTGCTGCCCGAGGTGTGCTGGTCGTGGCTGACCGGCGCGCTCCAGGGGCGCGGGCTGTCCTGCGGGGAGCCGAGCGGGACGGTGACGCGGGCGAGTTCGCACTACTTCGGCGGGCTGTCGGAGCGGCCGGCCACCTCACAGATCGAGATCCGGGCCTCCTGGACGCCGCGCGAGGGCCTGGGCGGGGTGCCGGACACGGCGGCGCACCTGGCGTCCTGGTGCGATCTGCTGGCCCAGGTCGGCGGGCTGCCGCCGGCCGGTCCCGGTGACGCGTCGGTGGTGGCGCTGCCCCAACGTCGGGGTCCTCAGTCGCACTGACCCGAGTGTTGACCGTCTCTTTGTCGATACGGCCACTTTCAGTCAGACCGAGATCTCGAACGAACCGATTCGCGCGCCGAACGATCGATCGCGTGTCCGAATTGCACTAATTGTTACTCACTAGATCGTGATCTTTCTCTAAAGGACTCCGGGTTCGGTGCCGAAGACGTCTGTGACCTTCAAAGCCGTCCCGCACCCCAGGAGGCCTGGTGTCCGTTCTCCTTGAGCAGCCCGCAAGCCTGGTCGCCTACCGCCCGAACAAGCCGACCGCCATGGTGGTCGTGGCCGACCCCCGCGTCCGCTCCACCGTCACCCGCCACCTGTGGGCGCTCGGTGTTCGCGACGTCATCGAGGCCTCGTCCGTCGCGGAGGCTCGTCCCCGCATCGGCAACCCCCGCGACATCTGTGTCGCCGACGTCCACCTCCCCGACGGCTCCGGCCTCACGCTCCTCTCGGAGACCCGCGCCGCGGGCTGGCCCAACGGCCTCGCCCTCTCCGCCGCCGACGACATCGGCGCCGTCCGCAACGCTCTCGCCGGCGGCGTCAAGGGATACGTCGTCACCGGCACCCGTACCAACGTCGGACTCCCCAGCCGACCCGGCGCCGCCCCCATCGGCGCCGGACCCCGGATGCACCGCCGCCCCCCGGGCGCCCCGAGCCACCCGGGCGGCTACCGCGAACTCTCCGGCCGTGAGGTCGAGGTGCTGCGCCTGGTCGCCGAGGGACAGTCCAACAAGGCCATCGGCGTCTCGATGGGCCTGTCCGCGCTGACCGTCAAGAGCCACCTCGCCCGCATCGCGCGCAAGCTCGGCACGGGTGACCGGGCCGGCATGGTCGCGGTGGCCCTGCGCACCGGCATCATCCACTGACCGACACCCCGTTCACGGAGATGAACGGCCTCCGCCCCTGACCCCGCCCCCTCCCCCACCTCCGTGAACCCCGCGGTTCATCGAGCTGACTGGTTTGCGACCCCTTGGCGCCCGTCGACGGAACGTTACGTCGACGGGCGCCGTCCATACACAGATAGTCTTGACAGGTGACCGACGCCCAAGAGACCGCAGCAGACAGCTCACTGCGAACCGCCGGAGGCGCTCCTCCGGACGGCGGGACCTCTGATTCGGGTACCCCGGGCTCCGCGCCCGGCCCGGAGCCCACGCCCCTGCTCGAACCCCGTGAGGGGGTACCGCCGGTCGTCACCGACGCGGACGCCCTCGCCGAGGTGATCGCCGCCTTCGCCGCCGGCACCGGCCCCGTCGCCGTGGACGCCGAGCGCGCCTCCGGCTACCGCTACGGGCAGCGCGCGTATCTGGTGCAGCTGCGCCGCGAAGGCGCCGGAACGGCCCTCATCGACCCCGTCGGCTGCCCCGACCTGTCCGGGCTCGACGCGGCCCTGGACGGCGTCGAGTGGGTGCTGCACGCGGCCACCCAGGACCTGCCGTGCCTGCGCGAGATAGGCATGGTGCCCACCCGGCTCTTCGACACCGAGCTGGCCGGACGGCTCGCCGGGTTCCCCCGGGTCGGCCTCGGCGCGATGGTCGAGGGCGTCCTCGGTTATGTGCTGGAGAAGGGCCACTCCGCCGTCGACTGGTCGACCCGCCCGCTGCCCGAACCCTGGCTGCGGTACGCGGCGCTCGACGTGGAGCTGCTGGTCGATCTGCGCGACGCGCTGGAGAAGGAACTGGACCGGCAGGGCAAGCTGGAGTGGGCCCGGCAGGAGTTCGACGCGATCGCGTCCGCGCCGCCGCCCGAGCCGCGCAAGGACCCCTGGCGGCGCACGTCCGGCATGCACAAGGTGCGGCGCAGGCGGCAGTTGGCCGTGGTGCGGGAGCTGTGGGAGACCCGGGACCGGATCGCGCAGCGGCGCGATGTGTCGCCGGGCAAGGTGCTCGGGGACGCGGCGATCGTGGAGGCGGCGCTCGCCGTTCCCGCCACCGTGCACGCGCTGTCCGCGCTGAACGGGTTCGGGCATCGGATGGGGCGGCGGCAGCTGGAGCAGTGGCAGGCCGCGGTGGATCGGGCCAAGGCGTTGCCCGACGGCGCCTTGCCGCAGCCCGGGCAGCCCGTGACGGGGCCGCCGCCGCCGCGCGCCTGGGCGGACAAGGACCCGGCCGCCGCGGCTCGGCTGTCCGCCGCGCGCGCGGGGGTCTCCGCTCTTGCCGAGCGGCTCAATCTGCCGCAGGAGAATCTGATCACGCCGGATACCGTGCGGCGGGTGTGCTGGGAGCCGCCTCAGCTCGTCGACGCCGGGGCCATCGGGGAGGCGCTGGCCGGGCACGGGGCGCGGGCGTGGCAGGTCGAGCTGGTCACTCCGGTGCTGGTGGAGGCGCTCACCACGTCCGCGCCGTGAGGCGGGGCGGGGGTGCCTTGGCCGTGCGGGTGCGCTGAGGGTGCGGGTGCGGGTGCGGGTGCGGGTGTGCTGGAGAGTGCGGGTCCGTTGTGGGTTTTGCGCAGTTCCCCGCGCCCCTGAGATGGGGGGGTGCACGCCCGTGCGGATGTGCCGGCCCGGTGGGGGCTGGTCGCGGCCGCGCGGCGGAGCCGCACATTGATACAGCCCCGCGCCCCTGGGATGGAGGGTGCACGCCCGTGCGGATGCGCGGGCCGGTGGGGGCTGGTCGCGGCCGCGCGGCGGAGCCGCACATTGATACAGCCCCGCGCCCCTTTTCGGCGTCGGTCCTGGCGTCCTTTGGAAGGGGCCGTGCGTCCCCTTGAGGTGGCGTGTCATCTTGTCGCGCCGGTGGTGAAGCCGTTGTAGATGTAGCGCTGTAGGGCCAGGAAGACGATCAGGGTGGGGAGGATGACCAGGATGGTTCCCGCCGAGATGATCTCCCAGTGGGCTCCGAAGGGGCCTCGGAAGCGGAAGAGGGACGTCGAGATCACGCCAAGGTCGTCGGACGGCATGTACAGGAACGGGATGTAGAAGTCGTTGTAGACGGCTATGCCCTTGACGATCACCACCGTCGCCACCGCCGGTTTCAGGAGCGGGAAGATGATCTTGCGGTAGATGGTGAACGCGTTGGCGCCGTCCAGGCGGGCCGCCTCGTCCAGGGACGTGGGGATGGACCGGACGAACTGGAGAAAGATGTAGATCGAGACGATGTCCGTGCCCATGTAGAGGGCGATCGGGGCCCAGCGGGTGTCGAACATGCCGAAGCTGTTGACGATCTGGAAGGTCGCCACCTGCGTGGTGACGCCAGGGACCAGGGCCGCCAGCAGGAAGAGCGCCACCACCAGTTTCTTCAGGCGGAACGCGAAACGGTCGATGGCATACGCGGCCATCGAGCCGATCAGGACCGTGCCTCCCACCGAGAACACCAGGATGAACGCCGTGTTCACGAAGGACAGAAGCATACGGCCGTCCTGAAAAGCCGTCATGTAGTTGTGGAGGTCGAACGGATCGTCCGGGAGCGTCAGGGCGCCGCTGTCGTTGGCCACCTCTCTCGCCGACTTGAGGGAGGTCATCAGGACCACGCCCAGGGGGAGGAGGACCACCAGTGCCGCTGCGATCAGGGACGCGTAGACCAGGGTGCGGGCCAGTGCGCGGCGGGTCATACGAGGTCCACCCTGTCGTCGGGGACGAGACGCCGTTGCAGCCAGGTCACCGCCAGGATGATCAGCAGCAGCACCACGGCGGCGGCCGAGGCGAGGCCCGTCTTGTTGAACTGGAAGGCCAGCTTCACGGTCTGGATCACGAAGGTCTCGGTGCCGGTCGCCCCGCCGGTCATGATGTACGGGATGTCGAACGCCGACAGCGACCCGGAGATCGACAGGATCACCGCGAGGGTCAGCACGGGCTTGATGCCGGGGGCGATGATGTGGCGGAACTGCTGCCAGCGGCTCGCCCCGTCCAGTTCGGCGGCCTCGTACAGCTCGCCCGGGATGGACTGGATGGCGCCGAGGAACAGCACGAAGGTGAGGCCCGTGTAGCGCCACACGGAGACACCGGCGAGCGAGAGGTTCGCGGAGACCGGGTCGCCGAGCCAGGCGTGGTCGCTGTGGTGGCCGAAGAGCGCGAGGACCGAGTCGAGGGTGCCGCCGTCCTGGAAGAAGTAGAGGAAGACGAAGCCGATCGCCACACCGTTGATCAGGTACGGGAAGAACAGCAGGCCCTTGAAGAAGTTCCGGAAGCGGACGTCGAAGCTCAGGATCGTCGCGAAGTAGAGGGCGACGACGATCTGTACCGCCGAGGCGGCCAGGTAGTAGCCGCTGACGAAGAACACCTCGAACAGCTCGGGGCGGGTGAAGAGTTCGGTGTAGTTGCCGGTGCCCGTGTAGTGCAGTTCGGGGCTGACGCCGTCCCAGTCGGTGAAGCTGTACGCGACCATGTTGATGATCGGCGCATACGTGAAGACCACCAGAAGCGTCAGAGGGATGAGGAGAAAGAGCCAGGGCGTGAGGGCCCGCCAGGTGCGGGGGCGACGGGAGGTGACCGGGGGTGTCGTGGATGCGGCAGGGGGCGTGCGGACGGTGTCCGTCATCGGGAGTCCACCGTGCGGCGGGCCTGGGACCACTTCTCGCTCAGGCCGGTGAGGAAGCCGTTCAGGTCTCCCTCGCGGGCGCCGCGGGCCAGGTCGACCAGGTCCTGGCGGTAGTCGGGCTTGTAGAGGCCGATCTCGGACTGGTCGTCGATCTCCTTGACGGCGGCGCCCTCGGAGTCGTCGAGTTCGATGAACTTCACGCCCTCGTCCTCGTACGGCTTGAGGACCGTGGGCAGGGGGGCGTCCTTGAGCGGGGAGATCGCGAGGTTGTCCTCGGCGTAGCCGGACTTGTCGGTGAACCAGTCGAGCCAGGCGCGGGCGGCCTCCTTGTGCGGGGAGTGGACATTGACGGCCTGGTTGTAGTCCGGGCCGACAACCGCGCAGTATTTCCCGTCCACTTGGGCCGGGAACGGCATGAAGCCGATGTCGTCGGGGTCCGTGCCGGCCTGTCGCGCGGCGTCCTGGAACTGGATGACCGCCCAGGTGCCCAGCCACTGGGTGGCGATCTGTCCCTTGGCGAGACGCGGCTTGGAGGCCTCCCAGTTGGTGGTGCTCGGGTCCTTCTCGGCCAGGCCCTGGTGAACGATGTCGTAGAGCAGGGTGTCGCCGACGCGCAGGTCGGCGCCCTCGGCCCAGGGGTCGCCGTCGGCGAGCCGGGTGGTGGCGCCCCGGTCGCAGCCGACCGAGCCGTCGACGTAGGTCCAGGAGGTCAGCGGCCACTGGGCGGCGAAGTTGGTGTAGTACGGCACCGCGTCGGTCTTCGCCTTGATCGCCTTGAGGTCGGCGAGGAACTGCGCCGGGGTGGTGGGCCAGCGCGTGACGCCGGCCTCGCGCCAGACCTTCTTGTTGTAGACGAAGCCCGGGGTCACGCCGATCGGGCTCTGGCCGTAGACCTTGCCGTCGACGGAGGTGAAGCCGGTGAAGCGGTAGGTCTCGGCGCGCTCGGCCGAACTGCCCAGGGAGGCGAAGAACTTGGGATAGTCGTTCTTCTTGATGACGGCCGGGATCAGCAGGACGTCACCGTAGTTCTCGGTGTTCATCCGGATCTTGACCTCGGCCTCGTAATTGGTGAGGGCCTCGAACTCGACCTTGACCTTCGGATAGGTCTTGTTGAACGCGGCGGCGTACTTCTTCATCGTGCCGTCCTGCACGAGGTCGGTGCGCACGGTGAGGACCTTGATGGTGCCGCTCACCTTGGCCGGGTCGTCGGGTGCCTTGGCGTCGGCGCCCCGGGTCGAGCCTCCGGCGCCGGTGCACCCCGAGGCCAGCAGGGCGGCTCCCACGGCGAGGGCGAGGACAGTACGGCGGAGCATGTGCGTCAACTCCGTTCAGGGGACGGACGAGCACCAGCGGGTTGGCTGATTCGGCACTCTGACAGCGCTTTCTTAACCGGTACAGTCCGAATTTCGCCAAGGTGGAGAAGAACTGACCGGTTGCTGGACTGGAACGGTTTAGGGAGTGCCCATGCTGGAGGCGACACCGCTCACCGAGGGTTGGGTCCTGCGCCACGAGGGGGCTGCCCTGCCGGCCGTGGTGCCGGGGTGCGTGCACACCGATCTGCTGGCCGCCGGGGTGATCCCGGACCCCTTTCTCGGACGCGCCGAGGCCGAGGTGGCGTGGGTGGGGCGGCGGGAGTGGGTCTACGAGACCGAGTTGCGGGCGAGTGCCGGGCCCGAGCAGAGCGACCTCGTCTTCGAGGGCCTGGACACGGCCGCCGAGATCCGGCTCGACGGGCGGCTGTTGGGCCGGACCAGGAACATGCACCGCTCCTACCGCTTCGACGTGACCGGTCTCGCGGGGCGGCTCTCCGTACGGTTCGCTTCCGCGTACACCGAGGCCGAGGCGGTCCGGGGCCGGCTCGGCGAACGCCCCGCCGCCTACGCCGAGCCCTACCCGTATCTGCGCAAGATGGCCTGCTCGTTCGGCTGGGACTGGGGGCCGACCCTGGTGACGGCCGGGATCTGGCGGCCGGTGCGGCTGGAGCACTGGTCGACGGCGCGGCTCGCCCGGGTGCGTCCGCTGGTGACCGTCCACGGCAGCGGGGGCGTCGTCGAGTTGAGGGTCGACGTCGAGCGGACGAGGGTCGAGGCCGGCCTGTCCGTGGAGGCGACGGTCGGCGGGGTGCGGGTGCGGGCCGGGGTCGACGGGACCAGCGGGACCGTACGTCTGGAGGTGCCGGACGTGCGGCTGTGGTGGCCGCGCGGGTACGGGGAACAGCCGCTGTACGACGTCGAGTTGACGTTGCTGCACGGGGACGAGGTGCTGGACGGGTGGCGGCGCCGGGTCGGGTTCCGGGACGTCGTCCTGGACACCTCCGCCGACGCGCACGGCACCGGGTTCACCCTCGTCGTCAACGGGGAGCGGCTGTTCGCGCGGGGGGTCAACTGGATTCCGGACGACGTGTTCCCCTCCCGCGTCACCCGCGAGCGCTACCGGACCCGGCTGCGGCAGGCCGCCGACGCGGGCGTGGACCTGGTGCGGGTGTGGGGCGGCGGGATCTATGAGAGTGCCGAGTTCTACGACGCCTGCGACGAGTTGGGGCTGCTGGTCTGGCAGGACTTCCCGTTCGCGTGCGCCGCGTATCCGGAGGAGCAGCCGTTGCGCGGGGAGGTGGAGGCCGAGGCGCGGGAGAACGTCGTCCGGCTGATGCCGCATCCCTCGCTGGTGCTGTGGAACGGCAACAACGAGAACCTGTGGGGGTTCCGGGACTGGGGGTGGGAGCCGGGGCTCGCCGGGGAGTCCTGGGGCGAGGGGTACTACCTGGGGGTGCTCCCGCGTGTGGTGGCCGAGTTGGACCCGACGCGGCCGTACACGGCGGGCAGTCCCTGGTCCGGTTCGTGGGAGCACCATCCGAACGATCCGGCGCACGGCACGCACCACTCCTGGGAGGTGTGGAACCGCACCGACTACGCCGACTATCTGCGGGATGTGCCGCGTTTTGTCGCGGAGTTCGGCTGGCAGGCACCGCCCGCGTACGCGACGCTGCGGCGGGCGCTGCCCGGTGAGGAACTGGCGCCCGACTCCCCCGGCATGCTGCACCACCAGAAGGCCGACGACGGCAACGGCAAGCTGGCGCGTGGGCTCGCCCGGCATTTCGCCCTGCCGGACGGGGACTTCGACCGCTGGCACTATCTGACGCAGGTCGTGCAGGCTCGGGCCGTCGCCGCCGGGATCGAGCACTGGCGGTCGCACTGGCCGGTGTGTGCGGGCACGGTGGTGTGGCAGCTCAACGACTGCTGGCCGGTGACCTCCTGGGCCGCGATCGACGGCGACGGGCGGGAGAAGCCGCTCTACCACGAGCTGCGGCGGCTGTACGCCGACCGGTTGCTCACCCTGCAACCACGGCCGCGCGGGCTGGTGCTGGCCCTGGTCAACCAGGCGGCCGGGGTGTGGAGCGGGAGGGTGCGGCTGCGGCGGATGTCCGTCGACGGCACGGTGCTCGGCGAGGAGGAGGTGGCCTTCCGGGCGGCGGGGCGTGCGGTCGGCGAGGTGCCTGTGGCGCGGGAGTTGGTGCCCGACGGGGCGAAGGAGTTCCTGGTCGCCGACGCGGGTGGGCTGCGGGCCGTGCGCTTCCCGGTCGCCGATCGTGACATCCCCTATCCGCGGCCGGAGTTCGACGTGGCGGTCGCGCCGGGCGGGGTCACGGTGACGGCCCACACCCTCGTTCGGGATCTGCTGCTCCAGGCGGACCGGCTGCACCCGGACGCGCGGGCCGACCGGGGTCTTGTCACGCTGCTGCCCGGGGAGCGGGTCACCATCGGGGTGCGGGGCTGGGACGCCGTCGCGGATACCGACGCGGTGCGGGCCGCGCTGTACTGCGTGCAGAGCCTGCGGTGACGAGCGCCCGCGTCACCATCAAGGAGGTCGCGGCGCGGGCCGGGGTGTCCAAGGGGGCCGTCTCTCTCGCCTTCAACCACAAGCCGGGGCTGTCCGAGGCGACCCGGGAACGGATCTTCCGGGCGGCGCGGGAGCTGGGGTGGGCGCCGAATCCGACGGCGCGGACGTTGGCGGGGTCGCGGGTGGACGTGGTGGGGCTCGCGATCTGCCGGCCGGCCCGGCTGCTCGGGCTCGAACCCTTCTACATGGAGTTCGTGTCCGGGGTGGAGAGTGTGCTGACGGAGCACTCCTGCTCGTTGCTGCTGCGGCTGGTGCGGAGCGTGAAGGAGGAGGCGGGGCTGCTGGAGACGTGGTGGCGGGCGCGGCAGATCGGCGGGGCGATCCTGGTCGACCTGCGGGCCGACGATCCGCGCGTGGCCGTTGCCGAGCGGCTCGGGCTGCCGGTGGTGGCGGTCGGGCATCCGTCGTTGGCCGGGGGGCTCACGGCGGTCTGGACGGACGACGCGACGGCGGTGCGGGAGGCTGTGCGGTACTTGGCCGCGCTCGGGCATCGGCGGATCGCCCGGGTGGGTGGGGCGGCGGGGCTGGGGCATACGGCGATCCGGGCGGCGGCGTTCGAGGAAGTGGCGGGAGCGGTGGGGCTCGCCGGGGCGTGGCAGGTCAGTACGGATTACTCCGGGGAGGCGGGGGCTCGGGCGACGCGGGGGTTGTTGATGGCGGGGGGTGTGGGGCGGCCCACGGCGATTGTGTACGACAACGACATCATGGCGGTGGCTGGGCTCTCCGTTGCCTCGGAGATGGGGCTTGCCGTGCCGGGGGATGTGTCGTTGTTGGCGTGGGACGACTCGCAGTTGTGCCGGCTCACTCATCCGACGTTGTCGGCGATGAGTCATGACGTGTATGGGTTTGGGGCGGAGGTTGCTCGAACGTTGTTCGGGAGGGCGGGCGGGGGCCCGGTGGAAGGGCGGTCACATCCTGTGGTGACGCCGGTTCTGGTGCCTCGGGGGTCCACGGCGCGGCCACGGTGACGGTCCGTGCGGGGGCGTGAGTGAGGCTGCGGGGCGGTGGAGATTTGCGCAGTTCCCCGCGCCCCTGGGGTGCGTCGTTGCCGTGCGCGCTGTGAGCAGTCTGCGGGTGCGTTGTGGAGTGCGGGTGCGTTGTGGAGTGCGGGTGCGTTGTGGAGTGCGGGTGCGTTGTGGCTGGTCGCGCCGTTCCCCGCGCCCCTTTTCGGCGATGCCCGGAGGCGGCTCGATAGGCTCGCGGACCTCGTCGCGCCCGCGCGGCGGAGCCGCATATCGAAACAGCCCCGCGCCCCTTAGCGGCGATGCCCGGAGGTCGCTTGATGGGCTCGCGGACCTCGTCGCGCCCGCGCGGCGGAGCCGCATATCGAAACAGCCCCGCGCCCCTTAGCGGCGATGCCCGGAGGTCGCTTGATGGGCTC